>VRUJ01000051.1 GCA_019456165.1 Chloroflexota bacterium
CAGCCAACTTAAACGTATACTAAACTCTCCTTGATTCATGGCTTTCGCCAACCATGCAATTAAGGCCAAAACAACAAATACTACTAAAAGAGTCTGCTTTTGATACGCTATCATGTTCTGGGTAAAGGGCAGGACCCAAAGAGGAATTAAGAACGCAAGAATGGATAATGCTACCTTTGAAAGACGATCCAATGCACCTTCAGACGTTACAGATTGAAGTGAAATCTTCATATGTATGTATTTATTATGCTTATTATTTTACCTTACTTAATTAACTTGTTCAATCTTGTTTGTACATCTTTATTATCCGGATTTAATAATTTCTATAAGTCAACAACATTTATCACTCTAGTTACCTCTATAGCTGCGTTCCCAGCCGCATCACTAACATTATAGGTTACAGTGTAGCTTCCTATTGTAGAGGTATCTACTGTAGATACAGTTACAATATTAGCTGTAATGTCTCCCTCTATATCATCTTCAGCTGTAGCTCCTTCGTCGTTGTAAACATCATCAACTGTTAATTCTATAGGAGAGGTACCTACAAGTGTAATTACTGGAGGTATGGTATCTACTACAATGGGTTCTGTAACATTAACTGTTCTTATTACTTCTGTAGCTGTGTTCCCTGCCTCGTCACTAACATTGTAGGTTACTGTGTAGTTTCCTGCCGTAGAGGTATCTACTGTACTATCTGTAGTGATGCTTGATGTAATATCTCCATCTGTATCATCTGTGGCTGTAGCCCCATCTTCTGTGTATATATCATCTAGTAAAAGCTCTGCTGTAGAGACACCAACAAGAGTAATTATTGGTGGAGTTATATCTACTTGTAGTTCTGAAAGAGTCTCTACGACATTAACTGTTCTTACTACTTCTGTGGCTACATTACCTGCTGCATCAGTAACATTGTAGGTAACTGTATAACTTCCTTCTACAGAGGTATCTACATTAGATACAATGACAATACCTGCTGTGATATCTCCATCAGTGTCATCTGATGCTGTAGAACCCTCTTCTACATATATGGCATCAACTACTAACTCTACTGGAGAAGCTCCTATGAGTGTAATTACTGGGAAAGTTGTGTCAGTAGCACCTCCATCACTCCCTTCTATTGCATCACACTCTCCTTGTACCTTTACCCAATCTCCATACTCAAGCCATGTGCAATATGTATCTCCACTAACTGAATCTATAATTTCAATTAACTTCAGCTCAACTTTTCTTGCCTTTATAGTATCAACCTCAAGTACTCCATTTGTATTCACTACAAGTCCAAGAGAAGCTAATCCTACTCTTAATTTTTCTGGATCAATAAAGGTTAATTCTCCATTCTCTTCTATAACACTTAAATCTCCTCCATAAGTACTGAGATGTATAAAAACAAGAATCTTATTATCTCCTGTGCCATCGTACGACTCCAGTGCTATACCTATTGTCTTGCCATCTTCTGTTGCTTTCATGCCTACACCTAAAATGGATGAGGATGTAATGTGGTCTCCTATTTCTATTGGTCCATTTTCAAGGTTAATTTTTACTGGAACACGACCAACTAAAGCAACGGCAGGCCTTGTTGGATTGTGTTGATATCTATTGTTTGGAAAGACAACTTGACTCCCTTCGATTACAGATGCTGGATTTGTAGAAACAACACCAATAAGCCTAGTTGAATAAGGCTCTGTGCTCTTTCGTACAGTCACTTCACTTATAGTATCAACTTCAAGAATATCCCCTGGCTCTGTTGATTCAGAAGATGGAAAAAGCTCAGCATAGTCCAATGATCCAACCGTACCACCTGACCAACCACTAAGAATTTTTACACCGGTACCATCTATACTTAAACGATCCTCTGTTCCAAAAGCTGTTCCAAGAGATATTTTAAAGGACCCATCGTCGGTATAGTCAGAACCAACAATCCATTGTGCCGTTACTCCATAACGAACAGTTATATAACCATGACTAGTTTGAGATCCAGTAGTATATGATGCTGAAGAACACCCTGTTCCACAAAGACTTGATCCACCTCCACCTCCACCCTGAGTACCACTTGTAGCACTACCACCTCCACCTCCACCATAATAACCACCTCCACCTCCACCGTTATTTCCATAACCACCAGTTCCAGCTGCACCTCCATTTCCAAGAGAACCGGCAGCACCAGCGTTTCCACCAGAACCACCAGCCCCACCAGCTCCACCAGCAACTGCAGTTCCTCCTTTTCCACCCATCGTTGGATCACCTCCATCAGTTCCTACCTGCCCCCCATCACCACCAGTTGTATTAGCACTACCACCACCTCCACCACCAGCAACAATAACTCTATTTGCTAAAGCTGTTCCTCCAGAACGAATATCCGAACCGCCTCCTCCCCCATCAGTACTACTTCTACCAACACCTCCACCATTCCATCCAGGCTGACCTCCTGTTGGAGTTCCACCTACATAGATATAAAGCGTTGCTCCTGGGGTTACAGCAAGAGTTGCTTGTACGCGCCCTCCTTGTCCATTATAAGAAGAACCTCCTTCACCCCCAGCCATATCTACAGTAATAGTAGTAACCCCGGCAGGAACAACCCAAGATTGTTGGGCACCAGTATATGTAAAATATACTGGAAGTTGAACAGCCGCTGCAGTCTCGTATATCATTGCAGTATCATCGGTGCCAGTTTGTTTAAGGTGTAAAAGAGCTTGAGGATCCGTTGCACCAATTCCAACATTCTGGGAAGAATCAATACGGAGGGCTTCGGTGAGCGTACCGCCATCCGGCATTGTCTGAAACACCATTGCTACACCAATTTGATCCTGTGCAGGAGTGCTATCGGTGACATATACATTGATGGAAGCAACCTTTGTATCCAAATCATTTCCGTCAGCAGCGTTCCAATTCAACCAACCAAGCTGGTCACTAGTACGAACTATTGCTGGCGAAGAATCTGTAACTGTGCCATTTCCAATTCGAATGAAACTGAAGTTCGGTGAGTGCCATTGGCTTGCGCTACTCGCCGCAAGAATTGATACTCCCGAATTTGAACCGCCACTCTTAGCTAATTGAACCATTCCGGCTCCAGCAGGAGTAGTTACTGAGGGTTGTCCTCCAACAAGGAGATTCTGCGACGAATTAATACGAAAAGCTTCTACATATTCATCTGTACCGTCTGGAGTTGTATAAAATACCATTCGACCTGGCATATCTGTTGGATCTGATGCGGTAAACGGTTCTCCATCAACTATAAACTTAATTGCTCCTGCTTCCTCATTATTACCGTCATATCCTAAAGCAATAATACTACCTAAAATATCACCATCAGCAACAGTAGTAGAACTTGCTTCTGTACCTCTTGATCTTCCAAATGTAAGACCTGAAGCTTCTTTAGTTGCTGGATTAGTATCAGAGTGAAGATCAAATTTCATATAATCTAAATAATTATCCGTATCAACTTCAAAAATAGAGGACGGGTTTCCAGTTCCAATACCAACTCTCTGCGACGAATCAATAATCATAGCTAGAGTAATGTCGTCAGCTCCAGCACCCTGAGCTGTCCAGAATTGCAAGTCACCCCCTATGCTGCTTCCAATTGGAGACGCATCATCTACTTGAGATGCAATATAAGCTCCTACGGTTGCAAAGTCAGAGCCATCGTCAGCAAGAAAATAGATTGATCCTAGTGCGTCGTTATCTACAACTGCAGCAGGTGTAACTCCCATATCAGCGCTATTGGAACCTATGAACTGTATATAGGGACCAGCAGAGTTAGATACTTGAAAGCGACCAAGAATCATAGAAGAATCTGCTCCTGAAGAACCTAATACCTGTAGCTCTGACTGAGCAACAGCTGTAACCTGCGCCGTGTGGCCGACGACTAGACCGCCGCCATCTGCTAAGTTTAATAACCCAGTATCTGACAACTTCATTAAATTAGTACCACTTGTAGTTGAAGCATTATGTGACCAGTTAAATGCTTGACCCGTTCCACTGTTATCTGAATCTATATTAAAGAAAAAGCTCTCAGTTGTATCAAGTATTCCATTTAAAGCACCAGAGACGCCAAATTCTACTGTGCTATCAAATCTACTTACTCCATCATCTACCCATAGAGCATAGTTGTTTGAAGCTCCAGTTGGTGCTGCACCTATATATAAAGTAGCGGCATTATTAAAGGTGCCTGTACCAGGAGTAATCGTAGGAGCTGAAATACTTAATCCAGCAGCCTTTCCTATTATACCCGCTCCTGTTAATTCGTTTGTTCCAGATGCAATACGCACAATTGACATATCTGCCTGACCTGCCACATTTAACGTTCCTGATGCTAATGCACTTTGCGAAGTACCATTAAAGTAATGTGTAGTAATTGCCTGGCTCGCAGACGTAGTAGTACTAGAAACTGCAGTTCCCTCAAATCTGGTAGCAAATGTAGAACCTGTAGTCGTATTAGTGCCAGAAACATATAATAGCTCTGTATCTGGAGCAACTGTACCCCCTATACTCATTCTACCGTCTATCTTAACCTCGGCTGATGAAGTAACACTATCTGGATCAATAACAAGATCAGCACCATTAAAGGAAATAATACCATCGCTACTTGCACCCAATAATAAGCTTTGAGAGTCAGAATTAATGATTATATTATTAGCACCAGAAGTATTTCCTATGGCTAATGTAGCTGATAAAGACTCCCCACCTCCTGATGCATCTTCCCATTCAGGAGGTGTGCCAGATCCTTTAGACGTCAGAACCTGTCCGGTGGTCCCTGCAGCAGGAGTTCCCCCGACTAATAGGTCTCCGGCCAATGATACATCACCAGCAAATGTAGCGGTAGCCTCGTCCAATGTAAGGAGTGTTGTAACCGTATGAGGAGTAGCTCCTACTCTTGGTGTTTGGAAGATGAGTTGTCCTACGTCTCCTGTACCTGTTCCTGCACCTGCTGCAATAGTAAGGTCAGCACCTGCTATATTTGTACCTCCAGATAGGTTTGCTGCTCTAAATGTTTCACTATTTGCTAATGTAGTACCTCCTTCTCCTTTACCAAGAATGAGGTTTTGCGACGAGTCTATACTCAGCGCTACGGTCTCCACGCCGCCCGCTGCATAGGTCTCTACAATGAACTTTGACTGGTCGTCAGCACCGTCACGAACAAATTCTAATATGCCGATGTTCTGGTCAGTGACCGCGGAATCGTTATATCGAAAGACAATCTTAGAGCCAAAGCCATCAACCATGTCCTGGTCGGTAGTCGCTTCGATAAGGACCACCCCAACTGTTACGTTAGTCAGTGAGCCTGAGCGTTCCAGCCTGTGAATGTTAACATCCGCCGCAACCAGCTGACCAGTTACTGTCAATGCACCGGAAGCCAATGTTCCAGTCGTGCTCAGGTTCTCGTCTCCAAACGAAATCGCCGCTGAGGAATCGGTGATTGAGCCGTCTGCCAGCGTGAGTGTGCCGATTATGGTTCCGGTGTCCAGTGTAACCACACCACCAGCAATCGCGAGAGCGTTTGCCGAATGTGTAATCGTTACGTCAGAGTTGAAGTTAATCACCCCTCCATCCGCCAAGAACAAGTCTGACCACATAAGGGCTGTTGTGCCTAAAGCGGTTCCATTCGTGACACCAGGACTTAAAGCCGTGGCGGATAGATTTACTTCATCAACACCTGAAACAACAAAGTGAAGTTCTGCTGTGTTCCATCCAATACCCGTAGCTTCATCAACCCTGTTAGGTATGAGTGTTGGGTTGGTTGTTGTTGCTGCTTCGTTTAAGATTGCGGGACCCGCAGCGTCTGTGGCTGATATGTCTCCCACTGCATCTATTGTGTTTGAGTTTAGTGAGAGAGAGGTAGCAGACAGCGTCATCTCAGCTACATCATTAATACTCCACTCAAAGGAGGCTCCTGTAGGTACATTGAGCTGTAGAAGGTTAGTACCGTCTGCGTTGCGCTGTATGCTGTACTCTGTGGAGACTGTAGCTACCCCTGCTCCCCAGCGAATAGGGATGGATGTAAGTATGATGTCTCCACCTGCTATGGTTAAGGCTCCTGCACTGTGTGTAATTGTAGCGTTGCCGTTGTCCCAGTTAATTACAGCGCCTGATGCTAGGAATAGGTCTGAGAAGGCAGTTGCCGCAGCGCCAATGGCACCAGAGTCATTAGATGCAGCTAATAGAGAAGCCGCTGTCATTGAGGTAGTAACACTACCAGATCCCGTTACTGTTAAAGCACCTGAAGCTAATGTGCCTGTGGTGGTAAGGTTTTCGTCTCCAAAAGAAATAGCAGCACTCGCAGATATAATACTACCGCTGGTAATCGTAATGTCTGAGGCTGCCACGACAGAAGTTGTTCCCGCTAGCGTAGTAAAGGTACCGACAGCCGGTGTTACTCCTCCAATGACTGCCGTGTCAATGGTACCTCCGTCAATGTCTATGGTGGTTACCGTGCCTAAGTCTGACCACGTGCCTGTTAAAGAACCTCCTCCAGATACGGTCAGCGTACCTGTACCCAAGAAAGAGTATGAGGGGTTGGTCGCAGCATTGCCGAATATAAGGGTCTCTGAATCATCAGTGGTTGTAATATTAATATAGTCGTTTGCAGCTTCAGAAATGGTAAAGGAAGAGGCTGTGTTGTCTTTAATGTCAAAGTCTGTTGCCTGAGCAGTGAGAGAGGCAATAGAAGCGTTGATGGTTAACGTGTCTGCGGCGTCATCTCCTAATATGGTGTTTCCAGACACATTTAGGCTGGAGAGCGTAGTTGCCGCGCTTATGGTAACAGGAGCCTGAAAGGTAGCTGTAGAGTTGACTGTGAAGACGTCAGAAGAGTTGTTTCCAAAGGTAGCTGACCTTCCTACTCCAAGGTCACGTATACCCGCTGACCCTGAGACTCCAAGGCTGTCAAAGTTACCGTTCCCTCCTACCTGAAGGCCTACTGAACCTACGTACACTGGATAGACTGCGGCTGCTGTCTGTGTAGCTGATGGAGGGGTGGCCTGGAGTTTGGCTGTAAGGAGCTTTAAGTTGTCAATATCTGCCTTCCAGGCAAGAACAGTAGAGAGTTGAGACTGTAGAGAAGATAGGGCTGCTGAATCTATGGTTCTTACCTCAGTTACTATCTCCTTTACCTGTTGTATCTGTACAATGCGTTCTACCTCTACTTCTTTGACTACCTCTACTACTTCTTTCTCTACTGGTGGTTGTTCAACTGTCTCTACTGGTACTGGAGTGAATCTTGCAGTAATGTTTTTAAAGATGTTTAATGGAAAACTGGAAAGAGAGGTAATATCCTTTTTAATGTTTTGTGTAAGAAGAGAATCTAACTCTTGGTATGATTCTACAACTTCTCCTGGAAGTTCTGTTGTAGTTGTTTTAAACCATCCAATATATTCTTTTGCTACCTCTCCTACAGCTGCTGGGTTTTGTACTCCATACTCAAATCCTTTGACTGCACTTGCAAGTGTCTGGGAAAGAATACTGGAGTAGTCTAACTTAGAAACTGATACTATTCCATTCTCAACTCCTTGTGAAAACTCCTGTACTCCTGCATCTATCTTTGAAAGGAAAGGTACAACACCTCCTTTTCCAAATACTCCTGTGAATATAAATAATAGAAGAAGAGCAACTGCTCCTACAAGTTTTAGTGAGGGAAGTTGTTTTGGTTTCTCTACTCTCTCTTCCATCTCCATCTCAAACGGAAGAGGATCTACAGGCTCTACTATCTTTGATTGAGAAGCTACCTTCTTTTCGTCTATCTTTCCATTTCTGTATTCCTCAGATGACTCAGCGTGATCTTTAATCCACCTCTTATAATCCCTGGCTGATTGTACATACTCTTGAAGCCATGCTTCTGTTGTAACCCAGCTCCGTCCAATTTTCTTTGCCTTAAGTTTCTTCTGGCGTGCACGCAAACTCAAATACGCTTGAGTATACTCACAGTGTTCTGATGCTTCTTGTAATGATATATATTCTTCTGGCATATAATCTTGACAGGATGTTTTTTCACGTTATAATTAACGCGAAAACCCTTTAGAAATTGTCTTTACACAGGACACGTCTCTAGGGGGTTTTCACTTTTAAAATCTTTGATTTTTATGTATTAAATAGCTTTAATACATTAGTATATTATCTTACGCTTAAAAGTCCCCGTCAAGGGGACCTGTGGATAACCCATATGTACTATCGGAAAGCGAATTTTAGCTTTAAATCTCTAAGATATTCAGATATTACTCACCCATTATACACTAAATTTCCTCCCTTTACATATTTTAATATTAAGAGTAATAATCCTTTAGTATTTTTATAATATATACTCATATATTTACTCTCTTAACTTATTTAATCTTGATTGTGGGAAATCTACTTGATAAATATTCATTTTCGATTAATATAAAGTTACAAATGGCTTCGGCCTTGCCCCCGCCCTAAAAAGCGGGGGAGAATTATTTAAGTGAGATTAATTTGAATAATTGCAGATCGAAGCTTTTCAAATACATCTTTTTTATAACTTATAGAAATTACTGGCTACGTAATTTATCTAACCTTATTTGTACATCTTCATTACTAGGGTTTAATAAGAGAACCTTCTCAAACTTCTCAATGGCCTTCTCCTTCATTCCTATACTCTCATATGCTGTTCCTAAAGAGTACAGAACATTAGAATTATTTGGAACAGCTGAAAGCACCAGCTCAAACTGTACTACTGCCTCTTCTGATCTCTCTGCGTTATAGTATAATCTTCCAAGGTTAAATCTAATATCAATATTAGAGCGATATTTAACTGCCAGTCGTTCTAATGTGAATATGGCAGAATCAACATCTCCTTTTTTTTCTTTAACTAAAGCTAACTCTATAAAACCAATGGTATAATTGTTTTTAAGTTGTATTGCTTTTTCAAACTCTTGCTGAGCCATATCAAACTCCTCTCTTTGAACATAGAGTCTTCCTAGTTCTACTCTTAGATCAGGATTTGTTGGTTCCAAGGATACCGCTTGTTTATATGCGTTAATACTCCAATCTAATGCACCTGGAGCAGACACAATAGATTTATATATCTGACCTAAAGCCTCCCACGCCCCTACCCTTGCCTCAGCTATATCTACCACTCCACGGGTCTTTATCTCCCCTGACTCTTCCCCTTTTACGTAAGACAAGGCTAATTGGATATCACGGGATATGCTTACTTTATCCTGAAGCTCTTCTGGTTTTCTAAGTTCTTCCAAAGCCCTGTCCATATGCACTCTTGCAAGTAAGATAATATACTGAGGATTCCTATTATTAAGCTCTACTGCGGATGTTAATGCTTGTATATTTTTCTCTATACTTGCACTGCGCAGCGCTCTTGCATACTGAAGGTCAGCTATATATGCTTTTGCACTAAAAGAGAACAACCAAATAATAAATAATGATAATACTATCATTACTCCAACTGAAATAATCTTCCAGAATCTCTTAGTAAGAGAAATTGTATATTCACCAAATACATTACCAATAGACACAACAAATAAAGAAAGGAATAACCAGAAAATAAAGGCAAGTGTGATAGTAAATGGATATACAAACTGAGATATAATAACTGCGAATACTCCTATGCCAAATGGAAGGTACAATGGTTGAGCTCTTGAGGTCTTAAACGAACGCCATAATAGAGATAGAAACATAACAATAAATACTCCAAATACCCCTATATATAGAAGGAACCCTAAAATGCCTAAAGTTCCTAATACCTCAGCGGCATAGTTCCCTGCATTATTAAACCTAACCTGCCAGTATGAAATATTATTAAATGAAGCTTCACGATACTGAGAAAAGTCATATCCATAGGTTCCGGGACCTGAACCCAATACAACCCGCTTTATATTATCTGTTGACGCATCCCATGCAACTTGCCAAGAAGTCTCAGAATCCAAAATAAGAGTTCGTGGAGCTGTAGTATTTAAATTAAAGAACATTGGCGAGAAAAGAAAGACAATTGAAAACAGCATTACCAAAACAGGGAGCCATGGAACATCTTTAAATATCTTCATTCCCTGTATTTTGCGCTGCCATGCCTTTACTCCCAAAAATACAAGCATTGTAAGGGCAATAATAATCCAAGCAGAAGATAAATCTGCTATTAATAATAAGAGTACACTTCCTGAAAACAGCACCCAATACAAATAACGCAAAGCAATATGAATTCTTTGCATATATGGCTTAAATGCAATTAAAAAGCTAAAGATAATTGCAAAGAGAATAACTGTACCTTCAAATGGTATGCCAGCTGGTGTAAATCCAGGTTGGCGTAGTAATACTGGAAGAAAGGATAACTTTGATAGGATACCAAAAAAAGACAATAAAGAAACAAATAGTACTAAAGAAAGAGAACCAAGAAAGATATTTGTTAAACCTAAAATACCATCTTTATTCCTAAAAACATCTGAGTTTGTAATAACAAAGTATATTCCTATAAAAGCCAGGAGTACGAATACTCCAGCTCCATGAGTATTAAAGAAAGAAGCTCCCCTATCAACTGACAGTGCAGATGATAGAAATACTAGCAAAAGAAAAGCAATAATAGGAATATTAAGTTGCACCTTTGCAATCTTAATCTCTTTACCACGGAATACAGATGATACTCCCCATATAAATATTATTAAGAATCCAAATAATATAACTAAAGACTGCTTCGTAAGCTCAAAAGCATCCTGTCCCCATATATTAAATACCAAAGGCACAAGAAATACTAAAGCGGCAACACTCCAGAATAAAACCTTTTCTAATTTATTAAAAATAAGAATCATATAATCTAGTTATTTCAGTGGCAGATAAAGCACGATTATATGTACGAATATCATCCACTAATCCATTTAACTGACGACCCGTTAATGGGAATCTACCTACTTCTGTAACATTTCCAGTTTCAACATGTTTATTAGTTGTAAGTTGTTGTACAAAAGCACCATCAACATACAAATCAATACCACTTCCATTTTGTGCAAAAACAATATTATACCACCTACCAGTTGCGACTTGATAGGAAGAGGTATAATAACCTCCATAATATGTTTGTATATATCCAGTACCACTTGTTTGCATCATTACTCCTTGATTTCCTGATTGTTCATCTCCAAAAAGGAAAGCTGTTCCTATCGCATTAAATTTTATCCATAATGATATTGTGTATTGGTTACTTGTTCCTTCTGAAATATAATTTAAATTTCCAAGACTAATATAATCACTAGAACCATTAAAATTTAAGGCTTTATCACTTTGTCCTTTTCTATCTGTAGTTGAATCATTTGTATAAGTTTGGCCTCCTGTTAACGTTCCGTTGTTGCTGTATGGTGTTTTATCTGCAGTAACAGTATCGCTCTTTGCCGCTGTTAAATCCAATGGCCAATATCCCACAAGTCCTTTTTGAAGAGAAGATATTGCAGTACCCGGATTATAAGAATCATAAAGACTAGTTATTTCATCAGTAGATAATTCTCGATTGTATATGCGAACATCGTCAACAATCCCACTAGAAAATTCAACCCATTCATTCTGTGACCCAGTCCAATAATAGTTACCTCCGAGATTAAGTACTGGCACTGTAGTGGGACTATAATAAGAATGACTGCTACCGGTAATATAATTGCCATTTACATATAATTTCTGACTATCATCAGGAGAAAAAACACCGACAAAATGATACCAAGTATCAGCTGTTGTAGTAAAAGTTCCAACAGTTACATTTGAAGCATTTACATTCATGCTCTTTAGACTGACAATGTTAGAGGCAATTTTAAATCTTATCGGTCCGCCTCCTGTAAATTGTTGCTTAGTTAAACTGAGAATTGTTTCTGATGCTCCACTTGGCGGTTTATACCAAAATCCAATTGTTAGATTATTCCACGGAATACCGATGCCAGCAGTTCCAACACGATCACTAATGCCATCAAAGCTATACGCTTTATCTGCCTGCCCCTTTCTATCTGTAGTTAAAGAAGTTCCGCTAACAGTACCATCATTACTACCTGGAGTAGAATCTTCTGCAGTACCATCAAGCTTCCAATAGCCAACAAGGCCTTTTTGAAGAGAAGATATTGCGGTACCCGGATTATATGAGTCATAAAGACTAGTTATTTCAGTTTGAGATAAAGCACGATTATATATGCGAACATCATCTATTTTTCCTTTCCAATACTCGTTTGCATTTGCATATCCACTCCACCCTATTTTAACAGTTTCTGAAATAGTAGTTCCTCTATTTTGTGTTCCGCTTCCTGCTCCGACGCCATTTATATAAAAATTATAACTTGTTCCTGTTCTTGTCCATACCACATGATTCCAAGTATCTTCTGCAATTGTTGACGTAGAATAAACATTATTTGAACCATTCCAAGATGCTACCTTATTGTCATCTCCACCTCCAGTATTGTCTACCCAAAGTTGCATCTCTGTTGTTCCGCCAGTTTGTCTTTTACCTACTATATTTGGATACAAATTAGTAACCGAAGAATCTTTATATATCCATCCTGATACACTAAAATCATTACTTAAGTTTGAGAAGTCATAAAAGTCAGACGTATCAACATAATCACTCGTTCCATTAAAACTATACGCTTTATCTACCTGTCCTTTTCTGTCTGTAGTTAAAGAAGCTCCGATAACAGCGCCGTCGTTGCTGTATGGAGTAGAGTCCTCTGACATATCATCATAAGAATTATATAGTTCAGTTACCTGATCTTGAGATAAGCCACGATTATAAATTCGCAAATCATCTATCCTACCATTAAAATATCTATCTGGTGTTGCTACTGCTGTTCTTCTGCCTAAAGTTATTGGTGCAGCAACATCAGGAAATGTTCCTATTGTATCATCTTGACCAATAAGAGTTTCATTAAGATACATATAATAAGAACTTCCAATTCTAGTAATTACAATGTGATGCCATGTACCAGTTCCAAATCCAGAAATTCCTGTTGCATCTATTGAACCCATTCCAGTGCCTCCCCACCAAATTTCGTTTCCATTTGTATAAACACCTAATGAAAAATAACTAAGAGGATCAGGAACTGCTTGGTTAATAATTACTTGAGTAAGATCCGTTTGTTTATAAACCCATAATGAAAAAGTAAAATCATTATCGCCAAAAGCCCAATTAGCACTATCTGGAATCTCCATATAATCTGTATTTCCAACAACAAAGTTATATGCTTTATTTGCTTGCCCTTTTCTATCTGTAGTAAGATCAGCACCAAAATTAACAGCATCATTACCATATGAAGTAGAATCTTGTGTATCTCCATTAAAATCCCAATGCCCGACAAGTCCTTCATTTATAGCTGGTGTTCCTATATCATCCATCTTCCAATGACCAACAAGACCCTTAGTAATATCTCCTCCTCCAGTAAAGAAACCAGCTATAACAAGTACGCCCCCGGAAAGCATAGATATTCCAAGAATGATTAGTGTAATAATAATGAGTTTACGTTTCATAATATTCTATTCAAGTAATACATTAACTGTTCTTACTACCTCAACAGCTACATTCCCAGCTACATCTGTAACATTGTAGGTAACAGTGTAGTCTCCTACTACAGAGGTATCTACTGTAGATACAGTTACTATAGTAGCTGTTATATCTCCATCAGTGTCATCTAGTGCAGTAGCTCCTTCATCTGTATATATGTCATCTACTACTAACTCTACTGGGGATGTACCTAATAATGTAATTACTGGAGGTGTTGTATCTTCTATAACTGGTTCTGTAACATTAACTGTTCTTGTTACTTCTTCAGCTGTATTTGTTGCAGCGTCAGATACATTGTAAGTAACCGTATAACTACCTACTATAGATGTATCTACATCACTAACTGTAATGATGTCTGCAGTAATGTCTCCATCTACGTCATCTAAGGCTGTAGCTCCCTCTTCTATATATGTATCATCTACTGTAAGTTCTATTGGGGTATCTCCTAATAATGTAATTACTGGAGGGGTTGTGTCTTCTGAAAGAGTTTCTACAACATTAACTACTCGAACAACAGAAGTTGCTGTGTTACCTGCTGCATCTACAACATCATATGTAACTGTATAGTTTCCTAGTGTTGTTGTATCTACATTACTAACTATTGTAATACTTGCTGTAATGTCTCCATCTATATCATCTGTTGCTGTAGCTCCAGAGTCTATGTACGCATCATCTAATATAAGTTCTACTGTAGAGGCGCCAGTTAATGTAATTACCGGGGATGTAGTATCACTACCTCCACCACCTCCTCCTGAAATCTCAATAGTGCTACATTCTCCTTGTACCTTTACCCAATCTCCATATTCAAGCCATGTACAATATGTATCTCCTGTTCTCTGGTCAATAAGCTCCAGTCGTTGGGCTACAAGCGTATTAACTTCAAGTATCCCGTTTGTATTCACCACAAGTCCAAGAGAAGCCAATCCTATTCTTAGTTGTTCAGGATCAATAGATAATAACTCTCCACCTTCTTCTGTTACACTTAAATCATTACCTTGATAGGAAATATTAAGAAAGAGTAATATATTATTATTCTCCTGAGTACCATCATACTCTTCCAATGCTACTCCTATGGTCTGTCCTCCTGCATCTGCCTTCATACCTACTCCAGGAATTAAAGAAGATGTGATTCTGTCTCCTACTACTATTGGTCCATTCTCTATAGATACCTTAACTGGAACACGACCAGTTAGAGCTATTTCATAGTCGTCTTGAGTTGGATCAAAGCCACCTAATATGATACCTGGCTTTGTCGAAACTACTCCTATTATTGTACTCTCATATTCTTCTGTTGATTGTTTTACTCCTATTTCATCCAATCCCTTTGCAGTGCCAAGTTGTTGGCTTCTTCTCTTTTGTTCATATGTAGGTTCAGTCTCATTTTCAAAGTCTGGATCAACTACTACAATATCTCCTGGTTGAAGTTCTTCATATGACCTCATGTACTCAGCTAAGTCATCTGTAAGTACTGTGGCACTGATAGAGTAGAGTCTTCCTGCTGTAGGAGAGGAAGGGCAGCCAGTATCATCATTGTCTACACAGAAGGCTCCATTTGGCACAGCAACTGATTTATTCTGTATGCCTCCCGAGTTATCAGCCTCTGCATAGATAGTTAGTATATTGTCTGAGTCAATCTTAAATGTAGCTGACATCTCAGTCCCTGCTGTTGGGGTGGCTGAAACTGGCATATCAAATATGGTAATAGCACCTGAGTCCTCAGCTGCTGTAAGACCGCCTCCCAAGCTCAAAGCCGCCCCAACCTCAATTTCATCAGAGGTATTTACCTTAAACATGTTAACCACACCAGTACCTGCATTATCTATCCCGGCTAGCCAACCACTGTTTGCAATTTTTACAGTACTCTCATCCAGCGTAAGGAGTGTTGTAACTGTATGTACTGTTGTGCCTGTTGTTCCTACTCTTGGTGTTTGGAAGATTAGTTGTCCTACATCTCCTGTTCCAGTTCCCTGACCTGCGGAGATTGTCAAATCAGCGCCAGCCGAATTGGTATCTGTTCCTCCTGGATGATTAGGTGCTCTTAATGTTTTACCTGTATGTCCTCCAGTTTCTGCATCTCCCAATCCTAATATCAATTCATTACCCATGTGGATATTCCCGTTTCCTTTTACGAGGAATTGAACTTTAAATCCACCACCGCTGTGGGTCTGAATACCGAAGGCATTATCAGTGTCGCCCAGGCTGACCCGTGCATTAGCGCCATCGTGATCCATGACAACGAACTGGGTAAGAGATGTTGATAACGCAGTGGTTGTAGTATCTGCATCACCACCTGCTGCGACAAAGTGCAGAACTCGGCTATTGGCTGAACCAGTAGCGTCATATACAGAGATAGCCGCACCACCTGTAGGGGCTCTCTTCCTAATCGCCAGCCATGTGTCTGTTTCTACGGCATGAAGACCCATACTAGTAAGACCATGCGCAACATCACTGGATTTTAGCGCAAGAATGCTGTTATCATTTGCCTCTTGGTTAATTACAAGACCAACAGTCACGTTTGCGTCTACAAATCCAGTAGCTGTACTATCTGGCCCAATCCACATGTAGGATTCAGAACCCATTCTTATATCTCCATCAAACCTACTTAATCCATCATCCACCCAAAGAGCGTATGCGGTACCAATAGTAACCTGTGCATCTCCATCTACTGGAGCTCCTGCAATATATAGCGTCGCTGCATCCGTATAGGTCTGGGCGTTAGTGGCCGTAAGTGTCTGTGTTCCGAAGTCAACCATTGCAAGAATTGCAGTTGTATCCGCAGTACCAGTATCGTTTATAGTATCGTTCACTATATTAACTACGACACCTTGGGATGACAGATAATCACGACCCGTCGTGCCACCGGTGATATTCAAAACCGATCCTGCATTCCCAGTCCATCCGATACCAAGCGTATTACTACCTGCATCCATTGAAAGCATGTGGGCAATATTCACAGACTCAACTCTAAAGTTTCTGTCCTGTGAACCTGTCTCAGAAAACACAACATCGGTGAGACCCGCCCGCATATACATCTCACCGCCAGAATAGAAGTCAACTGTATCGGCAGACGATTCTACGATGTAGGTGTTGCCACCCGATGCACCACCATCAAAGAAAAGTTTAGAAGTATCTTCCAAAATTACATCTCCATTTGAAAGAAAACGAATATCTGATATTCCACCAGGAAAGAACTCAATCCCATCGTAAGTCCCTGTATCACCTATGGATAAGAAGTTGGCCGTCTGTGTTGCGTAAGATAATCCCCATTTGTTAGCTGCAGCTCCGAAACGAACACCCATTCCAGTGTTAGTAATGTGAATGCGGTCAGCAAATGTAGCCATCTGTGACGAATCAATGCGGAGTGCTTCGGTAACACCAGTACCACCTGCATTTGTATAGAATGCCATATACGACTCCATATCATTTACTGCAGGTGTTCCTGTTGCAACTACGTCAATCTTTCCTCCCATATTTACAAAGTCGCCACCGTCGGAGCCAAACCATTCAATAGCGCCCAGTTGATCGCCAGAATCAACAAGCCCTTGTGAGCCCACAGTATCTGTATCGGAACGTACAAGTTTTAGCTTTGCCCCTACATTTGATGTTAAATCATAGTTGAGTATTGAGATTGCTCCAGTAATATCTGATGTAATAGATCCGTGGATTTGTAAAGGATTACCTTCTCCACCAACGGATCTTTGAGACGTATAACCAACAAGGACACGTCCGCCAGAATCTATGCGCATAGCTTCGGTAACAGTACCAGAACCTGCAGGAGAAGTTGAGAAAATCATAGCACCTGTAGTATTGCTATCAAAAACAGCGCCACCGTCTGAAATTACATGAATACGAGCCATATTAGTATTAGTAAAATCAGTGCCGTCATGACCAACCCATAGAATTTCTCCCATATTATCTCCGTTCTGCGCAGCAAGTGGAGAAGCTACTGTACCTCTAGCTTTTGCAAAAACAAGACTTGGTTCAATACCTGTACCATGACCAGCAATTGCTAATGCTGAATCTGCACCATCAACAGTACCTATAATCTGAGTTTCGGGTACTAATGCATTAATAGTTAGTTGCGCCGTATGACCTATGACGAGGCCCCCTACATCATTTATATAAGTATTTCCAGACCCAATAACATTATCCATTGTTCCTGCGTTGTATAGGAAGTAGTTACTACCTGCTCCTGTCTCTGTTTCAGCATAGAAAGCATAATAGTTATCAACTGTGCCTGAAATCACTGGGCTTGTAGCGTAAAAATTGGCAATACCAGTGATAGTCTCTGCTGTGGAGCTAAGCATCCTAATCTGTCCATCATATAGTCTGTGAGATACTGTAGCTGTCCAGTCCTGCGTATTACTCGACTCGTTATCAAGGTTGAGATACATGCCCTTGAACGTACCTGCGTTTGCCCCTATCGCCTCATGACCACCAAGGTCAAAGCTGATTCCTGTGTAACTGGCTTGCGCCCTGTCACCAAGAGCCTTATTTATATTGATTGCCACTGTTGCGCTTGGCGAAGCAGATGGGAACATGGAGATTCCACCACCGTTCGGCTGTATATCTTGGTCGAACTGCATCACTGCATCGTTACCCACAACGATGTGCAGGTCGTCGTCGGATTCCTCGTAGATGTAGGTATCTGCGCCACTGTCGAAGTACAGCTTCTTGGTAGGAAATATTATCAGGTTGTTGTTCACAGCGAAGTAAGATGACCCCCAAGTACTTTGCTCTAAGCCAGCGGTAAACATCGACACAATACCATCAGATTTCTCGTAGAGGTATGCGTTTTTATCAGTACCGTCTAGGACAAGTTTTTTTGTAGCTGGTAGTAATGTGTCCTGCGAGGAATCAATGCGTAGGGCTTCTACTGGAGAAGCTGTTCCATCTGGCGAGGTCTTGAAAACAATTCTACCTGGCATATCAGTCGTGGCACTAGGAGTCCCATCTACCTCAACATTTATTGCTGCAGCTTCTCCATACGCAGCGGTATGCCATCCACGGAAATACATTCCCCAAAGAGACGAACCGCTTATTACATCGTTACCGCTTGAACCAACAGCTGTAAGAATAAATGGTTCTGAAACAGTGCTTGGACCAAATGAGATGGCTGAGTTGGTCCCAGCCGAAATCTCCATTACACTATTTCCATATTGTGGGACTGTTGATGTACCTACAATAAGTTGACCAGCACCAACGACCTTTGGGTTTAATATCAAATCCGTTCCGTTGTAGTATAGGTCTGCATCCCCTCCAGTACCAAATGTTGCCTTTACGTTATCATTGAAAGTAAGATCGGCAGTAACGATAGAGGCAACATCAAGCGTCACTCCCCCAATAGTTCCACCATTAATATCAACTGTAGTTACAGATCCAAGGTCTGCCCAGTCAGTCCCGATAGTGCCACCAACAGTAAGACCACCCACACCATGCGTCAGCGTCACATCTCCTGCGTTAAAGTTAATGACCGCACCGCTCGCAAGGAATAAATCAGAGAACATCTTTGTGGCAGAGCCTAGAGCAATCGCGTCGCTAGTCGATGGAGCGAAAGTCGACGCAACGAGGTCAATTTGGTCAGCTCCTCCCGTCCTGAATATCAGATTGTCCGATACGTGCCCATACCTGATACCGCCCTGATGGGACCCTTCGCTATCGGCAAATACGATTCCACCCGCACCATTGATCGGCGATAGAAATGAAAGATATTGAGCCGTCACACCGAACGTGTCGATAGCGAATACTGTACCAGCAAGAACAAGAGCACCTGAAACTCCGTCGGCGTCTTGTAGCAACAGGTAATCGGGGTTCGCTCCCCCGTCAACGTGAGTTAGTTTTTGGCTGCTGGCGGCGAAATCTATAACCGCACCGCTCGCAAGAAACAGATCTGAAAAGCCAGTACCCGAAGCTCCAATGGCTCCCGAATCATTAGTTGTTGCTAATAGTGAAGCTGCTGTGAATGAAGTAGTTACGCTACCTGAACCTGTTACGGTTAGAGCTCCTGAAGCTAATGTTCCATCTAGTCTAGTAGCTCCATCTACCTCTAGTCCTCCTCCTATGGCTAATAGGTTGGTAGCTCTGGTGGAGGTTATGGTAGGAGAGCCAACTCTTACTACTCCAATGTTGCCAGATCCCGTAGCTGTACCTCCAAGGAGTACTATGTCTCCTCCTGCGTTGTCCCCCGTACCATCTGCTGCTCCTGCTGTTAGAGTTATGTTACCTCCTACACCTCCTGTGGTACCCGACCCCGCTGCTCCTCCTGTTAGAGCAAGTACTCCTCCTGTTACAGCTCCCGTACCTCCACTGCCTCCTGTAATGTTAAGCTGGTCTCCTGCCGTATCGTCTGTACGTATGGTAATTGTTCTTGTAGCTCCAGGGTCAAAGGTAATAGAAGAGGCAATGTCTGCTGTGAAAATAACAGTGTCTGTGTTGGTGTCTCCTAGTATTGTGTTACCTTCTACAGTTAGGTCTCCTGCAATGGTAGATGTACCTGTGAGAATTAGGTTGTTAGCATACACATCACCTTCTGCATCTACTGCAAACTTTACTCCTCCAGCTACCGCAAGAGCTAATAGGTTTGAGTCTCCTGTAGCTGAAGCAGGGTTAATGTAAATGGAGGCATCATCTTGGTTCCAGGTTAAGGAACCTATGGCCCATGTAGCTGTATGTGCTGCTGTAGGAGCGTGTTTAAATATTGCTACTCCGCTACTATCAATTCTTAGTCTTTCAGTCCCTGCAGTGTAAAAGAAAAGGGTATCGTCATCTGAACCAGATGTTAATTCTGCTTTAATATATGTATCTTGGTCTACATCAATCACTCCTCCGAGTCCTGTCCAGTTTGAACCATTGTAACCCTCAAATGTACTTAATGTTGTGTTGTATCTTAGAGAACCAGTAGAACCATCTGGTCTTTCTACTGTAGTGCCTGCTGGTATGGTTAGTGCGTCTGTAATAGTTAGACTTAACAAAGTGGTAGCTGCGCTTACTGTCACATTAGAAGCAAAGGTAGCTGTAGAGTTTACAGTGAAGTCGTCAGAAGAGTTGTTTCCAAAGGTAGCTGACCTTCCTACACCAAGGTCTCTGATACCCGCTGACCCTGAGACTCCAAGGCTGTCAAAGTTAGCATTCCCTCCTACCTGCAGGCCTACTGAACCTACATACACTGGGTAGACTGCTGCGGCTGTCTGCGTAGCAGTAGGAGGGGTGGCCTGTAGTTTAGCTGTCAGAAGCTTTAGATTGTCAATATCTGTCTTCCAGGCTAGAACTGTGGAGAGTTGAGCTTGAATATTAGATAGAGCTGCTGAATCTACTGTACGTATCTCTGTTACTATCTCCTTTACTTCTTGCACCCTTACTATACGTTCTACTTCTTTTACTACCTCTACTACTTCTTTTTCTACTACTGGCTGTTCTATTACCTCTACTATCTCTTCTTTTTTAAATAACAATCCAATTTGATTAGAAAAAGAATTAAATACCTTTCCTGAAAATTGAGTAAGAGATCTTCCGCTCTTTTGAACTTCATTTTTTAGAGATCCAAAGAATGCTGTAATTAATTCAGAATCTTCTTGAAGACCTTGTTCCACAAATGAATCAAGTTTTATATAACTTCCAACAATATCTTCTGGAAGATCTACAGCTGTATCTTTTAACCAATTAACATACCCCTTTGTTGTTTCAGCTACAGTAGCTGGATTCTTAAGAGCGTAATCAAATCCATTTGCAAGTGTTTGAGGTGAAGATACAGTAGCTTGAAAGACATCTTGATAATTTAATGCAGCTACTTTATTTCCTACTTCTTCAGTAGTTGTATCTATTGTCCTAATAAGTGTTGGAATAAATCCATCTTTTCCAAAGGCTCCAGTGAATATTAAAAGAAGAACTAATACAAAAGAGGTTATGAGTTTAAAAGAAAGAGGATTGTATTCTTTTTTTGGTAGACTAAAAAGTACAGGCTTTGACGGTTTTAACCATACTTTTGTTTTTTTATAAGTCTTATACTCCTCAATATATTGAACATAATATAAAACATATTCTTTTGTAGTAACCCACTTTCCATTAACTTTTTTTGCCTGAAGCTTTCCTTGTCTTGCACGCAAACTTAAATACTCTTGATCATATGCACAATACTTAGTTGCTTCCTTTAATGAGATAAACTTTGACATATATCGATTATCGATAACTTGACAACTCTGTTGGTTTAATTATAATAAATACGAAAACCCTTTAGAAAATCGTCTTTGAGCTCATACACATCATATGTTTGAGGACCCTTTTCAGGGGGTTTTCTTTTGTATAAATAATTCATTTTTATAGCTAAAATGCTATTTACACATTAGTCTATTATCCTGCACTTAAAAAACCCCGTCAAGGGGAATTGTGGATAACCCGATACTTCAGTTATCTAAAAAAATAGGCCGATACTTTAATATTTTAGAATAGACCGATACTTTGATATTTTAAAGCTAAATTTGCAATATCGGGTTAAATCACTATTTTTTATATAAACTCTATGAATTAACAACATTTATTGTCCTAATTACCTCTACAGCTGTATTACCTGCTAAATCTGTAATATTATAGGTTACTGTATAACTACCTTCTACGGCAGTATCAACTGTACTAACAATAACAATATCTGCTGTAATATCTCCATCCGTATCATCTGTCGCTGTAGCACCCTCTTCTATGTATGTATCTCCGACTATTAACTCAACTGTATCAGCTCCCAGAAGTGTAATAACTGGGGGTATGGTATCTACTATAATAGGTTCTGTAACATTAACTGTTCTTGTTACTTCTGTAGCTGTATTACCTGTAGCATCTGTAACATTATAAGTAACGATGTAGGTTCCTGCTACTGCTGTATCTACAGTGGATACAGTTACAATATCTTCTGTAATGTCTCCATCTGTATCATCTGTAGCTGTAGCCCCATCTTCTGTGTATATATCATTTAGTAGTAGTTCTATTGTGGACTCACCAACAAGAGTAATTATTGGTAGAGTAGTGTCTACTTGTGGTTCTGAAAGAGTCTCTACAACATTGATTCCGCGAATAACAGGGGTTGCAGCGTTTCCTGCTGCATCTGTAACATTGTAGGTTACTGTGTAGTTTCCTGCTGTAGAGGTGTCTACTGTGCTATTTGCAGTGATACTTGCTGTAATATTTCCATCTACATCATCTGTAGCTGTAGCTCCTTCATCAGTATATGTGTCTCCAACTACTATCTCTACTGAGGATACACCAATTATAGTAATAACTGGGGATGTAGTATCATCACCTCCTCCACCTCCACCAATCTCAATAGTACTACACTCTCCCCTAACCTTTATCCACTCTCCATTTTCAAGCCATGTACAGTATGTGTCTTCACTAACTGAATCTATAATTTCAATTAACTTCAACTCAACTTTTCTTACTTTTATAGTATCAACCTCAAGTACTCCATTTGTATTCACTACAAGTCCAAGAGAAGCTAATCCTACTCTTAATTTTTC
>VRUJ01000052.1 GCA_019456165.1 Chloroflexota bacterium
CCGCCCCCATGACGCCCTTGGGGGCCTGCCGCCTTATCAATATGCTGCGGCCAAACCCTAAATGTGTCCACTTTCACCCTGCGCGAAAAATGGGGGCTTGACAGTGGATTAATCAATTCAATTTGATTCAAAACTCAGCAGAATAGATTTATAATATTACTAGAACGCAATATTTTACGAGCAGAAGATGAAAATAATACGCAAGCCTAATCCCTCTCAATTTTCAACATTGGCTGTTTATATTCTTAAGATAACCTTACTGGCTGTCATCTATCATTTAGCAGCCAGGCTTGGTTTGAGGATGGCCTATGTCCAGGTTAATACATCCCCGGTTTGGCCTCCAACTGGGATTGGTTTAGCCGCACTTCTTTTGTTTGGCTTGAGGTTTTGGCCAGGAATTGCGATAGGAGTGCTTTTCGGATCTTTAGCAACTGGAGCACCCCTAATTCTGGCTATTGGTATGACTTTGGGTAATACATTGGAAGTCCTTGTTGGTGCCTATGCATTAATAAGATTCGTCGGCTTTCACAATGCAATTGACCGTGTTCAAGATGTTACAGGTCTTACAATAATTGCTATATTAAGTACAACTATCAGCGCTTCTGTTGGTACATTAACGTTAATGTATATTGGCCAAACTGAATGGATAGATTTTGGAAATATATGGACAACTTGGTGGATTGGGGATTTGTTAGGCGCTCTGGTGGTTGCTCCAGCGCTATTGGTCTGGATAACTCTTGCTCCTCAATATCAAAGCAAACGGGCTTACCTGGAGGGTTTCATAGTAATAGCTGTAATAGCGTCTGTGTCATGGTATGTTTTTAGCTATAACCCGCCTGCTGGAATTTTTCATCAAGCAATGATATATGTAATTTTCCCCTTTATGATTTGGGCAGCTTTACGGTTGGGGCAGCGCGGGGCAACTATTTGTATCAGTCTAGTATCTGGAATCGCAATATCAGGAACGATAAAAGGATTAGGTCCTTTTTCAATGGGCTCATTAAATGATAGCCTGGTTCTTCTCCAAACTTTTACTGGTGTTTTAGCGTTAATTTCGTTGATTCTAGCAGCTACAACAATTGAACGACAAAAAGCAGTTTATGCACTTAACCTACGCGTAAATGATTTAGCCACGTTGAATGACTCATCTAGAAAATTATTAGACAACTTTGATTTCGGAAGTATATACCGAACAATATGTGAACTAGCCGTAACGCGATTGGGCTTTGATGTTGCATGGATTGAGCCAAAAGAGCTTGATATTCGAAGCAACTCCCCAATAACTGTTTATGGGATTCCGCAAAATTCGATCTTTGAAATCAAGGCTCTTTGGGAACAAAATACGACTTCCACAGATTGGGAGAATGTTTTAATAAGAACAACCGATGAGATCATCCTTCCAAAAAATAATACCAATTTAGTCTATCAATCATACGCAGCTCTTCCTTTGGTATTTAGCGGTGAAAAATTTGGAGTAATAAAGTTGCTTAGTAAAGATAAGTTTTTCTTTACGACAGAATACCTCCAACTAACCCAATCCTATGCTAATTTGGCAGCTGTAGCGATTCAGAATACCTGGCTTTATGATCAGGTTCAGCAGAGCAACCAACAATTGCATGCTTTGTCCCAAAGACTTCTTAAAGCTCAAGAAGAAGAAAGATTACATCTTTCACGCGAATTACATGATGAATCTGGACAGTTGCTGGCTGCATTGTCGGTACAACTGGGATTGCTTGAGAAGGATTCTGATAAGCGTGAAATAATTAAACCGAGAATCTTAGAATTAAAAAAGACCGCTAGCAATTTACAAGAAAATTTACATAAACTTGCTATCGATTTACGACCAGCAAGCTTAGACCATTTAGGCCTGGTAAACGCTATACAGCAACATGCGGATGAATTTAGCAGACAGCATACTATCCAGGTTGAATTTGAAGCTGTAAATATGGAAAAAGTTCGTTTGTCCATTGAAGCAGAAACAGCATTGTTCCGCATTGTACAGGAGGCGCTAACAAACATTGGACTCCATGCACGAGCAACACAAGTTGATGTACTAATTAGCAGGAACGACAATCATGTTGTAATAATCATTGAAGATAATGGCGTCGGCTTTTCCTTGCCTTCAATAACTGCTGAACTGCATTTAGGCTTATTCGGAATGCGTGAAAGAATTGAAATGTTGACTGGGGAATTTACTGTCGAAAGCACAACGGGAAAAGGTACAACTGTCAAAGCAGAGGTTCCTTACAATGATTAAGGTTTTAATTGCTGATGACCATGCAATTGTTCGTGGAGGTTTGCGAGCTCTTATAATTTCAGACCCATCTCTCGAGTTAGTTGGAGAAGCTACCGGTGGCTATGAGGCGATTGAATTAATTGAAAAAACGAATCCAGACATCCTGGTTCTTGATATTAGCATGCCTGATTTGGATGGAATTGGGGTTACAAAAATTCTTCAAACCAAAAACTATGATATTCGCATATTGATCCTAACAATTCACGAAGATAAATCTTTGCTTAGAGAGGTATTGAAATCTGGCGCATCGGGTTATGTATTAAAGCGTGTTGCAGAAAAAGAATTGATCTCTGCAATCAAAATAGTTATGCGTGGGGATATGTACATTGATCCATCAATGCAGCATACCCTGATTGATAATAATGAAAAAACTACAGATCCAATTCAGGAGACTCTTGAGCCGCTTACACCTCGTGAGATCGATGTATTGAAATTGATTGTTTTAGGTTATACGAATCGACAAATTGGTGAAGAATTGCATATCAGTGTTCGCACAGTTGAAGGGCATAGAGCAAATTTATCCGAAAAACTTGGTATCAAGAGCCGCGTAGAATTAGTCCGTTATGCTCGTGACAACCGGTTGATTGAATGACTTTTTTAGACTAAAAACCGCATTCACGCGTAATCAATACGTATACAAATACGTATTTTCTACCTATAACCCAGTTTTGATAACCCCAAGTTAATACTCTTATATCTCAATAGCTCACCAAGTAAGATGAGTTTGTGAAGAAATGTTTAATGCTGTAAAACATTTCTTGTTTTTGACTTTTGCGTTTCACTAGAAAGGAACATGATGGCGAAAACAAAAGACGTAAAATCATCTGTATATGTTTCCATGCGGGGGATCACAAAAGCATTTCCTAATGTATTGGCAAACGATCGTATAGATTTGGATATTCATGCATCCGAGATTCACGCCTTACTGGGGGAAAATGGAGCAGGTAAAAGTACTCTAATGAAAATATTATATGGATTTTACCGCGCTGATGCAGGAGAAATTTTATTGCGCGATAAATCAATCTCCATCAACTCCCCGCAAGATGCGCGAGAGCATCATATTGGCATGGTATTTCAAAACTTTACACAAATCCCAGCCTTCAATGTGCTGGAAAATATCGCTTTATTTCTACCAGATCTTCAGCCTGTTTATAAACAATCAGATGTAGAAGAGCGGATTAATGAAGTCTCGATCCGGTATGGTTTACACGTGGATCCATATGCTATCGTTTCACAATTATCAATTGGTGAGCAGCAAAAAATTGAAATATTAAAATTATTGCTTTCTGACGCCAAAATTCTAATACTCGATGAACCAACCCGGGTGCTTGCTCCTCACGAAGTTGATGCATTGTATGAGGTACTCGATATTCTTCGAGAAGATGGATACGCAATAATATTAATTACCCACAAATTGAATGAGGTATTAGCTTGTTCGGATAGGATAACAGTTCTTAGAGGCGGGGAAGTTGCAGGCACCTTACTAAGATCGGAAACCAGCGAAGAAAAATTGGTGGAAATGATGTTTTCCAAGAAATTGGTGGATGTACAAAAAACTGAACAAGGTGTGCAAAAGATCAGCGACACTCCTATATTGCAGCTTGCGGGTATTGAGACGCAGGGAGAAGGGAATTCAACTAGTCTAAAGAACCTAAATTTGGAAATTCATTCAGGTGAGATTTTAGGGGTGGCGGGGGTCTCCGGCAATGGTCAAAAAGAATTGGGGGATGTTATCCTTGGAATGGAAAAAAGTTTGGCTGGGGAAAAATTGTTTTTTGGAAAAGATATGACTAACCGTCCTATCGGAGATATACGCCGAAACGGTGTTGGTTTCATTCCAGAAAACCCGCTACTGATGGCTTCAATCCCATATATGACAGTATTGGAAAATATGGCCCTAACAAACACTTGGCGTTACTCTCAACAGGGTGGTCTACAAGTTGATTGGGAGGCAGTAAGAGCTGATTATCAGGCTACTCAAGAAGATTTGGGGTTCCCTTTCTCTCTTTATACGCTTCCCAGATCTCTATCTGGAGGGAATCTTCAGCGCATGGTTATCGTTCGGGAGATGACGCACGATCCACAATTATTGATTGCCTCATACCTCACCCGCGGCCTCGATGTGCAGAGCACATTGGCCGCGCGCCAGGCATTGCTCAAGGCTTGCGAGAATGGCGCAGGCGTCTTACTGATTTCTGAAGACTTAGAGGAGCTATTTGCCTTGAGCGACCGACTGATAATCCTCTTCAATGGTGAAATTGCAGGTGAATTCATACCTTCTGAAACTACTATCTACGAAGTTGGTCACCTAATGACTGGTTCTGAGGTGAAATATGTCGCAGAACGATAAAAATATGCTGAAATGGAACCAGATATTTCAGAAAATTCTAGATTCGGCCGCCCGATACTTAATGATGGGGTTTGTTGTTTTATTTCTATTTGGGATCATATTACTGATTACTGGTAAAGATCCGATTCAATCTTACAAAGATATCTTGACATCCACTCTGGGAAGCCAATATGGGTTTTCCGAAGTCATCGTGACAATGACTCCCATGTTGATCACAGCACTTGCAGTAGCCTTACCCACACGCATCGGCTTGATAAATATTGGTGGAGAAGGCCAATTATATATGGGTGCATTACTGGCGACCTGGGGGGCACTCACATTCGAGACTTTACCTGTATGGGCGTTGGTGCCTCTGATGGGTCTCCTGGGAATTATCGGGGGTGCTTTGTGGGCTTTTATTCCAGGGATTTTAAAATCACTGGGCTTGGTAAACGAGACTATCGCAACTTTGTTATTAAATTTAGTTGCACCAAGTATCGTCGCCTACTTCGTGTTCGGTTTTTGGCATTCACCGATGGATACCAATAAGACCCCAAACTTTGTAGATGCTGCTCAGCTTCCAACCTTTTTTAACTCCAGGATCGACCTCAGTTTTTTCATTGCCCTTGTTCTATTAGCCATCTTTTGGTATTTGATGAAATACACTCGCTGGGGCTTAGAGATGCGTGCGATTGGAGGAAATCCGCAAGCAGCAAAACGCAATGGCTTACCTATCAATAAGTATTGGGTTATTGTTTTGTGTATTGGCGGTGCAATAGCTGGATTAGCTGGTGCAGCTCAAGTTTCAGGTTTTTATGGTGTTCTCCTGGTCAACTTCTCACGAAGCTTAGGATATATGGGTTTTCTGATCAGTTGGTTGTCCTTTGGCGACCCCATAGGTATTTTTATTACATCCTTTGTTGTGTCAGTTATCATCACTGGAGGCAACATGCTGCAGTTGACCATCGGCATACCTTATGCGGTTATCAATATCTTGTTGGCTCTCACATTATTTGTTGTTCTTGCTAAACCAACATTTCTAAAAAGGATAACGATATGACCCTGTTATCTATTCTGGGTATGATTTCTAGCGCAATTTTTTCTGGCACATCACTTCTCTATACTACGCTTGGTGAAACAATCCATCAGCGATCTGGGATTGTTAATCTTGGATTAGAGGGTGTGATGCTCATCAGTGCATCTTCGGGTTTTGCAGTAACTGCGATTACGGGGAATCCTTATCTTGGTGTATTTATCGCTATGATGGCAGGGGGAATAATGAATATGATTTTGGGGTTTTTAGTTGTAACTCGTCGAGCGAACCAATTGGCTAGCGGTCTAGCGCTAATGTTCTTTGGTTTTGGGTTGAGCGCGATAATTGGCAAGCCATACGTAGGCACAAGGATTAATGCACTTCCCAGGCTTAATTTACCTGGTTTATCTAGTTTGCCAAGATTATATTCTTCCCTTTTTAAATTCGACTTCCTAATAATTCTTGTTATTCCAGCAGCTTTTTTTGTTTGGTGGTTACTCTTCCGAACGAGATGGGGCTTGGGTCTTCGGGCAGTGGGTGAGAGTGCCGATACCGCCTTTGCTTCTGGTCGAAGTCCATTCCTTATTCGGTATCAAGCACTTTTCTTAGGAGGCATGTTAACAGGTTTGGGAGCAGCTCATTTGTCAATCGCCTACACAATTAACTGGACGGAATATATGACTGGCGGCCGAGGGTTTATTGCAGTAGCTCTTGTTATTTTTTCCAAATGGCACCCCCTAAGGGCAATTCTCGGAGCTCTCCTATTTAGTGGGGCGGTGGCTTTCCAGCTTCTATTGCAGTCCAGTGGCGTCCAAATATCTCCTTTTCTTCTGGATACCATTCCTTATATCTTAACTTTGCTAGTCTTGATCGTCTGGGGGGGGGCGCGTAGACATGCTGCGCCTGCCAGTCTAGGCAGGATCTATCAAGGCGTTGAATAAGAAAATAGTCTCGAAGTTGAGACAAAAATGATAATTGAAAGGAGAAATGTATATTAAAAGAAAGAAATGCGTAAAGAAGCTTACTTCAGTTTATTAATATCTAACATGTATTCGGAGGATTAGTATGAAAAGCAAAATATTTTACACATTTTTGGCCGTTTTGATGGTTGCTGCGTTGTTACTCTCAGCTTGTGGCACCACGGATGAAGAACAAACTACTGAAGAACCAGTTGTTGAAGTATCGGAAACTGACGCCCCAGTTGTTGAAGAGCCAGTAACCGAAGAGCCAGCTGCAGAAGAGCCAGCCACAGAAGAGCCGGCCACAGATGGGCCTTGCTTGATCATTGGCGCGCTTTACGGTGGCCCAATCAACGATGCTGGATATAACCAGGCAATGCACGATAGTGTAATGGCGATCCAAGAAAATATCGATTGTGTAGAGATTATCGAAGCAGAAAATGTGCCTGAGGAAGCTGGTGCGACTTCTACAATGGAAAACATGATTCAACAAGGCGCGGGAATGATATTTGCTACGGCTTTTAATCATCAATACCCTGCATTAACATTGTCCCAGCAATATCCGGATGTCATTTTTGAGCATGCAGGCGGTTGGGAAATGAGCGGCAACTTTGCTAACTTTTTTGGCGAGCCGCCCGATACCTGGTACGTCATGGGAGTGGCTGCTGGCTTAATGACCGAAACAAACAAACTCGGTTTCGTTGCTGCTTTCCCTCTCGGTTGGACCAATACTTTCATTAATGCATATACTCTTGGTGCACAGTCGGTTAATCCTGATGTGGAAACCATTGTGGCGTTCACTTTTGGCTGGGGAGACAGCGCTCAGGAAGCAGATGCCACTAATTCTCTGATCAATCAGGGAGTGGATGTCATTACTATGCATGTGGATTCACCAGCAACAGTACTTTCCACTGCTGAATCGCGCGGAGCCTATTCAATTGGTTTCCAATCATTAGCGGCTCAGGAATTTGCCCCTGAATACTGGATCTCTGGGATAGGCTTTACACTGGGAGATACCTTAACCTGGTTGGCTTCCAATGTGATCGACGATTCATGGGAACCGATCTTTTTGCGCTGTGGCATTGCAGATGGATGTATGGCAATGGGGCCGTTTGGACCGAATGTGCCTCAAGATGTGCAAGACCAGGTTTTAGAGGCATTGGCAGCTATCGAATCAGGAGACACCGTTGTCTTTACTGGTCCGGTTGTGGACCAGGACGGCAATATTGTCGTCGCCGAGGGTGAAGTTTTAACTCCGGATCTTATGAGTTCTGTAGACTGGTTTGTTCAGGGTGTCACTGGCAGTCCTCAATAATTTAGCAGAATAATTCTGGAATTGGGGCATAGGCAATGCCTGTGCCCCTTCCAGAAAGAACACAGATAGCAATTATTTACGGAAAGTTAATTATTCAATATTTTTCTGGAGGAACATGGCTTATGGAAATCAAACAAAAGATAGAAAAAGCCAACGAGGAAGCTGTGCAGCGAATGATCTCAGGATTACCTGTACTAGTTGATATCGCTCCTGCAGGGGAGGTTGTTCCTGGGTTGGAAGACAGAATGATAATGCATTCAGGCCCTCCTATCGAATGGAAAAAAATGTGTGGTGCTCAGCGTGGGGCAATCATTGGAGCGCTTTTGTTTGAGGGATGGGCCAAAACCCCTAAAGAAGCAGAGAAATTGCTCAACAATGGGGAAATCAAGATTGAACCCAACCATCACCATCAGGCAGTCGGCCCTATGGCAGGGACAATCACTCCATCCATGCCATTATGGGTAGTGGAAAACAAAACTTTTGGAAACCGTGCTTTTTGTCGGCAGGTAGAACCAAAGCAGCAATTTGGGGAATTCAGCGAAGAAGCAATCAAGGGCTTAGAGTTATGGCGTGATATTTGGGCGCCAACCCTACGCCAAGCGTTAAACAAGATGGGGGAGCTGGAGTTAGCTCCCATTATCACCAAAGCCTTACAAATGGGTGATGAATTACATAACAGACATACTGCATCCTCTAGTTTATTTGCCAATGAAATGGCAAAGGGAATTGCTGATGCTGACATTCCAAAAAAAGAAACAATGATGACGCTAGGATATATCACCGGGCATAACTTGATCTTTCTTGGTTTAGCTATGGCTAGTGGCAAAGCGATTGCGGATGCTGCTCATGGGATTGACTACAGCACTGTAGTAACGGCAATGGCCCGTAATGGCACCGATTTTGGTATTAGGGTGAGCGGCTTGGGCGATGAATGGTTTACGGCACCAGCTCCGGTAGTTGATGGGTTATATTTGCCTGGATACACTTCCGCGGATGGTGGGTTGGACATGGGCGATTCGGCTATTACAGAAACGGTTGGGTGGGGTGGATTCGTAATTGGAGGGGCACCTGGCATTTTGAGCTTAGTAGGCGGCACTCCCGAAGAAGCCATTGGATACTCAAAAGAAATGAGAAATATTACTACTGCCACACACTCGACTTACCGTATGCCTGGCCTTGGGTCGATTGGCACGTCAATGGGCATCGATATTCGGAAGGTGGTTCAAACAAATATTACTCCAATCATTGATACCGCGATTGCTCACCAGGATCCAGGATACCCAATCATTGGTGCTGGATTAGTAAGAGCACCGATTGAATGCTTCAAATCTGCGCTGATAGCCTTCAGTAAAAAATACAGTGGTGACTAATAGCATATGAGGCACAAAAAATGGAGATAGGGTTCACAATACGGAATAATCAATACTATGATTCCGTCTTTCTAATGGGGACAAACAATAAGATTTCTGAGGTTGATGGTGTCATAAATTCGGCTGTTTTAATGGGGACAGAGAGCAATAAAAAATTATTATCAGAAATTGGAGTCAATGACCCACAAATAGATAAGGCAACGCCAAATGATCTAATTGTCACATTGATAGCAGAGTCCGAAGAAATCATTCGTTTGGTATTGGATGATCTGGATCATTGGTTTGAAGGGGCACAAGATCAAACTAGCGAGTTCCAACTAAAAACTCTAGAAGATGGATTGGGTCACAAACCAGGTGCAAACCTTGTAGCAATTTCAGTGCCAGGAGAATACGCCTTCCGAGAAGCAAAAAAAGCATTAGAGAAGGGTCTAAATGTATTTTTATTCAGTTCAAATGTACCCATTTCTGAAGAATTGGCTTTGAAACAATATGCGCATGAAAATGGATTATTGGTTATGGGACCGGATTGTGGGACAAGTATCATCGGAGGTGTGGGTATCGGATTTGCCAATAAAGTGAGGAAAGGTAATATTGGAGTTGTAGGAGCTTCGGGTACGGGTTTGCAGGAATATACGAGTCTAGTTCACAACGCAGGATTTGGTATTTCTCATGCAATTGGAACCGGAAGTCATGACCTTTCCGATGACATTGGAGGCATAACCACCTTGGCAGCCCTAGAAGCATTAGAAAAGGATCCAACCACACAGGTTATTGCGATTATCTCAAAACCACCAGGTATAGATACCCTAAAACTTATCAATAATACAGTTAGCTCTTTTAGTAAACCCGTAATTGGCTGTTTCTTGGGTCTGGGTCACACCTACGACCAAGAACTACAATCTATTATCTTGGCGCGAAATGTAGATAAGGCCGTTTTATCAACTATAAATGCGCTGGGGGGACAGATTGCCGGGTTGGGGATAGAGTTGGGAGAAAAGGAACTTTCGTTGCTAGAAGATGAGAAAAGCAAGTTTAGTCAATCACAAAAATATGTCAGGGGTGTGTTTGCAGGGGGTACATTCTGTTATCAAGCCCAGCAAATTTTCCAAGATTCAGGTATTGATGTTTTCTCGAATACTCCGATAAGCACAAAATGGGCATTATCTAACCCTGATATCAGCAAAGAGCACACATTGGTTGATATGGGTGATGATCTCTATACGGTTAGCAGACCACACCCAATGATTGATGGTACATTTCGATGGAAACGGATTTTAGAGGAAAGTAAGGATGCTCTCGTCGCGGTGCTTTTGATTGATATAATTTTGGGTTTTAATGCTTCTACAGATCCAGTCGGGGATATAATCGATGCAATAATTGAGGCGAAACAATTGGCTCAAACTAGAGGTGATCACCTTTGTGTCGTTGCGTCAGTATGTGGCACGGATGAAGATTTTCAGAGCAAGGCACTACAAGTTGAGATATTAGAGCAGGCAGGTGTTATTGTTTTTAATAGTAATTCCAAAGCAGCTTCGTTTTGTGCAAAGTTATTAGATTGAATTATCACTAGGAAAAAATGTGGCTATAATAAATAATGATTTGCTAAACCAACCTTTAATAATAATTAATATTGGGGTTCAGAAATTCGCTGAGAGTCTTTCAGGCCAAGAGGTGCAAGTTGTTCATATCGATTGGTCCCCCCCCGCCGGCGGAGATGAGGAAATGATTGATTTATTGGATGAATTACTTTAAATCGCTCCAAACTGTTTGCATTATCTCAGTGTACTGATATCCCTGTACTTGTAATATTTCCCCACACGCAAGTACCCCAGGACGGGCTCGAACCGCCAACCTACGCTTTAGGAGATTCCGTGTAGTTTGTCCATACAGTATATCTGTGTCCATTGTGTCCATGGGGTCAACAGATGGGGGTAAAAAGTGTCCATTATTTCCATTGTGTCCATAGTTTCCATGGCGTTTGCAGTAAAATTGCAGTAAGTTAGATAATATCCCAAACCAGGAAAGGCGACTCGGCATTTTGATCATAATCCTACTTATCTATTGCGAGTAATACCTAATTTGTATTTTCCTCCTTGATTTCAATCATCAAATCTCTTATAATACGTAATACTATATCGTATTACTAAATCGTATTACTAATTTACTTCAGGAGAGATATGAGCGAGGAGAAGGAATATCGAAAAAGGTCAACTCAGGCCGATGTGGCAAAATTTGCTGGGGTCTCTCAAACTGCTGTATCGCAAGTCTTAAACAACACTGATTCCTCAATACCGAAAGAGACTCGTCAGCGCATCTTGGATGCAATTGATGAATTGGATTATGTACCAAATAAAATGGCCCAAAGCCTACGCACTAAAAAAACATTTACAATCGCCAGTATCATCCCAGATATCACAAATCCTTTTTATCCCGCATTTCAAAGAGGTATTCAGTCTGTAGCAAATCAAAATAATTATGACCTGATTGTTTACGATACTGAAGAAGCAAAAGAAAATGAAAAACGTTGTCTTAGGTCTTTAGAACATGCGAGAGTAGATGGGGCGATTGTTGTGCTATTTCACCATGGTGTGGAAGACCTTCGCCCTTTGGTAGAACAGAATATTCCAATTGTGGAATTACGGGGGAGCCCACCAATGGTTGAAGGATTGATACTCGATTCACTATATATCAATAATGCGGAATTCTCCAAAGCAGCAGTCTCATATCTAATTGAACGTGGACATACTCGAATAGGAATGATTGCTGGTCTTAAGGAAACCCCACCTCGCCGCAACCGAGTCAAGGGTTACCAAGAAGCACTAGCTGAGCATCAGTTGCCCCTGGAGGAGATTCTTATCCGGGGTGGTGACTTCACCGAACGCGGCGGATATCAGGGGATGGTGGAATTATTGAAGTTAACTCCACACCCCACAGCTGTTTTTGCTGCCAATGATCTTATGGCGTTGGGTGCTATGATCGCCATCCGAGAAGCAGGATTAAACATCCCGCAAGATATTGCCCTTGTTGGGATCGATGATATTCCGGCAGCAAAATTAGTCCATCCTCCATTGACCACCATCTCCCAATTCCAAGAACAGATCGGTCTGCGAGCTGCGCAGATGTTGTTCGAACGCATCCAAGGCACTGCGCCTGATAGCCCCCGCTTGGTGGAAATGCCATTTGAATTGATCGTCCGCGAATCAACCTAGGAACTAAAAGAGGAGGCTCCATGAAAAAAGAGGCACTTATAAATATCCAGCTATCCGAGCTGGTAGCCAGCCTTGGACACACGGATGAATTTGTGATTGCTGATGCTGGGCTGCCCATCCCTGGTGAAACCTGGCGGATTGATCTGGCTCTTACAAGAGGTATCCCTTCCTTTGAAGATACGCTCCAGATTGTTCTGGAAGAAGCTTTCATCGAAAAAGCGATTGTCGCCCAAGAAATGCAAGAGATCAGTCCACAGATATTTACATCGGTGAAAGAAATTCTGGGTGATTTACCAATAGAGATGATCCCTCACCCAGATTTCAAAACCCGGACTAGATCTTCCCGGGCGATTATCCGTACCGGAGAGTTCACTCCCTACGCTAACATTATCTTGGTGTCAGGTGCTTGGGGATTCGATGTTTAAGATTTATATGGGCTTTAAGTAATTTGAGAAATATGTTCTCAAATATGTGAAAAGGAGGTGAATCATAAGAGATATGTTAATTATATTATCTAGAAAATTTTGCTGAGATATCAAATGCAAAATGATAATTGAGGAGAAACACAATGTTAAAAAAGTATAAAATCTTACCCCTTTTGGCTTTGTTCGCCCTACTTTTGGCTGCCTGTGGGGGTGATGGAACTGACAATGGAGAGGAAGAACCAGTGGAAGGGGATGCAGCTGACACTGGCGAGGAAGAACCAGCGGGAGGGGAACCTGTTGTTCTTGACCTGTGGATCTTTGAAGGCGAGGAAGAATTTCTTCAACAATTAGTTGATTTATTCAATGAACAACATGATGACATAAGGCTTGAACTCACTCTAATACCGGAAGATGATTACACCGTCAAGATTGAGTTAGCCCTAGCAGCAGGCGCTCCACCAGACATTGGGTTTGTTTTTGATCTCACCTGGATCAAAGCAGGCCATTTTCTAAACCTGGATGATATGGTCGCAAGCGAAGGGCTGAACTTGGATGATTACTTCCCAGGTGCAATGCAGGCTTACTGTGTCTTTGAAGGGGAAGTTTACTGCTTCGGTTCTTACTCAGGGGGCATGGTGATGTTCTATAACAAGGATATGTTCGATGCCATTGGTGAAACTTATCCTTCATCTACTGAGCCAATGACCGTTGATGAGTACGCTGCCCTGGCAGCCAAGTTCGCCAATAATGCTGAAAATATCGAAGACCGGGTATGGGGTGGTAGCGCAGATATTATGTTGTACTGGTCAGATACCAGGTATCTCTTCAGTGAAGATGGCCTAACTGCAACCATTGACGATGAAGCCACCATCCACGCCCATCAAGTATTAGCTGACATGATGGAAAATGGGTCTGCAATGGCGGGAGCTGACTATGATTTGATAGACGCAGATTATGTTTTTGTGGAAGGTAAGCTTGCAATGTGGCTCATTGACAATGTCATCGGTGTAACCTTTGCAGAAGAAGCTAATATGCGATACGGCGTAATCCCGGTTCCAGTGGAAAAAGAAGGGGATCTTCCCTGGGTTTCTTCCTGGACAGATGCTTTTGGCGTTTTTGCTGGAAGTGACAATCCTGAAGAGGCGATCGAGTTCATTGCCTTTTTGGCATCGGAAGGCAGCCAAATTCGAGCTGACCTCGGAATGCAGCCATTCAATCTCTCATTGGCTGATGAAATTGGATGGGCGGATGAAAACGAAGGCCGCCAAGAATTGATGCAGGTGATGGCTCTATCACGAGATCCTGTATTCATTCCAGACTTCTGGGGCGTGATCGACCCACTATGGGATGCATGGGAATTCATCACTTCTGGTGAGATGACTGCACAAGAAGCCTTTGAGGATGCAGCCCCATATGTGCAGGAAAGCCTGGACGAGGCCTGGGAAACCTGGAATTCGATTGGCGAATAAGCCACTAGGTTCATATAATGTTAATTTGGAGATTGGGTATTTATTTCCCAATCTCCAAATATCAACCTGTGAAAGGTTGAATTCTCATGGGCATTTTTTCAAAGGCAAAAATTACTAGGCGTTCTTCTGATGGGTTAAGCAAATTAGCACTGCAAGAAGAACGCGCCGCTTACTTATTTCTATCGCCATGGTTAATTGGATTGATTGTTTTTACAATAGGCCCCATTCTTGCTTCAATCGCGATTAGTATGACGGATTGGGGATTAATCACCACACCAAAGTGGGTAGGTTTAGAAAATTATCAAGATATGCTTACCGATCGAAATTTTATCCATTCGATCAAAGTGACGCTACGTTATACGGTAATTGCAGTTCCTACTTACTCGGTGGCGGGTCTTGCATTAGCGATGTTGCTAAATCAAAAAGTTAAAGGTATCAATGTTTTTCGTACGATATTATATTTGCCATCATTATTGGCTGGGGTTGCAGTTGCAGTTATTTGGGCAAGTTTGCTTGCCGAAGAAGTAGGTGTTGTGAATCAAGCGCTGATGGCAATAGGGGTTTCAGATCCACCTCGTTGGTTAGGGGATCCTTATTGGGCGGTACCGGCAATTGTCTTAGTTGGTCTATGGGGTATTGGAGGGGGAGCAATAATTTATTTAGCAGGGTTACAAAATATACCTCCTCATTTGTACGAAGCAGCAGAAATTGATGGTGCTAATGATTGGCAAAAGTTTTGGAATATAACCTTGCCTATGTTGACACCCACAATTTTCTTTATGTTGATCACTACTTTGATAGATGCTTTCCAGGTGTTTGATGTGGCCTACTTGTTGGGACAAACCCGCCGAGGTATTGGTACTGGTGGGAGGTCTTTACTATTCTACATAGTGAATTTGTTCAATGAGGGTTTCCGTAGTGGCAAGTTCGGCTTTGCTTCTGCATTAGCTTGGGTCTTAGTTGTAATAGCGGCGATTTCGATCATCTTTACATTTCGCACAGCGGAACGTTGGGTTTTTTACGCTTCGGATACAGATTAGGAGTATTTTATGACTACCAACTCGATAATACAATCCTCGCGTATTGCATCTTTAGTCAGATGGATACGTATTCAACGCCTCTTTAATAAATTTATTATCTATGGGATATTAATGGTTTTAAGCGCATTTATCTTGCTGCCAGTAGGATGGATGCTTACAGTGGCACTTACTCCTGATCATACTCCTGTTTTCAGCATCCCGCCCAAATGGTTTCCTAGTGAATATTGGGAGTGGGAAAATTTCGCTCGCGTTTGGACAAACCCTATCCAACCATTTTTTCGATATACACGCAATACATTGATTATTGTCACAGGTAATATTTTTGGAACAGTACTTTCATCCTCTTTGGTGGCATATGCATTTGCGCGTTTTCGGTTCCGTGGCAGTAACCTTTTGTTTAACCTTTTGATCATCACTATGTTAATTCCCTGGCAAGTTATGATGATTCCTCAATTCCTAATGTTTTTCAAAATTGGGTGGTATGGAACTTACTTGCCGCTCATTATCCCTTCTTTTGCAGGTGCGGCTTTTTATATTTTCCTTATTCGCCAATATATGCGTACTTTTCCAAAAGACCTGGATGACGCTGCTCGTATTGATGGAGCAGGCTTCTTCCAAATTTATTGGAAAATAATTTTACCAATGTCTAAACCAGTCTTGACAGTAGTTGCTGTGTTAACATATCTGGATGAGTGGAATGATTTACTTGGCCCTCTGATTTACCTTGACCAGGGTAGAAAGTTTACTCTTGCAATCGGCGTCGCTAATATGGCCACTTCTGGTGACCCGTCATTGAATTTGGTGATGGCTGCAAACTTGATAATGATGATTCCCCCGATCCTTTTATACTTCTTTGCCCAGGAATATCTTATTGGCGGTATTGCATCAATGGGATTGAAAGGTTAATTGGAGTGGAGAGATTTTAAATGAGCATCGTAGTCTTTGGCAGCATAAATATGGACCTGGTAGCGCGTACACCACGATTGCCTGCGCCTGGCGAAACTCTCATTGGACATGCCTTCCAAACCTTTCCAGGTGGTAAAGGAGCCAACCAGGCAGTTGCTTGTGCTCGTTTGAGCTCACTAACATGGATGGTTGGACGTGTTGGTGGTGATGTATTTGGGGATATACTAATTGAAGAACTTGCAGCAGCTGGTGTGAATCACACGTTTGTAGAAGTTGATCCAGCGGTCTCTTCTGGTGTCGCCATAATTGCTGTTGACGATCAAGCCGAAAACAACATCATCGTGATACCTGGCGCCAATGGAAATGTTGGGAGGGATGATCTTCCCCGGTTAGAAAAAGCCATGGAAGGTGCCAAGATCCTACTTTTGCAATTAGAGATCCCAATGGATGTGGTGGTTGCTGCTGCCAAATTAGCAAAAGAAAAAGCGGTCACGGTCATACTCGACCCGGCACCTGCGCAGGAATTACCGGATGAGCTATACAGCTATGTAGACATTATCACTCCAAACGAAACGGAAGCGGCAGCTTTGGTTGGCTTATCTATCAAGAGCGTCGAAGATGCTGAGGGAGTTGGACAAGATCTTCTCATCCGCGGAGTAAATCAGGTGATTGTCAAGATGGGAGGCTTGGGGGCACATTCTGTTAATTCTGATGGCGGGAAGTTTTATCCTGCCATTCCTGTCGATGCGGTCGATACTGTAGCGGCAGGAGATGCTTTCAATGGCGCTTTGGCCGTTGCACTAAGTGATGGTGAACCAATTGAAAAAGCCATCCGTTGGGGAATCGCCGGTGGCGCTTTGGCTGTGACCAAAGAAGGCGCCCAACCTGCCATGCCTGAACGGAAAGAATTACTTGCACTATTAAAAACACAGCAATAATTAAAGCTTCGAGGAATTGAAAATGTCATTGCCAAATGATTATGCAGAACGAGTATATGCTGGTGTACTAGGAAAGATCATCGGTGTTTATTTGGGGCGGCCTTTTGAAGGTTGGAGTTATGAGCGCATCTTAGAAGAGCTGGGAGAAATCGATTATTATGTAAATGACCGTATCCCATGGGATCATCCACTTGTTGTTACAGACGATGATATTACTGGCACATTTACATTTCTACGGGCTTTAGCTGATTATGGTAATTCGCTTGATCTATCTCCAGCACAAATCGGTCAGACCTGGCTTAACTACATCATTGAAGAGCGCACGATTTTATGGTGGGGGGGGTTTGGGAATTCAACCGAACATACTGCTTTCATCCGGCTCAAGAATGGCTCTAAAGCGCCAGAGTCAGGCTCTGTTGAAATGAATGGTGCCATCATCGCTGAACAAATTGGTGCTCAAATATTTATCGATGGATGGGCAATGGTTGCGCCGGGAAACCCAGATTTGGCTGCCGACCTCGCAAAACGGGCGGCCAGCGTCAGCCATGACGGAGAAGCAATTTATGCCTCCCAGGTATTGGCTGCCATGGAAGCGCAGGCCTTCGTAGAACCCGATATTAATAAATTATTGGATGTTAGCCTATCATTTATTCCAAAAGATTCAGTGATCTATAAAATGATCAGCGATATTCGTGGATGGCATGCAGCTGAACCAGATTGGCACAAGGGGCGGGAAAAGATCGCCAGCCTGTATAACTATGAAAATTACGGGGGAAACTGTCATATGGTTCCCAACCACGGCCTGATCATTTTAGGACTGCTTTATGGAGATAGTGATTTTAATAAATCTATGTTGGTGGTCAATACAGCTGGTTGGGATACAGATTGCAATTCAGGCAATCTGGGTTGTTTGTTGGGTATAAAAGACGGTTTGGCTACATTTGATAATGGAAAGGACTGGCGGGGACCTGTGGCAGACCGATTGTATATGCCTACCGCGGATGGTGACCGTTCGATCACAGATGCTGTTATCGAGACTCAGCATGTAGTAAATATGGGCAGGGCATTGGTTGGAGAGGAACCTATCGCGCCTAAAAATGGCGCTCGCTTCCACTTTGAAGCCTCTGGTAGTGTCCAAGGTTTCCGAGCAGGCGAAGAATCTTCTAAGCTGGTAAACGCAGTTGGACACAGCGAAAAAGGAGAGCGAAGTTTAGCCCTAAGTTTTAAAGGGGAGGGAAGTGCTTCAACACCAACGTTTATTCTCCCAGATGAGCTTAACATGGAAGGCTATAAATTTTTAGCTTCACCGACACTCTATTCAGGGCAAAAGGTAATTGCGGGGTTCAGCGCGGAGCAAGCCACAAATGTAAAGTTATTCATCAAGGTCTACAATAAAGAAGATAAGTTGGATTTGATCTATGGATCTGAAGTGACATTAACATCAGGGGTTTTCATTGAAACAGAATGGCAGGTTCCAAACACACATAGCCAACCAATCGCTGAGGTCGGGTTTGAATGTAAAGGCGAATCCGGGATTGTATATCTCGATTATTTAACTTGGGAAGGAGAACCGAATGTGATTCTTACTAGGCCAATCGGTGCAGATCAACCCGGAGAGCCCCCCCAGGTTTGGCGCCAGGCTTGGGTCAATGGCATGGACCTATGGGAAAAATGGTGGCAGGAACCTTACCGCCTTGTGCAGAATGGTGGGCGCGGTTTGATCATGCAGGGCAATCGTGAGTGGAAGGATTACGAAGTCGAAACTGCGATCACACCTTGGCTGATGGAGGCTGGAGGGGTTGGTGCACGCGTTCAGGGAATGAAAAGATATTATTCTCTTCAGTTAGAAAAAGGAAATAAAGTGCGTTTAGTAAAAGCATTGGATGGAGATACTATTTTAGGTGAAAAAGATTTTAATTGGGAGATCCATAACAGCTATACCTTGAAAATGCAGGTGTCAGGGAACCGAATTAAGGCCTGGGTTGACGGTCAGCTTCAATTTGATGTGGTAGATGAGGATAAACCATTGTGCGGCGGTGGGGTGGCTTATGTCGTAGATCTCGGCCATATCAGCAGTCAAGCAATGATCGTTAAACCAATTACTGAATGAATGGAAAAAGAATTATGAAATATAAATCTTTAGGAAAATCTGGTTTGCAAGTAAGTGAATTTGACCTGCATCCCAAGTAAAATTGCAGTAAGTTTATAATGCTGTATAATATTCTCCACTACAAGTGGGGGTCAACATTTCAATAACCACAATATACAAGTGCCCCAGGACGGGCTCGAACCGCCAACCTACGCTTTAGGAGATTCCGTGTAGTTTGTCCATACAGTATATCTGTGTCCATTGTGTCCATGGGGTCAACAGATGGGGGTAAAAAGTGTCCATTATTTCCATTGTGTCCATTGTTTCCATGGCGTTTGCAGTAAAATTGCAGTAAGTTAGATAATATCCAAAACCAGGAAAGGCGACTCAATACTTTTTTTAGCAACAAAAGTTTCCAGGCTATTAGCAACACTTTGGCAACAGCAATCTAGTTTAGAAAGGTGGCCGAGGAAAGAGTAGCTATGTATGTCGTCAAATGAAATGGGACAAAAAGACGATTTAGTTAAGAGACACATTTCAGTCCTTATCTGATGAAATTATACTCGAACAGCTTGTAAGTTTTGCTTGCGTCTCAGCTGCAAAGTCTGCTCTTTGATCTTCTCTCGTCTGTTTAGCA
>VRUJ01000053.1 GCA_019456165.1 Chloroflexota bacterium
TCTAAGGTATGATCCTTTTAGCGAGCCGTAGACTTGTTCAGCCCTTGTTCGACTTACATATAATAGTCTAATGGAGCTTATCAGTGGTGGGCTGATGAGATCTTGTAAACTATCATGTTGGCCCAACTTAAGACTCCGAGAAAGGGAATCGTAAGTTCCCTTTCTTGTCAAAGGAAAATTTATAACAAGAATTCTGCATAAGAATCATTGAAATATTAATTCGGATTGCAATGAGAGAAACAACATGAATAGACCGAAAATCACTATCACCGGTAACCAGGCAGTAGCATCTGTTGCATATAAATTGAATGAAGTGATTGCGATATATCCAATCACTCCTTCCTCACCAATGGGGGAATGGGCGGACCAATGGTATGCTGAAGGTATACCAAATATTTGGGGTACAGTTCCCACTGTTATTGAAATGCAAAGTGAAGGTGGCGCCGCGGGAACAGTACATGGCGCATTGCAAACCGGAGCCCTGAGCACCACTTTTACATCATCACAAGGGCTTTTATTAATGATTCCCAACATGTTCAAGATCGCCGGGGAGTTGACCTCAACAGTTTTCCATGTGGCTGCCCGTTCAGTAGCTTCCCAAGCGCTTTCAATATTTTGTGACCACAGTGATGTGATGGCGACACGCTCAACAGGTTTTGCTCTTTTAGCCTCAGGCTCTGTCCAGGAAGCAATGGATTTTGCATTGATTGCTCAGGTCTCTACGCTGTCATCCCGTATTCCTTTCCTGCATTTTTTTGATGGTTTCCGCACGTCTCATGAAGTTGTAAAAGTTGAGCAGTTGCTCGATAAAGATTTACGGGATATGCTTGAGCAGGAGCTTGTGCAGGCACACCGCGAACGAGGACTTTCTCCAGATAGTCCATTTATTCGCGGCACAGCTCAGAACCCAGACGTTTTCTTTCAGGCACGTGAGACGGTAAATCCTTATTATTTGGCATGTCCCGAGATCGTACAAGCGATGATGGATAAGTTTGCTAATTTAACGGAGCGCCAGTATGAATTATTTGAATATCTAGGTGCAAAGGACGCGAAAAGGGTAATAGTATTGATGGGTTCCGGAACTGAAACAGCCCAAGAGACGGTTGAGTACTTGACCGCGCAAGGAGAAGATGTTGGGCTACTTAAAGTTAGGCTTTACCGTCCATTTTCTGTAGAGCATTTTATCCAATCATTACCTGCCTCAGTTAAATCGATAGCTGTGCTTGACCGTACTAAAGAGCCTGGCAGCACCGGTGAGCCGCTCTATCTGGATGTTGTAACTGCGGTTTCCGAAGCTATGTTTGGGCAAAGGGCTGCTTTTAAGCGCTACCCGAGAATCATTGGTGGGCGTTATGGGTTGTCCTCAAAAGAGTTTACACCTGCGATGGTGAAAGCAGTCTTAGATGAGCTCTCCAAGGAACAACCAAAAAATCATTTCACAATCGGGATAGAGGATGATGTCACACACACCAGCCTGAATTATGACCCGGGATTTTCCTGCGAGGATAAAAACACCGTTCGGGCGGTATTCTATGGTTTAGGTTCTGATGGAACTGTCGGCGCGAATGAGAACTCCATCAAGATTATTGGCGAAGGTACAGATAACTATGCTCAGGGTTATTTTGTATATGATTCTAAGAAAGCTGGGTCCGGAACAGTCTCTCATTTACGTTTTGGCCCTAATCCGATCCGCTCCACATACCTGATCAGCCAGGCGAACTTCGTAGCTTGCCATCAATTTAATTTTCTCCAAAGAATTGACGTACTAAGTGCAGCATTGCCAGGAGCCACCTTCTTGTTGAATAGCCCTTATGCTCCCGATGAGGTCTGGGATTATTTACCAAAGCAGGTTCAACAACAAATTGTTCACAAGAAATTGCGGTTCTATGTGGTGGATGGTTATTTGGTGGCGAAGGAAGTAGGTTTGGGGCGCAAGATTAATACGATTATGCAAGCCTGCTTTTTTTCACTGAGTGGAGTTTTACCAGAAGCTGAAGCGATTTCTAAGATCAAACAATTTATTGAAAAGTCTTATGGCAAGCTAGGTGAGAAAATTGTGCAAAGGAACTTTGCGGCGGTTGACCGAGCTTTGGATCACCTCCACGAAGTTAAGGTGCCGAAGACTATAACCAGCGATTTTGACATACTACCCCCGGTTCCGGACGGAGCTCCTGATTTTGTCCGTGAGGTACTTGGAAGGATGATCAGTGGCAAAGGCGATCAAATTCCTGTTAGCGCATTACCAGATGATGGAACTTACCCAACCGGTACAACACAGTGGGAGAAACGTAATCTTGCCCTCGAAATTCCAGTATGGAAGGAGGATATCTGCGTCCAGTGTGGAAAATGTGTTTTCGTCTGCCCCCATGCCGCCATCCGAGAAAAAGTATTCGATCCGGCTTTGCTGGTGGATGCACCCAAGAGCTTCAAATCTGCACCCGCAAAATGGAAAGAATTTGATGATATGGTATACACCCTGCAAATTGCTCCCGAAGATTGTACTGAGTGTAAGCTGTGTGTAGAAGTTTGCCCTGTAATGATTAAACTTCAAGCTGGTCGTGCAATTTGGCTACCATCTGGGCCAAAAGCTGTCAATATGGCTCCCTTGAAACCTTTGCGCGAACAAGAAATCGAGAATTGGGAATTCTTCCTTAGCCTCCCCGAGATTGATCGTACGTTGATTAACCTTGATAGCTTAAAAAACACTCAATTGTTGCAGCCATTATTCGAATTTTCAGGTGCCTGTGTTGGCTGCGGTGAGACGCCATATCTGAAGTTATTAACTCAGTTATTCGGTGACAGGACAATCATTGCTAACGCCACCGGGTGTTCCTCGATTTATGGCGGCAACCTGCCAACGACTCCCTGGGCGATTAACCAAGATGGACGTGGTCCTGCATGGTCAAATTCATTATTTGAAGATAACGCTGAGTTTGGATTAGGCATGCGCTTGGCTCTAGATAAGCAAGCTGAATTTGCCATGGAGTTGGTTCGTACCTTTGAGAAAGAAATTAGTCAAGACCTAGCAAATGAATTGCTATACGCGGACCAATCTAATGAGCGGGGAATTAAGATGCAGAGAGAACGTGTTCAAAAACTGAAGGGAATCCTTGAGGATATTAACTCACCAATGGCAAAAGATCTGCTGGGGTTGGCAGATATCCTGGTCAGAAAAAGTGTATGGATTGTAGGTGGAGATGGCTGGGCTTATGATATTGGATTTGGCGGCTTGGATCATGTGCTGGCTTCAGGCCGAGATGTGAACATCCTGGTTTTGGATACAGAAGTGTATTCCAATACTGGGGGGCAGGCATCCAAAGCAACCCCGAGGGCTGCGGTAGCAAAGTTTGCAACGGAAGGAAGGGATGCACCTAAAAAAGACCTGGGGTTGATGGCGATGTCTTACGGTAAAGTGTATGTTGCACAAATCGCGATGGGTGCCAGCGATAAACAGACTTTAAAAGCGTTTCTGGAAGCGGAAGCTTATGACGGCCCCTCACTAATAATTGCTTACAGCCATTGTATTGCGCACGGGTACGATATGACTCATGGCCTTGGACAACAAAAATTGGCAGTGGATTCCGGCTCCTGGCCACTTTACCGCTTTGACCCTCGATTAACTTTGCTTGGTAAAAATCCTATGCAGATTGATTCCTTGGAACCCACGATTGAATTTGAGGAATATGCTTACAATCAAAATCGTTACAGCGTTTTACTGAAAAGCAATCCTGAGCGCGCAGAAAAATTGATGCTAAAAGCTAATAAAGATAATAAAGAACGCTGGGATCTTTACCGCAAAATGGCTGCTATCGGAGAAAACGACCGCCCAACCGAACAAGGGGACGAGAAGTCCCAATAGGATGATATTTTTTTGATTGACAACTAATACCTTTTTATGTATACTCTGTGCAATCTCATGAAGAATTCTGTCCGCTTTTATTCCGCTTTTTATTTTGGCTACCATCCTTTGGCAGCCGTAGGCGGCGTTTAACGGGTAGAAAGATATTCTATTATCGAAGCGCAAGGCCAACGGCCTTGCGCTTTTTGCTTAAGGAGAAGAGTAAATGCAAGTACAAGGAGTTCGAGGGGCAATTACCACCACAAGTGATCAACCCGATGATATTCTTTCAGCCACGAAAGAACTTCTTCAGGCGATTTTGAAAGCCAATCCATCCCTTATTTCTAATGATATCGGCTCAACTCTTTTTACAGTCACGGAAGATCTCACCTCTGTATTTCCTGCAAAAGCCGCACGGGAATTTGGTTGGCAGGATGTTCCATTGATGTGCTCGCGAGAAATCCCTGTCCCGGGGAGTCTCCCGCGCTGCATCCGGGTCTTATTACATTGGAACACTAATCTAAAACAGAAAGAAATTAATCACGTTTATCTTCGGGAAGCGATTTCTTTGCGCCCTGATTTGCAGGAGGAGGTCCGGTGATGATCATTATGAAAACCAATGCGACCAAAGAACAAATTGGTGCAATTGTTTCTAGAATTGAAAATAATCAATTAAATGCGCACCTCTCCAAAGGAGAAGAACGAACAATTATTGGAGTGGTTGGTGATGGAAGGCCGATCCAACAAGATCAATTCCTACATTTGCCAGGTGTGGATCGGATTGTTCCCATTTCGCGGCCCTTCAAGTTGGCTTCCAGGGAATTTAATCCAAAGCGGACGATCTTCCCGTTGAATGGTTTAGAAGTTGGGGGAAGTCAGATTGTGATTATTGCTGGGCCCTGCTCGGTAGAGAGCCGGAGTCAACTTCTAGAAACTGCTCATGCTGTGCAAGAAGCTGGCGCGCAGGCTTTGCGAGGCGGCGCTTTCAAACCCCGTACCTCACCTTATTCTTTTCAGGGTTTGGGAATAAAAGGTTTGGAGTTGCTGGCCGAAGCAAAAGAACAAACAGGGCTGCCCATCGTTACAGAAGTGATGTCCCAGGAAATGGTTTCTGTGGTGAAACAATACGCAGACGTACTACAGATTGGCGCTAGAAATATGCAGAATTATTCATTGCTTTCTGCAGTTGGAAAGAGCCAACACCCTGTTTTGTTAAAAAGAGGCTTAAGCGCAACAGTTGAAGATCTGTTAATGTCCGCTGAATATATCCTGTCAAACAAGAACCCTAATGTAATGTTGTGTGAGCGGGGAATTCGCACGTTTGAAAACTCCACCCGGAACACGACCGATATAAATGCAATCCCGGTGTTGCAAGCCCTCACCCACTTACCAGTCATTCTTGACCCCAGCCACAGCACCGGCCATTGGGAATATGTTACGAAGATTGCCCAAGCTGGGATCGCTGCAGGGGCAGATGGGTTGATAGTGGAAGTGCACAACAATCCTAGCGAGGCGCTTTCTGATGGGGGGCAATCCCTAAAGCCAGAAAGATTTGCTGAACTTGTCACTCACATACGAGGAATTGCTGAAGCAGTGGGTAGATCTTTACCAAACCCAAAGGAAACAATCGAGGCCAATGTAGATGTGTTTGGGATGGGGAATGGATAATCTGCCTCTCTCAGAAGCAAAAATCTCGATTGTTGGATTAGGCCTTATGGGAGGTTCTCTTGCGATGGCATTGGGCGGCAAATGTCAAGAATTATATGGTGTGGACACCAATCCCGATGTAATCTCCTTTGCCGCACAAAATGGTATCGTAGATCTAGCTGTAACGAAGCTAGAGGATACTCTTTCCAATTCCAACGTAATCGTCCTTGCTGCGCCTGTCGGCACCATCCTCCAGATCATTCATGACTTGCCTGATCTGCATTCAGGCAGCGCCATAGTTATGGATATTGGCTCGACCAAGAGGGAAATTGTAGCTGCCTTCGAAGGGCTTCCAAACCGATTCGATCCAATCGGAGGACATCCAATATGCGGTAAGGAAGATTTATCCATCTCCAATGCTGACCCAGAAATATTCCAGGGGGCTTCTTTCGCATTTACACCCCTTGAAAGGACGACAAAAAAGGCGCGTGATTTTTCCTGGGAACTTGCAAAGTCTATTGGCGCTCAACCCTTTTGGATTGATGCGCCCACGCATGATGCCTGGAGTGCTGCCAGCAGCCACCTTCCTTATCTAATTTCTTTATCTTTGGCGCTTTCAACCCCACACGAAGTAAACCCCCTCGTAGGTTCGGGATTTAAAAGTGTTGTGAGGTTAGCAGGTACTCCAGGGTCGATGATGGTTGACATCTTGAGGACCAACCGAGATGAGATTTTGACGGCATGTGCACGATTTTCCGACCAACTCGAAATGGCATTGGAATTTCTTGAAACATCAGATTATGATAAATTAGCAGAGTTAATCACTTTGGGTAGATCAAACAGGAATGAACTCTTGAAGGCTGGTAAACGATAACGTGGATCTACATATAATCCCCGGAAAGCCTCTTCGAGGAGAGATAAAACTTCCTGGAGATAAATCTATATCTCATAGGGCTGCCTTGTTTGCCGCACTGGCCAAGGGAGAAAGCCATCTCGAAAATTTCCTTGTAGCTGGAGTAACCGAAGTGATGCTCCAAGCATTGACTGCTTTAGGCGTGAGCTGGGAATTATCGGAAAACAATTTAACCATTCAGGGGAAAGGGTTTTCAGGTTTGATTTCCCCCCCAAATGAAATTAATTGCGGAATCTCCGGAACGACGCTTCGTTTGCTCGCCGGAGCGCTGACCGCGGCGAATATCCCCGCAATATTAGATGGATCAAGTGGGCTTAGACGGCGACCAATGAGCAGGGTCGTCAACCCTCTTCAAGATATGGGAGCAATGGTTGGGTCGACAGCGCAGGGAACCGCGCCATTAATATTACAGCGTCGGCCTACGGAAACGATACTGCTTGGAACAGAACATGTGCTGCCAGTTTCGAGCGCCCAGGTAAAAACAGCCATCTTGCTGGCAGGGCTTGCCGCAGATGGCCCAACAACGATTATAGAACCCACCCAATCCAGGGACCATACAGAAAGGATGCTTTCTAGTATGGAGGTTCAAATTGATCAAAAAAAATTAGATGGTAACAATTGTGTAACACTCTTTCCTTCTGATACGAATATGCTATCCCCCCTGGATATTACCATCCCAGGTGATATTTCTTCAGCTTCATTTCTGATTGTTGCCGCGCTAATTACCCCTGGCTCTGATATCCTGATCAAAGATGTCGGTTTAAATCCAACTCGAACTGGATTGCTTGACGTGCTATCAGAAATGGGGGCTAATATTCAGATTACACATAATCCTGAACAAAGTAATGAACCTGTTGGAGATATTCAAGTAGTGCACAGCCTTCTTCAAGGTATACAGACTTCGGGAGATATGGTCGTACGCATGATTGACGAGTTTCCCATCTTTGCAGTCGCAGGTGCATATGCAAGCGGAAATACTAAAGTGAAGCAGGCAAATGAACTACGCAACAAGGAGAGTGATCGTATTTCAACTATTTGTACCCAACTTCAGGCAGTTGGTGTACAAATCAAAGAGCTTGAGGATGGTTTTTATATCACGGGCAGTAAACAACCTGTTGGAGGAGGTGTCCAACCAAATGGCGACCACCGCCTGGCGATGTCTCTGGCTATTTGTGGATTGGGCGCTGCGAATGCCACTACTATTAAGCAAGCTGAGATCTTTTCGGAATCCTATCCTGGTTTTGTGGATGCGCTAAAAACCTTAGGAGCAAATCTAACGTATGGGTGAGCAATCATCATTTCTGCTTGGGTTGATTGGCTGGCCTTTGGAACATAGTCTTTCCCCCGTAATTCATGAAGCAGCCTTGAAAGCTTGTGGGTTGGAAGGGGAATATAAACTTTTCCCAATCCAACATCTACCTTCAGGGGAAGAAGTACTCGAAGAAATCCTCCTTCGTTTGCTAAATGGTGAAATTCAGGGATTAAATGTAACCATCCCACACAAACAAAATGTGATACCTTACCTCGATTCGCTCACTCCTTGTGCTCAGGAAATTGGGGCTGTGAATATGATATTTCAGGAAAAGGGGAAATTAATTGGGGATAATACAGATAAGGATGGGTTTCTCATTGATCTAAAACAAAAGGTAACAATGGAAGACAGGGAAAAAACCGCCTTGGTATTGGGGGCAGGTGGTTCCAGCCGGGCAGTCACATATGCCCTATCAATGGATGGTTGGCGTGTGCACCTGGCGGCCCGACGACTAGAGCAAGCCCAAACTTTGGCTGAAGAATACAATGAGAATTTAGGGTTTGATATTTCAGCACTCTCTCTGGATTTCGAGGCGCTTAATAAATTGCAAGTTTTCCTAATTGTCAATACGACCCCATTAGGGATGGCGCCGGAGATATCCGCATCTCCGTGGCCCAGTGATATCTCATTCCCAAAAGGATGTTTCATTTACGATCTGGTTTACAATCCAAATGAAACATTACTGGTAAAACATGCCCGGAACTTAGGCTTAAAGGCTTCAAATGGGTTGGGGATGCTTGTAGAACAAGCTGCATTGGCTTTTGAGATATGGACTGGATTCAAGGCACCAAGAATTTCAATGTACGAAGCGGTCTCAGACCAATTAAAACAACTTCGTCAAAACTAGGAGACCAAAGATGTCACTTAGGTTTTTAACGTCTGGGGAATCTCATGGGCCTGCAATAATGGGCATTCTTGAAGGGTTCCCAGCTAGAGTACAAATCTCTATAGAATCGATCAATCGAGAATTATCCCGTCGACAGAAGGGATATGGCGCTGGCCCACGTATGAAAATCGAGAAGGATACCGTATCAATCTTGGGGGGCGTGATGGCTGGGTTATCTACTGGCGGACCCATTACAGTTCTTATCGAGAACAAGGACCACGAAAAATGGGAAGGAAAGAGCATTGCTTCAATGACTGTTCCCCGCCCAGGACATGCAGACCTGACTGGTGCAGTAAAGTATGGATATCCTGATCTAAGGATGACCCTCGAACGGGCCTCCGCACGGGAAACTGTAGCCCGTGTAGCAATAGGAGCAATTTGCCGGAATTTCTTGTCTCATTTTGGTATTGTTGTAAGTGGATATGTGGTTGAGATTGGCGGACTCACAGCAAATTTGGATGACATTCCACACCATGAACGCGGCAGTTTAGCTGAAAAGAATGATATTCGTTGTCCTGACCAGCATGCCGCACAAAAAATTCAACAGCGCATACAGAAAATAATCGAAGAAAAAGATACTCTGGGGGGTGTGATCGAAGTTTGTGTTATTGGGTTGCCGGCAGGGTTGGGGTCTCATGTTCACTGGGATCGGAAAATTGAAGCTCGGTTAGGCGCTGCTTTGCTTGGGATACAAGCAATCAAAGGCGTTGAATTTGGTCCCGCTTTCGAAAATGCAAAGAAAAGGGGTACAGAGGTACAAGACCCAATCAAATTAGATGGAGAGAGCATTATCCGCGGCTCAAACTTTGCTGGCGGCATTGAAGGCGGCATTACAAATGGGGAGCCATTGATAGTTCGGGCAGCCATGAAACCGATTGCTACTACCCTCACCCCTCAAGCAAGCATAGATTTAGCCACTGGGGAGGAAGTACCAACGCAATATCACCGTTCTGATTTTTGTCCAGTCCCCAGAGCTGTGCCGATCCTCGAGGCGGTTGCAGCAATCGTTCTGGCAGACGCCTTGATAGAGAAATTGGGAGGCGATTCACTTAAAGAAATGGAACCCAGATTTCACGCCCTGCGCAAAATGCGTCTTTCGGAATTGCCAGTTGACGACTTAGAAATGGTCTGGTGGCCGTGATGAAAGACTTCGTTTTTCTCTATGGGCCTCCTGGTGTGGGAAAGAGCACTGTCGGTAAGTTGTTGGCCGCAGATTTGAATCTACCTTTCATCGATCTCGATGATGAAATCGTTAATCGCGCCAAAAAACAGATTCCAGAAATTTTTTCTGAAGAAGGCGAAGAAAGTTTTCGTGTGCATGAACAAGAAATTATAAATAAAATTTTAAGCGGGCCTCCCGGCATTATTGCGCTCGGTGGAGGCGCTTTGCTCAACAACCAAAACCGGGCAAAAGTCGAAGCTAATGGACAAGTTGTTTTTCTAGAAGGTTCGATCAATGTATTGTCAGAACGATTAATTAACAGTGATTCTATCCGCCCCCTCATTTCTGAAGCCTCGACCAACAAACTCAAAGACTTAATTTCCCACCGTGTTGAACATTATGCTTCATTCTCAAAGTGCTGTAATACGGATAACTTGTCGCCTGAAGATGTCGTATGGGAGATTCAGAAACTCACCGGGAGGTTTCGCGTACGAGGCATGGGAGATGGCTATCAGGTTCGAGTGGAGAGTGGGGGAATAGTTCATTTCGGCCAATTAATTATTAAGTCCGGGTGTACAGGTTCATTGATTGTAGTTACGGATGAGAATGTTGGTTCACTTTATGCTAGTAAAATTCTAGATTCTCTGGAACAGGAAAATTTCGAGGTTCATCTGCATACAATCCCACCGGGAGAATCCCAAAAAAACCTGGAAACCGTGACTGAAATTTGGGATGCATTTCTTAGCGTAAAGCTGGATCGGGGGAGTACTGCGATCGCTCTTGGAGGTGGTGTAATTGGTGATCTGACTGGCTTCGCAGCAGCAACATTCATGAGGGGGATTGAATGGGTTAATCTGCCCACAACACTCTTAGCGATGGTGGATGCTAGCATTGGCGGGAAAACAGGCTTTAACCTTCCACAGGGAAAAAACCTTATCGGTGCGTTCCACCCCCCGCAATATGTGCTCATTGATCCAGGAGTTTTAACCACTCTACCGGAAGTTGAACTCCGCTGCGGTTTGGCTGAAGTGGTCAAGCATGGTGTAATTGGTTCACCCTCGCTATTTGAAAAATGTGTCCAAGGATGGCCTACCAACTCTGAAGAAATTGAAGAATTGGTAAAAGAGGCTATCTCCGTAAAAATGAAAGTTATCCAAAACGATCCATACGAAAAAGGGTTTCGAGCCTCGCTAAACCTTGGACATACGGTAGGCCATGCTGTTGAATTACTGTCTAGTTTTAAAATTCCTCATGGAGAAGCGGTTGCCATAGGTTTGGTAGCAGAAGCTCGATTGGCCGAACGATTAGGTATAACAGACGTTGGGTTTATTGATTCCCTAACAAGTACCTTGGATGGTTTAGGATTGCCAACTGATATTCCTAAGGAATTTAGTAAAAAAGAGATCATAAAAATGATGCAAATGGATAAAAAGGTTTCCAATCGTCGTATAGGTTTCGCTTTGCCCGAAAGAGTAGGGCAAGTAAAGATCGGAGTTGTTGTGGATGAATTAGAGGCTGTTTTTGCCCAAATATAAAGGAATCGCGATGAAAAAGATACTAATATTACATGGGCCTAATCTTAATTTGTTAGGGCTGCGTGAACCGGAAATCTATGGGAGTTTGTCCTTAGAAAAACTGGATGAACGTCTGATCAAATTTGGAGAAAAGATTGGATTGCAAGTCTCGACACAACAATCGAACTTGGAAGGGGAATTGATAAATTTCTTGCACGACGCTGTTTCTTATGCATTAGGTGTTATCTTTAATCCTGGAGGATATACCCATACCTCGATAGCAATCCGAGATGCGGTTGCCGCGATTGATTTGCCGGTGATAGAAGTTCATCTCTCTAATGTATATGCTAGAGGGGAATTTCGACACAAATCGATGATCGCCCCAGTATGTGCTGGCAAAATCGTGGGGTTTGGCTGGCGTTCTTACATACTCGGTTTGCAAGCTATGTCCGACCTTCTCGCTTCCAAGAAGGAATAATGTATGCATCTGTCTGCAAAACGAATGGAAAAAATTTCCACCCACTTCTTTAACACACGCCAAGAAAAGGTAAAGAGGTTAATAGATGAGGGGAAGGATGTTATCTGTTTGGATATCGGTTCCCCGGACATGCCACCCCCTCAACATATCATTGATACGCTCTGTAATGCGGCCAACGATCCGCAAGCTCACGGTTACCAAGCCCACAATGCGACAGAAGCTCTGCGTCATGCTTGGGCAGAAATGTATCATCGAGAGTTTGGTGTGAAGCTTGATCCAAACCAACAAGTTTTACCCTTGATGGGCTCAAAAGAAGGAATATTCCATTTGATGCAGGCTTTGGTTAATCCAGGAGACATCGTATTGCTTCCTGATCCTTATTACCCGACATACCTAAAGAGTGTTTTGTTTGCCGGTGGAGAGGCTTATTTCATGCCCTTGTTGAGTGAAAATGATTTCCTTCCCGATCTCACCCAAATCCCAAGGGATATCGCAAGCCGGGCAAAGCTTATTTGGATAAATTATCCAAATAACCCTACTGCGGCGGTTGCTCCGTTAAGTTTTTATCAAGAAGTTATCCAATTCGCTCAAGAATTCAAATTGCTTGTGTGCCATGATGCGGCCTACTCTCAAATCTATTTTGACGGTTACCGGCCAACGAGCCTATTTCAAGTACCGGGTGCCGAAAAGTTAGGAATTGAATTCAACTCATTATCAAAATCACACAATTTGGCCGGGTGGAGAGTTGGTGCTGCCTTGGGAAATGAACAGAGCGTCCAGACCCTATTGTCATTAAAAACCAACACTGATAGCGGTCATTTTTTACCGATTTTACGTGCCGCTGCAACCGCTTTGACGCAAGACCAGAGTTGGCAAGTTGAACGTAATAATAGATATCAAATTAGGCGGGATATCGTGGTTGAAAAGCTTTTAGAGTTGGGATTTGAAACTAGCAAACCGTTAGGGTCCTTTTATTTGTGGGTCAAAGTGCCGCGAGGGCAGTCAGCTAATCAGTTAGCAGATAGATTGCTAGATGAAGTCTACGTCAGTGTCGCACCCGGTGGAGTTTTTGGGCAAGGCGGAGAAGGGTATTTCAGGATTGCTTTGACCCAACCCAAGGAACGGTTGGAAGAAGCGATGGGGCGATTAGAGGAGGCGGTTTCTCTTTAGTACTTCGACCCTCAATCTTTCTGATTCGAAATTGCAATCTGCACCCCGATTTATGTACCACCTAGAATAGGACTCAAGCCTGGTTCTGGTGACCTAGCAAACGGCTCTGGGTATGTTGAGATGCAAAAGCTGCTGGGTCATTTGGACTCGGATGACACAATATCTGGGACAGACATTTTTTTGGTAAATTTCGATTCAGCAAGTTGGTAACGAGCCGCCTTTCCTTCTTTCTGGTGCAGATAGGGTGCAGGTTAGCTAATCCCCGATTATGAGGAAATTGCAGCATTATACGCTTTGCCCCCTCTCCTAATTAGTTAGACTGATTTGTTGGTGATTTTAGATTCATTTCCAAAGATATTTGTTGGGCTTGGTTGAAATTTTCCCACTCATAAGGATAATGGTCTTGAATGAATTGGCGCTGAAAACTTTTGAAATCAACGCCTTCCCCGAGTAGTGGGTACAAAAGTTCCCAAGCACCAGTGTGTGAAATATCTTCTCTTAGTACCCGATCAAGCAGTATTGAAAAGGTGAGCAAATCTCCGTTTGACGAAGCATTCTTCGCCTCATTGTACAATTCATTAAGATCAACTATCATGAATTTGCCTTATAATGTTTGGTTGTATTTCAGCTATGAGGGTAATTGTAAAACAGAAACACTGATTCGGAGTCTACAATATGGTAAGTTTACGTGAAAAATGCCAGAGCACATTGCTGCGGGATTCTTCACTTTTAACAGGTGTGTTTTGAGGGAAATGTTTTGGGTTTTTACTCAGACCCACTTGAACAGATATTTTTGGATGGCGGAATGATAATTATCATCCCGCCATCACGATTATAACTTTACTCCTGCAAAGTTCGTACGAATGCGACTATACTGGCAATATCATCATCGGTTAAACTTGGGTTGCCGCCTCGAGGAGGCATGTCAACACCTGTTGTATTATCTTCATGGGTCGCAGGGCGTCCCTCAATGATAAAGTCAACAAATTCCGAATCGCTCATCCCAGCTACGAATTCGCTAGTGGTCAGACCTTTTCCCAAATTTGGTAAACCTTTGGCATCTGCACCATGACATGCGGCGCAGATGGCAAAGTTTTCCTCTCCTCGCTCAACACTTACCGCCTCATCACCCCCTCCTCCGTTACCGCAAGCAGCCGATCCTATGGCGAACACAGTTATCAATACCACTGCAATCCTAAAAAAGTTTCGTTGTTGTTTATTCATATCTTTCTCCTTGGTTAATTAAGTTTTGGATATCAGGTGTGATGTCATCGGGGTACCAAACTCCAGTGAATACAAACCTGATGTAACCTTATTGGTCGATCAGATAAGTCTTATAGCTGTGGAAGACTACAATTTCTTCAGTTCTGTCTATTATCTCTCCGTTTATATCATCGCTATCCCAAATCTCCTGCATTGTCTCCACATCCCTTGATATAAACTGCCAATCCCCACCCATGGTCTGGGTGTAGCTTTTCAGCCTGCTAGGTGTATCCCGTGCTGAGTCGGTGGTAATTAGCACCAAAATAAGATCTTCCTGGTTGATTGCATCATTCATTTGGCTCTGAACCTGGCGGAAAATTTCTGCGACTATTGGGCAGGCTTTGGGATAATGTGTATATCTGGATGTCATTATAACTTCTGCGCTGCGTAAATCATCGAGGCTTACGCGTGTATTTTTTTGGCCGGTAAGTGAAAAGTTGAAGCCTGGGGTAGGTGGATCAACATCTTCACTGGACTACTCGAAACCCCGATGTTTCGGGGTGTTCTATGCTGGGATATTTGGCAGTAAATTCTACTTCGCTTACCCCTCATGGGTCAAGGGATTCATTAATATCAAAACCGTCAATTCGAAGGCCGTGGCTGCTATCATTGTTTTGTTCCAAGCTGGTCTTCTGGATATTTACTCACTAAATTATCTGGTTTTCTTCCCTTTTGGCGCTTTTTGTACAGGATTAATTTCGGAATCAATTCAGAAGATGAGGTAAAATATCCGCCACGAAAGAATATATAATCAATAATAATTTAGGTATCAAGATTATGATTTCTAAATACGAAAAATCTATAAAGGATAATCAATAAATTATGAGCTCGAAAAAAGTTTTAGTTACCGGTGCTGGGGGTTTCATTGGCCACCACCTGGTTGATTTTCTCAAACAACGCGATTATTGGGTACGCGGTGTGGATATTAAAGAGCCTGAATTCAGCTCAACCACAGCGGATGAATTTAAGCTATTAGATTTGCGCAGATGGGAAAATTGTCTGGAAGCTACAGAAGGTGTTGAAGAAGTTTATGCCTTAGCGGCAGATATGGGGGGGATGGGCTTTATTTCCCAAAACCACGCTCAAATTCTGCACAATAATTCACTAATAAATATTCACACCTTAGACGCCGCTAGAGAAAATGGCGTCAAGAGATTATTGTACTCTTCTTCTGCATGTATTTACCCTGAATATAAACAAACTGATGCTGAGGTCACCGCTTTAAAGGAAGAAGACGCTTACCCTGCGCAACCGCAAGATGCATACGGTTGGGAAAAATTGATCTCGGAACAATTATTCACACACTATGCTGCAGATTATGGTCTTGAAACACGAATCCCGCGTTTTCACAACATCTATGGCCCTGAAGGCAGTTGGGAAGGCGGGCGCGAAAAAGCACCAGCAGCTATTTGTCGTAAAATTGCTTACGCAAAAATAAATGGAGAATCAGAAATAGAAGTCTGGGGTGATGGCGAACAAACCCGCTCGTTCTGTTATATAGATGATTGCATCGAAGGCATATTCCGGTTGATGCGCTCTGATCATGGCGAGCCAATAAATCTAGGACAAGACCGTCTGGTGAGCATCAACCAACTGGTAGATATTATCGCTGGCGCTGCGGGTTTAGAAATTGAAAAGAACCATATTGATGGGCCCCAAGGCGTGCGAGGACGCAACTCTGATAATTCGCGTTTAGAGGAAGTGCTAGAGTGGACACCGAGTATTTCTCTTGAAGAAGGTTTAGGTAAAACTTACAATTGGATTGAGCAACAGGTGCGAAATAAGAAGTAATTGAAGATTTTCTCTGGGATAGAACATCTCTTAAACTAAGAACCTATCTGATCTAATGAGGCAGCATGGAAGACACAGACTATCTCACTGACCTGCTGGATTGGCGACAAAAACTTGATACGAATCTGCGAGCTGAGGAGGGTTGGCTCTCCCTTGCGGGCTTATTCTGGTTAGAGCAGGGAGAAAACAGCTTCGGTACCCACCCTTCGAATAACATTGTAATTCCAGCAAATTCTGCACCGGAGCATGCAGGCAGCTTTATACTTGAAACACAGGGAAAATAATCGTTAAAGCTGTGCCTGATGGCAACCTGTCAGCTGTTGGGGAAGCGGTTGGCGAATTTGAACTGAAGCCTGACATTTCCGGCTCACCGACCAAGCTGGTAATCCGAGACTTAGTCATGATCCTCGTCCAGCGCGGTGAGCGCCTAGGTATTCGCTTGTGGGATAAGAACAACTCGAAACTCAAGGAATTCAAGGGACGCAGTTGGTATGCGCCGGATTATTCTTTCCGTTTCCAAGCCAGGTATTTGGCTTACGACCCACCCAAAATCATCTCAATTGTCGACATTTTAGGCGATACACATGAGGCAGCCCATCCTGGCAAAGTTACTTTCAACCTGGATGGCGAGGAGTATTCTTTAGATGCAGGAGAAGGTTCTGATGGCGGCTTCTTTATCACTTTTAAGGACGCGACCAGCCAACAAGAAACCTATCCACCTGGCCGTTATCTGGTCACATCCGCGCCGCAAAATGGGATTGTTGATTTGGATTTTAACCGTGCCTATAACCCGCCTTGTGCCTTCACCGATTTTGCAACTTGTCCTCTACCTCCAGCGCAGAACATTCTGCCATTACCCATTTCGGCGGGGGAGTTGTACTCTCCTCCAGAGAGATGATCTTGCAGGTTAATTACAAACTTATTGCTATTAGAGAGTCTACTATTTCCGCTTAATGAAAACGAGGCTGTCCCAAAAGCATCTGGTCAGCCCCTTGAAAATTTAATATAATGGGGGTATGAAAAAGCAAATATTCAAACCCTACATCCAGAACCAGCCAATGTTATTACCACCCAATATGGAAGAACTAATACCAGATGGACACCTGGTGCGGGTGGTGAATGATGATTTATTTTTCAATACTTTTCTCAATTGGCGGTGGTAGCCCTCGACAGTATTGGTGGTGTAGATCAAGC
>VRUJ01000054.1 GCA_019456165.1 Chloroflexota bacterium
AAGGATCTTGTCTAATGGACTTCATCTTAGAATTTCGTTCAATTTATCTCTCTGTAGTTAAACTGTCTGGTGGCTAGTAACACAATAAGCAAATTTGAGTATCTTCCGGATTTTCGAATTCGCACTTTGGGCAAATAATCATCAAGTCCTCCTTATTTTAATCTCCACGTTTGAGTTACCTATCTTATTTATGGTAGGAAAATTATATATTTTAAGTTTTATGTTGTCAATCCAGCACCGCATCATCAAACCTTCGCCTCTAGCAAAACCAACCTCTTTTGTAATTCCAAGCCAGTAATTGACCCGCAAAAATCTCCTCTTCTCCACCTCAAATTACACCCGATTCAATGTTTTATCTGCGTTCATCCGCGTTCATTTACGGTTAAATCTTTTTCACACTTTTTGATTTAAAGTTGAGGTCTATGCCCAAATCACCGCCCCATCACCCACCTTAAACTGCGCCCGATTCAATGTTTTATATTAGAATTGTGCTATTACAGATTCTGAGGAGATTACCCATGAACAAATCCGTCCGGATTTCTATCAGCAGCCTGCTCGCCTTAGTTAGCGCTGTTCTTGTACTGCTCGTTGGCACACTCAGCAGCGGGGAAGTGGCGCGGCTGCCCCTCGGTTCACTTCCGGTATTACTGATCACCATTGCCCTCGTATTGGCGATAATATTTTTCGGAAACAGCCGTATTAAAAAATGGGATCCCGCAGCCAGCGGCTGGAAAGGATTCATTCCCGCAGCACCTTGGGGCAACCTGCCATTTGGAATACTGTTCGGTTTGGTAGTAGGCGGGTTGGTATCTTATTTTGTCCCAGGAACCAACCCGACTGACACAGGTTTAGGCGCCGCCTTATTCCCCGATGAGATCACCGGAACCATAATCGGCATCCTGCTGGGTGTGTTCTTCGCCATCCTGGTGGACGCACGCCTGGCCGCCGGATTTCTACTCGGTTACGGTCTTGGTTTTCCCACCGCCCTGATCATCACCAACCCAAACGTCCACGAGCTACGCTGGAGTTACGGCGGGCATATCGTGCTATTCGGCAGTTTGGCTTTGCTGCATCTGCTGCTCAAACCCCTGCTAGACAGCGCTAAAAATCCTGACCGCTGATAGGTGATTCCGTATGCGTGTTGAATACCGCCGTACATTTTCCCAGTTTATCGATACCTACCTGGGTACCTATTTTGGCACGGCTGGCCAGACGGTTTGGCGCATATTGGGCGGCCCGTTCTGGATTATTGTTGGCGTGCTGTTATTCATCTTGGCTGGTTCTCCCGGTACGTGGTTATTTTTCAAGTTCATCATTTACTCACTAAGCGTACTCATCGCCCTCTACGGTGCAGCTTATATTGCGCGTCCCGCGGTCAATCTCCTGTTGGTCTGGCTGCGGCGCGAAGAATTTCTGGGCGCAGAGGGCGCGCTTATCGCCCTGGAACTGCACGAAGACTGCCTGCGCGTTTTCGAAGGAGATAACAGCTTCGACGTACCCCTGGAGGAGATCGCCACAATCCAACAGCGCGCCGACAGCGCCTGGATCATCACCCAAACCGAAAATCTGATCTACGTCCCGGGGAAAGATGCAATCTCCGGCGACCCCGACGCGTTCCTGGCAGCGCTTGATGAGGCTATAGCGGAAGAGGATGAGGAGTAGTAATTCAAGTGGAATCCCATGATGAAAACTCTGCCCCCACCCAACGCTTTTCCGAGCGCGTCGAGAACTACGTCAAATACCGTCCCAGCTATCCGGGAGAAATCATCCCCTACCTGGAAGATAATGCCGGATTAACCCCTGAGTCCGTCATCGCGGATGTCGGTTCGGGTACAGGTATCTTATCCAAGTTGTTCCTCGATAACGGCAATCCAGTTTACGGCATCGAGCCAAACGCGGCCATGCGTGCTGCTGGAGAAGAATTCCTGAATGGCTATGCGCAATTCACCCGTCTGGAGGCCAGCGCGGAAGCCACCAGCTTGCCAGATAACAGCGTCGATTTCATCACCGCGGGGCAAGCCTTCCACTGGTTCGAGTACCCCAAAGCCAAGGTCGAATTCCAGCGCATCCTCAAACCTGGGGGCGTCCTAGCTCTCCTGTGGAACGTGCGCGACCAATCCGTCCCCTTCGTGCAAGCCTTTGAAAAACTGATGCGCGATTTCGGCACGGATTACACAGACGTTAGGCATACCAATTACGATAAAAGCCTGGAAATGGGCGAGTTTTTCAACCCCAATCCCTTTACCAATCAAACTTTCCGCAACCAACAAGTATTCGATTTCAACGGATTGCAAGGCCGCCTGCTCTCCGCCTCCTTCGCACCCATGCAAGACCATCCCAATTACACCCCTATGCTGGCGGAATTGCGCCGCATCTTCGACAAGTATCAGGATAGCGGGCAGGTTATTTTAGAATATAACTGTGAGCTTTATTGGGGGAGGTTGGGGGCTACATTACCGGAGTGAATAATAAGTTTCATGATAAAATTAGCTATTAATTTTCACCGATAACTTGAAGATGTTTAATAATTTTTTCACCTCTTAGTTCACATTCCCAAATTCTTAGAACTGTCCATCCTTTCTTAGATAATACTTCTGTTACATTTAGATCTCGATTTTTATTTTTATTAATTTTCGTTTCCCAATAATCAGCATTACTCGTTGGTTTCGTGTTCCTACATTCATGACCGTGCCAAAAACATCCGTCTACAAAAACTGCTAATCGTTTTCTTAAAAAAATAAAATCTGGTTTCCCAAATAGTTTGTAGTTTCTCCTCCAGCCTTTAATACCATTATCTTTAAATAAACTTATTAACAGCAGTTCTGTAGATTTATTCTTTCCTGACCTAACCGCGCGCATTATTTCTGAACGTTCTTTTTTCGTGAAAATGTCAACCATTGCGGCCTGATACAGTTATCCAATCTTTTTGGAAACCTATCCCTTTTAGGATAGTTTCTTTATCAACTTTTGGAGGTGAGGTCACCTTCACAATTAAAACATCTTTTGGAACTTCCTCTTTAATAGTAAATTGTGATCCGTGTGGTTGCCAAGTAAATCGATGTTTCTTATTTTCGTTCTCAAAACCTTCCAAGTTATTTCGTTTATTCCATTCCCAATAAAATAATCCAGGCTCAAATCTAATAGTTTCAAATTCAAAAACTACTACTTCGAGTAAATCCTGAGATTTAATCAAAATAACTGATCTCAAATGTTTGTACTTTTTTCGAATTGCGGAAACCCTTTCATTCCAGATCTCAAGTACCATTTCACCAATTCGATTAGGGTCAACTTCCAATACTTGGGTCTCACCGAATGAGAAAGCAGGTGAATTGCGTCCTGAAATTAAACGCACAGTTTTAGCCTCCGAAGGATTAGATGCTTTTACAGTTTTTGCTCCCCAAGCACATGAACCTAATACTACATCATCCAATCCAACATTCGAAGGCTTCCATTCCGCCCCAATGCTAGAAGCAAATATTTCTTCCCATTCTTGACCTTCTAAGGTTGGTTGACTTTTTGTAATGAGCAAATAAATCAATTCCTTTCCAAGTTGGTACCCAAAATTAGCTGGGAATCGGTTTAGTGAATATGGAGGCTTGACTTTATCTACAGTACGTAATTTAGGTGATTTTTTCGATCCCTCTGCCATTTTTCACCATGATTTTTCTATCATTTTTTATCTTATAATCACTAATCATAATAGGCATAAACCCCTCGATGATTCTTTTTACCACTGGTATCGGTACGGCATTACCTGCTTGTTTCCTAATCTGAGCATCCGAGACAACAATTTCAAACCAATCAGGGAAACCTTGTAATCTTAACATTTCCCGAGGTGTTAATCTTCGTTCACCGTTCACTAGCAGATAATTATATGAAGCGCCTGCTCGCAGCGCGCAAGAATAATGATGTGAACTTATATTGCCAGATTTATTTTCATGCCAAATCGAAGGGAATATATTAGAATTGTGTCTCTCTTTTCTACTATTTTTTATTTTTTCTGATGCATAATATTTTTTATCTACTTTAGATTCCAATATATCAGCTAAGGTTATTTGTTTATGTCCATTCTTTGGCCACCTGAATAGAAATGGTTTATAAAATCCTATAATAAATACTCTCTCCCTTTTTTGCGGTAGGCCGAAATCCAATGCGTTTAATATTTTATAATCCACAAAATAACCCAAATCTTCCAAAGTTTCAATTATTCTTTTAAATGTATGACCGCTCGAATGTGTTACAAGCTGTTTAACATTTTCTAGTATAAATACCTTCGGTTTTTTCTCTTCTATTATCCTTGCTATTTCAAAAAAGAGTGTCCCTCTTGTATCCTCAAATCCTCTTTTTTCTCCAATAATACTAAACGGTTGGCATGGAAATCCTGCAAATAATAAATCATGATCTGGGATATCTATAGCTTTAATTTCAGTTATATCACCTTTTGGATAATCCCCAAAATTAGCGAAATATGTGTTTCGAGCGAATTGATCGATATCTGATGAGTATACACACTCGCTTTCAATGGCGTAATTTTCGAAAATATCTTCTGCAGAAATCCTAAACCCACCTATACCACAAAATAAATCTATAAACTTAATTTTCATAACTAAATCCAATTAGTATTTTTTTTAATCAAGATTAATTAGTTTATTTGTTCTATATTACCATACTTTCAACATTTTTTTATTATTTAACCATCCTCTATTCCCCCCACCCCTCCACCCTCACCTTAATCAAATCGCGCACCTCGCGAAATTTTTCCAAGGCTTCTTCTTGCGATCCTTTGATAACCGCTGGGTCCTCGAAGCCCCAATGCAGGCGCTGCGCTCCCGCCAGCACGGTAGCCGGGCAATTCTCCTGCGCGTCCGAACACACAGTTATCAGATATGCGAAGTCTGTGCGCTCCAAGAATTCATCCAGGTTCTTGGAATACATAATACCAGTCTTAATATCCAACTCCCGCAGTACAAGAATAGTGAATGGGTGCACCCCTTTAGGCTCCAATCCAGCACTGAAAACCTCGAATCGCTCCCCTGCCATATCCCGCAGTAGGGCTTCTGCCATCTGGCTGCGCGCCGAATTTCCCGTGCACAAGAACAAGACTTTCTTTTTCTTCATCTCAGCTATTTTACCCTCAAAACCCCATCTTCCATCTGCACCCGCTTTTCCTCTCCTATATTCTCATAATACGCATCCAATTCAGCATCAAGTTCAAATCCCAACGCCCGGTTAACTTCCAGACGCTCTCCATCTTCCATCTCGATCCAGAACGGAGCCCAATCGTCCGCCCCGCGCAAGAAGTTGAAAGCGCGCCGCACCGGCCAGCTTGTTGGTATCGTGCGGTCTGCTTCGGTTGGTATGCCCTGATAGCTGGCTCCTGCGCTGGGTTGAGGCTGCTGGGATAATTTTGGTTTTGCCAGCACATCTACGAGTAATTCTGCACCTGCTTCCGCCGCTAACTTATCTGCATTCCACGCGGTGACGCCCTCTGGGAAAGTCAGCCCCTTTTGAGCCACAATATCCCCCGTGTCCACACCCGTATCCATCAAATGCAAAGTCACTCCAGTATCATGTTCCCCAGCGCGAAACTGCCAAAACAGCGGGTAGCGCCCCTGGTAAGCTGGCAGCAGTGAGGGGTGTATGTTCAGGCAACCCAGGCGCGGGGTCTCCAACCACTCCTGGGGCAGCAAGCGTGGGAAGCAGGCCGTCACGATCAGATCGGGCGACAATTCCCGTAAGATCGAGAGCGCTTCACTCTCCAGCTCACCTACCTCTAACACAGGCACCTCAAACTCACCGGCCGCGCTGATAATGCTATCTGTTTCGGGCAGCACAACCAGCGCTTGAGGGTCTTTTGCTGCGGCACGCGGCAGCCAGCGCGGTTCCTGCCTGGTACTCTCCGGGCGCGCAAAGAACACTGCCGCTACCTGCGCACCGTTTTCCAACAATGCGCGCAGCGGTAGCAGCGAATAAACACCACCCATACCGAAAAACACGATTTTATAAGCTATCTGGCTCATTGATTATTTCACCTTCCTATAATATACTTCATAAAAATATAAATATTAAGCCGCAATTATTTTCGGCTGAAGGCGAAATGAATGGCAGAAGAACAAAAACAACGCATGGTCATGTGCGTAAAATTTGGCAAAGGACTCCCTGGTTTGGAGCGTGCGCCGCGTAACGACGAGCTTGGCAAACGCATCTTTGAGAATGTATCTCAAGATGGCTGGAAATTATGGCAGGACCAGCAGACCATTTTAATCAATCATTACTCGCTCAATATGGCCAACGCTGAGGCGCATGAATTCCTCTCCACGCAGATGGAAGAATTCTTCTTCGGTGAAGGCGCCAAACTACCCGATGACTGGATCCCCGAGGACCAGCGCGGTCAGCAACCCGGCCCCGATGGTAAAGGTGCCCAGGGTGGTAAGGGTGCTTCGGCATCCAAAGGCGCGCCTGCTCCAGCCCAAAAATGAACCTGGCAGCAAAAATTGAACAGGCCGACATCTTGCTGTTGGCCTGCTATGAATTGGGTCACCAGCCATTAAGCCTGGCTGGACCTTTAGCAGCCCTGCGCGATGCTGGAATTACTGCCAAGGCAGTAGACCTCTCTATCGAAGAATTCCCTACGGAGCTAGCAACCACGGCTACATTCATAGCCATTGCGGTGCCCATGCATACCGCTATGCACCTGGGGGTGAGTGCGGCAAAACGAATTAGAGAACTCAACCCCAATACGCATATCTGCTTTTTCGGCCTGTATGCCTGGCTCAACTCTGGGTATCTACTTTCTGAATACGCCGACAGCGTTATTGGGGGTGAATACGAACAGCCGCTCTTAGAATTAATTCGCGAATTGGATCAAGGAGGCTCTCCAGCTAGGGTCGCGGGTGTTTCTACTCCAGATTCTAAATCTCAGCCTTATTTACAGCGCAATTCCGCTTTGGTCCCAGAACGCAGCCACTTGCCAGCACTAAGCAATTACACCCATTACGCCCACAACGGAACCCATACCCCCAGCGGATACGTAGAAGCCAGCCGCGGCTGCCTGCACACCTGCAAACATTGCCCGGTTGTGCCGGTCTATGCAGGACGCTTCTTTATCACCCCACTCGAAGTTGTGCTGGCAGATATTCGCCAACAGGTTACCTCCGGTGCGGGACATATCACCTTTGGCGATCCCGACTTTCTTAACGGTCCGCGTCATGCTCTAAAGGTTGCTCGCGCACTGCATGACGAATTCCCAGATGTGACTTTCAACTTCACCACCAAGGTCGAACACATACTGGAAAAACGCAGCTTATTCCCTGAACTCAGAGAATTGGGCTGCACTTTCATCGTCTCCGCGTTTGAATCCACCAGCAATACCATCCTTGAACGCCTCGATAAAGGCCACACTCTCGCGGACATGGAAGAAGCTCTAGAAATCCTGAAGCAGTCAGCGATATCCATCCAACCCACCTGGATGCCTTTCACACCCTGGACCAGTATGGAGGACTACCTGCATATGCTCAACTGGATTCGTGAATGCGGCTTGATTGCCAATACCCCTGCAATACAGTTGGCAGTGCGTATGCTTGTGCCGCCCAACAGCGCATTGCTGAAACACCCAGACACCCACACCTGGCTAGGCAAACTTGACCCGCATAATTTCAGCTACCAATGGACCCATGCAGATCCGCGCATGGACACGCTCCAAGAGCAGGTGGCGGAATTGGCTGAAAATCATGCAGGGACGGAGCATTACCAAAGTTTCGCAGCTATCGAACAGCTGGCTTACAAAATTGCCGGGTTAGAACCGCCCCAATGGGAAACGCCAGAGGAATCACTCCCAGTTCCTTCGCGCCTCACCGAAGATTGGTTCTGTTGAGCGGAACCCACCCGCGGTCAGTTTGATCGCATCCAAATCCCTGGGGGAACGATCACTCCCTCAGCTAAAATTTGATTTTTTTCTTTAAACTTTTTCGCAATAGACCAAGCATAATAAAAAAAAAGTAATCGCTAGTCATCCAATTAAGCTGTATTCAGAGTAATTAGACATTACTATCTCCTGCACTCGGTTTCCATCTGAACACACCATCAACTTTAGTTGAGACTACTGGCATAACCAACCCGACAGTAGTATGATTTTTTTCCTTTACATCAACAAACAAAATCAAGTAGATAATCGCGGCTTTTAAAATTTGAAGCACTTGAATAGTTTCTCTTCGAAACTCATCAATTTGTAGTTTGGGTAATGTTTTATCCTGATCATTCTCTATTACTCCTTCGGCATGTATCGATAAAAAACGGTGTGTCAAAGCGTTTCTACGTTCATATATTAAACTATAAATACCACCTTCTCTCAAATCCAAAGCTAGATCTAATAACCCAAACAAATAAATATTCTTTTGTTGCTTTAGCTCAGATCTAAGTTCTAAAGGGTTCTTCCTTGTCGAAAAAACATTTCTAAATTTTGTTTCGCGTGGAGAAAGCGATTTTAAATCACAGTAATCCTTCACAAAGAAACCTACTTTGTCTAATGTGTCTACAGCCAGACGATAAGACACTTTGAGCATTTCTACGTATGAGCTATAAAGTGAATAATCCAACGGATAGTAAAAATCTACATCCTGATCAATGACCTCGGCATGATTAGCCTGATACTGTGATTGCACCAACAAATATCGAGCAAAAATGTAATCTTGCTTTATTTGATTAAAGAATGTGATATAGCGATCAAATTTTTTTGTGTCTCCAAGGTCTGCCCTCATCTCAGAAATGAACAGTGGATCTCCAAAGAATTGATTCTCTTTTTGACCAATTAGTGTCGTTGGAGTCAAATATAGTTTATGACGAAAACAAATATTTCTCATAAATTCATGAAAATCAGAAGTTGATTCTGGAGTTTGGTATTGTTCAACAGAAAAATCTTTCTCATGGGCATCAATGATCGCTTGAATTTGCTTTAGGTGTTCGGATAAATGTTTTCCTAACTGTGGATGAGGTGAATTACCGAGGGCTAATTCAAATAAGCGTTTAGCTTCAAGAATGAACAGATGTGTATGCCCATGTGCATTAATAGCTAACCTTTTCAACGTAATTGCTTTATTTCCTAATGTTTCGGGCTTATTAGGCTTTATACCTAATGCTCGATTATAAAATTCTAGAGCTTCTACAGGCCTACCTACTGTATCTAGCACATTCCCATAATTCGTTAATATTTCCGGCAATAATTGACGTTCGTGTTTATTCAACTTCTTCGTGGATGCTACTTGTATAACTTTTCTATATGCTGCTTTTTCGTCTAAATACTCCCTAGGAATTGAGCCATTATCAAAAGCTTCCTGGTGGGCAAAGCTCTTCAATGCAGAGTATCCGTTAGCCAAATTATAATAATGGGATAATACAAGTTTTTCCTCTGGGAATGCCTCGACAATTTCTAAAGCGAAGAGTGTTCCACGTTTAATAATTTCGAGTTCTTTTGTCCAGGTACCATAGTCAATCATCACACCCCCCAAATCAGCAGCTAACTGTATCGAGTGATTATCTTTTTCTAAAGATAAAATTTCTTGTTCGCTTTGTTCAATAAGTTCTTTAGCAACCAGCAAATTATTTTGCGACAATGCGTAGTATGCCAGATGAATTTTCTCTTTGAGAGACATTTCTTACCTCAGAGTTGTGTTTAAAAATGCTAGCAAAGCAATACTTTGCGAGAGTATGTCGTCAAATACTGAAATCAAGTCCCGTTCCCCAATTTTAAAGACTTGAGCTATTCTTCGGTAATTTTTACTTTTTCGATGAGCAACACCTGTTGAACGGAGAGCTTGAAGATTTTGTAAAAAAGCAATATGAGGTGTATATTCTTCAACGTCCTGTTCTTTTAAATATCTCTCTAGCTTACTTATCCCCTTTTCTCCTTCTCTTTTATCAGAAAGCAACTTCTGGATTTCTGCTTCATTAATCGAATCAACAAGAATTTTTGTGAGTGATAGAATTTGATTATCAAATTCAGCTTGGTCATTGCTCAATGGGATTCTAAGTGTTTGGATGTGATGAAAATCTTCATCCGAAAGTGGCTTAAATAATGGAAAACCAATTTTCTTATTCCATTTGTCATAAAATATTTCATAATTATATTTGAATAGCAAATCATTTCTTTGAGGGTCGGTAAATTCGGCCATAAAACCACGTTCCCAAGCAACTTTACTAATGGTACCTTCAGGGGGAATATTGTAATGCCTCCAATACATTTGCTCATTGTAAGATAAACTGCGCCCTAAATCTCCCAAAAATGCAACAACATGTTTTTCATGGTTATTATCGATTTCTAAACCCCAAAGAGCACCACATCTCAAATATCCATCTTCAACCGAAAACTTTTTTGGATTAGCGTAGTATTTTGCCAATACTTCACTTCTAAAAAACACCGGAGTTAAATAATGTGGTGCTTCGGGGTTTTTTCCAAAATAATCAGCAAGTTTACTTGAATCACAAGAATACTCGTTCAGACTCCCATCTTCCTTAGTGCTTATTACAAAGCTTACAAATTTTCCTTCTCCTTCTTCGATTTCATTAAATGGCCAAACCCCACTTTTTTCTATTCCATAGCCTTGAATAACTTTTTTCCCTAAAAGCCTAGAAAAAGATTCATATTCACCGTCGCCCGAACGATGATTTCTGAGTGATATCACCAAGATCAAGTCATCCTTATTAACAACAAGGTCCGAAGGAGGGTCACCAAGCTCTTCTAAAGTCAAATTGGAAAATCTCCTATGATCGAAATATACCACCAAATTCATTTCCCTTGCAGCTAAGTATTGTTTCAAGTAATGCAAATGTACTTGAACATTATTATCGCTAAGAATGACAACATCTTCCTCATTTCCATCACCATCAATGTGAATATATTTGTTATTTAGTGCATCGTTAAATAAGTTATGGTAGTGACGAAATTCCTCAGAAACCTCGGTATGCTGAGGTTTTAATCCAAAGAAATATTGTCGAAATATAAATGGCTCAATCTTTTGTAAATCATGAAATCTTTCATATAATGGTTTTTCACCTTGATATCGGAATCCGGGAACCCCATCTCCAATAGACAAATCCCATGCTGGTCCTTGTATTACTTCTTCTGTCCTAGAAACTGGAATTAGGGCAGAAAATACTGCAATATGTCCATTTTTAATATCGGTGTAATTGTAAACACTTAACCAATTGTCTTTTCCAATTTTTTTTGTAATATCTTCAATTAAATCTTCCTGCAAAAGAAAACTGGCTTGTTTTGTTTTATCCACCATTGCCTTCTCCTCGAGTAACAATTCCTTACATCTTTCCCTTATCAATCAAATACCGCGCAGATGCCATCTCCTCACAATGCTTGATCGTAAATTTATTCAAACCCTTCTCCCTCAATCTACAACTCGCTCACATCCACCTCACCCGAAATTAGGCGAGGGAGCAGCAAGGCGCGAGTTTTGCGAAGGTTTTCTTTTTTTCTCATTATATTTTACATCAGATTCCATATAGGATTGATAGTTTCGATAAAAAATCTAAGGTTAGAATCTTTCGCAACCAAAATTTGCTTTTCTTGAATGCTGTTTTTATCATTTCTCCCCCAAAGGGTGAGTTATTTTGGACTACCTTATCCAATTTTATAGATATTTAAGTTTTTATGCAACCCCCAATCCGTCACAGGAATTAATTTTTCTACTTAAATATCCCCTCCCTAGAACCATCTAAAACACTTCTCCTGGCTCGTGTGATTTTTAATCCCTTCTCTTATGCTTTGGTTATCAAATTATTAAAGCATAAAGGAGATTATAAAATGTCACAAATAATCACACAATCAAAAGCTTCATTTACAGGATTTGGGGGCTTATGGGGGCGAGTACCAGTACTTATTAGGGCATTAATAATGGGCTTCTTCAGCACAACCATCGGTGTCTTTGGTGTGCAAATAATTGCCTCATTCTTTCCTGGAGTTTGGCAATTGGTCGCTTATGGAGTCCTTCTATGGTTATATTGGAAGTTCTTCAGCGGCAGCTCAGATCAGCACTGTACGTAAATTGATCAAGCAAGATCCCGACGCGGCCCTCACCCACATCCAAGAAGCCGAACACTTAACCTACGATCTTCGCCGAGAGCTGACCGATCTAATCCAAGAATTAGGCCCCGCGGCTTTGGAGGATAAAGGTCTTGCATCTGCAGTGCGTGAATATAGCGATGATTGGTCGCGGCAAAACGAGATCAAGGTCGAAGTGCGCATTCAAAGTGAACGCTCGCTGCCGCTGGAACTTGAACAGGCAGTCTTCCGCATCCTGCAGGAGGCTTTAGCAAACGCTGCCCGCCATAGTCAGGCTTCCAACCTTGAGATCTCTCTGGTCTACACCAAACAAGATATCACCTGCACAATTAAGGATGATGGAATTGGTTTCAACCATGATACGGAGCAACCTGGCTTTGGCCTGCGCTCAATGCAAGAACGCGCCAATGCGCTGGGTGGCGCGTTTGCCATAGAGAGTAGTCCCGGGAACGGGACGAGCCTCTCATTTACATTACCACTGAAATTTTCCCCCGAAATTGAAAAGGAAACGAGCGAATGACAAACCCCATCACAGTGTTAGTCGTCGACGACCATGAAGTTGTACGCCAGGGAGTGCGCGCTTTCTTCGAGGCTCATGAGGAATTCGAGGTTGTTGGAGAAGCGGAATCGGGAAGCGCAGCAGTTAAAATGGCCGCGGAACACATCCCTGATGTGGTCTTGATGGACCTTATCATGCCCGGTATGGACGGAGTAGAAGCCACCCGACAGGTTAAAGATATCAGCCCGCGCACACAATTCGTTGTGCTAACCTCCTACCATGACGATGAACACATCTTCCCAGCACTGCAAGCTGAAGCGCTCTCTTATATGCTAAAGGATGTAAAAATGGAAGAGCTGGCTGAGGCAGTTTTAAAAGCGGCGCGCAACGAAGCCTCACTGCACCCAAAAGTAGCCGCCCGCGTCATCCAGGAGCTGCACGGCGCTCAGCGTGAGGAATTAAACCCCTTTACCGAACTTACCAACCGCGAAATGGAAGTCCTCAAATTGATTGCTAATGGTCAAAGCAACAGCAATATTGCTGAAGAGTTGGTGATCAGCGCCTACACCGTCAAGGGGCACGTCAGCAACATTTTGAGCAAACTGCACCTGGCTGACCGTACTCAAGCTGCCGTTTATGCCTGGAACAAGGGTGTTGTGCGCCGCGATTAAGAAAAATGGCAGATTTGTAATAAATCTCTCCTGAAGATTTAATAGAATATAAATGACCTTTATAGACCCAAACCCACCAATAATGTGTTAAACTGGTACAAACCTGACCAATTGAGCAAACAGCCAGGAAGGAGACGTAGCAATGGATAACAACCCGACGCCCGAAAAAAGACAAGCGAATAGAGTAAAAGTGAGAGACCTGCGTGTGAGAGCCAAGGATACAGGCGAGCTAATGGGCAGTCTGGTTAATTTATCGTTTGGCGGCATGCTTATCAATAGCACGACTCCTTATGAAACCAAATCCAATTATAATCTCCGCATTCCTCTAGAAGGAAGAATTGTCGGACGCGACTTTTTGGATATCGTAGCTGAGTGCGTCTGGTGTAATAATGACGTCAACCCACTGATATATAGTGTCGGCTTGATCTTTCCCGCCGCCTCGGATGACAATATTGCCGTCATCCAACAGATCAACAGCCAATTTCAGATTTATCACTAGGCCGAAATCCACCCATCCCAAATCCCCAGCATTCATATACTTAAATCACCACCAATCCAATCTCTGGCGACTGTATTACGAGGGATTAGATAAATCCTTATTCAAAAAACTCAAAGGGTTAGCCAAAAAAATGATCACAAAATCAGATTTTTTGCTTTTCCTGCAAGCCCCAATGCATTTATGGGCGAGTAAAAATAACCAACTTGAGATTTTAGTCCCTTCGGTTTATAACCGCCATCTTATGGAGCAAGGTAAGGATATTGAAAAAATCGCCAAAGAATTTATGCAAAATTATTTAGCGAAGAAATACAATTCCTTCACAATAGAAACCGAGCAGACATTTACAGATGGGCATTTCCAAACCAGGGTGGACGCTCTCGTGCATGACACCGAAGATAATGTATATGATATCTATGAAATTAAAAGTTCAACCTCGGTAAAGAAAGAGCACATATATGATGTAACTTTCCAACGTCTGGTGTGTGAGGCGTCAATAGCCGTTAGAAATGTATTCCTGGTCCATGTTAATAAGGAGTATATACGCATGGGTGACCTGGATTTGGATCAATTTTTCGAGATTACAGATCTCAACGAAGAGATAGATAAACTAAGGACTACAGTATCAGCCCTTAGAGAAAAAGCTTGGAAAGTAACAACAAATCCTACCCCCGGCGGAATTCTGGAATGTGTGAAACCGAAAGTTTGTCCCTCCCCAAAATTATGCCATCCGATTTTGCCAGAATATCCCATTTATGATCTACCCAGGCTGTTCGGTAAAAAAGCCCGTGACCTTAAAGCTCAAGGGGTTTTGGCAATAAAAGATATTCCAGAAGGATACGAATTATCTGATCGGCAAAACCAACATGTTGAAGCCGTCAAGTGGGGAGAACCTCTGATAGATCATGCAGCTATCAATACCGAACTTGCCAAGCTTGAGTATCCGTTGTATTTCCTGGATTATGAAACCTATGCGCCAGGAATCCCAGCTTATGATGGTTACAAACCCTTCCAGCAAATGGTTTTTCAATACTCTCTGCATGTGTTTGATGCCCCTGAAAGCGATCCCAAACATTTTGAATTCTTAGCAACTGAGGCAAGCGATCCTGGTATAAAGTTAGCCGCACATTTAGCGCAGCATATTGGCGAAACCGGTTCAGTGATAGTCTGGAATACGTCCTTTGAATCTGGCCGCAACAAGGAAATGGCGCAGATGTATCCAGATTATTCCGAATTTTTACTCAGCATAAATGATCGAATTTTTGATCTGATGGTGGTATTTAGTAAGGGATATTACATTGATCCTGATTTTCATGGCAGCGCGTCGATAAAAAATGTGTTGCCTGTAATAGCAGCGGACTATGGTCTGGAGTATGACAAATTAGCTATCCAAAGAGGGGATGAAGCCATGATAGCCTGGGCAGAGATCATCGCGGGGACCATATCCAAAGATCAAATTGAACAGTCCAAACAAGATTTACTTGACTATTGTGAATTGGATACGATGGCAATGGTGAAAATTTGGGAAGCTCTCCAGGCCCTTGTTTGAATGCTAGTTAATTTCTATTCCGCTCACTTTCCAATCTCTCGCCAATCTATAATAAAACTTCCCGGGGGCAATAAAATCGGAATAGGCTCCCACGATCCTACTTCAACATACTCATAATTCATAAATTGATTAAAAATACTTTCAGATTGGAATAATATCCCATAAACCAGCCGAGTCCGTTGCAGCGAGTTGTTTGGCAGTTGAAAATTATGTAATCAGCGAATTCTTCGACGTTTTTGACCAGAGGCCGAAAACAGCCACTTTGGATGCTTCGGTGTTTCAGATGAAAAATGTATTGTAAATAATCCTGTACTAATTGTAAACCCTCCGCCAGTTACTTCGTTTGGTGGCATGCACATCCTAGGACTTATTATCCACGGAGAATAAGCCCATATCTGTTGGTCGTTTGCTAATTTTTGCGATTCGATTAGTTTAAGATGGTCTGCAGGATGGTAGCGTACAAATATATTTGGTTCTGATGGCGGGGGAATTAGGATACTAACACAATGTGGTCCGACCCAAGATTTGTGCCGTGATACTTCCCGAATTTTCTCCACTAATAAGTTTTCAGATTCAAGAGCTGGTTTGTTTCTCAAACTATTTGAAAGTTCCGTTAGTTCTGCAATGGTCATAATCGATTTTGGTGCTGAAATGGTTTGAGCACCCTTGAAATACCAATCCCTAGGTTCGTAATGAACACCGAAAGTATTTTCAGGAGGTAACTTTGTAATGTAACCTACCAAAGGCCTTAATCTTCCTTTCGAGTTCCATTGCCAGCCTTGTATCGAAATCAAGAGAAATAAATGTTCACTTCTACTATGATTGGCCAGTTCATTACTTAGGTTGCGTAAAGCCCACCCAACATCCTGATTATTATTTTCACAGGTTTTCATCATGTGTGGGTTTTCTGGATTGAACTTAATCCCTGACAATTTCTCTGCAATCCAGTAATCGGTGGGAATATTATCTAAATGTGCATCACCTGTGTAAGCAAGAGCAACAACACTATTTGATGCGAAAAAGAGAATGTTTTTGTTAGCCACTTTCTCGAATGGCAAATTAGTCAGGCGATTCGTTGTTAATCGATCAGCCACTTGCAATATAAATTCACTTGACGCTCGGGCTAGGATAAGAGTCATAATCTTATAGTTTTTGCTTTTCGCTGATATTTATAAATTCCTGAACAAAGAATAAATGCAATTTCAGAGAACTGCCCAACAGGGTGATAAGCCGAATGTTCTCTGTATAAATTTTACCCAAACCATATTATCCATGAAAAATTGAATTTACTAATGTAAAAATAGTTAGTGTAACATTGTTTCTGTAATTTCCAAAAAAAGATGGGTCAGGTATCCTTTTAGTGATAAAGCTAGAAAGGAG
>VRUJ01000006.1:0-3691 GCA_019456165.1 Chloroflexota bacterium
TTGTCAGTGCGGACACATCAACCAACATTTCAAAAATATTTTCTGCGAAAGGTGGCAGAGGGAAAACCTAAGAAAGTGGTATTGAATAATATTGCGAATAAATTAGTGAAAATCATGTGTGCAGTAGTAAAAACGCAAACACCTTATATCTCAAATTATCGTTCTATTCACCCCGCATTATTATTAAGAGCTTGACATAGTCATAGTAATCAGAAAGACACGTCGTTGTAGCTTAAGAAACAAAGTCGCTCTGAGCGAAGCGAAGAGTCTCGCGAATATATGTCTTTATGCGACCTGGAAATTGTCGGAAAACAGCCGCATTCTTCGAGATTCTTCGCTCCCACAGGTCGCTCAGAATGACATGATTTTGTAGTGGTAAAAAACCCGCTGGATCTCGTGGTGAAGTAATCAAATCATTAGTTCCAACCTAATAAATTCCTGCGCAATACCCATAAAAATCCTATATACTGAGAGGGTAATTCGAATTGCACACAAGGAGAGAGAGTATGTCCCAAAACGCGCCTCACCCCGAACCAGAACAAGTATCATCCCCCCGCATCAGCGAAGATTGGCTGGCCGTCATCCTGGCATTTGGCATCATCCTGCTTTCCGCCTTGGGTATCCTGGGCGAGAGCGGCCTGAATATCAGCTTCTGAACTGGAGAATGCTATGACTCAAACTGAAACCGCATCACAGGAAACCCCAGCCGTAGGCAATAAGCTGGCCGGATTTACCGGCGGCCTGGCTATCTCTGGGGTATTGGCCATTGCGGCCTGGTGGCTGGCCAAACAGGTCTACGCGCTTGAACTGCCCTTCAACATACCTGGCAAAGTGCTCGAATACCCTCTATGGGCGGCTATCGTCGGCCTGGTAGGTAACGCGGCCCTAAAAGTCTTTAAACTTCATGAAACCGTAAAACCCGGAATCCGCACAGAGTTATTTTTAAAGATCGGGTTGATATTATTGGGCGCCAAGATCAACCTTTCGGTGCTGGCTAGCGCGGCCGGTGGAGCCATTATCCAGGGCTTCATTATGATAACCAGTGTGTTCTTCTTCAGTTGGTGGGTGAGCGGCAAGTTCGGCTTAGATGATAAGCTGCGCGCCGTGATGTCTACCGCTTTATCGGTGTGCGGCGTCTCTGCGGCAATTGCCGCGGCCGGATCGGTGTTAGCCAAAAAGGAGCAGGTGACCTACGTAACCGGACTGGTGATCGTTTTCGCGCTGCCTTTGATGGTCCTCGCCCCGCTGGCAGGCAGTGCCATGAACCTGCCAGAGCCAATTGCCGGAGCCTGGTTTGGCGGCAACATAGACACCACCGCAGCAGTAGTAGGCGCGGGCACAATTTACGGAGAGACAGCCCAAGAAGTAGCCTCGATAGTCAAGAACACGCAGAATGCACTCATCGGTCTGGTAGCCTTCTTGCTGACCTTGTATTTCGTCACCCACTCAGAAGACGACCAGGCTCAGCGCCCCAGTCTGCGCATCATTTGGGAACGCTTCCCCAAATTTGTACTGGGCTTCATATTGGCTTCAATCCTGTTCACCTTGGGGTGGATTGACGGCGGCAAAGGCACGCCTATTTACGCCCTGAAGAACTGGGCTTTTACCCTAGCTTTCGTAGGTATGGGTTTGGAGCTGTCTGTAAGCGAGTTTAAGCGCATGGGTTGGAAGCCGGTGCTGGTTTTCTTTATCGTCACTGTTTTCAACACTCTGTTGGCGCTGGGTGCGGCCTGGGTGATTTTCACCTATTTGATGCCGATAAGTCTCTGAGCCTATGAGACCCTCCCCTACAATTTAATATTGAAAACTCAATTCCGATTACCGTGAGAATTGGTGATAATATAAAGGGGCAATGATTTAATCCTGAGGAGGAAGCCAAACATGTCCCACACAGACTATGATGCAATCGTGATCGGTTCCGGCGCGGGAGGGTTAGCTGCGGCGCTATGCCTCGCTCAGGCGGGTATGCAGGTGCTGGTCTGCGAGCAGCACGAAGTGGCCGGGGGCTGGTGCCAATCATTCACCCTGGAGGGCTTCCGATTCAGCCCTGGAGTGCATTACCTGGGCGGCCTTGAGCCGGGCGGTTCCTTGAATAAGGTATATAAGGGCTTGGGTGTATCCCAAGATATGGAATTTTGCGAGATCAATCCCGACGGCTTCGACCACATCTTTGTTGGACAGGAACAGTTCGACATCCCTCGAGGAGTAGACAAATTTGCGGAACGCCTGAAAGCGCGCTTCCCCCAAGAATCTGATGGGATTGACGGCTACCTAACCGCGATCCACGACATGCTGGGGAAGATCAGGCAGGTGTCATCGATAAGGAAGGTTGGGGATGTCAAGAAGCTGCCGGAGCGTTCTTCCGCGCTGCTGCGCTGGGGGCTGCGATCCAGCAAGGACCTGATCGACCATTACGTGTCCGACCCGGTACTTAAAGCGATTTTGGCTGGGCAGTCAGGGGACCACGGCATGCCGCCCTCACGCGTCTCGGCGGTGGTGCACGCAGGTGTGGTCAACCACTACTTTGATGGCGGCTTCTTCCCGCGCGGCGGCGGCTTTACCCTGCCGCGCGCTTTCGTGCGCGCCTTAAAGCGCGCTGGGGGTGAAATTCGGCTGAGCACTCCCGTGGCGTGCATATTGATTGAGGGCAATAAAGCCTTGGGCGTTGAGTTGGCCGACGGCACACAACTGCGCGCCAAACACATCATCAGCAACACCGACCCAGAAGTTACTTACGGGAAGCTCATCGGGCGCGAGCAGCTCAGCAAGAAGCTGCGCCGCAGGATAGACAAGGCCAAATACTCCACATCCTCGCTGAGTTTGTTCCTGGCAGCAGATATGGATCTGCGCGCCGCGGGCCTGGACTCGGGCAATTACTGGTTTTACGAACACGCAGACCTGGACGAGATCTACCAGCAGGGCACGACGGATTACTTTTTGGGTGCGGATACGCCCCCGGCGGTCTTCATGACTGCCACCACCCTGAAAGATCCCTCCAAAATGCATAACGGCATACACACGCTGGAAGCCTTTACTTTCGTCAATTACGAACCTTTCAAAGCTTGGGAAAACCAACCCAAAGGAGAACGCGCTCCGGAGTATCAAGCGCTGAAGGGAGAGTTGGCTGGGCGTATGCTGCGTTCCCTGGATAAACGCGTGCCCGGTCTGCGCGACAGCCTCGTGTTTTGCGAAATGGCCACGCCCCTCTCCAACGCACATTACATCAACGCCACTCATGGCAATATGTACGGTATAGAAAAGAGCCGCTTCCAGGTGGGGCCGGGCGCGTTCCCCATCCGCACCGAGTTTGAGAACCTGTATATGTGCGGGGCCAGCACGCTGAGCCACGGGGTTGCCGGCGCGACGGGCACCGGTATGACGGCGGCCAAACGCATCCTCAAGTGCAGCACGCAAGACTTACTTAAGATGGACGGTCCTGAAATCCGCATTTACCCTTCGGAAGATACAACCAAATGGCCGGCTCATTTGCAAAAGCGCATTGCCCGCGGCCAGCAGCGCAAACACGAAATGGCCGCGCACGAGATGGTGGGGTAGGTTTATCGTTTATTAGCTATTTGATCAGTTAATTATTATTGGCTGTCTCTGTGGGATTTCTCTCTCCCTCACTTCGATCAGTCGCCCGAAATGACGTGATTTTCTCGTGCCAACGCTCCTGCGTGGGCATGCATTG
>VRUJ01000006.1:3791-113388 GCA_019456165.1 Chloroflexota bacterium
AAGATCAGTTGTCTATTTTCATTCCCACGCGGGAGCATGGGAACGAGGGAAGTCATCTCATCATGTCATTCCGAGCGCATTGTGCGAGGAATCCCTGAGAAGCCAGCCTTCCCCCTCAAAATTCCAACCAAATAACCCACTTTCACCTCTACCCCCACGCCTCTAAAACCTCAGCTTCTTTCTCGCTCGAAATGACGTGATTTTCTCGTGCCAACGCTCCTGCGTGGGCATGCATTGAAGATCAGTTGTCTATTTTCATTCCCACGCGGGAGCATGGGAACGAGGGAAGTCATCTCATCATGTCATTCCGAGCGTTTTGGGCGAGGAATCCCTGAGAAGACAAAGTAGAGACACACTCCGCCACCTTTCCCCCCACAACATCAACAATTATACCGACTTGACCCCCTGCCTCCACGCCTCTAAATCCTCAGCTTCTTTCTCTCGCTTTAACCCGGCTTGCCACTCATGCTCATCTGGCCGCGTGCCTGCCCAGGCCAATGTGTCGCGGATTGTGGCTGCCAGGGGGCGGAAGGTGAGTCTCGCGGCGATAGCTTTGCCGCAATTCACCTGCATCAGCCCCACAGATTCTTTCTCATACACTCAGACGGGCAAATCGCTCCATTCCTCGAGGCTCTGCTCGATGAAAAACTGCGCTTCCACTCGGGTGAGAGTCCCGTCGTTTACGCGGATTTCTTTTTGCCTGACCCCGTTCCGGCGGAAGCAGAAGCGATCTGCTGGCCCATGAGACTATTGGAAGGGTAGACGATGATCATTGAGCTTTCCTCTTTGGACATATCGAGAAGCGCCTGGATCTGTCGTAATTCCAGCGAGCCGTCCTGGGCGGTCAAAATTTCTGTTGCATCAGCTAGCGCGGTTGCCACTGCCACTTCAGCATCTGCCTGGATCTGTTTGGCCCTGGCAGATCGTTCAGCACGGGCGATGACTGCCAGTTCCTCGATCAGTGCCGGTGGTGTGCCGACATCGGTGATCCGCACAGCCCGAACATTGATGCCGTAATCTTTAGCTGCCGCGTCAATCCCGAGTTTCAAGTCGGACGCGATCCTGCTGGTCTCACTCAGCAGAGGTTTCAGATCGTTACCACCGATGGTGCTTTTCAGCGCTTCCATTGAGACCCATTCCGTCGTTTTCCAGTAGTCCTGGACATCGATAGCAGCTTTTTCGGGGTCTTCGACCTCCAACTCGACGGCAGCAGTGACATCGACGGGGATGTTATCGCGGGTGAGCGTCTTGGTCGCTTTGACTTCATAGGTGGTGATGCGGACATCCAGGATGCGGGCAACTGAGAAGATGAATGGGGGGATGATGAAGAGGCCAGGACCTCTGGCGCCGACAGACTTACCGAGACGGAGGAGGACCAGCCGCTCCCATTGAGGGAGGATGAAGAACATCTTGGCGATGGTATTTGCCACCCAGAAGATGGCAAAGAACTTGACCAAGCCGGTGAGAAGGACCGGCACATTGTCCTCGGGAGCGCCCGTTTCCCAGATCACATTAAAATCGGGCAAGGCGAGCCAGAGCCACAGCGGCAAAGCGATAACCAGCCGGATCGTATTGCGGATAAAACTTTGAACAGGATTCCTTTGAATGCGCATTTCTTTTTCTCCTTTATATGATGTGAACATATGACAGTTATCCGTATTAGCATGAACTCTGACAACTTATAGTAACCTTAATTCTAGTGCTTATGTGGAAATTGTATACACAGAAAATCTGGGGATTTGGGAGATCGGTATTTTGGTGTGTTTGAAATGAACCACTCTAAACCCTTTTACTTGTTCAAGTTATTTAGTTTTCGATCCTTATTCAGACGTAGAGATGATCTCAGGAATCGTGCCCACGCTCCTGCGTGGGCATGCAAACGACATCACCTTTTTCGTTCCCACGCTGGAGCTTGGGAACAAGGATGGAAAATCCGGATTTCCGGATTCGAAAAATCCAAGGTTTCTCTCGTGCACACGCTCTTGCGTGGGCATGCCAAAATCACCAATTTTGCTCCACATCCAACAAGCCAGGTAATCCTGCATAATTAGCCGCGCTGGAATATACCCATTGAACTGGCTCGTCCACCAAACCGCGCTTAACTGGATTATAGTGAATGTACTCAATCTTTTGTCTCATCATCGCCTTGTTTTGAAGTGCCTGTGGGTGAGAACCTTCCTGCCAGACTTGGAATTGCCTATCTTTTTTATGCGGAGCTTTGGCTTGGGCTAACTGCTCCAGCCACTTTTTTTCTTTCTTCTCTTTTAGGGTATCAATGATTCTGCGTGCAGTGAAAGATTTAAAGTTTGCAATTTCTTTGGATAAGTTTACAGAGGCTGCGACCAAATGCAAATGGGTATCCATAAATACGTATGCATAAATGGTCAGCCGATTGTGTTTTTGCATAAAACGCAAAGAAGCATATAGGATATCTATTAAATTGGGGTCTTTAAACAATGGGAGCCAATTAACAAGTGTACAGGTGAGAAAGTGAGGAGAGAAATTTTCATAAACTCGGTATCGGCTGCGGGGCATGTGATTATTATAGTTTGTTTGACGTTTTACAGACCCGAGTGGGAGGCTGGGGGCGAGGTCAAGAATTCCATTCTATGTTCCTGAATAGGCAATTTCACTATTTTCGTTCCCACGCAGGAGCGTGGAAACTAGGGAAGTGATTATGGGGAGATTGTATACACAGAAAATCTGGGGAATTGGGAGAACCTTATTCTCTCGTGCCCACTCTCCTGCGTGGGTACGCCACAGATCACCTGTTTTCGATCCCACGCGGGTGCATAGGATTGAGGAAGATGATTAACCACGCTTCGCCAACCTTTCCCATCAAATTTCCAAACTAATCGCCTACTTTGCCCTTCCTCTCCGCGCCTTTAAAACCTCAGCTTCTTTCTGTCGAGTTAACCCGGCTTGCCACTCATAGTCGTCTGACCGCGTATCTGCCCAGGCCGACGTATCGCGGATGGTGTCTGCCAATGGGCAGAAAGAGAGTCCAGCGGCGATGGCCTTGCTGCATTCTACCTGCATCACTCCCACCGACTCTTGCTCATGAACCCAGACCGGCAGATCGCTCCAATCCTCCAGACCTTGATCGAGAAGGAATTGCGCTTCCACCCAGGTGAGGGTTGCTTCGCTGCCGGTAACCTTTAGGCTGGTCTCCAGCAGTTCTCCCATACTCAGCCGGTTTTTAGGCCCGGTGGTGTTGTAGATACCCGTGTGTTTATCTGCAACCATGCGCAGCGTCCATTCGGCCAGGTCGCGGGCATCGATGAATTGCACAGGGGTTTTCGGGTCATCAGGGGCCAACGTCTCGCCACTCTGGGCTATGCGCTGGGGCCAATATGTGAAGCGATCGGTATGGTCGTGGGGGCCGACGATCAAGCCAGGCCGGACTATCAACGCTCGTCCTGGTATCGCCGCCTCAACGGCTTGCTCGCATAGAACTTTCAAGGGTCCGTAAGTCTCCTCGGTAATTTCTTCAATGCTTTCATCTTTCATTCTTCCCAGGGGAGCGTCCTCGCGCATGCCGACCTGGCTGAAGTCTGCAAATACCGAGATAGAGGAAATAAAGACATAATGCTCGACTGCGGAGGCCAAAAGCTCTGCCGAGGCTTTAACCAAGCGCGGCACATAACCGCAGGTGTCGATCACCGCGTCCCAACTGCCGCCCTCTAGCGCTTGCATTCCTCCATCCCGGTCACCCTGCAAATGCTCTAGTTGGGGGTATAAATCCGGGTTTGTCTGCCCCCGATTGAAGAGGGTTACTTCGTGGCCCCTGGAAAGTGCGGCATCCACAAGGTGGCGGCCAACAAAGCGTGTTCCGCCCAGGATCAATAATTTCATAGGATTGTCTCCTCATCATTGAGTAGCTTATTTTACGATTAAATCTTCCGGGTTCAAAAAACAATCTGTACAAGATAATCAGATTTAACCAACCAGTATGTCAAAAAGAATACAACGCCATTATTCAACGCGTGAAAAATTACTGAAGGCCATATCGATTTGCTTCTCTGGTAGAGGAAGGCATAGATTAATCCAATACCAAAGATAGGTATTAATGTGACCAATTCCATATGCACCAAGGCAAAAAAGGCCGCGCTGATCATAGCAGCTTTTTGCCAGCCATAGCGCTGACGCATTCCGGCGAATAAAAATCCCCTGAAAAAAATCTCCTCCACGAATGGACCCACCAGGATGCCGCCAACAATTAACAACCAGGGAGAGTCTAAACCTATTAAGGGAAGCATATAGTTTTTTGGGGGGGACACTTCTAAGAAAGACATAATGATTGTGTAAAAGAAGTAACAGATGTTAAACAATAAAACCAATCCACACCCCAATCCAAGTGTACTCCCACTAAAAGCCCGCACACCCAATTCTGTCCAACTCACATTGTATCTCCGGATGACCAGCCACCACAAAGGGAATAATAGTAACAAATTTCCGAAAATGTTAAATATTGAGGGCCTTAATCCCAGCTCAAGGTAATTATTCAGGTACCCAACTTCATAGCCAATTAGCATCCATGCAATCAGGGCAAGGATACCAAGCCATACATCCCAGTGCGTCCATGGAACTTTGTTTATTTCACCTGATTCTGTTTCCATAACTTTCCTTTCCCATACATCTTAGTGAGCTTTATGTTAGCTGCGTCATTCTAGCATAGAGTATGTTGTCAAACAAGATAAAAAACCTTTACCTTCATTTATCGCAAGTTTGTGGTTAGAAACGTCAAGTAAGAGATGGCGATTGAACCACTACATAATAGTAACAATCCTTCCTTTTAGGAGTGAAATAGTCCTTCCCTTTTCAACGCCAAGGGATCCTGGAGAAAGAAATCATGCTAACGAAATTAAACTTAACTATGCGAGCCAGGCTAATTGCAGCCTTCTTCTTGGTCGCCCTAATCCCTATGAGCCTGCTGGCATTCTTAAACAGCCGCTCCACCCGCCAAGCTCTGATAGACGATGCTAACCAGGCTCTTTTCGCGGTGGCGTCACAAACAGCGGCCAGTTTGGATGTCTTTATAAACTCCAACATCGAAGCTGTGCGCACAGAGGCACAGTTACCGGCCATTAAAAATTACTTGAGCTTACCTAACGAGCAGTTAGCCGGCAGCCCCGAAGAGCTGGAAGTCTTGGCCTTGCTGCAAACGTTGAGCACCAAAGACAACAACATTACTTCCTACGCGCTGCTGGACAGCCGGGGGTTTGATCTGGTGGATACTTCGCTCAACGAGATCGGGATAGATAAATCTGACCGTGAATACTACACACACTTCCTGGATAACCCAGATACACGAAAAACCTACGTCTCCCCGGTGCAGTTCTACGGGGGTTTTGGAGAGGCATCCCTATATTTCAGCAGTCCAATTTACGCAACTGGCGGCGAGTTCATGGGCGTATTACGAGCGCGTTACAGCGCTGAGGTGCTGCAAGACCTGGTGGCAGAGAAGAACAACCTTGCCGGACAAGGTTCCTTTGGTGTCTTGTTCGACGAACATCACATCCACCTGGCGCACGGCGTGGAACCACAGGTCAATTATCTTCCCATCATAACCTTCGACGACGCTCTGGTAGCTGAACTGCGCGACAACCAGCGCCTGCCAGATATACTCGATGAAGACCTCTTTATCATGGAGTTGACCAAACTAGAAACCCACTTATCTAATCCGGAGGAAGAGCGCTTCTTCGAGGCTGAAGACGTGGCCACTGGCGAGTTGGTTAACCAGGTTGCCATCGCAGCTATGGAAAACCAGCCCTGGCTGGTAACATTCTTCCAACCGCAAGAGATCTTCCTCGCACCGGTGCAGGCGCAAACCAACAACACGCTGCTGCTGCTAGGCCTCTTTGCAGTAGCTGCGGTTTTGATCGCCTTCGCAATTGGGCAGCTCCTGGGCCGGCCAATCATAAAATTGACCGGTACAGTTTCACAGTTCGCAGAAGGTAACCTGGAAGCTCGCTCTGAGATCGAATCTGAAGACGAGATCGGTGTGCTGGCAAAGAGCTTCAACTCCATGGCCGAGCAGTTAGGCAATTCGCTGACCGGTTTGGAAAACCGCCAGGTGGAATTGGAGAGCGAAATTTCCGAACGCCAACGCGCTGAAGGCGCGCTGCGCAAAAGCGAGGAGCGCTACCGTTCCATCTCAGACCTGACCTCAGATTACATTTACAGTGTTGATGTCGCTCCGGATGGGGATCTGCAGCTCAATTGGTCCACGGAAGCGTTCTCACGCTTCACTGGCTATACGGCCGAAGAGTTAGCCGAGCGCGGCGGTTGGACCAGCTTGGTGCACCCAGAAGACCGGGAAGATTTCGATGAAAAACGAAACAGGCTTCTCGAATCTGGTGATCAAGATGCTGTCGAATATCGCATTATCACCAAAGACGGAAAAATTCGTTGGCTGCGTGACTTTAGGCGTTCAACTTTGGACGAAGAAGGCAAAAGCGTGGTCCGCCTGCTTGGGGCTGCCCAAGATATCACCGCACAGAAGAAAGCAGACCAAGAACTCAAGGGCGCAAAAGACAGCGCTGAGGCTGCAAACCGGGCTAAAAGCGCATTCCTGGCAAACATGAGCCACGAACTGCGCACACCTCTCAACGCAATTTTAGGTTTTACCCAACTGATGGCCCGCGATGGGGGCTTAAACCCTCAACAGAGAGAGCACCTGGGAATCGTCAGCCGCGGCGGTGAGCACTTGCTCACTCTGATCAACGACATTCTTGAAATGTCCAAGATCGAAGCCGGACGTACACAGCTGAACAACAACAGCTTTGACTTCTACCGCCTGCTAGACGATATTGAAGACATGCTGCAATTACGAACCAAAGAAGAGGGCTTGTTAATGCTCTTCGAACGCACCCCTGAAGTTCCGCAGTACATTCGTGCAGACGAAAGAAAATTACGCCAAGTATTGATAAACCTGCTGAGTAACGCCATCAAGTTCACAAAAGAAGGCGGCATATCACTACGCGTGAGATTCGACAACGGAGAAAAACGTCTCTATTTTGAGATCGAAGACTCCGGTCCCGGAATCGCACAAGATGAGATCGACTTCCTGTTTGAAGCCTTCGTGCAGACCTCCAGCGGAGAGAGTACCTTAGAAGGCACCGGCCTGGGCCTACCCATAAGCCAGCAATTCGTGCAATTGATGGGAAGCAAGATTACCGTCAGCACAAAACTTGGTCAAGGCTCAATCTTCAAGTTTGACATGCTAATGGAAGCTGCAGATGCATCAAAGGTGGCTGCCAAAGAAACCCCCCGCCAGGTGATTGGTTTGGAACCTGGCCAACCTCGCTATAGAATCCTGATCGTTGAGGACCGCCTAGAGAACCGCAAGCTGTTGATCGAGCTGCTTGAGCCGCTGGGATTTGAACTTCGCGAGGCTGTAAACGGCCAGGAAGCGATAGAAATGTGGAGGAGTTGGGAGCCCCACCTGATTTGGATGGACATGCGCATGCCTGTCATGGACGGCTATGAGGCCACCCGGCAGATCAGATCTACTACCAACGGCCCTGAAACAGTTATCATCGCCCTGACGGCCAGCGCTTTCGAGGAAAACCGGGCTATGAGCCTGGAGGCCGGAGCCTACGACTTTGTACGCAAACCGTTCCGCAGCGGGGAGATCTTCGATAAGATCACAAAGCACCTGGGAGTTCGCTTCATATACGATGATGAGCCCGTCGAAACAGAACGTAAAAAGCCAATTGAAACGAGCCAATTAACACCCGCCGCTCTGGCCAGTTTGCCATCCGACTGGGTCGCCGAGCTGCATAGAGCCGCTTCCCGGGCTGATAGTGAGCTTATCCTGGAGCTAGTAGAACGAATTCGCCTTCAGGAACCAGACCTGGCGGGTGCGCTGGTCAAGATGGTTGACAACTTCCGCTTTGAAGTTATTATGGATATTACCTCTGCACAAATCGGAGTATAAGCATGGGCAACCAACCAAGTGAAACGCCAAGAGGGGACATCCTAATCGTTGACGATACCCCAGATAACCTGCGTCTGCTATCTACCTTTCTCACGGACCAAGGTTTCAAAGTCAGGTCTGTGATCAGCGGTCCTATGGCGCTAACTGCCACGCGCTCATCACCACCAGACCTGATATTGCTAGATATCACAATGCCGGAGATGAACGGCTATGAAGTAAGCCAACGGCTTAAGCAAGACGAGCAGACCCGCGATATCCCCATTATCTTCATCAGCGCGCTGAACGAGACGCTGGATAAAGTCAAAGCCTTTTCTGTCGGAGGGGTTGATTTCATTACCAAGCCCTTCCAATTCGAGGAGGTTTTGGCGCGCGTCGAAACACACCTTAGTTTACGCAAGCTGCAAACACAGCTTCAGACTCTTAACGATGAGCTAGAGGGACGCGTCGAGGCACGCACTGCAGAACTGGTTGAATTGAACAGCGCTTACGAGCGCTTCGTACCGCGCGAATTCCTGAGCTACCTGGATAAAAAGAGCATTACGGACGTCAAGCTGGGTGATCAGATGCAGCAAGACATGACCATCATGTTCTCAGATTTGCGCTCTTTCACCACCCTCTCGGAAAATATGACCCCTCAGGAAAATTTTAATTTCCTCAACTCCTACCTGAGCAAGATCAGCCCCGTTATCCGGGAGAACGATGGTTTTATAGATACTTATATCGGGGACGCGGTCATGTCGCTGTTCCCTAAAAGCCCGGATGACGCTTTGCAAGCTGCAATTGCCATGAGCCACGAATTAACAGACTATAACGCCTTACGCGAGGAAATGGGCCACGAGCCTATCAGCGTGGGCACCGGCTTGCACACAGGCAGTTTGATGCTTGGCATTATCGGTGGAGAGCAGCGCATGCAAGGCACCGTGATCTCCGATGCCGTCAACCTGGCCTCGCGCATTGAGCGTCTGACCAAAAAGTACGGCGTCTCAGTGATCGCTTGCGAACGCACTCTGGCGAGCCTGGAAGACACTTCGATATACAATTACCGTTTTATTGACCGCGTGCAGGTTGAGGGTAAAACTGAGCCGGTGACCGTTTTTGAGGTCTTCGATTGCGACACGGATGAGATGGTCGAGCTTAAACTTAGGACCAAAGATGATTTCGAAGAAGGGCTGCACTTATATTACGACAAGAAATTTGCAGAAGCCAGCGTAAAATTCAACCGTGTTTTGGAACTAAATCCCGAAGATATAGCCGCACGCATCTACCTGGAGCGCGCCGCACATTTTATGGTGCACGGCGTGCCATCGGATTGGGTAGGTGTGGAGGCTCTGACTGAGAAGTAGTATAGCAAGCTATCAAAACTTAATAGCTCCCCTTTGGAATAATAATATATATCGGTTATTCCTTTGCCAGACCAAACCCCACATTAGTTTTGTTTTCCAAGGCAAAATACTATTAGCGAAGAGTATCAATGAATATCAGCATTTTACCAATTACAGCTACCAATAAAGGTTACCTCAAAACAGTACTTAAGTACTATTTACCCATGACAAGTTGGAGTATAATAAGGAATAACTACAAGGAAAAACTCTGGACATTTTCGCGAGGTTTTTCCTTGAGAAAAAACACGACTTAATCAGGATTTCCCATCTTGTCCCCTAATCGGCGGGCAGGGAGGGATTTGAACCCTCGGAGGATGTTGTTGGCACCCTCACTTGATTATAAGTCAAGCGCTATAAACCGAACTCAGCCACCTGCCCACCATGAGATTCTATCACGGTGGGATATTGAGTGCAAGCACAAATATTCTATTAAAGCTGGGTAAAAACAAATATTACAAAACAAGCAAGAAAAAATTTGAGAGTATTGATTAAATAGAACATATGTGCTATAATAGGGAAGGGATGGAAGATATATTATGAGAAAAATATCTAAAGAAACACTACAAAAAGTCATTCTATTGTATTTTGTTGGTAAGTTTCGAGAAGGTGTCTTCACTAATTATCGCTTTCAGAAAGTGTTGTATTTTGCGTTAAAAGATTTGGAAGAAAACCCGTTCAGATACCAGCATACTACATATGGTCAATATAGCTTTGATGCTAAAGTAATTCTTGAATTATTAAACGAATTGGGATTTGTAAGTAGTTCGGAATTGCCAAATGTTGGTGATGCGGGAGAGATGTGGGCAGTTTTTGATAAAGATGCTGTTGAGCATTACCGCAAAATATTACTTAGTTATTCACAAGAATTGGTTAATGCAATTGATACCAGCATCAAAGAAATTGGATACCTATCGAGTCGCGAATTAGTTACATTGGCACATGATGACCCAGGTTTACAATCAACGCCTTTTGGTGATACCATTCTTGAGGAGACTTTACTCGAAAAAGTAAAGGTTGATTTGTCAGAAGATGAATGTGAAGATTTGGATCTAATTTTCAACCTTGGTTTCAATAGAGGGATGGAAAAATTAATAGCTGGAATTGCAGAAACTGATTTTGATTTGGGGAGGGTGGAAAAAACTGCCTCGATCCTATAGCATACTTATACATCTGTCTTTCCAAGAACAAGCAAGGATAGTTGCAAGTAAGAACAAAAGAATACCAAAGCAACTACAAACATCCTTGGGGCAGATTGAAACCAATCCATCATATGGAAAAATGATGGATGATGTATTAAAGCAAAGCTTAAGGGGAGTTATCCGACGCGTTCATGTAGGCGGAAGAAAAGGACATCGTCTGATTTACTTGCATCCTCATAATTCGAATTTTGTTATCCCTGTGTTCCTGTCCCCTACTCAAAAATCATCATTTGAATACGAAAGTGTTGATTGGGAAAAATTGTGTAATGCAATTTATCAAGATTACACTAACAAAAATTACAAATCATTTATGAATTGGAATTCATAAAAATCCTTCTCTTCTGAGGGCTTCACAATTTTCCGTCCTCTTTCAATCCGTTCCATCTAAAGCCATCCATATCCATATTCGCCTCAGTCACTCCCAGTTTTCGAAAATATTCTAATCCCCCTAGATTTATTTCCCCAAAGGATATATTTTTACCGCCTCTCCCTCCTCCCAAACAAAAAAGCCTTGCGAAAGTATTAGCGACCATAGGCCGCCACCCTCGCAAGGCAAATAATTGACTAGTTTCTCGAGTTTCGCCAAAAAATAATCCCAAAATGGCGGATTTTGAGTGATATTATAGAATAAAGACATTTGATCATTAAAGAATTCTATTTTTCATGTAAAAGAACTCTTAGGAACATTTTATCCAGAGAACATCTCGGATAATACCCCGTTGAGCGCCCAAAGGGAATAATGAATTATGACAAACGAAAATAAAATGGTTGGATCTACAGCAGACGGTTTGGTTGTCATTAGATCAGGACAACAGGCCAAAAAGTTAGGTGTTGAAGATCCCTTTGCAGAATGGTTTATTACTGAAGAGGGACATAATCTTCTTCAATTAGCTAAAAAAATAGATAACGTATACGAAGAGTACAATCTAGCTCGTTACAAATTCACAACTTCAAGATTACGTGTGCTCTCAAAAAATTACCAACAAATGCTCTTTTTGGGATCGGGTTTTGATTGTCGTGCTGTTTGGTTAGATGTTTTTAAAAATGGTAAAACAGCCGTATTTGAAATCGATGAATCTACCAAACTTCAACAAAAGCAAGAACAATTAACTTTACATAAAATATCTCTGCCTGAATGGAACCATTATATCCCAAGCAACCTTGAAAACAATAAAATCCCTGAGTTATTATTTACGGAAGGTTTGAGACATAATCAGCCTCTACTCGTTCTTGCCGAAGGTCTGTTCTTCTTTGTGCCAACAGATGTTGTAAAAAAGGTATTAAATCCCAAATGGCTTGGCCTTGCAAGTGGTAGCCTGGTAATTTTTGATTGTTGGTCAGATGACCGAGTTATTGGATTGAATGCTCGGCTTCTAGAAGGTATAGGGCGCAAATTATTTTATCCATTTCCTTATAGTACTGAAACAGATAAATTGAAGAAAGATTTAATTGATTTGGGATATAGCAAAGTCATGGTAACACCACTTTCAAAGATAGTAGAAGAATATTACAAACATGTTATTTTAGATGAATACAAATCAGGTTGGCTTGTAATTGAAGCTACGGTTTAGCAAACAAAGCGGGTTGAGCGCCCAACAAAGCGTACACCCTATCCCAACAAAAAACGCCTTGCGAAGGTATCAGCGGTCTTTGACTGCCACCTTCGCAAGGCGAATAAATTACTTGTTGGTTATTGTTAAGTAACCCAGGGCAAACTCAGGACTGCATCCACGCTCCAGGCGCCCCAGGCGCCCATGGCCAGCAAAACAACCTGCGGAACGATCATATTCCAGTTCTGGCCTTGCTCGCATTGGTATGCCGGGTTGACCGAAATATCCTTGGTGGGTTTGACCCCCGCCAAAGTAATGTAGTTCAGGTTCAAGAAGATCGCCACTATCAACGCTATGGGGGTCAAGAAGCCAAATACCAGACCGATGCCGACGGCCAACTCACCGGCCAAAACCAAATAGGGGAACCAGGCCCCATTGGGTTCGACCAGCTTCTTGATCGCTCGGCCAAAGGCAGGCACGGGATGGTTATCGGCCAGGTCGAGAGTCCAGCTCACCATCTGCCCGCTAACGAACTTCTTTAACGGCTTGTGTGCGAAACTCTTGATCCACCACAAGCCGAGGCCAATGCGTAGTATTGCCAACCACTGGTCCACTTCTAAAAATCCAAATATATCTGTCATCAGGCCCTCCGGTAATATTATTGTGGGATAAGTGCAAAACCGCCGCCCCGGCTGGCTAGTACATAATCTTTCGAGGCAACCATCGTGCTGTAAAAAAAAGACGCTATGGAAAGCTAATACCTTACCCAATAAGGATACCCGTAGTAAAATGTGCGCCGTGACTCCTCAAGCCTTACCCTACCTTCTATTGCTGGGCAGCTTATACGGCACTACCTTGATCGTCTCGCGCTTCGCTGTAGGGCAGTTCGCACCCACAACCTATATCAGCCTGCGCTTTTTGATCGCGAGCCTGGGTTACGCCCTAATATTCATATTCTCAGTTCAAGGGCGTAAATGGCCAAAAGACCGCCGCGTTTGGGGGCACTCATCGCTGTTGGGCGTTTTCGGTACCGCCATACCCATGGTTCTCCTAGTGAGCGCTCTGCTCTACCAATCCAGTGGAATGACCTCGATATTGCTCACCACCGCTCCAGCTATCACCGTACTAATGGCGCACTTTTGGCTGCCTGATGAGAGTATCAACTTACGCAAATTAGTAGGCATTGGGTTAGCCTTAGGCGGAGCTGTAAGCCTGGTTGCGCTGGGGGAAAACGGCCTACCCGATGTCAGTCAGGCAAACCCGCTCGGGTATATATTCACAATTATAGCCATGGTTTTAAGCAGCATAATGACTATCTACATACGTAAATATATGCAGAACATGGATGCATTCGACGTCAGCAGTGTGCGCACGTTTATCGCGGCTCTCACCATCATGCCATTGTCTATCCTATTCATCGGCTTCGACTTTAGCCAGGTAAACAGTCAAGGGTTTATGGCTCTAGGCTATGCGGCAGTTGTGGGGACTTTCTTTGCTACCATTGTAGAATTCTATATCGTCAAACGCTTCGGGGCTACGACCTCCGCCATGACCACTTACATTGTCCCCGTCGTTGCCAGCATTGGAGGGGTCTTCATGTTGGGTGAACAGATCACGGTTGGTATGCTGTTCGGCATGCTGCTTATCCTTGGTGGTATAGTTGTCCTCAATGGAGGCGAGGCGACTGCCTGAGTAGATCCTTTATTTCAAACCCTTCCAATCACCGCTGTCGAAATCCTTGAAGAAGAATTCTTTATCCTCTTGATCTCCAATCGCCTCTCCCGCCTGTTGGGCTAATAGAATATATTTCTGCGCCTTTTCTTTATTGGATGCGGCCGCGTTGGCGCGCGCAATGCCCTCATATGCAAATGCCAGGTCGAAATCTTCCATCAGATCCGCGTGCTCTTCGGTCAATTCCAGGCAGCGGTTGGCATGCCTCAAGGCCGCGTCAGTCATTTCTAAAACCAGGTAGACGCGAGCGATCAGCCACTCACCGCGTTGGTGATTCACACCCGTCCCCACTTGCAGCCAGTGGTAATTTGAAGCATGGGCTGTGTGTACCATCAACTCGTTTTCCTGCTTGCTGCGGTCTGCTTTTTCAAGCAGTTCCCATGTTTTACCATTGAGTGTGCGCGCAAACATTTTGTGGGCTTCGGCTTGGGTATACTTCTCTACCTCACTCATGGAATCCTCCAGTCTAATTTTGGCGAATATAAATCATTAAGTCAAACACGCTTACACAGCATTTGTCTTTGAATCCTTCAGGGAAGCTCTAACAAAAAAACCAAAATTACAATATCGCATTTGGGATTAGCCTCCCAAACGTGTATAATAGATATGCTCCCAGTAATATTCAATTTCTCATCATCATCTAAAAATAGAAGAAATGCCCAAACCAGCCATGAATGACAGGCAAGTCCTATTCACCCAAATGATCACAGAACTGGGTGCAGCCGCGGCAGGCAACTGGGAAGACATCCAAAATCTCTTATCCAAATTCACCGACATGCACCCCAAAACGACTGAGTTGAATAGAGAAGAGTTTATAAAGTTAACCGCCAAAGGCACTGCCTTCATTACTTTCGAATACGGTGTAGATGGGGTTTCTATTGAGATTACCAAATATGCCCGTGCTCTGGAAGTTCTGCTTAATGAGAACACAGAAGCCGCAATCCATCTGATCGGAGGCGACTTTCACCCTCAGGCAGACGCATTACTCTTGCCGATTTGGCGGCAGCACAAAATATCCGGTATAAATGGTTGGGCTAAGTGGGATAAGGGAAAGTGGTTCTCCGCCCTATTCCTCCGAGAAATGCCAGAAGGCAGCCAGACCTCAGATGGGGTGGCGGTTGAAATCTTCAAACAAGCCGCTTCCATCGCCGAAAGGCTGGGAAGATATCTAACAGAAAACCACGTCTCCCTGCTCATTCCAGTCAACATTGCATCTAATCCGGGAAACCTGGCCCTCACCCTGGCTGTGGTCATCGTCAGCGAGGCTTTGGGCTTATATGTCATCAATTCCAACCATGATTTCTTTTGGGAAGGAGGTATGCCAGCTAATGAAATAGCCCCAGGCGAACCAGCTGGCATTCGCGACCACTTTTTCCGAAACGCGAGCAATAGACCATTCTTTGCATTGTTCGAGTCTCTTTACCCCTGGAACGGGCGCAAATGGATCCAGGTCAATATAAACAAACTTCAATCGCAACGGCTTATCCAGCAATATGGTTTCGCGAAAGAAAAAGTTGTTGGGATCTCCACAAGTGTGGGCAACTCGCTATTTAGGAGCTATACCCAGAAAGATGTCAGACTCGCGCGATTAAGGATGGGTTACATCTTCTCACGAGGCAAGCCCAAAATACATTCCCAGCCCATAAATATTTTCATTCGGGAAATCAAGAACTGGATGCGAAACCAAACTCCTGTGGTTATAAGCGCTCACTCTGGAGCTGTATTAGATGCAACATCCGAAAGCCTTATCTATATGCTTCAACCCACGCGTATCCTGGCGCGAAAACGAATAGAAAAAGATCTCCACCTTATCGGCGCGCTTTTGCAACATACCTCATTTAGAGAAAGTTTAGAGGCCGACGAATCCAAGCAGATAGCCCTGCATATTACCGGTCCCGCGCCCATTGAGCACAAAGCAGACCTTGAAATCGTTCTTCAAGCATTCAGTGATGTGATCGAATCACTACCAGATTCAATTGCGAGTAGAATATTTCTGGCCCTATCAGTAGGCCATGAAGAACACGCTTCTTTCGGCGAAAACGATTTCAGCCGCATGCGCATCGAAGATTTATACCATCTAGCGACGGCAGTGCTCTTCCCCAGCGAGGTAGAAGGCCGCGGCTTGCCCATCCTCGAGGCAGCCGCTTGCGGTATCCCTATCATTTGCAGCCGCTATAACCCGCAGGAAGTATTCGCTGTCGTGGTCGGAGAGGGCTTGTCAGAAAAGGAACAGATCCACTATACCCTATTCCCTGAAGGAGATTTCACAGCCTCTTTTCTAGATGAGGCTGCTGGCTTGCTGCTGAACCGTGAGCTTCACGAAAACCGGATCGCCCACAACAAAGAAGCTGTTCGTCTGCGTTTCAGCAGTTCAGCGCTAAGGGAAAAGTTCAGCCGTCTTTTGGATCAGGTGCGCACTTTTAAGTGACCCATTATCGAAAAACTAGTCTAAAATAGCTTCTTACTTGGTAAAGCTTCGCGATAAATTCTCAGAATAATAATTATTTAGGAGAAAATCTATTGCATATTTGTTTTATTGAAGACACACATCTACATGGAGGCACTCAAATTTGGGTCGCCGAAGCCGTGCGTGCCTTCGTGGCGCGCGGGGAACAGGTCACCATCTTGGCCCCAACCGATAGCTGGGTAGCCGAGCAAGGTGCGCAAGCCAAAGCACGCATATTTACGTACGATTGGGATGAAGTAATAAACGGAGACGAGCAAAGCAAAGAAATTTGGACAACAGCCTTAGACCCATGCGATGTAGCCATCTGCACCGTGCACCCGCCCCGGCATGGATTCCATTGCTCAGTCTTTGCCGCCGTGTGCATCAAGGAAGGGGAGCTTAAAACACACCTGATCCCCAAAACAGGCACAATCGTGCCGGATTACAAGCGAGAGTTTTACCTACCCGATGAAACGATTAACTCATCAGTGATCGCGATAGCAGATTTCACACGCCAGTACCTGATTAACACCTATAAGATTCCAGAAAAGAAAACCAAACTCATCTATCAGGGTACTGATGTGCGCCGTTTTCAATCAACAGCCCAAAACAGAGTCAAAGCGCTTGAGCACTACCCACTCCCCGAAAATGCTGCGCCGACATTGGCCAGCGTAGGATCGTTTGAAGAGCGCAAGGGACATCCGATACTCTTTGAGGCATTATCAGAGTTAGCTTCCGGACCCTTTCCGCACAACCACCTAATGATGGTGGGCGATGGGCCAGACGAGGAGATGCTGAAAGAAAAAGTCAAGATGATGGGCCTTGAAAAGAACGTTTCCTTCTTCCCTTTCACCGGTCATCCCAACTTGGTTTTTGAACGCATAGACATAACTGTAATGCCCAGCCTTTACAAAGAAGGGCTGCCAAACGTGCTCCTAGAATCAATGTCCATGCATGTTCCGGTGATCTCTTCTAATATAGGGGGAGTGCCAGAGATTGTTACCAACGGGGAAACGGGATACATGGTGGAACCAGGAGACAGCGGCGAATTGGCGAGGGCGATCCAAAAGCTTTGGGGCGATCAAGAGCAATATCAGAAAATGAGGGCAAATACTCGCAAACTCATAGAAGAAAAATTCGATAAAGAAATCCAATTTGAGCGCTTCTTAGATTACTTTAAAGAGGTATAATTGCGGCCTTGAATCGAGCCTTCACCCAAGATCATATGAGTGTTCTATTTTATCAAAATCCCCATAAGTATTTCAAGCAGAAATTTGACATTTTGTGTAAACTATCAATATTCTTAGGTCGCGCATACATAATTGAAATATAATCGAATTGCAGGATTCAGAATTTATGGCCGCAAATAATTACTCTCGTAGACCGCTAAATATCGGGTTCATATCTTTCCGCTTTGCCGGGACCGATGGGGTTTCGCTGGAAACATCTAAATGGGCGCATGTGCTAGAAGAAATGGGCCACACTTGCTTTTACTTTTCTGGCCTTTCTGATCGCCCAGCAGAACGCTCTATAGTTGTACCCGAGGCGCATTTCCGCGATGCGGAAGTATTAGAGCATTACGACCATTTCTTCGGAGCAATGAAACGCTCTGCCGAAGACACTCGTTGGGTGCACGATCGGCGCGAGTTCTTCCGCGGGCATGTGGAACGTTTCATCAAGGAATTTGAACTAGACCTGTTGATCCCGCAGAATTTGTTTTCTTACCCCTTGAACATCCCCCTATCCCTGGCCCTGACCGAGATTATTGCTGAGACCAACATTCCGACCATCGCCCACCACCACGATTTCACCTGGGAACGCCAAGTGTTTTTGGTTAACAGCGTCTGGGATTACATCAATGCGTCTATTCCCCCCTCCTTGCCAGCTATCCAACATGTGGTGATTAACTCGGCTGCCCAACACCAATTAGCTCGCCGCAAGGGGGTGGGTTCAACCATCATCCCCAATGTGATGGACTATGAAAATCCCCCTCCGGAGGAGCCGGACGAATACGCTTCGGACGTAAGAGAGACTTTGGGGCTTGACCCGGATGAACTTCTGATATTACAACCTACGCGCATCGTCCAGCGCAAAGGTATTGAGCACGCTATAGAGCTTGTCAGCCGGCTAAAATTAAAGGCTTCCCTGGTGATATCCCATGCAGCTGGAGATGACGGTTACTCATATGAAAAGAGAGTGAAGGATTACGCCAAATTATTGAATGTGCGCGTCCGCTTTGCAGCCGAAATCTTCGATGAAAACCGCGGCACTACCAAGGATGGACGCAAAATATACAGCCTGGCAGATGTATATCCACATGCTGATCTGGTTACCTACCCATCGGTAGTTGAGGGTTTTGGCAACGCTTTTCTGGAAGCGCTATACTACCGAAAACCAATCGTAGTGAACAACTATTCGATCTATGCTATTGATATTCGGCCAAAAGGTTTCCGGGTGATTGAGTTCGATGATTTTATTACTGATGAAACCGTTGAACGCACGCGCGAGTTATTGAATAATCCAAAATTGGTTGCGGAGATGTGCGACCATAATTACAGGTTAGCCGTGAATCATTTCTCCTATATGGTGCTGCGCCACAAGCTGCAAATTGAGTTGGATAACGCCTTCGGTACGAACGGCAACTAACCCTCCTACAAAATATTATTTTATTGGAGAAAGCTTTGGGATGGAAATATTCTTCAATGCTGCAATCCCCCCAAGAACAACATACTTCACTTCATGTTTTTGTAAGGACGCGAACACGCCCTGCAATCGGTTGAGCATCCTTTTGCTCCACGATATGTGGATTGTTTTCCAGGATCAGGTCAGTGAATGCGCACAACATTTCCATGCGTTCTTCTAACGTGAGGGACTGAAACCAGCGCGCTTTGGCCTCGGGTGTTTCTTCCTGGCGGTCGTGGGAAATGATTTTTTCCATTTCAGGTAAACCTAGCGAATTCTTTTCTTTTATTGTACTCGGAAAGGTGTTGAAACGCTTGGAAAACAATAACTAATATGGCCAATTATTAGTAAACTTGGGAGACGTTTTCCATCTAATCCGTCTTCAAAAATGCAACCGTGACGCCATCTCCGCCCTCGCCGCGCTGGCCGGTCTCATACCTCTCCACCTGGGGATGCTTGGCCAGTTCTTTCCGCATCGCCTGACGCAGCTTTCCCGTACCCTTACCGTGGATTACGCGCACGAAGGGCAGCCCGGCCAGGTAGGCTGCATCCATATGCCGGTCCAGAGCTTCCAGGGCTTCATCCACACGCATGCCGCGGAGAGCCAGCTCCACTCCCGGTGATTCAACCGAAAAAACTATGCCTCCAGAGGCTTCTGGTATTACTTCTTTTTCAGGTTTCGGACTGACTATTTCTAAGTCAACCAAGCGTGTGCGTACCCTGAGGACACCTATTTGCACCTCGGTTTCCTCCATCCCCAGCGCACTGATCACTCCTTCTTTATTCAAACTGCGCACCAGTACGCGGTCACCCAAGCGCAACGCTCTACTAGGCGCGGATTCTGGCACTTCTTCGCGCTCCACCGGAGTTGCAACTACTGTTTCTAATTCGACAACTTTTTCGGCTGCTTTTTCGAGAACTTCAAGCGGCTGACGCGCCCTCTGCAGATCACGCCGCACAGCCAGGATTTCCTCTTGCAAAGCCTCTATTTCATCTTGAGATTGCTCACGCGCTAGTGACAAAAGTTCCAGGCGCTCATCTTCAATCTTTTCCAGGCGCTCAGCCAGCGCGTTGCGGATTAGTTCCGCCTCCCGCTGGGCTTCTTCGACCGCGGCTCGCGCAGACCGGGTGAGGTCGCGCTGCCGGTGAATCTCATCCAGTAAATCTTCAGCGCGTAAATCGGATGGGTCAATCACGGCGCGGGCTGCTTCTACGACCTCATCCTGCAAACCTAACCGCTTTGCAATCGCCAGCGCGTTAGAGCGTCCGGGCAAGCCGATCGTCAGGTGATAGGTGGGACGCAGGGTATCCATATCGAATTCTACGCTGGCATTCACCACCCCTTTTGTGGTGTGCGCGTAAGCTTTCAGCTCTGGGTAATGCGTGGCAACCAGCGTAGTGATGCCTTTGTTTACAAAGGTATCCAAAATAGAGCGCGCCAAGGCAGCCCCTTCTTGAGGGTCTGTTCCGGCGCCTAATTCATCCAGGATGACCAGCGATTTGGCGTCGGCTTTTTCTAGAATTTGGATAATATTGGTGACATGCCCTGAAAAGGTCGAAAGCGACTGCTCAATGGATTGCTCATCGCCTATATCTGCAAATACAGAATCAAATATGCTGATTTGGGAGCCCGCTTGGGCAGGGATATGCAGCCCTGATTGAGCCATCAAAGCCAACAGGCCAACCGTCTTCAGGGTAACTGTCTTACCTCCCGTATTCGGCCCGGTTATCACCAATATATAGTTCTGTGGGTGCAGCTCAACGTCAATGGGGACCACTGACTGCGCATCCAGCAGTGGGTGGCGCGCCTGCCAGAGTTTCAGAGTTACGCCTGGATGGGGTGAATTTTTCTGAGCCTTGAAAGCCTGCAAATCTGGTTGGGTAGCTTGGAGGACAACAGCGTATTTTGCGCGCGCAAAAGCCAGATCGAGCTCAGCCAGCGTTTCCACCGTTTGCTGCAGCTCATCAGCATGCTCTCCGACCTTGCCAGATAGCTCAGCCAGGATACGGCGCTCTTCATCGCGTTCGGCCAACTGTAGTTTGCGCCACTGGTTGTTGATTTCCACAGTCTGCAAGGGTTCGATGAAAACAGTAACACCGGAGGAAGATTGGTCATGCACTACGCCTTTAACCCGCCCTTTGGCATCCGCCCTCACCGGCAGTACGTAGCGGCCGTCACGCTGCGTCACCAGGCTCTCTTGGAGATAAGGCGTGATCTTGGGGTTGGTCAGCATGCGCTGCATGCGGGTTAATAAGCGTTCGTGCACCACACCTAACTCGCTGCGTATGCTGCCCAAATCTTTTGAGGCCGAATCCAGCACCTCGCCGCGCTCTGAAAGTGTGCGTGAGATGGCATCCACCAAACCTAACGGCGGCGGTAATTTGGCAGCGATTTCCGTAAGCTGTGGGTAGGCGCCCTCTGTACGCTCGAAGTTCCTGGCCAATGTACGCGCCGATATCAGCGTGGATTTGACATCCAGAAAGTCTGCGGGGATAAGTACTACCCCGCGCTTAGCAGCTTCGACCACTTCACGCACATCGCGTGCCCCGCCAATGGTGGTCTCAGGTTGAGCCTCCAGCAGTTGGCGCGCTTCGGAAGTCTCGGTTAATAATTTCTGCACCACCTTGAGGTCTGCTGTAGGTCGCAAGGCACGCGCCTTCTCGCCAGAAGCGCCGAAAGCTGTAAATGCAGCCAGCCGTTCCAGGACTTTATCATATTCCAATATGTGCAGCGTTTTGTCTTCCATCGGGGGGGAGTTTACCATAGTTCAGTAATCTATTTGCGGCATACAATCACAGGAGTGGTAAATACTTTTATATCTAAACCAGATTGGTTTTGAAACCCCTTCGGGTTTGAACTTTCGGTTAACAACATATCACTATTACTCCTCCCCAGCCTCCTATTGGACAACCCAGAATTATGCTATATTTGTTACCCAGATATAGTTTGAGGAGCAACTTATGAGACAGCCGCGAAAACAAATCCAACTATTGATTTGTGGAATTACCGTGATAATCGCCATCTTAGCTTGTTCGCTCCCCGAAAGCCCGGAGGAGACGCCCACTGCCGTGGCAGAAACCTTGAGCGCAACACCAACAAATCCAACAGCAACCCCCACACCAGAGGCTGAAGCCCCAACCGCGATAGCCACAGATGCGCCTCTCCCCACAAACACACCTGTCATTTCTACTGCAACTCAACCCCCTCCGCCCGATGGAGTCAGTTTGAACTGTGATGGCACATACCAGCGCTTTCGGCTCGCCGACCAGGGCATCAATGGTAAGACTGTCTCGATAGATAGTTGGGACGGCAATGCCTGGGTAAATGTATGGAACGTTTCCAGCGGAGACCCAAATCTACAACAATACACCATCGAAACTGGTCATTACCAGTTTGGCGAATGTCAAAGACTTGTCATCGTTCCCACGCGCTACTCAAATCCACAGGTATTTGTCGAGCTGGATATTTATGTTTGGAATGGCGCGGGGATGTCTTTGGTTTATCACCACGAAGGAGCGTATGGCGAATGGAGCAAAGCCGGGCTGGCGATCACCTTCGAATGGGCCAGCACGTTGGGCTGGGTGAACGGTGGGCCGCTTGGCCCCTGCGAATACACCACTTTGCAGCATACCTGGGATGGGACGGCTTTCAACCAAACCGGTTCAGCAGTAAACCCGGTACCCAACTGCACTCCAAGCGCTCCCTAAACACTCTGGAATGAACACGTATTTGACATTACCTTTTCCGTGGCCTACAATATAAAGCGTTTTATTAGCCATAGTATTTGTTAACAATTCATTTATGATAGATTCCCTGGTTGGCACAACCATAAACGAACGTTACCGGATTGACTCCGAACTAGGAAAGGGCGGTATGGGAACTGTATACCGCGCCAATGACTCAGCCCTAGAGCGTGATGTAGCTATTAAATTAATGTCCAACTCAAAACTGGGCACTGAAGGCCGCACCCGGTTACTGCGTGAAGCTAAACTGGTGGCCAAACTAGATCACCCTAACATAGTCACGGTCTTCGACACAGGCGAGGTTGACAAGAATCCTTACATCGTCATGCAGTTAGTTGAAGGTCATACCTTATACGAGAAACCTCCGAAAGGTTTGGAAGAAATCACCACAATCATGCGCCAGGTGTGTACTGCTTTGGAGCACGCGCATAACAATGGTATCATCCACCGTGATCTGAAACCTGAAAATGTGATCATTGAGACTGGCGGAAAGGTTAAACTGATGGATTTCGGTCTGGCACGCTCAGTGGCCTCTCGCTTGACTTCCGAAGGCACTATCATCGGCACAGTGTTCTATATGGCGCCTGAAATCGCGCTTGGGCAAGAGATTGATGAGCGCACTGACCTTTACTCCCTGGGTGTAATGCTTTACGAATTAACCACCGGTGTGATGCCCTTTGAAGATGCTGACCCGGTGGCCGTTATCTCCCAACACATCCACGCCCCTGTGGTGCCGCCCAGAGCTAAAAACGAAGACCTGCCCCCCGCGCTAAATGACCTCATTGTCAGCCTGTTGAGTAAAGCCCCCGCTGACCACCCTGCTTCTGCCTCGGAAGTGATCGGTACCTTAGATAGTCCCAACCTGCTCGACAAAGATGCCACCCCTGCCGAGGAACTCACCATGCTGGACCGCATTGTGCGCGGCAGGATGGTGGGTCGCAAAAAAGAATTTGAAGACGCCCGCGCAGCCTGGAAAAAAGCTGCCGCTGGTGATGGTCAGCTGCTGCTAATTAGTGGCGAACCGGGAATTGGGAAAACGCGCTTGACGCGTGAGATCAGCACGCATGCCGATGTGACTGGCGGGCAAGTGTTCGTGGGAGCCAGTTATGCAGAGGGCGATACCCCATACGCCCCCTTCCGCCAAATCCTGCGTGAGGCGCTAAGCGGTAAGAACACTCAAGAAATTGACCTGCCCGATTTCGTCCTGGCAGACCTGCTCTTTTTAGCGCCTGATCTACGCTCACGCTACCCTGAAAGCATAACAAATCAAAGTAAAGATTTGCAAATAGAGCAGCAAAGTCTCTTTGAGAACTTCGCTATTTTTATCAATAAGCTCAGCGAGCAAGCCCCATTGCTGCTTGTGTTGGAAGATGTCCATTGGGCAGACAGCGGAACACTCTATCTGATGCGTTACCTGGCGCGCAATACCCGCAAACAGCGTGTGATGATTACTCCTACCTACCGCGAGGTGGAACTTGATGAAGCGCGTCCATTGCATGAAGTATTGTTAGATATTGAACGTGAAAATTTAGCCGCGCGTATTAAACTCTCCCGCCTGACACGCGACCAAGCCCAGGATATGTTGGCTGCCATGTTCGCCGAAGATATCCCAGATGAGATCCTGAATGGTATTTACCGCGAAACTGAGGGAAACCCGTTCTTCATTGAAGAAGTTTGTAAAGCGTTGGTCGAGAGCGGTAAATTTTATTATCAAGCTGGTGAGTGGCATAGTCCAGACATGGCAGAGTTGGGCATCCCGCAGAGTGTGCGTGTGGCCATCCAATCACGTCTGGGCAAACTGCCAAAGGATGTCCAGGATATATTGCGACAGGCCGCATTCTTGGGACGCGAATTCAATTTCGAAACCCTAGCCCTCGCCGCCGAATTAGATGAAGACACTTTAATAGACGGTCTGGAAAGCGCCGAACGCGCCCAATTGATCGAAGAATTGGAGAGCAAAGAGCCGATCACATTTGCCTTTGTGCATGCCTTGATCCCCACCACCCTGGTCGAAGGTGTGCGCACACTGAAGCGCCGCAGGCTGCACCGCCGCGCGGCCAATGCTATCGAAGCTTTGCACCCAGATGATCTGGAAGCCCTAGCCTATCACTTCCTCGAAGCCGGGGAAACCGAGAAAGCAGTGGGCTATTTGCTCCAGGTAGCAGACCAGGCACGCGTGTTATACGCTCACCAGGAAGCTATCGACAGCTACCTGCAGGCTTTAGAATTCCTCAAAGAGAGCGAGCATCTCGAAAGCGCCGCCCGCACCCAGATGAAGTTAGCGCTGACCTACCACAACGCATTCGAATTCGCCAAATCCCGGCAAGCATACCAGGAAGGTTTTAATTTATGGCAGCGGGCGGGAGAAACAGGGCCAGCCGAAACAACGCCTGCGCCCCATGCACTGCGCCTGGTTTGGGGTGATCCAATTTCCTTAGACCCAGGATTTTGCAATGATAACTTTTCGGCATTTGTCAGTTGCCAGCTCTTCAGTGGTTTAGTGGAACTAACTCCCAATTTAAATATCCTGCCTGACGCCGCCCGAAAATGGGAAGTGCTAGATGAGGGCCGTAAATACATCTTTCATTTACGAAAAAATATGCTTTGGAGTGATGGCATCCCCGTAACAGCGGGTGATTTTGAGTTTGCCTGGAAACGGATGTTAGCACCAGAAGAAAATATGCCGGGAGCTAATCTCTTATACGATATTACTAACGCAAAAGCTTTCCATCAAGGCAAATTGAAAGATATCCAGCAAGTGGGCATCACAGCTAAGGATGATCTCACCCTGATTGTGGAGCTGGAAGAACCTGCCAGTTATTTCTTACAGATGCTTGCCGGAGTTATCGGCTTTCCCATCCCACAGCACACGCTAGCTGAGCACGGGGAAGCTTGGACTGATCTGGATAAGATGGTAACTAACGGCCCCTTTAGGATTGTGGGCTGGGAGCGGGGAAAATCAATGCTGCTTAAATACAACCCTGGCTATAACGGCCGTATTTCGGGTAATTTCCAGGAAATGAAACTGGCGCTCAATTGGAATCAAATTGAGGAAATATTACACATGTACGAGCATAATAAATTGGATGCAATCAATACATTGTTCATATCCAGGGGTAGAGTGAGAGCTCACCAGAAGTATGCTGGAGATTATGTCACGGGGCCTTTATTACTCACCCAATACATTGGGTTTAATGTGGAGCAGCCTCCCTTCGATGATTCACGCGTGCGCCAGGCTATAATCCTCGCCACAAATAGAGAATTTCTAGCTGATGAGGTGGTTAGAGGTTTGTTTTCCCCGGCTACAGGAGGCTATATTCCCCTAGGGATGCCTGGACATTCACCGAAAATTGGTTTGCCTTACGACCCCGATAAGGGCAAAGAACTTTTGGCCGAGGCCGGTTACGCTGGAGGTGGAGGATTTCCCACAATTGAAGCGCTAGCGTCTTCAGGAAGACAAGGACCCGGGACTGCGTATTTGCAAACGCAGTGGTTGGAAATCCTGGGAATCGAGATCAACTGGACCTTTTTAGAATTCGACATGTTACTCGAAAAACTAAAAACTGATAACCCACAAATGTGGTTCATAGGGTGGACCCCAAATTACCCCGACCCAGATGATTATTTACGGATTAGTAGTGCTATGGAGGAAACCAATTGGCGCAACAATCAATTCCAACAACTCGTAAAAAAGGCCAGACGGTTGCAAGACCAGCCGGAACGTATAAAACTATACCAGCAAGCAGACAAGATTCTAATAGAAGACGCTGCCATCTTACCCCTGCTCTATGGGCGCAACCATTTACTTATAAAGCCTTGGGTGAGGAACTACCCGATGACTCCTCTAACAGCGGTAAGTTTAAAAGATGTGATCATCGAGCCGCACGAGGAATAAGGGCGCTCAGCTCAATTTCTGAATACATATCTATCTTCGCCAGGTTGAATGTGGCTGATATACCAATCTCCAATACTTAATTAGGCGCCGAAGGCAACAAACCATCAACATCTCAGATTATGCAAATACATGATTGAAAAACTACGCACGATCTATAACGATTACCCCAGCCAGTTCTGGCTCTTGATGGCCGCCAGCTTGGTTGATATGGTGGGTGGGGTCTTGATATTTCCCTTTTTCTCGCTCTATTTCACCGAGAAATTCGATGTCGGGCTGGCCCAGGTCGGGATCATTTATGCCCTATGGGCGTTTTCCGGTATTCTCGGTCAGGCCTTGGGTGGGGCACTTACCGACCGAGCAGGCCGCAAGCTTATGGTAATTGCCGGTTTGATATTTAGCGCGCTGACAAGCCTCGCCTTGGCCCTCGTAACAGATTTCGGGTTGGTCTATATCACCGCCGCTGTCGGCGGCCTTTTCTCCAGCAGCGCCGGACCCGCTAGGCAAGCTATGATAGCCGACCTTTTACGCGAAGATCAACTGACTGAGGGCTATAGCATCTCACGCGTGATCGGTAACGTGGCATTTGCCATTGGTCCTGCAATTGGTGGACTCCTGGCAAGCGTATCGTATGTATTGCTTTTCTTCATTGACGCGGCCACGAGCATAATCACCGCTATTATCATAGCCACGTTCCTCTTGGAAACGCGATCCCAGTCCGCTGCTCAAAAAACATCCCGGCAATCCCTTGCTCAAGTCTTCCGGGGCTATTTCCAGGTATTGAGAGATCGTATCCTGGTCGTTGTGCTTTTACTAGCGGGGATAGTGTTTCCAGTCTACTGGCAGTGGTACTTTTCGGTACCGGTGTTCATGCGCGACGCGCATAGTATGCCGCCCTATTTTTACGGCAGCTTGATGAGTATGGCCGGGATCATTGTCGTGGTTGTCCAGTTTCCCCTCACTCGCTGGCTGCGCCCATATCCACCCCTGACGCTCATGGTAGCTGGCAGTTTGCTGTTTGCGCTGGGTTTTGGTATGTTTGGCTTCGTGATGGGTTACAGTATGTTTATGCTCGCCTTCGCTATCATCACCTTTGGGGAAATGATATTCCTCCCAACTCAGCAAGCTATAGTGGCTCGGCTGGCGCCTGAAGAAATGCGCGGCCGCTATATGGCTGTATCCGGCATTGCATTTTCCCTTCCGAATATATTCAGGCCTGCGCTGGGAGGCTATCTGCTGGATAAGTTCGATCCTAATTGGCTATGGTATCTTGCTGGAATAGTTTGCACCGTTGGAGCAGTTGGCTATTGTGCTCTTCACAATCGCTTACCGGATGACGGCCCCCTTTCCTCCCAATAGCCCCTTTGCCAACCTTCCTAGTATAACCGCGTCCAGCGATTTCTTCTTTATGGTGCTGGAACCATGGGCCAATCACCGAAGCTCAGGCTGATGTCATCGACCTAAAACATAACGTTGGGCTTTTGGTAGACTAGAGTGAACTCCTGATCCTAGTTTTCCGAGTAAATTAGCCATCTCACTCATGCGGATCGCCATCTATATTAGTATCTCTGGCTGGCAGGGGATAATCCCCGGCGATGCCATATGCCTCATAGCCAATGCCATACATGTACCACCTGCCGTTGGATGGCCGGTATATTGTCTGATCCCAGCTTCCATCCCCATCATAATCTCCTGGTACTGGAATATCTCCAGATATTCCATAGGCCACGTAGCCTTGCCCCAACACATACCACCTACCATTGCTTGGGCGGTAGATGGCGACATCAAAATCTCCATCTCCATCGTAATCTCCGGGCACGGGTATGTCTCAGGGATGCCCCAGGCCGAATAGCCCTGATCCTTGACGTACCACCTGCCGTTGCTGGGCCGGTATATTGCTACGTCACAATCCCCATCCCCGTCATAATCTCCAGGTACCGGGATATCTCCAGCGATCCCATAGGCTGTTTAGCCTTGGTCTTTAACGTACCACCTGCCGTCGCTGGGCCGGTAAATGGCGACGTCAGCATCCCCATCTCCATCATAGTCGCAGGGCATGGGGATATCACCGGTAACGCCATATCCCGAATTACCACCACCGTAGAAGTACCATCTGCCATTAGATGGACGGAAAACTGCGATGTCTGTATCTCCATCCCCATCATAATCTTGCGGGATAGGGATATCTCCTGTGGTCCCATAAGCGGCAAGAAGTCCTGCGGTTGATGTGTACCAACGCCCATTAGATGGACGGAAGACTGAGACATCCTGTCGCCATCGCCATCAAAATCAGTGGGTAACCCTCCACAGATAATGTTAGAGCTGGATAAGTCCGTCACACTGGACAGCCAGGTCTGGAAACTTGAATCAGGAGGTTCACACAGGCTGGTGCCGTTAAACTCAAATGTGAACAAACTGGTCAGGTTGGTCAGGCTCGCAGGCAGCCATCCGGCTAGGGAAGTGTTGTTTTGAATATATAAGTCAATTAGATTGGTCAAGTTACCAAGCTCAGTTGGAACGATTCCGCCTAAACTATTGTCGCTCAAATAGATACCTTGCAGGTTTGTGAGATTGCCCAACTGTGTGGGGATACCCCCCGTTAGGCTGTTGCCTGACAAGCCCAGGACCTCCAAGTTTGAAAGATTTCCCAATTCCGAGGGAATACCCCCCGTCAGGCTATTGCTCCCCAACCTGAGATGTCCCAAATTTACAAGATTGCTCAACTCTGTGGGGATGCTGCCGCTCAAGTTGTTTTGGGACAAATTGAATATTAGCAGGTTTGTGAGATTGCCCAACTGTGTGGGGATGCCCCCCGTCAGGCTGTTGTTACTCAACCAGAGCTGTGTCAAGTTTGTAAGATTGCCCAACTCAATAGGGATGGTGCCTGTCAAGCCGTTAAAATTCAACACGAGATTTGTCAAATTTGAAAGATTGCCCAACTGTGAAGGGATGCTGCTGGCAAGATTGTTGTTCGTTAAATCTAACGTGGTCACATTCCCGGTGGTGCAGGTTATGCCATACCACGTGCAGGGCGTATTGGTAGTTTTCCAACCCGTATTGCTGTACCAGCTTGCCCCGGTCGTCCCATCATACAATGCCACCAACGCCTCACATTCAACTTGGGGTATATCGGTCTGGTCGCCTGGATAGGTGCAGCCTGTGTAGGTCGCGGCAAGAGGTTCTGCCTGGGCATTGCTGACTCCTACTAGCGCAATAACCAATAAAGACAAGATAAATACCAGAGCAACTCCGCGCCCTGATAATCTCCGCTTTTGTGACATCCTTTTTTCCTCCATGTTCTGTTCTCCATTATCCGTAGTTGATATATTTATTTGTATTGCAGAATTAATCTTTTTCTCTCCACCGAATAGCCAGCCAATTGATTCAACATCGAGTGGATACATAGATTATACAGGCTTACCTATTGGAAAGCCATTATTTGATGTAAAAAAATATCTTATTCATGCGGATCGCCATCAATATTGGTATCTCTAGCAGGCAGGGGGTAATCCCCAGCAATGCCATATGCTTCATAGCCTATGCCATACATGTACCACCTGCCATTGGAGGGCCTGTATATCGTCTGATCCCAGCTTCCATCCCCATCATAATCTCCCGGTACAGGGATATCTCCAGGTATACCCCAGGCCACATAGCCTAGCGAATACACATACCATCTGCCATTGCTGGGGCGGTAGATAATAAAATCGGTAGCCCCATCTCCATCGAAATCTCCAGGTACGGGTATGTCTCCAGGTATCCCCCAGGCAGCATAACCCTGATCCTTGACGTACCACCTTCCGTTGCTGGGTCGATATATGGCAATGTCGCAATCCCCATCCCCGTCATAATTCCCGGGGACTGGGATGTCGCCTGCGATCCCATAGGCTGTGTAGCCCTGGTCTTTGACATACCACCTGCCGTTGCTGGGCCGGTAGATGGCAATGTCAGCATCCCCATCCCCATCATAGTCGCATGGCATGGGGATATCACCAGCAACGCCAAAACCCACATTGCCACCCCCGTAAAAATACCATCTGCCGTTGGAGGGCCGGTAGATGGCGATGTCAGCATCCCCATCCCCATCATAATCTCCTGGTACGGGGATATCCCCTGTGGTCCCGTAGGCGGCTAGTAATCCTGCGTTTGATGTGTACCAACGCCCATTGGATGGGCGGTAGATCGAGACATCCGTGTCGCCATCACCATCAAAATCAGCTGGGGGAACAGCAGAGCAGATAACGTTTGTGCTGGATACGATCGTCACTCCGGACAGCCAGGCCTGGAAACTTGCGCTAGGTGGTTCACACAGGCTGGTATAACTAAAGTCGAATATGTTCAAACTGGCCAGATTGGTAAAGCTCGCGGGCAGCCACCCAGTCAAGTTGTTATGGTCCAAATAGAGCCTTGTCAAGTTTGAGAGATTGCCCAACTCTGTGGGGATGCTGCCTGTCAGGCTGTTGTTCCACAAATAGATCTCAACCAAATTTGTGAGATTTCCCAACTCAGCCGGAATACTTCCCGTCAAGCCAGTGTTGAACAAATAGAGAAATTGTAGGTTTGTGAGATTGCCCAGCTCTGCCGGAATGCTTCCACTCAGGCTGTTGTTATGCATAGAGAGCTCTTGTAGGTTTGAGAGATCACCCAACTCTGTGGGGATAGCGCCCGTCAGGCTGTTGTTGCTCAACGACAGTAACGTCAAGTTTGAAAGATTGCCCAACTCTGCTGGGATGCTGCCTGTCAGGTTATTACTGGACAATCCCAGGCTATACAAGTACGGGATATTCCCTAACTGTGCCGGGATGCTTCCCGATAAGTCGTTTTGATACAAATTGAGCTGTATCAAGTTTGAAAGGTTGCCCAACTCTGGGGGTATGTCCCCCGTCAGGTTGTTATTGCCCAAATTAATGTGCGTCAAATTTGAAAGATTTCCCAACTCTGCGGGAATCTCCCCCGTCAGGCTACAGTTGATACAATGGAACTTTATCAAGTTCGATAGATTCCCCAACTGTGTGGGGATAGTTCCCACAAGATTGTTGTTCGTTAAGTCTAACGTGGTCACACTCCCGGTGGTGCAGACTACGCCATACCAACTACAAGGCGTGGAACTAAAAACCCAATCTGTAGATGTTGTCCAACTGCCGCCATTTGTGCTGCTGTGCAGCGCCGCCAATGCTTCGCACTGTGCCGTGGGTATCTCGCTCTGATCTACGGAACAATCATATGCAATTAGCATAGCCGGAGTGGATTCTATCCCCGGGGCAATGAGGATTAATGAGCTAAATAACATCAGCACGATTCCACTCCATGATAGCCTTCTTTTTTGTATCATCATCTTCTCCTCTATGAGTAGGTTTCCCCGGTCCGGGGTGAGTTACCCTTTATCTGTGTTACTAAATTACTCAAATACCTCTACCGAATATCCGGCCAATTGATTCAACATCGAGTGGATGCATAGAATTTACAGGCTGGCCAATGGGAAATCCATTATTTGCGTAAAAAAGGTTACTCACTCATGCGGATCGCCATCAATATTAGTATCTCTGGCAGGCAGGGGATAATCCCCTGCGATGCCAAATGCTTCATAGCCTATGCCATACATGTACCACCTGCCGTTGGATGGCCTGTAAATCGTCTGATCCCAACTCCCATCCCCATCATAATCTCCAGGTACTGGGATATCGCCAGGGATGCCATAGGCCACGTAGCCTTGTCCTAACACATACCATCTGCCGTTGCTCGGGCGGTAGATGGCCACATCGAAATCGCCATCCCCATCATAATCTCCAGGTACGGGTATGTCTCCAGAGATCCCCCAGGCCGAATAACCCTGACCCAGGACGTACCACCTTCCGTTGCTCGGCCTGTAGATGGCAACATCACAACTCCCATCCCCGTCATAATCTCCAGGGACTGGGATGTCGCCTGCGATCCCATAGGCTGTGTAACCTTGGTCTTTGACATACCACCTGCCATTACTCGGACGGTAAATGGCTACGTCAGCGTCCCCATCTCCATCATAGTCGCAGGGCATGGGGATATCACCAGCAACGCCAAAGCCCGAATTCCCGCCCCAAAAGAAGTACCATCTGCCGTTAGAAGGGCGGTAGACGGCGATGTCAGAATCCCCATCCCCGTCATAGTCTTGAGGTATGGGGATATCACCTGTGGTCCCATAGGCGGCCAGTAATCCTGCGGATGCTGTGTACCACCTCCCATTGGATGGACGGTAGATCGATACATCCGTGTCGCCATCACCATCAAAATCAGCTGGGGGAACAGCAGAGCAGATAACGTTTGTGCTGGATACGATCGTCACTCCGGACAGCCAGGCCTGGAAACTTGCGCTAGGTGGTTCACACAGGCTGGTATAACTAAAGTCGAATATGTTCAAACTGGCCAGATTGGTAAAGCTCGCGGGCAGCCACCCAGTCAAGTTGTTATGGTCCAAATAGAGCCTTGTCAAGTTTGAGAGATTGCCCAACTCTGTGGGGATGCTGCCTGTCAGGCTGTTGTTCCACAAATAGATCTCAACCAAATTTGTGAGATTTCCCAACTCAGCCGGGATGCTGCCTGTCAAGCTGTTTTCGTTCAAATAGAGCTCATACAAATTTGTGAGATTTCCCAACTCAGCCGGAATACTTCCCCTCAAGCCAGTGTTGAACAAATAGAGAAATTGTAGGTTTGTGAGATTGCCCAGCTCTGCCGGAATGCTTCCACTCAGGCTGTTGTTATGCATAGAGAGCTCTTGTAGGTTTGAGAGATCACCCAACTCTGTGGGGATAGCGCCCGTCAGGCTGTTGTTGCTCAACGACAGTAACGTCAAGTTTGAAAGATTGCCCAACTGTGTGGGAATGCCCCCCGTCAGGCTGTTGTTGTTCAAAGCGAGCCTTGTCAAGTTTGAGAGATTGCCCAACTCTGTGGGAATGCCCCCCGTCAGGCTGTTGCCGCCCAAATCGAGCCTTGTCAAGTTTGAGAGATTGCCCAACTCTGTGGGGATGTTGCCTGTCAAGCTGTTGCTATTCAACCAAAGCGATTCCAAGTTAGTAAGGTTTTCCAACTCTGTGGGGATATTACCCGCAAGATTGTTAAGCCCTAGGTCTAACGTGGTCACATTCCCGGTGGTGCAGGTTACCTCGAACCACGAGCAGGGTGTGTTGGTTGTTTTCCAGCCTGTATTGTTATTCCAGCTTGCCCCGGTCGTCCCATCATACAAAGCCACCAGAGCTAGGCATTGCGCCTCTGGCATATCGGTCTGGTCGCCTGGATTGGTGCAGCCAGTGTATGCCGCAACAAAAGGCTTGGCCTGGGCCTGGGTGGCTCCTCCAAGCGCACTAACCATTAAAAACAACATAAATATCAGCGCGAATACAAGCCGTGATAATCTCCGCTTTTGTGACATCCTTTTTTCCTCCATGTGCTGTTCTCCCTAATACGTAGTTGATATATTTATTTATATAGCAGAATTAATCTTATTATCTCCACCGAATATCCGACCAATTGATTCAACATCGAGTGGATGCATAGAATTTACAGGCTGGCCAATGGGAAATCCATTATTTGCGCAAAAAAGATTACTCACTCATGCGGATCGCCATCTATATTTGTATCTCTGGCTGGCAGGGGATAATCTCCTGCAATTCCATATGCTTCATAACCGATACCATACATGTACCATCTGCCGTTGGAGGGCCTATATATCGTCTGATCCCAGCTGCCATCCCCATCATAATCCCCCGGCACGGGGATGTCCCCAGGGATGCCGTAGGCCACGTAGCCTTGACCCAACACGTACCACCTGCCGTTGCTTGGGCGGTAGATCGCAAAATCGAAATCCCCATCCCCATCGTAATCTCCAGGTACGGGTATGTCTCCAGGGATCCCATAAGCCCAATAGCCCTGATCCTTGACGTACCACCTGCCGTTGCTGGGCCTGTAGATGGCGATGTCACAATCCCCATCCCCGTCATAATCCCCAGGCACCGGGATGTCCCCTGCAATCCCATAGGCTGTGTAGCCCTGGTCTTTGACATACCACCTGCCATTGCTCGGACGGTAGATGGCGATGTCAGCATCCCCGTCTCCATCATAGTCGCATGGCATGGGGATATCACCAGCAACGCCAAAACCCACATTGCCACCCCCGTAAAAATACCATCTGCCGTTGGAGGGCCGGTAGATGGCGATGTCAGCATCCCCATCCCCATCATAATCTCCTGGTACGGGGATATCCCCTGTGGTCCCGTAGGCGGCCAGTAATCCTGCGTTTGATGTGTACCAACGCCCATTGGACGGACGGAAGATGGATACATCTGTTGAGTCATTACCATCAAAATCAGCGGGGAGAACTGATACTGGTGAGCAGATAACGTTAGTGCTAGAATAGGAATCCAAGCCAGTCAGCCAGCTTTGGAAACTTTAATCAGACAGTTCACACAGACGGGTGCCGTAAAAATGAAATATTTCCAAATTGGTCAGATTGGTCAGGTTCATGGGCAACCATCCACCCAGGGAAGTGTTGTTTTGAATCATTAAGTCAGTCAGATTTGTCAAGTTGCCCAGCTCTGTTGGAACAATTCCTCCTAAACTATTGGCGTTCAAAAAGAGAATTTGCAGATTTGAGAGATTGCCCAATTGGGAGGGGATGCTACCCGTCAAGCTGTTGTTGTTCAACCAGAGCTTTGTCAAGTTTGAAAGATTGCCCAACTGTGTGGGAATGCTCCCGGTCAGGCTGTTGGTGCTCAACGCCAGGTACGTCAAGTTTGAGAGATTGCCCAACCATGTGGGAATGCCCCCCGTCAAACTGTTGGTGTGCAAATTGAGTTTTGTCAAGTTTGAAAGAGAGCCCAACTGTGTAGGAATGCTCCCCGTCAGGCTGTTGCTGGCCAACACCAGGATCATCAGGTTTGAGAGATTGCCCAACTGTGTGGGAATAGCGCCCGTCAAGCCGTTATCCCATAAATTGAGCTCTATCAAGTTTGTGAGGTTTCCCAACTCAATGGGGATTGCACCAGCCAGGCTGTTGCGGCCCAATGACAAATACGTCAAGTTTAAGAAATCGCCTAACTCTGTGGGAATGGCGCCCGTCAAGCCGTTATAGCCCAAATCGAGATGTTGCAAGTTTGCCAGGTTACCCAACTCAGTGGGAATGCCCCCCGTCAGGCTATTGCTTTTCAACGACAGGTACGTCAAGTAAGTGAGGTTGCCCAATTGTGTATGAATGCTGCCCGCAAGATTGTTAAGCCCTAAGTCTAACGTGGTCACACTCCCGGTGGTGCAGGTTACGCGATACCACGAGCAGGGGGTATTGGTGGTTTTCCAGCCTGTATTGATATCCCAGCTCCCCCCGGTCGTCCCATCATACAAAGCCACCAGCGCCTCACATTCAACTTGGGGCATGTCAGTCTGGTCACCTGGATTGGTGCAGCCGGTGTAGGCCGCAGCAGCAGGCTCAGCCAGGGCATTGATGACTCCGCCAAGTGCAATAGCCAATATAAACACCATAAACACCAGCGCGATTCCACGGCGTGATAATCTCCGCTTTTGTGACATCCTTTTTTCCTCCTTGGGCATTTCTCCTTTTTCCGTAGTGAATATATTTATCTATATTGCAGATTTAATCGTATTATCTCCCCCGAAAATCCGGCCAAAAATTTCAATATCGGGTGGATAAAAAGATTATACAGAATCAGTCCCATGAAGTCAAGCATCGGAAACAACCAGGTATTCTGGCTTTTTCCACAATAATCTAATTGAGGTAGAATTCACTTAAGAATAAATAACTAACTTTGCCCTGGAGGAAAATATAAGATCGATGAGCGATAATAGAAAAGACGATCTGTCCGCATTGGAAGTGGTTACTGAATATTCCGCCGCCATAGCTGCAGCAAATACCGATAAGATGAAAGCGCTGCAATCCGCAGACTATCTGTTAGATTGGGTTTATGCAGATGCCTTTGAAAACCCTGCTAGAACAGCACAGGAAATGGATACCTTTTGGCCTGCCTGGTTCGCAGGTTTCCCAGATATGGATTATGAGGTCACCCGCACAATCGCCGCTGAAGAAGTCGTCGTTGTGCAATGGGTTTTCACAGGTACGAATACCGGCACTTTAATGCCTCCCGCTTTTAGAGAACCAAGAGAGCCAACCGGAAGAATAATCCAGATCCGGGGTGTATCCATATACGATGTGCGCGCAGGTTTAATCAGCTGCGAGACCACTTATATTGACCTGGCTACGCTGATGGTCGAACTTGGGATCGTTTTGTGAGTCAACCTGGTAAACACCCCTTCCATATGGGTGAGATGGTGGCCGCCGATCAAGTCATCACCGCTGGAATGTCCTCGCGTCGCGCCTGGAGGGTTGTGCTGCTGTTATCCATCAGCATGGGCATCATGATGACAGGATTTGGTATAGTATTCCCTATCTTTGCCAGACGTTTGGGTGAACTCGGCTCTGGAGTAGAAGCTCTGGGCTTAATGATCATGGCCTACGCGCTAACCAATATCGTCGGCGCGCCGTTGATGGGGGTATTGGCAGACCGGTTGGGCAGGCGTCCTGTAGTGCTTGGCTCACTGGCAACATTTGTAGCCGTCAACCTGGGGTTTTTATTGGCAAACTCAACTAATGAGTTCATCCTGATACGCGCCATTGAAGGCTTTTTTATGGCCGGGCTAAGCCCGGCTGCTCTGGGAATTATCGCGGATATAGCCCCAGAAGACAGCCGCGGGCGTTGGGTTGGAATTTTCAACGGCGGCGCCTCTGCAGGTTGGATCCTGGGGCCAGCCTTAGGCGGGGTGCTTTACGATTCATTTGGTTTCGCGGCTCCTTTCATAGCTTCCGCAATTATGGCCTCCCTGGCTTTCGCAGCAGCATTCTTTCTAATCCCAGAAACCCGCCCGCGTATTGTGCGCCAACGCGAGGCGCTGCGCCACCTTAGGACTGCGGCAATATCCCCAACCAAGAAAGCCACCTTCTGGGATACGATCCCCCGGCCAATCTCAACTTTTGGGATTTTGCTTTTTGTCAATTTCATGCTTTTCTTCTCTTGGACTTTCATCGACCCGGCATTGATGTTCTACGTTTACGATGAGCTTCTGTGGACAAGCGCGCAGTTTGGGATCGCGGTTGGCGGCTATGGGGCCGCAGCAATGTTTGGCGAGTTGACGCTAGGGCGTTTGAGCGACAGATACGGACGCAAGCCAGTATTGATTGCTGGAATATTTTTATTCTCGGCCCAGTTCTTCGGGGTGGTGTTTTCTACCAGTTTACTTATGATAATGCTGGCCTTTTTCATTGGCGGCCTTGGAGAATCGCTGATATGGCCTGCCTTGAACGCCTTATACATGGATATCACCCCAGAGCAGCACAAGGCGAGGGTGATGGGGATCACAGGGTCAGCGGGTTCGTTGGGTGGGGTTGTCGGTCCTGCGCTAGTAATCCTTGTCGCCGGGGTCATCTCTCCCCGCAGCATCTTCGCGATTTCACTGATCGTAGTTCTATCGGGGACATTGCTGGTGTTTATCATCCTTAAAGAACCCAAAAAAGTAACCAAAAAAGCCACCTACCTGACGCTAGAAGCCACTAAAAAGCGTTCCATGGCAGCACAAGCTTCCTTGCGCGGCGTGGTTACGCGTGCAAGCGCTTCACGGAGCACAAAAGTTACTGGGAAGCGATCAGATTAACCTCAAACTAGATTCACAAGTTTAGTATATGAGATAATATTAGTATTAATCAGCATGTTGTATTCATCAATTAGGAGCCGACTATGGACTTCAGTATTCCTGACAAAATCAAAAGCATTATCGAGACCATTGATACATTTGTGCGCGAGGAAATCCAACCACTCGAGGAAGATTTCCTCACCAGCCCTATCGAACAGACCCTTCCAAAGCTAGAGGAAAAGCGCAAAAAGGTTAAAGACCTGGGGTTGTGGTCCCCGCACCTGCCTGAAGAATACGAAGGCATGGGGCTTTCCTTAAACGAATTTGCCCATGTTAGCGAGACTCTGGGGCGCAGCCCTTTGGGTCACTATGCCTTCAACTGCCAGGCGCCGGATGTGGGTAATATGGAAATATTACTCGAGCACGGCACAGAGGAACAGAAGGAAACCTACCTGCGGCCGCTTGCTCGTGGCGAGATACGCAGCTGTTTTGCCATGACAGAACCTGAGTTTGCCGGCTCCAACCCCACCCACATGGCCTCCAGCGCAGTTAAGGACGGCGAGGATTACGTGATAAATGGGCACAAGTGGTTTACTTCTGCCGCGGATGGTTCCGCATTTGCGATCACGATGGCGATCACCAACCCAGATGCAGAAAAAATTCACCATCGCGCCAGCCAGATCATCGTGCCTACCGATACGCCTGGTTACGAACTGGTGCGCAACATCCCTGTGATGGGGCATACAGGTGAGGGTTATTTCAGCCACGGAGAGACTCGTTTCACAGACTGCCGCGTCCCGCAGAGCAACCTGCTTGGCGAGGAGGGCCGCGGTTTTGCTATCGCCCAGGAAAGATTGGGCCCTGGGCGCATCCACCACTGCATGCGCTGGATCGGCATTTGCGAGCGGGCTTTGGAATTGATGTGCAAATATGCCGTCTCGCGCGAACTCAGCCCCGGTAAACCTTTGGCCAGCCGCCAGATCATCCAAGCCTGGATTGCTGAGAGTCGCGCCGAGATCAACGCTGCCCGCCTGTTGGTTCTGCAAGCCGCATGGAAAATAGATAAAGAAGGCCAATACGCCAGCCGCAATGAGATCTCGATCATCAAATTCTTTGTTGCGGGTGTACTGCAGAAAGTGGTCGACCGTGCTATCCAGGTACACGGCGGGTTGGGAGTGACTGATTACACACCCTTAGCCTACTGGTTCCGCCACGAACGTGCAGCCCGAATTTACGATGGTCCCGACGAAGTACACAAGGCTGTGATTGCCCGTCGGATTTTAAAAGAGTACGGTGTGCAAACCAGCATTTAATTATTTCGTCTATGAATCCGGTTATCGAAAAACTACTCAATTCCCAAAAACCAAGCATACGTTACAAAGCCCTGGTGAATGTTCTCGGGCATGATCCAGACGCATCTGAAATTAAACAACTTCAGGAGGAGATACACAGTTCTCAGCGTGTAGGGTTGCTGCTTTCGGAGCGGGGTAAAGATGGCTGCACACCCCAACACGCGTATTCCAAATGGGACGGCGCGCATTGGATCTTAGCCACCCTGGCAGATCTGAGCTACCCTCCCGGAGACCAAAGCCTGGAGCCTCTACGCGAACAAGCCCTCGAATGGCTATTCTCCAGTGGTCACGAAAAGCACTTCGCCAAGCGAACGATTGCCGACCGGGTGCGTATGCATCCATCCCAAGAGGGCAACGCCATCCATTACCTGCTCAAGCTCGGTCTGGCCGACGAACGCGTGGAAAAACTTGTAGAGCGCGTATTGTCGTGGCAATGGCCGGACGGCGGTTGGAACTGCGACATGAACCCAGAGACAAGTATCTCATCGTTCATGGAAACACTTATACCCCTGAGAGGCTTGGCGCTCTTTGCCCGGACCACTGGGGATAATAAGGCGAAAGAGGTAACAGAGCGCTCCGCAGAAATTTTCCTGAAGCGTAATTTGTATAAAAGGCAGCAGGATGGCGCCGTGATGAACTACAACTTCGTCAAGCTGCACTACCCCTGCTATTGGCATTACGACATTCTGTTCGGCTTGAAGGTCATGGCAGAGGCAGGTTATATCAACGACAAGCGCTGCACCGCAGCTATAAGCTTGCTAGAATCTAAACGCCTGCCCGATGGCGGTTTCCCTGCGGAAGCCAAGTATTACCGGGTTACTGATAAAAGCATTTCCGGCCGCTCTCTGGTGGATTGGGGAGGCACCAGCAAAAAGCAGATGAACGAATTCGTGACTGTGGATGCTTTGTCAGTGTTAAATGATTTAGAATAACTTTAATCTCAAATACCCAAGATCATATGGATCCAAACCTGTTTGACCAAGCCTTCAGCGTGCGCCCCGGCGAAGAGCTGGACACCGCCAAGCTGGAAACCTATTTACTAGCCCAGCTTCCCGATTCGAGCGGCCCGTTGACCGTGGAGCAGTTCCCCGGGGGGTACTCCAACCTGACTTACCTGCTGCGCATTGGACAACGCGAGCTGGTGCTGCGAAGGCCTCCTTTCGGCAGGAAAATAAAGACCGCCCACGATATGGGGCGAGAATACCACATCCTCTCCAATCTAGAAAAAGTCTATGCACACGTGCCGCGCCCTTTGGCTTTTTGTGAGGATGAAGACGTGATAGGCGCGCCTTTCTATATTATGGAACGCATCCAAGGAGTAGTGCTGCGCGCTAAACCATCCAAAGATTTGAATCTATCACCAGGAAACATGCGGAACCTATCCGAAGCTTTCATTGATAACCTGGCCGCGATACACACGCTTGACTACAAGGCTGCCGGGCTGGGCGAGTTGGGAAAGCCTGAGGGATATGTAGAACGGCAAATAAAAGGCTGGACCAAACGCTACTATGACGCACAAACTGATGAAATTCCGCAAATCGAGGCGGCTGCAGAGTGGTTGGCAGAAAACATGCCTCCAGAAAGCGGCGCAGCGCTGATCCACAATGATTACAAGTACGACAATTTGATCCTGGATCCCCACGACCTAAGCAACATTTTGGGTGTGCTGGATTGGGAGATGGCAACAATCGGTGACCCGCTAATGGACCTGGGTACCACTCTAGGGTTTTGGGTGGACCCAGACGATCCCCAAGAGCTTAAAGACTTGGCCTTTGGCATCACTTCGATATCGGGTAACTATACACGCATGCAGCTAGTTAACCGCTATGCTGAACGAACCGGTCTCGACCTTTCCCAGGTGCTATTCTATTATGTCTACGCCTTATTTAAAATCGCTGTGATCGTGCAGCAAATTTATGCGCGTTACAAAGCCGGGCACAGCCAGGATGAGCGTTTCGCCAGGATGATAGATGTTGTGCGCGTGATGGGTTACGTATCAAACCGAGCTTTAGAATTGGGTCGTATAAATCACCTTTCGATGGTATAGTATAGGGGATATATTTAGTCTTATTTGCCATGTTTTGTTTCTAGCCGAAAATTTTACATAAACGTCTACAACTCAAACTTTATTGGGCTATGAGAAGGAAAAACGATATTACTCAGTTATTTTTCGATGGTCAAAGCACTGTGTATTGTTTATGCATTCAAAATCTTGTACAATGCGAGCAAGTCACAATGTTGGAGTAAACCGCACGGCTAGCAATCCACTAGGATGTTAGCAAGGAGCACTAAGATGGATATCATCAAAGTTTCTGGGACATCAAGAACATCTGCCGTAGCGGGCGCGATTGCCGGGGTATTTCGCGACTTTAAAAGAGCGGAGGTACAGGCAATTGGCGCCGGAGCAGTAAACCAAGCGGTAAAAGCGTTGGTATTAGCCAAAGGCTACCTAGCTGAGGACGGATACGAAGTGATATTCTGGCCGGAATTCATCGATGTAGATATCGATGGCAAGATCCGCACAGCCATCAGGTTAACCGTCGAGCTACGCTATTTGACTGAGGATACTGGGGAACCAGAGGCGGAAACCGAGATAATAAAATCTTTTTAATCTCGAAGAAAAACGTCACCCCCCCTCAATAAGCAATAATCTATCAGCCAGGCTGATATAATTAAACGTGCCTGTTATTATAATCAGGCTGGTTTTCTAAGCACACCTAAATCCAGTTACCTCATGCTGCCTCTTGCTGATATCAAGAATTTTAATGCTGCTGCTGACAGCGTAGATAAGAGATTAACTGCGCGCCTCACTAAGTGGGAACTTTTTGCTTTGGCTTTCAGCGCTTCTCTGGTGGGGTTCTTTATTTGGGTGCATGCACAGCTTCAGATGCTCCCTTTTGATTACACAGTTTATATTGATACAGCGGATAATATTTTTCAGCACTATTACTACAGCACATGGATTTTGCCAATTTTCTGGTTGTTAGCCAAGCTGCCATTTGCGGTTGGCTTTGCACTCTGGAATATTATCAACATATTGAGCGTTTTCTTTGCCGCGCGCGTATTCGGAGGCAGGGCAGCACCCGCGCTGCTCAGTTTTCAAATGTTTTATTGTTTGTTCCTAGGTTCCATCATAGGAATTTTGGTCGGAGGACTAGCTCTATTCTGGTGGGGTTTAACGCATAAACGCTGGAATATAGCCGGGCTGGGGTTAATCCTGGCTATCACAAAATTTCAGATCGGGCTGGCCTTCGGCCTGTTTCTCCTATTTGCAACCAATATCTCTTGGCGTGATAGGCTGAGGGTAATGCTTGTGCCTGTCATCGTCGTATTATTATCGCTGGTTATTGATCCATCCTGGCCAATGAACCTTTTAAACAGACTGGAGGTCGTCCCTGCTTACGACTGGGGAAGCGTCTCCCTTTTCCGCTGGGTTGGTATCTCAGCGCTGCTGTTGTGGCTGCCTCCTTTACTTCTGAAGCTTAGGCGCACAGAACGGTTCGTTAGTCTGGCGGCCACCACCCCCATGGCGGTGCCATACTTCCAACAGGTAGATTTGCTAACCTTGTTTGTTCTGCCGGTTGGGTGGTTGCCGGTGCTGCTCGGTAACTTTGGGTTCCTTTTCTTCATTTACCAATTCAAAGCTCTGGAAAAACTATTCATTGTGCCCTTGCTAATTTATATATCAGTTATAATTCCTGCAATATTAAAACGCAGACAATCAATCAGATAGTGTTGGCCTACAGAAAACCATATTGATCTGTGCAATAGATGCTTATCGAGGTCTAAAAAATGTCTATCCGAAGCAAACACATTGACATACCGCAATCTAGCGCAAAGCTGGAGACAAACGCGCGCTGGATGCAAACCTCATATGTTTTTTTTGAACGGCTTACCAGGAAATGGTGGTTTTACCTGCTGTTACTCGTTGTGCCTTTCTTTATCTTGCCAATTAGCACAGAAAAAGGATTAACTGGCCCAAGCGATGTGGGACCGCTAATTTGGAGATTGGGTGACGATTGGCTGAGAAGGAAAGCTCTTTTCGTGCCATACCAACCTTTCGCTCACCTTGGCGTGGTTTTGCTGATCGCGGCTGTATTCCGTTGGGGCAATAAATTTGGCCGAATTTTTTCCACCGCCATTGGCTTGCACTTTATGTCTTTGATCTACTTCCAGGCAGTTGGGGTGGCCGAAAATTACGGGCTTGTGCTGGTAATCATGTTCACTATCTGGTTCCTGGCAGCCGCACTGCCGTTCCTGTGGGAGGGTATAATAAATATAGGCGACTATACATTTAAGCGTTTATCCTTGTGGAGATATTGGGTAGTTCCCCTGGCGATCCTCGCATTCTGGGACCCAGACCAAACTTGGGATTTGGACCCGGCCATGTTCGTCTATTCTCCATCACCGACTGCGGCTTGCATGATGGCACCGATATACCTGGCGGTGCTCAGCCTGCTCTATCCCAGAGTGAACATGGTAGCTTTCCGGATGATGAGTTTTACCAGCCTGATTTTCGGCGTGCTTTCTATTGCTGTGGGTATATTCAAGGAAGGGGATGACGCAGTTTATTGGACATTGCTGCACATGCCTCAGATCTTGATTTCGCTTTATTGTTTTGTGCTCGGGTTGCGGGCGCCTAAGCCGGAAGCTGTGGTGTCTTAACGACTGCTAAATCTTTATACTAAGGTGAACAGAGATTATGCGAATCTCACCTAACTTGTAAAACAATTATCACAAATGAGGATAGACCAGAACCGTTCATTCATGAAATCAGAAACACTCATTTCTAGCTATCTGACATTTTTATTAATGCATGTCAATCCTGTAAACCACGATTTGTCATTTCGAGAAGGACAAAACCCTGTTTTGTCCGCCGAGAAATCCCTGAAATGCTCTTTTTTAGGTTGTCAGGTCTTGGAAAACTGGGGTTTCAGGGATTCCTCACCCCCTGCGGGGGGTTCGGAATGACAATAAACTACCAAAATCCTCTAAACTCCTATCCCCGCTGCAAGCTACGGGGTATTCAGCAAGAATAACCAGTATATTTTCATTCTTTTGCAACCTTATTAGATCGATTTGTTAAAACTATCTAGTGGCGAGATAAAATATTCAATCAATCTCAGTAATGTTACCATTATCGCTTACAAACAAGGCACTAATTGCCGTTCGCGCCTTTGCCAATTTTGGAAGTCGCCTCCAAAGATTTCGAAACTGTTTCATGTCTGGTATTGCAATGCTGTATTTTGCACCTGGATCACCCATTCTTTGTAAAGTTTCTCCAAGAACTGCAAGAAAGTAATTGACCCTCATTGGACTTCGTGACCCTTGCCCTTTCACTTCAATAATCCATCTTCTGCCGCCCCGAAAGGCTTCAATATCAATTCCTTGTGCCCTCCCCCAGGCAATCTCAGTATGCCAGCCTTTTTCCTTCAACCATTGCTCTAGTATTGTTTTGATCTTGTCTTCAGAAAGATGACTACCTTTATCAATATTCGCACCAGTCTTGCCATGCAGTTTTCCTTGAAAATCTGGCACAAGCAAATAATTACCAATCCGACCGTCTGAACGCTTATGCCGATCAAGAATACCTCTTGTTTCCAGTGAGCGACACGATTGATTCACAGCTTGCTGAGGGGCACCTGGACCAACAAGGATATCAGTAATCTCACGATCTGATAGTCCAGGTTGATCTTCTAAAATGGAGGTTATTTTCTCTGCCAAAGTTTTCATTTTGAATGAGTAATTACACTTGCTGTGAGGGCTTACCGTGAATTGGCTACTTCTTCGGGGTAGAAAACAACTTCCTCTTTGCCTGTCAACTTCTCCTGCACCTTCTGCACGATCAAATCCAAGTGACCTGGGTGGGCGACGTAATCCATCTCATCAGCGGGGACGGTGAGTACGGGGCAGAGGGCAAAGCTTGCGATCCAGGCTTCGTAGAGATCATTTAGCTGCAGCAAGTAATCGGAAGATATCTGGCTTTCGTATCCCCGGCCGCGCAGTTCGATGCGCTGATTTAGCGTGGGAACCGAAGCGCGTAAATAAACGACAAGATCGGGTGGGGAGAGCATCTCGGTGAGCAGGCTGAAGAGTTCGCGATATGTAGCGAAGTCTCGCTCGGTGATGTGCCCGCGCAAGTACAGATTCTTGGCAAAAACCTCTGCATCCTCGTATACCGTGCGGTCTTGGATAACAGAATTATCATTTGCCAGCAATTCACGGTGCGAGCGTAAGCGGTGGGTGATGAAATAGACTTGCGAGTGAAAAGCCCAAGCCTGCATGTCTTCGTAAAAGTCTTCTATATATGGATTTTCGGCAACCGGCTCGTAATACGGTTGCCAGCCCATTTTCTCACACAGCATATCCACCAGGGTAGATTTGCCCACACCAATGTTTCCTGCTACTGCAACGAATTTTTTCACACTAATCATCCTCCATTTCAGGGGTCTCATCTTTAACAAAGAAAGCTACTGCTCGGCCTGCTTGGTCATCCATCACCAAATCCAAATGATATCCTGGCCGGAAAGCGGCTGCATCGATCAAATGTAAGCTGTCGGCGAGCTTAGCATCTCTAGGCATTACATCCAGCAAGATATTGGGCGATGAGTAGAAAAAATCGCGATTGAAGATCGCATCTTCATCGTCCAGATAGATTGCCAATGGAAAAATTTGCGACTCAATCAGGTCCTGGAAAAAATGTGTGCCCAGAGACGGCTCAGGTGCAGACCCAACCCCCTCACCAGAAATCTCAATCAAAGCCCTTGAATTGAAAATATCAGAATAACTAACCTGCACACCCAAATCTGAGTTTGTGGACCCCCACCTGCCAGGACCCAGGAGGATGAACACCTGGCCTTCTAATTCGGTGTTCAAATGACCAATAGCACGGCTTAATTCTGTGCGAGCGGCTGGAGTTGGTAATGAAAAATACCCTTCGGGTGGAACATATAGCACATAACGAATATCATTCACTTGCCCGTGCGGCAGGACACGGCTGGTGGAGAAGATGATATCCTTCTCATCCAATTCTTCAGGCAAGCGGATATTAGTTTCCTGCAAATGGCTCTGAGGCCGGCACTGCAAAAGGAAGATATCCACATCTGGATGAGATGTGTTTGTGTTACGAATCTGTGCTGTGAATTCTATATCTACAGGTGAGTGATACTTCTCCTCCAATATTTTTAGCATCCGGCGCATCTTATCGGCAAATGGTGTGCGGGCAATAAGCTCATCTAGAGTTACAACCAGTTGATCGGGTTTATCCTCAAGCAGGTTGCTGCGCAGAGATAAGATGTAGTTATCCTGGTAAAGCTGGGCAATATAACGCAAAACCGGATACCGTCGATTTAGGACTTCCTGAACCGGGAGTGTTTTGAATTCATTTGCTTCTAGATCTATCAGGTCAACAAAGCGCTGGGAGTAACGGTGAATGGCCTGGGGCGAAGGTTCAGCTCGTAAAAGCGGATGACTGAGAGCCACCAAACGAGGATAATCGCTGCCCACACGTTCCACCGCGCGTGTTCCAAGGCCCCAAACCAGGCGCAGAAAGCCTTCTTCCCTACCAATATGCGGAGACCAGCGGAACAGATTGCGGCTGAAAGCAACTCCGGCAACGTGCGGCAAGTAATAACGGCCAAAAGGTTCACCCTGGACTACTTGTATTAGTACTGCAATGCGCTCGTCATAATCTTGTAAGCCCTTTGCTCTACGGTACAGCAAGGGGTCGGCGCCCAGAACGCTGGCATACACGCCTGCAATCGCGTGGCAGAAAGCGTCCAAGTTTTCCTCCGGAGTGCCCTGGTTTGGGCAGAAGAAACTATCGTATTTTCCGGCAAACGACGTGCCAAAGTTATCTTCCAACAAGCTGGAGGAACGCACAATAATGGGACGGTTTCCAATTTTATATAATAAATTTTCTAGATCCCGGACAATATCCGCTGGAAACTCACCTGCAAGATATTCTTTTTGAATCTGAGGAAACTCTGCCTTGATTTCATCTGCAGATTTGTACTTTTGGCCAGCCCAGTGCATCAGATCATTAGCGCTCATGAAAGCATACATAACATCTGCCCCCAAAAAATAAGATTCTGGGATATTCAAGCAAGCTTTAATCTCTTCATCACCTGATCCTTGCAAGATGCTTTGCGCTAGCAGCATCCCGGCTGCTTTGCCTCCGATCTTTCCCCGGCCTATTTTCCCTTCACGGATGCTGATCAAATCATCAATGTCAAGCCATTCTTTAGCTATATTGATATACGCCAACTGGTCGCTAATCATGTTGCGGATGAGGACAACTTTTATCTCCTGCAAGCGTGCCTCATAGCGCTTTCTCTCTTCCGGGGGCATATTATTTATCAAATATGCTTGCTCAAAAAGGAGCTCTTGGGGAGCCAGTTCTGCATAAAATGAAGCCAACAGAGTATCGGTATCCGCTCCACGTTCCGCCAGGGTTGCACTCACAATCTCTTCAAACAATTCGAAAGGCAGGTTGTTGGCAAAGTGCAAATCTGTCAGATAATTGCGCACCCTCCTCAGACGTTCGCGCCATACATTCGGCGCTTCCTCGGCAAAGGGATCCTTAATCCCTTCGCTGCTCTGCGACTGAATCGCCTGTTGGCGGACCTGTTTTTCAAATTCATTCATGGAGACCACACCGCGTTCAACCAATTCGTGAAGCATCCTTGAGCGCATGCGCGTTTGAAGTATAGGGTATTGGGAGAGCGCCAAGTAGATACGAAAGGTGGGATCGGAAGAGATCGGATGGGTCATTAGATGTTTAGAGATTCAAAAAAAGTTTGCCTTAACAAAAAAACTAAGACAAACCGCTTTTTACTGGTAAAAATGTGGTTGTGTATATTTAGCGACGTTGATAGCAGCCTGATTTTTTCCAGAACAACCTCAACTACCGAGATGCATGGGCATGATTACGTGCAAATAGTTTTCTTCCCCCAAAGGCCTGATTAACCCAGGTGAGGTGGCGACGGAGGTTTCCAGCGCCACGTTGGGTGTATTGATCACATCCAGCACTTCGCGCAGGAAACGCACGTTGAAGGCGATCAAAATGGGTTCGCCCTCAATTGTGGCGTCTACCATTGTTTCATTTGAACCGGTCTCTTCTGATTGAGCAGCAATTTCGACTTCCCCAGTTTGCGTATCATCACCTGGAGAAACTCTCAAACTGGCAATGTGCGAACCCTCACGGGCAAATATCTCAGCTTGCTTGCATGCTTTTAGGAAAGCATCCGTGGAAACCACAGTGCGGGTTTTAAACCCGTTGGGGATGATCTGCTCATATTCTGGAAAAGTGCCTTCGATAAGCTGCGAGGCCAACTCAACATCTTTCAAGCGAAAGATAACCTGGCCGCGCTCAGGCGGTATTACCATGGTCACCATTTCGTCAGAGTCTCCTGCAATCCGTGCCAATTCGCTCAGGGCGCGCGCCGGAATGACTGCCTGGAGGGGCTGTTTAACCGGGGCGGCCAATTTTGAGTGGCGCACAGAAAGCCGGAAGCCATCCGCGGCAGCCATCGTGATGCGGTCGCCTTCTACAGTCACCAGCACACCGGTAAGTACAGGGCGGGCGTCATCGGTAGATGCGGTAAAAACTACTTGCTGGATCATTTCTTTTAGTTCGCTTACCTTGAATTCCAAGCCGCCATCCAACTCTGGTACGGGCATAGGTGGGAATTCCTGCGCATCAATGCACTTGATATCCGTATTGGAGGCTCCGCTGCGGACATTTAGGTTCTGGGTACGTACGGCCAAATCCATATCAACTTGCTCATTTGGCAGTGTGTTCACCAGGTCTAAAAATGTGCGCGCCGGGACCGTTGTAGAACCCTCATCTTCGATCTTGGCGCCAATCCAGCAGGTGATGCCTAATTCTAAATTAGTCGCAGAGAGACGCAGGCGTCCTTCGTCGGTGGCCATCAAAATGTTTGCCAGTACCGGTAATGTGCTGCGCGGGGAGACGGCGCGTGAGACAATACCAAGCCCCAAAGCCAGGTTTTCTTGTAACACGGATGCTTTCATAAGCTTATGCCCTTCAAAAATGAGATGATTCTATAATCTCTTACAGTATACAACGGGAAGCACAAAATTACCAGTAACTCTATAAAAACGACAGATTCTATAGGAATAATTTCCCTCCGGAGCTCCCTTGCCTTTTGGGAGGTTAAATTAAATTTGGCCTCCCAGGGCGCGCCGCGATTACCAAATAAGGCCCGATAAAAGGCAGCATGAGCGCCAGCAAACCCCAGCCTAAATAGGCCATGAAGGTCAGCTCTCTGCGGCGCAGGAACAAGGCTGCCAAAAAAAGCATACAAAATAGGCAAATGAAAAGTAAAGCTCGCATGGTCTCGGGGGAGGTCAACAACATAGCAGTAAACCCAATTCGAATAAGAACAAACGTTCTGATATAAATTGTATATCATTTTTGGGTTATACGCAAGGGGAGGAGGGGGAGCTCCAGGGCCAGAATTCATCCCAAAATAGCTGTTCAGGGATTCCTCTCTCCCTCTGGTTGTTCAGAATGACATTGCTCACACATTTCATTCTGAACCCTGCAGGGGTGAAGAATCTCGAAGAATGCAGTTAATTAGCGGCAGTTTGTCCTTCGTATAGAAGTGTGCGTTCGCGAGATTCTTCGCTGCGCTCAAAATGACACGCCCCAATTATTCTCATGCTGATAAAAAACAAGCCCCGCTGAGCGAGGCTTGTGTGAACTCAATAGTGTGGGCGCTTACACCCAACCGCGCAGCTGCATCGCCTCGGCGACGCGGTTAATGGCTACCATGTAGGCGGCCAAACGGTTGTGTACTTCGTGTTCCTGGGCAGTCTCGTGTACCGTGTGGAAGGCGGCAGTCATTTTCTTATCCAGACGTTTGTGTACCTCTTCTTCCTCCCAGTAATAATCATAGGCGTTTTGCACCATCTCAAAGTACGAAACGGTAACGCCGCCCGCGTTGGCCAGAAAATCCGGGATAACGTAGGTGCCGTTCTTGTGCAGTATCTTATCAGCTTCCGGCGTGGTGGGGCCGTTGGCTAATTCAACGCTGACTTTGGCTTTTATGCGCTCTGCATTCTCAGCAGTGATCACATTCTCAAGCGCGGAGGGGAAGAGCACGTCGACGTCCAATTCGAGCAGCTCTTCATTGGTGACCTCTTTAGCTCCCTTAAAGCCAGCTACCTTGCCTGTATCTTGCTTGTGCTTGAAGACTTCTGCGTACTTCATGCCGTCAGGGTTGTAGATGCCCCCCCGGGAGTCGGAGACAGCCACGATCTTCAGTCCGAGCAGTTCTTCTCCCAGCTTGTGGGCAAAAGAGCCAGCATTACCGTAGCCTTGGACGGCCGCGGTAGCGCCTTTTAGCTCCAGGCCGAGCACTTTGCCTGCCTCGCGCAATGTGAAGATACCGCCGCGTGCAGTAGCATCGCCGCGTCCAGCAGAGCCGCCCAGGGGCAGCGGTTTACCTGTGATCACGCCGAACTCGTTCTCGCCTTTCATAAAGGAGTATTCATCCATCATCCAGGCCATGATCTGCGGAGTGGTGTACACGTCCGGAGCAAGCACGTCTTTCTCCAGGCCGATGATGCGGCCAACCTGGCGGATATATGCCCGGCTGAGGCGTTCCAGCTCGCCAGGTGACATGCTGCGCGGGTCGCAGACCACGCCGCCTTTGCCGCCGCCCAGAGGGATATCGACAACGGCGCATTTCCAGGTCATCCATGCTGCCAGAGCGCGCACGGTGTCGATGGTTTCCTCGAAATGGAAACGGATGCCGCCCTTCGTGGGGCCGCGCGAGTCGTTGTACTGCACGCGGAAACCCTGGAAAATTTTGGTGCTGCCGTCATCCATCTTGACCGGCAGGGTAACGTGCAGTTCACGCAGCGGTGTGCGCAAAAGTTGGTGGGTGGCCGGGTCTAATTTGAGCTGTTCCGCGGCCTCATCCAATTGCGCCTGCGCGATTGCAAAAGGATTAAGTTGTTCTGAAGACATGTGTCCTCCTAAAAAGGATTGTGGGATTTGGCGAAGAACCCCACATCCTGTGGGGGCTTCTGGGTTGGTAAAAATTCTTATTACTCGTTTTTTATAACAATTTGGCGGGTTGCGAACTTAAAATATGAGCGGACATCTCGGTGAGTGTCCGCTAAAATTTCTTATCCTTTTGCTTCTGGGCAACCAGCGCTTGTTCATGGCAAAATAATCCGTATGCCAGTTATTTTGTCGTCTCCGACAGCCGAATTAGAACGCAAAACATGCCAGCCGTCAAGTGATAAATATCACTTATTAGCTTGCAGGCTTGATAGCGTTTACTGGGGATTTAGCCCTGGATAACCACGGTAAAAGCTCGGGAAATTAAGGCTCCCACACCTGAACGCTGTCACCCACATTTATTTTGCCGGGTTTTTCCACCCAGGCAACCAGGCCGCGTTTGCTCAGCGCAGCTTTAGGAAAAGCAGTGGTGAGGCCGCTCTTATCTGTATAGTTATCTTGCACTACCTGCCCGGGCGCGGTGCAAGGAGGGTTGGAGTCCTCAACAACCAAACCGGCTCCCTGCGAAAATATCAGGCGTGTGCCGGAAGGCAGTTGAGTGAGGTCGCCAATTCCGGAGAGTAACAGATTAGCGCCCAGCCATGCGGATTGCAGTTCGGGGACATCGAGTATTGCGGCGATTTTAGCCAATTCTTCTTCGGAGACCAGCGAAACCTGGCGCGTGTTGCGCACCTCACTATCACGCGAGTAAAAATCGGGGCTGTCCGCGGACATACTCACGCCGGCATGTTTATCACCTTCGACCCCGTCCCAGGTAAGGGTGATTTGCTGTTCAGATGTTGAAATAGGCGACATATCTGGGTGCATGACCAGGGCCGCCTTGACAATTCCTGTGTGTGTTTGTTTCATGAATTTATCATAATATAGACCCAATTAGTCCGCAAGGCTGGATTAGGGGGCTAGCTGGCGACTAAAGGCGCAGCCACGGTGGCGAAACCCGCCCCGCGGCGTACTGAATCCCAAGCAGGGGGGGCTTTGCAGGTGAGTGGGGCAGTTTTAACTGTCGCTATCATCTCCCCCCAACTAGCTGCTAGGTTGGCGAAAGTGTGGGTGAGCTGGTTTTTCATTCTATTCTGGCTCTTCACCCCAACCTAAAGCAAACGGGGCATAAGGAGCATAACTAATTATTTCTTTGGAGTCAATATTTAAGGTATATAGATCTCTAATTCCACCGGTTGTTGCAGAAATTGCTAAATACTGTCCATCACCCGATATTGCTGCTTGATCATACGATAGATTAAGGATGTATGGCGCTTCTGGATTCGATAGATTATTTATTAAATCCGAAACACTCCAGATTACCTCTAATGTCTCTAAGTCAATTACTTGCCAACATGGAACATCTTCAAGAATTTCTCCTGTACCAAAAAAGTTGCTATATTCAGGACAAGATATATTCCCAGTTCCTCTTGCGTAAACTAACAACCGATTCCCATCTTGAGACCATTCGAGTAGACGACTGTCATACTGAAATACCTCCGAATGCCAATATGCTGCACCTTTAAGAATTTGGGCCTGTATACCTTCGGCGCTAGCGATATATAAATAATCTTCTGAATCATTTGGATCGAAATAAGCAACTTGCTGTCCATCTGGTGACCACCCCCAATTATATCTGCTAGCCTCCTGCTTAGAGACAAGAATATTTTCAGGCTCAACCTCACTAGACCAAATCTCTCCCCCCCACTCGATCACTGCGTATTCACTCTCATCTTCGGAAGACACGCACCAGGTTGCTAGTCCACCGCTATTTTGGGAAAATGCCACCCAAACGCAATCATAATTCCATTCTTCAATGCTTTCTGTATCTACATGATAAATTAAATCTTGGTTATTATCTTCTTTGAAATCTATGATTAAGTGATTATCATCAGCCGACCAAAGTAAAGCAACATCTCGAGTATATGGGTCATTATTAATTGAGTATTCTCCTTCAATATCTGTAAAAATCGTAACAGGGTTTTCGAAAGCGATATCCGATATCCATAATTTTGCGGGTGTGCTAGGTATCCAATATGCAATTTTATCTGCCGTATTTGAAAATTCAAAGTAGCTTGCTTCCCCCGGGCCACCATCTCCATCTGAAAGGTTTGAGTGTGGAGTATCTAAATAATTGACCATTTCTGGTATTCCGATGTTTAGATCTAGATATAAATAGCCTAAAAAAATGAAATCTTGTACATAGACTACATAATTTACTTCATCCTCGACAGGAGTTGGTGTAAGGATTATGGTTGGATTCGTCGGTAATGGGGTCTTAGTGTGCGTAGAACTGGGCGAAGGTAGCGGTGTAGAGGTGGTGGTCGGCGAGAGCATAGATGTGGCAGTTTCTACAGCGTGAGTTTCAACAGTTAGGCTGCACCCCATGAGAGATAGCCAGATGAGGAGGGGGATGATTGGCTTGGTAATAAAAGACATGGGCTGCTGGGTTAGCCCTCCTAAAAGGTTATTCATCTCCCCTCACTCAGCTCCTCAAGTTGGCGGTCTAGTTCAGCACGCAGCAGCCGAGGGTTAGCTTTGCCCTCAGCCGCCTGCATCACCTGCCCAAACAGCCAGCCGGAGAGGGCTTGTTTGCCGCCCAGATACTCGGCCACCTGGTTTGGGTTGCCCAACAACACCCCCTGCACCCAGTGGGCGATCTGCTCTGGGTCTGAGATCTGCTGCAAGCCGCGCGCCTTTACGATAGCCGCGGCGCTCTCACCGCTGGTGAGCATTTCTTCTAATACTTCCTTGGCGGTGTTCTGGTTGATGTGCTCCGCGTCCACCAGCTTGATCAACCCAGCTAGATCCTCTGCCGGGAGGTTTAGCTGTTCAATGCCAACATCCTGCTGGCGCATCAAACCAAACAGCTCTCCGCTGATCCAGTTGGCGGCCAGCTTGGGGGGCGCGTCCGCGGCAACCACGGCCTCGAAATAATCGGCCACCGCTTCATCGGCCACCAACACGCCGGCATCGTATGCGTTCAGGTCATATTCTGCTTGAAAGCGCTTGAACTTGGCATGCGGCAATTCCGGTAGGGAGGCACGAATTTCATCTACCCAATCCTGCTCGATAACCAGGGGTGGCAGGTCCGGCTCGGGGAAGTAACGGTAATCATCCGCGTCTTCCTTGGAGCGCTGCGAGACGGTTGCTTGTTCGGCCTCGTCCCAGCCCACCGTTTCCTGGACCACATCTTTACCCTGCAGCAATAACTCCGTTTGGCGCTCAATTTCGTAGGTCACACCGCGCTCGAGGGCCCGGAAGCTGTTCAGGTTCTTGATCTCTGTGCGCGTCCCCAAAGTGCGCGACCCCACCGGGCGAATGGATACATTAGGCTCAATGCGGAAAAAGCCTTTTTCCAGGTTGCCGCTGTTGACCCCTAGATAGCGCAAGATGCTGCGCAGGCCAAAAGCATAGGCGCGCACCGCCTTTGCCGAGTGCATATCCGGCTGGCTGACGATCTCTAATAAGGGCAGTCCAGAGCGGTTGAGGTCCACTAACGAGTAAGTTTCGCCGTCCTCGTTCAAGTGGGTGAGCTTGCCGGTGTCTTCTTCGAGATGCACGCGGCGAATGCGGATGGTCTGCTCGCCTTGAGAAGTGTCGATTTTGAGGCGGCCGTTGCGCGCTAGTGGCTGTTCGTATTGGGATATCTGGTAGCCTTTGGGCAGGTCGGGGTAAAAGTAGGATTTGCGGGCAAAGATGCTGGTCGTGGCTATTTCACACTCCAGAGCCAATGCGACGCGCAGGGCATATTCGACCGCTGCGTGGTTGACTACCGGCAACGTCCCTGGCATGCCCGAACATACCGGACACACAGCCACGTTGGGCTGCTCGTGGGTGGATGCCACCAGGCGGCAGTCGCAGAACATCTTCGAGCGCGTCTCGAGAACTGCGTGTATCTCTAAACCAATGACAGGTTCAAACTCTGGGTGCATAAAAACCCCTCTAGCTAACCTTGCTCACGAAGCGCTCAATGCGCTCTAAAGCCTGTTCAATGTTTTCGTAGGCAGTGGCATACGAACAGCGCACAAAGCCCTCGCCACCCGCGCCAAAGGCCGAGCCGGGCACCAGCGCTACGCGTTCTTTATCCAGCAGTTCTTGGGCGAATGTGGTGTCATCCAAACCACTGGGAGTTATATCCGGGAAGGCGTAGAACGCGCCGCGTGGCTCAAATGTGGGCAAACCGATCTCGTTCAAGCCATCCACTATCAAGCGCCGCCGCCGGTCGTATTCATCCCTCATATCCGCCACGTGTTGTTGACCCACTTTGATAGCTTCCATTGCTGCCATTTGCGCAGTGGTGGGCGCGGACATGATGATGTATTGGTGCACGCGCAGCAAACCATCAATAACATCCGCGGGACCTGCCGCATAGCCCACGCGCCAGCCTGTCATGGCGTAATCTTTAGAAAAACCACCCAGCAGGATGGTGCGCTCTTTCATGCCCGGCAGGGATGAGAAACACACATGTGGCTGGCCGTAAACCAATTGGTCGTATATCTCATCCGAGATCACGATCAGGTCATGCTGCTCAGCAATACGCGAAAGTTCCAGCAAGACTTCCCGCGAGGCAACTGCCCCGGTGGGATTATTGGGATAGCCGACCAACACTGCCTTGGTGCGCGGGGTGATGGCTACTTCCACTGCCTGGGGGTCTAATTGGAAGTTATCTTCAAACTGGCTGGGCACCTCAACAGGAACTCCGCCAGCCAGCAAAACATCTGCTTGATAAGAAACGAAGCAGGGCGTGGGGATGATGACCTCGTCGCCGGGGTTTAGTAAAGCCATCATGGCAATGTGCAGCGCCTCGGAGACCCCGACGGTTATTACCAGCTCATTCCCCGGGTCGTAGGCCACCTCGTAAAGCTGCCGCAGATGTTCCGAAACTGTCTCACGCACCTCAAATATGCCCGCGTTGGATGTGTAGCTGGTTTCCCCGGCTTGCAAAGAACTAATGCCAGCTTGCAGGATAGGTTGGGGAGTGACAAAATCTGGCTCGCCAATTCCTAGGGAGATGACATCATCCATCGTGGCTACTATGTCAAAAAACACGCGAATACCAGAAGGCGGCAAGTTTACGACTTTCTCAGAGAGATAATGTTTCGACACACTCGCTCCTTTATTGTGATATTAATTTTGATTTTATGTTGAGTTCAAGGCTGCGCACCAGCGCCTCGCAGCACATAACACAGCTTTATTATTAAATTCCGCCTAATTGTAACATCAACCGATAATAACCAAGAACAATGGGCTTAGGCCCCTTGTTGGGAATAACATATATTTTGGTTTCCGAAACCCTTCGGGTTTGATCCTCTTTTATCAAGGTATCCCCAGCGCTTTTCCCCTCTCGATTAAGTATTTAAATTAAAACCCCTTGCCCCAGAGAACTTGATCACACCACCCAGATGCGCCACTCGTCAGCATGCTCCGAGTAGACAAGCTCAAAGGAGAGGCCGTCAGTCGTACGCACGCGGAAATGCTTGCCCTGCGGGGTCTGCCATTCTGCCTCAACCACAGATATTTTTAAACGCTCACCTTCCCAGTGCAGCGCGCTGGGATATTCAGCATATGTGTACCCAGAATGGCATTCAACCAAAGCGCTCATCAAGTCTGCTTTACTTCTGCATCCTCCCCAATATTCAAAGAACCTGAGACACCCTGCACCTGCGCTCTAGCCCCAATCAGAGAAGCGCTCAATTCTGCATCTCTCACCTGGGCGCTGTGCTCAAGCACGCTGTCTACAATTTTGCTGCCGGTTACCACACAACCCTCTGCGATGGAGACATGCGGGCCAATCCTCGAGTTTTCGATTGCCGCCTTGGGGTGAATGAACACAGGCGGAATAATCTCCACACCCTCCCGTTTGGCAACTTCATCCGAGTTGGCCCTACCGTTTTCCAGAAGATAGCGGTTGGTCTCCAAGACCGTTTCCGGTAATCCGGTATCCAACCACACATCCACAGTTTGGGGCCGCATTTTAAGACCTCCTTGCAGCATAATACTCATCGCATCCGCTAGATAGAATTCACCTTTGGTCTGGATATTATCCTTGATCTGCTGGGCAATCGCGGAGAGCAAAGTCTCGCCTTGCTTGAAATAATAAAATCCGATGATTGCCCGATTATTGTTGATATCATCCGGCTTTTCAATCATCCCAGCAACCCAGCCAGCCTCATCTACCTCCACTACGCCAAAGCGGCGCGGGTCCTCGACCTCTTTCACCCAGATAACGGCCTCCGCAGGTTCCTCTGCTAGAAAGGAAAAATCTTCAGTGGGGCTGATCGTATCCACAAACATTATCAGTGTGGGGCCGCTGATGTACTCGCGCGCCAGCTGTATGGCGTGCGATTGGCCGCGCCTTTCTTCCTGTTCAACAAAATGGGCTTTGATATCAGGATAATTCGTCTGCATAAATGTCTCAACCTGGTCTCCCAGGTAACCGACGATGAAGATGAATTCAGCATTCTGCACATCAGGGACGGTGCCAAGTATGTCAAACACGTGATCGAGCACAGTTTTTCCCGCTACGCTGACCAACGGCTTGGGTTTGCTCCAGGTGTGCGGGCGCAGGCGTGTGCCGTAACCCGCCATGGGGATGACGATCTTTAAGTTATCTTTTGGCAAATTTACCTCCCGGCTTGTCTATAGATAGAGAACAATGTCTCATATTTTCCTGCATACCAACAATCCCTTGCCAAGCGGCACAACAATGGAATCAACACGCTCGTCCTTCTCTGCCTTATCTACCAAGGGCTGCAGGTGTTGTTCGTGACTGATGACGTTATCGGCTACCAAGAATCCCCCACTCACCAGGCTGGGGACCACCATATCGTAGAACTCAGCATACATCTCTTTTTCGGCGTCCAGAAAAAAGAAAGCGATTTCATCATAATCAGACATATGGCCGCGCGCATCGCCATGTATCAACTCCACAAAGGCAGCGACTTTAGCTTTTTTGAAAGTCTTCTTGGCAATGCTCACCTTATCGGGAAGCAGCTCAAAAGTTAGCAGCTTCTCGCCGCGCAGCTTGCAGGCCAGTGAGAGCCACAAAGCAGAATATCCCGCACTAGTACCGATCTCAAGCAGCGAGCCTTCTGGCACGCCAGCAGCCATTATCGCTAGGAACTTGCCTGTTTCCGGAGGAATTTGGCGCAAACGTTCCAAATTTGGCGTACCGTCCTCTCGGTCGCGCGTATCAATCTCTTCCAGATCCTTCATGCGATCTAGGATAGGTTTTGGAATGTCATTAAACATAACAATCAACCTCCCTTATAATTGTAAGGCATTTTATTAGTTACCGGGTCTTTTCTGTTAGTATAAAGTAGCACCAATTATCAGTTTGTGTCTTTCAATAATTTAATCTTGGTTCGTGTAATTTTTAGCTGGTTACGAAGTAAACTGTGGCATCTTTTTTCAGAAGGCATGAAAACTCAATGGTCCCTAATGGTAAAATATCCTCAGCTAATAATAATCTCCTTTTTGCTCGCTGCGCATAAACCAAATAATCGGTTCAATCCAACCTGGTTTTTAACAGATAAATCTTCACTACAGAAAATATGGATACTGAGCATTCACGGTGCGAGATTATTTCAAGAAGTGAAATAAATATCCTGGTATTACATGCAAACTAAAAAACCCTCAATCCTTTTCCTTGGCACACAGATGGCCCTTGGTGGAGCGCAAACTGTCCAACTTACTCAAGCAGACTGGTTTCACAAACAAAGTTATCCTGTAACTGTTGCTTTTTTCTATGACAAAGAAGGTTTCGAGAATCGCTGGAAAAGCGATTTCGATTTCAGGGTCATTAATTTAAAGGGTTGGACGATTGAAGGAAAAAAGTTTAGTAATTACCTACGTCTAATAATCAGCTTATTCCGCCTACTTCGTCTAATATTAAAGAATAAATTCGATATCGTTGAAACGTTCGGGATAGACAGCAATATATTTGGAATCCCTATTGCTTTCATCTGCGGAGTAAAAAATCGTATTGGCACTCATCATGGATACACAGGAATTACTACGCAATCCAGATTAAAACTGCACAGTTTAATAATAAACAGCAAACTGACTACATATCTAATCACAGTTTCAGATGCCTTAAAAACCCAGGTAATAAATAATGAAAATATTTCCGCCCATAAGGTGAAAGTCATAAAAAACGGCATTCAGTTATTTTCCGAATATGAGAATTCCCCCGTAAGCATGGAGGCTGTGCGCGCCTCATTAAATATTTCAAGAGATGAACATGTTGTACTTTCCGTTGGCCGCCTAGTTATTGAAAAAGGATTCCAATTCTTAATCGAAGCTATTCCACAGGTTCTTGAAGTTTTTCCTAATACTGTTTTTATCATCGTGGGGGGCGGCCACATGAAAGATACATTAAACATAACAGCTCAAAAATTGGGAATAGAAAAATCTCTCCGTTTGATAGGTAAACGCGAAGACATCAGAAACATTTTGCAGAGTTCCGATATCTTTGTCTTACCATCTTTGTCAGAAGGGCTGTCAATCGCAATTATGGAAGCTATGAATGTTGGTCTTCCAGTTATAGCATCTCGAGTAGGCGGAATCCCAGAGATAATCCAACACGAAACAAATGGCTTTCTCATCTCCCCAAAAAGTTCCGATGCGATTGCCGATTCTATTATCGATCTGCTCAAAAATGATGCGGTCCGAAAAAGAATGGGGCAGGCAGCTAAAGTACATATAAAAAAGAATTTCACACTCGAGGGTATGGCTTTGAAGTATGAAAAACTTTTTTATGAGCTTATGTTTTAATAACCACTAAATTATGTCCTAGACTCTCGTTAGGTGAATCTCTGGGAATTTTAATTCAAGGCAGGTTACTTTAACGATGTCCCAATATCGGATGGGGTTGATAAAGTTCATCTAAGTGCTCGATTTCTTTATCGGTCAGTATGATCTCTAGCGCAGCTCCAGCTTCCTCTAAATGTTTCAGTTTAGAAGCCCCCACAATGGGCGCGGTAACCCCTGGTTTATGCAGCAACCAGGCAAGGGCTAGCTGTGCTGGACTGACATCCTTTTCTTTTGCTTTGGCTGTCAAGCGATCGACTATCTCAAAGTCTGTCTCTTGATAGTACATATTATGCGCAAAATCATCACTTTTTGAGCGCGTTGTCTCACCGCTCTTCTCGCGTGTGCGGTTACCGGCTAAAAAACCGCGTGCAAGGGGACTCCACGGAATTATGCCAACGCCTTGGTCCAGGCATAGGGGTATCATCTCGCGCTCTTCCTCACGGTAAACAAGGTTGTAATGATTCTGCATGGATACGAAACGTGTCCAGCCGTGTATATCAGCAACGTGTTGCGCTTTCGCGAACTGCCAGGCAAACATGCTGGATGCGCCTATATAGCGCACTTTGCCAGACATCACAAGGTCATGCAAGGCTTGCATCGTTTCTTCAATTGGGGTTTCATAATCCCAGCGGTGAATCTGGTAAAGGTCTATATAGTCCGTATCAAGGCGGCGCAGAGAATCTTCAACTGCGCGCATGATGTGCAGGCGGGAGAGACCGCCCTGGTTGGGTTTATCATCGTAAGGGAAATACACCTTGGTGGCGATAACAACTTCCTCGCGCTTAGCAAAATCCTTGAGCGCCTGTCCGGTGATTTCTTCACTGACTCCATCCGAATACACATTGGCGGTATCGAAGAAGTTGATACCCATTTCCACGGCTTTTTGGATGAAAGGGCGGCTCTCTTCTTCATCAAGGATGTAATCACGCCATTTGGAGCTGCCATAACTCATCATCCCCAAACAGATACGTGAGACTTTTAGGCCTGTGCGGCCAAGATTTTGATATTGCATTTTATTAGCCGGTCTCCTTTTTGGTTTAATTACCAGATAGATGATAACCCAAAAATGATATGTCAGGAAGAAAACTTTGTGGGTTGGTATAATTAATTATCATTATTTTGAGGAGTTGATATGCAAATCCAGTTGATCCGCAACGCAACCTTGCGCGTACGCTACGCCAATAGGTTGTTCATTATCGACCCTGATTTGGGAGCAATACACGCTCGCGAACCATTGGCAGGAATTTCTCGCAACCCCACTGTTGCTTTACCGCGCACGCCCGAAGAGATCTTGGATGGCATTGAAATGATTATAGTTTCACATCTGCATCAAGACCATTTCGACGAAACAGCCCAAACCTTGCTGCTGAAAGACTTGCAGTTATTCTGTCAGCCGGGTGATGAGGGCAAGATCAAAGAAATGGGCTTTCAGGTAGTAACTCCAATAGAACAAGATGTGGAATGGCAAGGTATAACCATCAGCCGCACACCCGGCCAACACGGATCCGCTGTTTGGGCCGAAAGGTTGGGGAACGTGGCCGGTTTCACCTTCCACGCTCAGGGAGAGCCAACAGTATATTGGGCCGGGGATACGATCTGGTATCCGGCAGTAAAAGAGACCTTAGAAAGGGTGCAGCCCGATATCATCATCACACATTCCGGTGGCGCACAGCTAGAGCAGGGCGAACCCATCGTGATGGACGGCGAGCAAACCTTAGCCCTAAGTGAAGCCGTACCCGAAACCACCGTTGTGGCCGTGCACCTGGAAGCATTGGATCACTGCATCGTCTCGCGTGAAGAACTGCGGGCAGCCGCTGAGCAAGCTGGCTCGCAAGCCAGAATCATGATCCCGGATGATGGGGAATTAATGGAATATTAATTCATTCCGAAGAATTTATATCCGTGGGAATAACTGTGGTTACTAGACAAATTAAGCCGTCACCATGAGGGTGAACAAAGCTCAACGATTGTTGAATGATTAACCATCGACATAGTCCTTCCGCAAGAGCTATTATATGATTTTTTATTAACCTCATGGTATTATAAAGAAAAAGGATCGTGAAGTGGAGCAAAGCATCTAAGATGTCCATTGAAACTAAAATACGAGAAGTCGCAATCGATTTTTCAGAACGTCTAAAAGAAAGAATAGAAAAACGTGTCGAAGAAATGAGAGATGACGACACATCTCATTTTCTTATCTATCGCGTATTAGGTATTACTGATAAAGAAGGAGATCTTATTGATGTTTACCAGAATAAAGGGCGGTTTCTTTACCGGTATGCAGGGGGGTTTCTTGAAAAAGTAGCAAAACTCTGTTTCCAAGAGAAATTCCCTGAAGCTGACTCGATTCGGATTCCTAACACAGAGAGTCGACGGCCAAAAACCTTTGAAGTTGATTGCCTGATCGGAAAAGACGCAATTGAAATCAAATGGCGAGATGCTACGACCGATGGCGACCACATCACAAAAGAGCACACGCGTATCAGAACCGTTGCGGAGGCAGGTTATAAGCCGATTCGCGTAATGTTTTACTATCCGAATCGCGACCAAGCAATCCGAATTCAAAAGACGTTGGAAACTCTTTACACCGGAGTTGGAGGAGAATATCATTATGGTAATGACGCTTGGCAATACATAACACAAAGATCCGGCATTGATTTAAAAGCCATCCTTTATAAACTGGCTGATGAAAATACAAATACATCATGAAAACACAGCTTTTCCACGGAGATTGTTTAGAAATTTTGAAGAACTTTGATCCCGAAAGTATTGATCTGATATATCTTGATCCCCCTTTTTTTACTCAAAAAAAACACTCGCTCCAGACAAGAGATCGAAAGCAGAAGTTTTCTTTTGATGATTTGTGGCCATCTCATACTGAATATACGAAATTTATTTATAATCGGCTTGAGCAAATGTGGAAGGTATTATCGCCAAAAGGTGCAGTATTCTTTCATTGTGACCGAAACGCGTCCCACATTATTAGGGCTTTGCTAGATGAAATTTTTGGTCCAACGATGTTCAGGTCTGAAATAATATGGAGTTACCGACGTTGGTCGAATTCCCAAAATGGCCTCTTGCCTGGACATCAAAACATTTTTTACTACACAAAGTCAAAAATTTTCACATTTAATAAAATTTTTCGGGAGTATTCGGAATCTACCAACGTTGACCAAATTTTACAAAGAAGAAAACGCGACGTAGCAGGTAAAGCCGTGTATGAAACGGATGATAAGGGGCAGGTCATACCTAGCGGTGGTAAAAAAGGTGTGCCATTGAGAGATGTTTGGAATATTCCGTACCTCAATCCAAAAGCGAAAGAAAGAACTGGATATCCAACTCAAAAACCACTTTTATTATTAGAGAGAATTATTAAGATAGCAAGTAAAGAGGGAGATATTGTTTTGGATCCGTTTTGCGGTAGTGGGACAACGCTAGTGGCGGCTATGCTAATGAACAGACAAGCGATTGGTATTGATATTTCAGAAGACGCTTTAGAGATTACTCAAAAACGTTTAAACAAACCAACAAAAACTGAATCAAGGTTAATTCAACGAGGTAGAGACGCATATAAAAATGCCGATGAAGAATCTCTCCATCTTCTCCGCGGCATGAAATATGCTCCTGTTCAAAGAAACAAAGGTATTGATGCAATTCTAAGCTCTGATGTACATGGTAAGCCGATATTAGTAAGAATTCAGAGGTCCAATGAGACGATTTTGGATGCTGCTCAATATCTTTATCGAGCATCACAAGGCAAGAATGCTGGAGCTATGTTTGTAATTGCTATAAAAAAAGGGGGTTACATTGAGTTTGAAGATCAATTCCCGCCAAATATAAAAGTAATCAATGCTCCTGCAATTGAGATTTCGGAAGTTTTGGATCAGTTAATAAATAGCTCAAATAGTGTCTAACAACTTATACACCCAACGCAGTTTACAACCAAGTTCAATTGTCCAGGGGTTATTCGATTTGATTTACTAAGAATTGATTCTTTGAAAGCCCCACCAAAAACTAAAACGCTTGGTAGCTAACATCTTCAATATCTCCCGGCCTTACCCCACCGCCGGCGCTTTGGTATGCCAATCGGAGGCCGATTGGTAGGCGTGGGCGGCGCGGAAGAGAGTCTCTTCCTGGAAGTGGGAGCCCATCAACTGCATACCGATGGGAAGGTTGTCACTATCGAAACCGACGGGGAATGCGATTCCCGGTATGCCTGCCAAATTTGCCGGCAGGGTAAACACATCTTCCAGATACATCGAGAGCGGGTCGCCGCTGTGCTCGCCAATAGTAAACGCCGTGGTGGGCGCGACAGGAGCAGCGATCACATCCACTTGCTCAAAGGCTTGCTCAAAATCGCGCTTTATCAGAGCGCGAACTTTTTGGGCCTGCCCGTAATATGCATCGTAGTAACCCGCCGAGAGCGCGTAAGTGCCCAGCATAATGCGGCGTTTGACTTCTGAGCCAAAACCGGAGCCACGCGTTTCTTTGAACATATCAATTATGTCTTCGGATTCAACCCGCAACCCATAGCGCACTCCGTCAAAGCGTGCCAGGTTTGCAGAGGCTTCCGCCGGGGCAATAATGTAATAGACTGGCACAGCATACTCTGTGTGCGGCAGGCTGACTTGCCTAACTTGAGCGCCCAAATTTTCCAACTCGCTTACCGCGGCACGCACAGCCTCTTCGACCTCAGTCTGGATACCCTTAATGAAATATTCCTCGGGCACTCCCACCCGCAAACCCTTGATATCAACATCAGCGTTCAAGTGCATGTCCGGGACAGGTAAATCCATGCTGGTGGCATCCAGTTTGTCAAAACCAGCCATGATAGAAAACAATTCCGCCAGGTCTTGAGCGCTGCGCCCCAAAGCACCGACAGAATCTAGCGAAGAGCCGTAGGCGATCAAGCCATAACGGGAGATGCGCCCGTAAGTTGGTTTGAAACCGGTCACTCCGCAGAAGGAGGCGGGTTGGCGCACGCTGCCCCCGGTATCCGTCCCCAGAGCCACGGGAGCTAACCTGGCAGCCACCGCTGCGGCGCTGCCCCCGCTGGAACCGCCGGGCACGCGTTCCAAGTTCCAGGGATTGTGCGTGGTGCCAAAGGCGGAATTCTCGGTTGAAGAACCCATAGCAAATTCATCCGTATTGGTCTTGCCTAGGATGACCACGCCAGCATCAAGCAAGCGCTGCACAGCAGTGGCGGAAAAGGGGGGGATAAAATTCTCTAAAATGCGTGACCCGCTAGTAGCACGAATGCCCTCAACAGAAAGCACATCCTTCACTGCAATAGGCAGGCCCAACAAAGGCGGCAGTTGCTTATCCCCAGCGCTTTTCAGGCGTTTATCGGCAGCTTTCGCCTGGGCTAGAGCCTTATCGGGGGTAAGGGAGATGAAAGCATGCAGCTTGGGTTCAAGCTGGTCAATGCGCTCCAGGTAAGCCTGGGTGAGTTCCATGCTAGAAAACTCACCGGTCCTGAGACCCTTAACGGTCTCGGTCAGCGTCAGATCGGTCAGTGCGGCCATCGTTAGCTATGATTATCTGTGTCAAGCACAGGAGGCACGCGGAACTGCTGTTTTATTGCATCGGGGGCGTTGTTTAGCAACTCCTCGGGGGAGAGAGACTCGCCGGGTTGGTCCTCACGCAGACGGGTGCATTCTAGGGACATGCTGGTTAGCGGTTGGATTTCGGCAGTGTCCAGGTCTTGCAGTTTGGCCACGTGTCCCAGGATGCTGGAGAGTTGCTCCCGGAAACGCTCTTTTTCTTCATCCGTCAGGTGCAAGCGCGCTAGATCGGCAATGCGTTCGACTTCCTGGATTGTCAGGTTCATGATTTGATTATAACCGGAATATTTTTAAGCCCAAAAGCAATCTGGTGGGATGTTTATGCCCCTGAACAACTTTATACATCTAATCAAAGATTAAAATCACGCTGCCAACCCTCTTATGCAAGCAATAACAGACACAATCAAGTTAAGGTTGCAGTTTACCATAAAGCCCGTGTATAATTACCATTATATTCAAATTTCATGAGAGAACCAACATGCCAGCAAATATTGCCAACCTTTTAACTTGCCTGAAACAGATGAAAGACTCATATGTTGAAAATCCAGTAGTTGCTGTAAGGAGCCAGCGATTTATAAAACTTTTACATGAATATTGTGTCGAAGAGCTTGAATCATTAGGCGTTCCATCAGAAAAAATCTTTATGGAGGCAACCGTATTAGGCTCACACAAGTCCAAAAATGTGGATGTTGCAATGATCGATAATATAAATGGCCCTTTAATAATTATTGGTATTAGAAGTCAAATGTCATCTATCGGAAAAAACATATTAACCTATTACGAGGAAATAATTGGCGACTGTATTTCTTTACATGACCGTTTTCCAATGGCGGTCATTTGTTATGTTTATTTACTTCCCACTCAGCCAATCAAACCAGGACTGGAAAGTGAAGTAGTAAATCTTGATAGGGCGGAAAAACTATATAATCTAATTACGAATCGAGGGGACTGGAGAAATACCAAAGACAAGTATGAGCACTTTGCTTTTTTAAAAGTTGATTTCACACAAGAGCCACCAGAATTGCTTGATACCATTCCGTCACTAAGTATTCACGATTTTTTTGACAAGATCGAGGAAACTTATAACGAGCGGAACTTATTTTTCCCTTTCTAACGTTTTCCTTAACCTTGCATTCCTCCAACTTCTCAATAATCCAACCGCGTTACGTATTGATTCGATTTCTTGATTCTTTAGCCCGACCTTTATTTTTAATAATTCATCACCTAAGAGATACACTTCTCCAATATTTCCATCCTTTAATAAATTTTCAACTTTCGTATAATAATTTTCATCTAGGTCATCAAGGATGTGGGGGTCAATGATTTCAATAGTATCGGCTTCTCCAGGAATAAAAACAAGAACCCCTCCACCCAATGAATGAATTCTAAGTTCAATTGACAATAAGGTTAGAGAGTTATACCAACTAGCTGCGATTTGTCTCGGGTTAATATGTCCATTTTGTATAAACCCGCAAAGTAAACTATTTGATGCTATGTAATTGCCTTCATTAATATAAAATCGTGGTTTTTCACCAAAGACTGTCAGAAAAATTTCTGGTACTTCAATTACAGGTGTGATATACCAAGGTGTTCTTTGCCGACATTTGTATCTATTGTTTACTCCAATGTTTTCACCATGCTTTATATATGTTCGAGAGTTTGCAGATACATTTTCGTTACCTGGATAAAAGAGTCTAGTTGTGACGGAACCATCTTTAATAAACAGGCCTATGTTACTTTTCAGGGCTTTGGCATTGGCAATCGCTGGTAAAAGTTCGTTGGTGGGCAAGTCAAATTCGTCAATTACTTCTTCCGATGGGTGAAAATAATTTTTATCTGCACTAACATATCCAATCTTGAATTTACATACTTGATTTATTGGAAGAAAAACGCCTTTAGATCGCAATTTATAAAAAATATTAAGGTCTTTTCTGTCTAGGAGATTTGAAACAAAGGGCCTGTCCCCATTGAGTGTTGATTCGATAGCAACAGTATTTTGCTTTTTCGCTTGATTATTAAACAAAGAAGCTTTATCAGAAAAGATTTCGTAATTAACAAAGTTCGTAGATTCACCATATCCATTTGCAACTAGAAGAACAGTCTCAACACCAACCCCAGGAAACATATCCTCAAAAACTCTGATAATTGTTATTGCCTTGAAATTTTTTCCTAAGTAATTCCACAATTGTTTCGCATATCTAACGTAAGTAACTTCAAATGGCAATACAAAGGCTATCGCGCCTTCCTTTCTTAGGAAAGAACATGAATGGAGCACAAATGGAAACCACAAACTTCCACTTGACTGCATTTTATAACCAAATAATTCTATTAGATGTTGTGCCCTATCGCGTTCTTCATCAGGCAATTTATTCAAGCCAACATACGGCGGGTTACCAATTACAACATCAACTGGAAATGGGTCTACGGCAATAAAATCACTATGTATAATTTTGGCTTCGTCGAAAAAAGGATGAGCTGAATATTTCCTGATTGCTTCTTCTTGCAATTCTATCCCAAAAAAATTGTCTTTGAGTTTACTCGTAGCATTATTATTTCTATAGTGGTTAATAATGGCATTAATAAACGCGCCATCACCAAAAGAAGGTTCTAAAATTCTACCGTTCGTTCCATATAACACTCGATTAGTAAGGTATTTTGCAATATCTATGGAAGTATAAAATACTCCATTTTTTTTTCTTTTATCCAAAAGCATAAATACCCTTACACAAAACGGCGTTTGTTGAATTACCGAATGATATCTACATTATAGCATAAATAGAACATAGGTTCATTAAAGATAGCCAACTAATTTCCGCAGAGATAAAAGACAAATTGTAACCAATTGGTTGTTTACCTTTATTTCCTTTTTTAATACCTCAACTTTTAATTATTCTTCACCAATATTACTCCTGGTCTTAGGTAAAGATTATTCGTTTAGTTTTTCTATGCCCTCAAAATCTTACCATTCCGATGCGTGAAATCGCAGGCATTGTTGCAAGCTATGATGAAATCATAGCTTCAAATTGAGTTTAATCTAGAAATTAAAATCTCACAAAGGTGAGCCTGGTTAACACGGGGTTGGGGAGCGGCAATGCATACACAAAAACATCTCTTTGTTTTTCCGCGATTTCACTCCATAGTGCTTGCACTATGAGGAACCACAATCTCGACAATTCCTGTTGCCAAATCGTAGTATGCACCTACAACTTTCAATGCCATCTTCGATATTGCATCGGCTACGGCCGAAGATTGCTTGAGACGATTAATTATCAACTCCACGTTGGCTCTCACTGCATTATCTAACCATTTCCCAGATAGGTCTTTAGTTTTCTCAACAGCAGGGTATATTGCCTCAACCAGTGTATTGAAACCCGACTCAGGTATGATATTAGTATCAAAGGCTTCAATTGCGGCCTCGACCGCTCCGCAATTTGAATGGCCTAGCACCACCAGCAGGGGAATGTGTAAGGATTCTACGCCAAATTCAACACTGCTCAGTACGGCTTTATCAATCACCTGGCCAGCCACACGGATTACAAATAAATCACCCAACCAACAATCAAAAATATGTTCAGGCGGCACACGAGGGTCGGAACAACCCAGAATGATGGCAAATGGCTTTAGCTCTTTGGCGACTTCATCTCGATGCGCTGCCGTTACATTGGGAGAAGTCGTTCCTCGAAAAGCAAACCGTTGATTGCCTTCCAGCAATCGCTTTAGGATGTCGTCTTTGTGAAATTTCATTTACCAACCATCGACTGCCTCGTCGCCTGATGCGTGCATCAAGTTCAGAGAGTCAATCACTATGTTCTAGGATGCGAACCTCGACACCCGTTTCAGTCTGCAAGTCGGCTGCAAAAGCTTGGAGGGCAGCATCTTCAAAGGTGGCATCCGGTCCCAAAGAGCTGCCCATCACTATGATGGTCGCGCCGATCTCTTCCGCCACCGCAACCAGTTCTTCCCGCAAATGCCCCATGCGCACGATACCCCCAGCTTCCAGGCCTTGTTCTGCTGCCCGCTCCTGAGCCATCACCAACTGGAAATGGCCCAACTTTTCCATCCCCAATTCCACGTTTACTACCACGGGTGCAGCCGTCTTGTTCAGAAAGCTCATGTCGACCACACAAAGAAATACCAGTTCGTCGCCTTGATTCTTTGCCAGAGCGATGACGGCGTCTTGAGTTGGGTAGCTAGCTTCACCCCCACGGGTGGCACACAAAATTTTACCCATGTTGTTCCTCCTCAATATCGAACCAGCAACCAAACAGTTGCCAGTAAAAGGGTGACTATTGTTACCGGCACACCATCACGCATAAAACGGCCAAAGCCGAGACGGTAGCCAGCCTGGCCCAACAAGCCGACTGCGACAATGTTGGGCGCGGAGCCAATGATAGTAGAATTGCCCCCCAGGTCGGCGCCCAAAATGAGTGCCCAATACAAGACCATATTCTCAGCGCCGGGGATCATAGCGGTTAAAAAGTCGGAAACGGGCAGAGCTGCAACGGTGAAAGGGATGTTGTCCACGATGCCCGAAGCGAATCCTGGTAACCAGACCATCAAGACCGTCGCCAGTGACAGGTTGTCCCCAGCCAGGTCTCCGATGATCCCGGCTATCCAGGCGATAACCCCAGTGGCCTCGAGCCCGCCTACGAGGACAAAGATACCGATAAAGAATATCAACGTTGTCCAATCTACCTCACGCAACATGCGGTGCATATCGGGCCGCACCCAGGCGACCAGGATCGCCGCTCCGCTCAGAGCAATCACAGCGGGCGGCATACCACCGAAATAATCTCCGGTTAAAAACAGGATCATCATCAGCAACCCCACCAGCCCGGCTTTGCGCAGCAGAGGGACGTCTGTAATAAGAGCGTCGGCTTCCAGTCTGACTACCAGCGTGGGAGAGAACTGCACCTTGGCGCCAGCAAGCTCGCGCCGGTAGAGCCAGCCAATTATTATCAAGAAGGGGACCATACTCAGGATGGCGATGGGAGCCATGTTGACCAGATACTCGCCAAAACTTAACCCCAGGTGCGAGCCGACAATAGTGCCGGGTGGATCGCCGATGATAGTAGCCGCGCCTCCTATGTTTGAGGCCAGCACCTCAGGGATCACGAATGTGAAGGGGTGGATACCTACCGTCTGCGCGATCTCGATGGACAACGGCACCAAGAGTAGGATGGCCGTCAGATTATTGAGAAAGGTCGAAAGCACGCCGGTGAGTATGACCAGGCTCATCATCAACAGCCAGGCATTACCTTTCGCCAGACGAAAAATTCGGAAAGCAACCCAGTTAATAGCGCCTGTTTCGCTGAACATGGCCATAAATATCATCATGCCCATGATCAACCAGATGACGTTCCAATCCACAAAAGCCATTGACTCTTCAAAGTCGATGATGTGCAAGTTGGGGAAGAAGGTGCCGCCGATGTAGTGAACCAGCCAAACGGCCGCCGCACCCAGCAGCGCCGCTGCCGTTTCGTGCATCCAGCGCAAACTGATAGCGGCAAAGACGAGCAAAAAAATGCCGGTGGAGATGAAAAAGGAGGGGCCAAATCCTCCCTCGGTGGGATGGGCAAGCAGCCACCATATACCCCCAATGAGACCCACGATCCCCACACTGACTAGGCCATATAATCCGTATCGTTTCATTTACTGCACATCCTAAAAGTTAAAATAATTGTTGTGATAGTACCTGTTTGGCCAACTGGCTGCTGCTCTTGTCACCTTTCAGCAATGCGATGCAACTCAACCCTGTGTCTGGGAGCCTTACCCTCTCTGATCTAACCGGACGCTGGCTGAGAGTAAGGTTGAGACATAACACAGGCTCTATTACACCTCATTTTTCTTAGCTCGAACCAACAGCACCGGCACATTCGCGCCGCGCACCACGCGATCTGAGACGCTGCCCATCAACCAGCGGCTCAGCCCAGATTGTCCGCGTGTGCTTATCACAATCAGGTCCACTTGATTAGTTTCCGCATATTGGATGATCTGCAAGTGCGGGCGTCCCCCCCCGAGGGTAATCGTCTGCAGCGTGATGCCGCGCTCTTGAATGTCGGCTGCGACGCTCTCCAGGTACTCGCGAACCAAAATAGCCGTCGCCTTCTCTGCCCTCTGTGTTTTTGCTTCTGCTGTTACAAGGGGCCTTGGTAAGGGGATAAGAACTCGTAAAAGGACTAACTCTGACTGAAAGCGCTCAGCCATAGTAATTGCATGCGGCAGCGCCTGTTCTGCCAGAGGTGAACCGTCTAAAGGTAACAAAATGCGCTTGTACATAACTCTAACCTACATCAGTTGCTTGTGTCTGATCAGCATGTTCAGCACCGAAACTACTTTCGGGTTTACCTCGTGATTAACAGGTCAGGTGCAGAGGGTGTTGACAAGCAAGCTTCTTAATGAATTATCTCTAGTCTGGCACCATTATACCCATTTATTGAGCATGATATAGATAAAAACCATTCCATGAGTTTTTCAATAGCCTGAATATCCTACCATTCCCAGGCGTAATTACAGATATATCGTTGCGGTTTTTTTTCTAATCACAAGGGTCGTCGGGTGGGCATTCCCAATCGTTAATCATGACATCCTGCCGGGAGTTATCTGCGAAAGTGTTGCCTATCAGTTTCAAAATATTTTCGTCAGGGAAATCGTTGGTGCCAAAGTTCCAGATGTAAATCCCGAAATAATTACCGGTACTGGTATTGTTTTCCAGCACGTAGCCGTAAACTTCCTGGTTGTCTTCATTGCTTACTTGAATCCCTGGGCCAAGGTTGTCATGGAAGTAATTGTCCCGCACGGTAATATCGTGCCCGCCATCAATCCACAACCCAGCGTCCCACCACTCGTCCGCGCTGGCATCCAGGTCATTGCCCCAGATCTCGTTGCCTTCAACCAATACATCCACGCTGTCTTCCACGAGGCTGCCGCCAATATTATTGTAGACCTGGTTATACATCATTTGGCAGTGTGTGCAGCCGTAAATATTGATGCCTGTGCCCATGAGAAAATCTGGGAAGATCTGCGGGTTGGGGCCGTTTTCGTATGCCGCGTTATATTCCACCAAAACGTTGCTTGACTCATCGACCATGATGCCGTAGCCTTCAAATTCCCAGTCCACCAGCTGCACAGCAAAGCCGTTGTTGTGCACGGTCAGGTTGCGCATGATGATCTGGTCGCTCAAATACACCCCAATTCCTATATCTGTATAATTGCGGAATGTGAGGTTGTCGAAGGTAATACGAGTGCATTGCTCGCACCAAATACCCATACGGGTATCGCGCTGCCCGTCAAAGACCACGTCTCCTTCTCCAATGATAACGATAGGCCCAGCCACTTCTTCGACCTCTATCCCCTCGTTGTACACGCCTTCTGATATTAAGATCACATCCCCGGGCTGAGCTGATTCGAGGGCGTTTTCAAGGCTGGCAAAAGCTTGGGCTCGGCTGCTGCCGTCATTATCATCGCTTCCCTGTGGAGTGACATATATTGAGACCGGGGGGTATTCGACATCTTCTATGCTAACAAGCGGAGGCTCTGAAGATGGAGTGTTTGAAACCTGCTCCTCGACTGGTTGAGTGAGACCGGATTCCATATCCTCCATATCTTCTAGTGTGTCACAGGATACTATGATAAGTGATATGCTGGTTAGTACGCCAAATAGAGCAACTTTTTTTTGCATCATAATTCCTAGCACATAAACTTAGGTAGAAGTATGCATTAATGGAACTGAACGGGTCAGGGATAGCGTCGCGGCCCGGGACCCTCTGGAACCATCCACCCAATGTGAGCACGGATACGATCTAAGAACTTATCAAGCGCATCGATTATTGGGGACAGCCGCAAAGTACGTAGCGTATACCCGATGATCCGGGTCAAACGGATCTCAACCAAGAGCGTTACGCCACCGCCATGATTGCCTGCTACCGGTGTGCCATCGCACAGTACGATCCACCAGTTTTCGCTACGGATTTCTTCGGGAATTGACTCCAATAACCGGTCAGCTTGCTCATCTGCGAGAGGCAGCAGAGCTAAATCCTCTGGTCTATCAAGCCTGACGACGAGCCTCGCCGCCCAACGGCAAAACTTTCAGTCCTCCCCATAAAGCAGGACTGGCCGGGGGAGTTGTTTAGGCGCGTTTATTATGGGGCTTGGAATTTCTGACATCCTAATAATCCTCGTATATGGCGGTTAATTCCATCAATTATCATTAGTGCTGACAAGCAAATTACTATATCTATTATCTATACTTTTTACCCTCCACCGCAGGTGGGATCAGGTGCAGCAAGTTCTTATGAGCATCACGTTTTCGTTCCAACTATTATTGTACGCTTCTCGGGATCAATAGTCTGTCCTTCCAATTGACTCGAGAACACAGCCTGATTCACTCCATTGATGCTATATCCCTGTTCCACTAGGAAGTCCTTTATCTGTGTAGCAAATCGATGGGCTTCTCCATCACCCAATGTGGAAGTCACAATTACATCACCTTCTTTGTCTGGAAATGCTCTGAGCAATTGATTTTGAAGTTTAGTGTTCAGGTTCCTCGGTTGAGAGCCAACATTTATAATACCTGCTGTAATACCCCCTTGTTGGTTGTGGCTTATCACTTTTATGACGGTCCCAGAATCTTCATCTTGATCGGCCCTCTTGTTCAAATTCACACTCACCCAGGAGTCATGATCCTTCTTCCACTTCAGTAAGAGGTCAACGGGATAGTCGGATCCGCCGTTCTTATCAATCATAGTTGCACAGTTCCTACAGAGGAAAATGCCGTTCCCGATTGAGCTTCTTTGTTCAGAGGTTAGGCCAGCATCAAAGCGCGGGCCACCAGTAGCTGCTGCTGTTATATGCGCGGCATTGCCGATGAAAATGAACTCGGAATCAGTTTTCCCAGAAGGGGCAATTGTGAGTTTCCTACAGTCGGGATTTGAACAGATGTATGCAGCCCGTTTGGCAAGTGCGTCGATATCCGGCTTGCGGAAATCGTCTCTATTAGTCCTCAATTGGTTTTCTCCCGTTGTTCATAACAGGTGGATAAGTAAATATCTTAATAGGTTATCTTATCTTTAAAACATTATACATTCAAAACCGACCCGAATAGTTTATAAGCAATCTACTCGTTTTCAAAAGCCTGGCTCCCCTACCATTCCGCCGCGTAAAAACGCAGGTATTGTTCCAGGTGGCTGCTCCAATAATCTTCTTCGTGATAGCCGGTGAAAAGATACCATTCATGGGGGATATTATTTTCATTTAGAAAATCTCCAAACCAGGTTGTTGAATTACGGATGGCTTCCTGATCATGATCGCCAACGTCAACAAAAATGCGCGGTAGGGACTCAGGTGGGATTTCTTCCAACCACCCTGGGAGAAGGGGCACATCAGACCAAAAGAGGGGCAAACTGTGTGCGCCAACTGCGCTGAAAAGTTCCCAGCTGCCTAACCCTAGGTGCACCGCCCAGGCGGCGCCGCGCGAGAGACCGCCAATTGCGCGGAAATCACGGTCTGCCAGGGTGCGGTACTCCTGGTCAACCCAGGGTATCAGGTCTGCGATGACGGCCTCTCCAAACATATCTACGTCTGGCTCTTCCCATATACGGTCGCGCGGCATCACAATAATGAAGGGAGCCAGCTCACCAGAGGAGATCAAAGTGTCAGCCAGCTCATCCGCGCCCAGGCGGTCCCATTGATCGTGGGTAAAGCGCTGCCCGTGGATGAGATACAAAACTGGGTAATGCCTTTCGGCCTGCTGCTGATAACAGGGGGGTAAATATATTAGAAAATCTAAGCGTTGCGGCAGCAGATCCGATGTGATATTTTGCTCTTCTATCTGCCCACCCTCCTGCCAGCAAGCCAACTGCGTGGATGTTTGTGTAGGGGGGGCAGAAGGAGCGGGAGTGCTGGTGAATGTTGGGAGAGCTGTCGGCGTTGCCTGTTGGGTAGCGCTGCTTGGAGGAATATAAACTGTTTCTATAGGTATACGCGTAGATTGGGTTGTGCAAGCACTGATGAGTACGCTGACCAAATATACAAGAAGTGAAATTTTGTACTCAAATAACTTTTCCATAAGCTTGGCTGTGCCTTAAACAAAATCGGCGAACTAGATTATAGCTCACCGATGGAACAGCGGCACTGTTCTTTTACTTACATCCTTCATTAATTATTTCAGAAATTTGGCTACCTCGCCAGGGAATGTAGCTGCATTGATCGGTTTTGAAAGGTATCCCTCGCAGCCGGCATCCATGGCTCTGCGCTTATCTTCAGGCATTGTATAAGCGGTTAACGCTACCAGGGTAATATCACTTGTTGTTGGATCGGTCTTTAACTTCTTAGCCACCTCCCAGCCGTCCATCTCGGGAAGCGCCAGATCAAGCAAGATTAGATCAGGGTGTTGAACTTGCGCGGCTTCGATACCCTCGATACCGTTTACGGCAGTTGTGATTTCGTGCCCCGCATGCTCCAATAGAAAGCTTACTAAATCACGGTTATCTTGGTTGTCTTCAATTACGAGAATTTTCATATCACTCGATCTCTTCGATGTTCCACATCTACTTAACGCGCAAAGCGCTCTTCCTCCCAGACTCCAGCTCTGTTATGGTAACCTGCCTGCTCCCAAAAACCTAGTTTATCTTCTTGCAAAAACTCCAGGCCGCGCAGCCATTTGGCTCCTTTCCAAAAATAAGGGACATCTAAGTCCTCCCGGCCAGAGATGAATCCCACAACCCCGCGCAACGGATAACCATGATCTGGGGTCAAAGGCTCGCCATTGAAATGAGTGGCGAGCAAGAAATTATCTGCCAAGGCGACCTCCAATGGAATATTTACTGTAAATCCGTATTCGGCATGCTGCAGGAGGTGATTAGCTGAAGGTTTGAGTTTGATAAAGCCTTCAGCAACCAAAGTTTTCAAAGAGACGCCTTCCCAATCAGTGTCAAACTTGCTCCAGCGAGTTACACAATGGATGTCCATGTTTATCTGCGAGCGCGGCAGCTGGTTAAATTCATCCCATGTCCATTGAATATCTTCTTCCACCTCACCCCAAGCGCGCAGGTCCCAGGCGCTAGGGTTGAACTTCGGCACCGGCCCGTAGTGCAAGACCGGAAATTTCTGGGTAAGCGATTGGCCAGGAGGCAGTCGGCCTTCCTTTTTAACACGGTCTTCATCTTTACGGCGGTTCAGCATAATATGTACATTAACCTCTTTTAAATTATATCAGCCGTCCAATAGGTCACAAGGACACCATGAAATAACAACTATTAGCTTGAGTTCTTCAGAATAAAGCGTCAACCAGGTAATTAGATGTTAAATTCATCACCTGGCTGAAGCACGTGTGCCTTCGTTTTGGTTTCGGCGTTCACTCGTTCAGCCCAGGCATCGGCATCTTGTGCAATCAAGTCCCAGGTGTTGTAATGTACTGGAATGACATTCTTGGGTTCGAGATATTTAACAGCCTTGAGTGCATCGTCAGGACCCATCGTGTAATTATCGCCGATTGGGAGAGTCGCCAGATCTAAGCCTTCCTCGCCTATCAGCTGCATATCGCTAAATAAGCCGGTATCGCAAGCCAGGTACACTTTTTCTCCAGACTTAGCTCGTAGCAAGATTCCTGCGGGGTTACCGCCATACGAGCCATCTGGCAAACCAGAGCCGTGAATTGCCTGGGTCAATTTGAGATATCCAAAGGGGTGATTGAAACCGCCCCCCAGGTGTTGGCCGTGAGTTGTCAGCCCTTGGGCTTCAAACCAGTTAGCCATCTCAGCGTTGGTGATCACTTGCGCGCCTGTGCGCTTGGCGATATCAACCGTATCACCAACGTGATCTCCGTGTCCGTGGCTCACAACGATAAAATCGGCCTCGACTTTGTCCGCAGTGGTGGATGCAGCCGGGTTTCCGGTAAAGAAAGGATCAACCAAAACATTTTGACCGTCCACGTCCAATCCTACCGTTCCATGTCCGTACCAAGTTAGATTTATGCCCATTAGTAAAGCCTCCTTTCAAAACAAAATGTTAATAGTGCTGGAATTATAATATGATTTTGTGACAAGAAAGAAATAATTAGAACCGTAAATAAGTAGCTAACTAAACCTGACTGGTTTGTATTCGGTTTACAACGTATCGCCACCACTGTTTCCCCTTCCGAAAACTGTGGATTTTCGTAGGCCCTACTATTTCGGGGTTTAATTTTATTTAGCGGCAGTTTCTGCCAATGGCAAAATGCGCACAGGAACGTATTTGTGATAGGGGGTTTTGGCGATGGGGTCGCTGTGCATGGATGAAGTGAGCAAGTTCAGGCGCGGGCCGTACTGGACCATCTCTTCAGTCTCTGGATCAGGATACTTCATTCCGTAACCGTGGGGGATAGAAACAAAACCCAGCCGCTGGGCGCTGTCAAGCATCACTTCAACTTCAATTGCGCTGGTCTCAGATTCACACAACACCCGCTGCCCATCTTCAACTTCAGCATCAGATGCATCCTCTGGGTGAATACGCATTGCCCCATGTGGGTCATTCCGCCGCCACTCAGGATGGCGCATAACCTGATTTGCGTTATAGTCACGCCGCTCGCCAGCAGCTAAAATTAATGGAAAATCTGAGTTAAAAAGATCCTCTTCCGTCGCTAATGCACCCATCTCCTCCAGCATTTCTTCAATAGTCAAGTGTATCTTGCCGTCCTTATGTTTGACCAATTCCCAGGTCTCAGGGTAAGTGTGTAAACTGATGGGAACAGCAGTTTCTGAATCTAAAATCGCGTTGAACAAATTTTCGGCGAGTATAAAGCCTTCGCCTGCATAGCCAGCTCGACTCACTTGTTTCTCGTAGCGTTGCGCATAAAACTGTGCCGTTCCCCACAGGACCGCGGCTGATTTGGCGCCATCAGGAAGTGTTTTACCCAGGGTGGTATACAATATGACTGGCGCGTAAGCTCGCCAGGTTGGATTTGCTTGCATCGCTTTTTGGAAAGCGATTTGAAAAATACCGAGTTCCGGCTGCGCTCTATGTTGTTTAGCTGCTTTTTCTAGTTCTGGGAACTTATTTGGGATGGCTCCCATAGCTACTAAAAGGCGGTAGTAAATTTCAGGCTCTGGCAAAGTCTCGCCTTCAGGTTCCAGGATTGGCCGCCGCAGATGAAAATAGTTGTCCGGGAAATGAAAGCTGAAAAATGCAGCTTCCCACTTCTCATATTGAGTTTGTGCCGGCAAAACGTAATCTGCTTTTTCCGCCGTCTCTGTCATGGCCACATCGATCACAACAACAAGATCGAGCTTTTCAAAGGCTTTGAGGTAAGCTGAAGTATCCGCGGCTGATTGGATCGGGTTAGAGCTATCAATGAATAAGCCTCGCAAGCGCTCAGGATGATCAGTATTAATCTCCAGTGGCAATATATTGGGTGGAAACAACTTGCTTATTTCCATCATTCCGGTTACCTTCGTTGTCACACTACCTTCGGTTGGTTCTTTTGAATGTCCCAGAAGGGGAGCAAATTGGGTGTGCAGGTTATTGGTACCTTCTTTAGCAAAGTTTCCTGTTATTAAAAAGAGCAGCTTTTCTAGATAGGTATTTAGGGTGCTGTGTAAGCTCATCTCAACTCCCAGGTCGTGACGCGTACATCCGGCTTGCTCATTCGTAAAACCACGCGCTACCTCACGGATAGTTTCCGCGTCTACATCTGACTGTTGGCAATATTGATCGACATCAACCCGCAGTAACACATCTCGGACTTTCTCAAAACCAATAGTGTGTTCTTCTAGGAACTCTGTGTCCTCCAACCCTTCTTGAACGATCACGGCCAGCATAGCTGTGATCAAAAAGGCATCTGTTCCGGGTTTGACGCGTATGTGAATATCAGCAAGCTCAGCTGTTTTCGTCTGGCGGGGATCAATCACCACTAACGTCCGATTGGGGTCTTTGGAAATATCACGCAGTACACGGCGCGCCTGTGGAATTCCATGTGATTGAAAAGGATTGGTGCCGATTAAGATAACGTAGTCAGAGTGTTTGATCCCTTCAGTAACATGGCACGTTTGGCGGCCAAACAATTTACCGTTTACCCAAAAATCTCCGGTCTTCTCTTGGGCCAGGGAACTGTAGATGTAAGGCGATCTTATAGCGGCTCTTAGTCCAGCGGCGTGAGCTCCGGGTAAATGATTTGCCTGACCGCCTCCCCCATAATACGCTATTGAATGGCCTCCATATTCATCACGGAAATGCATAAGTTTTTCGGCGATTTCCTGAATTGCCGTAGCCCAATCAATGCGTTCAAAAGATCCATCTGGCTGTCTTCTTAGAGGATAGTTCAGTCGGCGCAGATGATTTTGATAATAATCAATGCGGGCAGCTTTCTGACACAAATATCCTTGGGAAACAGGATGGCTATTATCCCCTCGCACACGAACTATACGTCTATCTTTTACTTTGACCTCAATCCCACAATTGAGCGAACATAAAATGCAGGCTGTAGATTGCCAGTTAATTTCAGCGTAATTCTTTTTCTTTTGGGAACTTGTAACCATGATTTAATTCGTTGTGCTTAGTCTGTACATATATAATCTTTTGGATCCTTTTGAAACAATTATAATGCAGCATTTAAAAAGTTGGCAGGTCACAAATAATTTAATGTAAAGCCAAATTGTTTTGGGAGAATGAAATTCCGATGATTGTGGAAAGAGCTGTTTTATTACTTATTAGATGTTTATAGTTAATATATAGTAGTCGTAGTAGGGGTTGTGGATATGTGAGTAATTGCTTCTTTTCTTCATTATTGCAGGATATACAGGGGTTGAGTCATGTAAAGGACATATAAGTGGGGGATGAGGCGAAGAAGTTTATCCCCACATTTTTTGCTGAAAAAAGTGGATAAAACCATCATTTTTAGACAAATTGAACTCTTATAATAAACGCGGGAGCACAAAATTTACTACCACCATATATGGGGGTAGTAAATTCTTTCGAGAGTGCGACTTTAAGCGAGTTCTCCCCAGTTTTGGATGGTTATCCACAAATTTCCAGTAGTTATCCACAGGCAAAGGAATAAACCTGTCATTTCTGATAGCTATATAGCACTTAAAAAAGAGGCAGAAAAGCAAGAAATCACTTGACAGACCACCTCGTTTAGACTTTAATCTATGTTAGATATATATCTAAGTAATACATATGTCTAATAAGTATAGGTGATTGAGAGCGTTTTTGGACGAGAGAATGGAGATAGAAACATGAATATCATAATGGATGATACGCTGGTATTCTACGACGAAGATCAGGTTGAGGAGAATGCTGGGGCAATGAGTCTTGGACCCTTAAAAGAAAATCAAATCTTAGAAATCGGCCAAATATTGGGGAGAGGGTGAGAAGGCTGAGATGCTTATCCGGAAATTAGGTAAAAGCGGAATCGAAGTAGGTGCTGTGGGCTCAGGCTGTTACGTAATTGAGGCTCTTTCCGAAAAATCCGTTCCAGGTGGAAGATTATGGGGATAAAAGCAGTCTTAATTAATAAAGCTGGCCTGGAACGAGACTGGTTGCGACTTCTATTCCCCCGCCTGATATGGGAATATGAACAAATGGGCAAGAAGAAATACTTCCAGGTAAAGATAGCGATTTGCCGAGTAATTAAGGAGTCTAGCCATGACTGAGAAAACTCAAACCCTCGAAATCAATCAAACGGTTAAAGCGCCTCTTTCCCAGGTTTATCGGGCCTTTACAAATGACGTTGCCCTAGAGAGTTGGCTTGGCGATACCGTTGAGGCCGATGCTAAAGATGGTGGGCGCTTCTATGTCTGGTGGGAACCCGCATCTTATACTAGCGGAGTGTATAAAGAGGTCAAAAAGAAAAAACTTGTGTCCTTTACCTGGCATGGATCAGGTGAGCCTCATCCGACCGAGGTGAAAGTATTGCTAGCAAAAAATAATAATGAGGTATTAATTGCTTTAACTCACAGTGGGATCGGAACGGGAAAGGATTGGGATGGAAAATCTGAATATTATCAAGAAAAATGGGAAGCAGCCCTTCAAAATTTAAAATCAGTGCTGGAAAAGGGGATTGATAAACGCGTCTTTGATAGACCGATGACGGGCGTTTATTTGGGTGAATTAATAACGCCTGAATTAGCCAAAATGCGAGGACTGCCAGAGAATTTTGGCATCGTGCTCTCAGAAACTGTAGAGGGTCTTGCTGCTGCAAACGCCGGATTGAAAAAAGATGAAATCATTTTAAGTATTGGAGGAATTGATTTGCGAACTTACCGTGATTACTCATCTGCGATGCGCAAACATAAAGCCGGAGATGTTGTTGAAGTGCTCTATGTCCGCGACAATGAGAAACACAGCTTCCAGATGGAGTTATCTGCGCGCCCAATCAACAAATACCCGCCTACGGCGAAGGAATTGACTGATAAATTGCGTAAAGTCTATGCCGAACTTGATAAAGAGATAGCTGAAATATTCAATGGTGTCTCCGATGAAGAAGCTGCACAGCGGCCAGAACCTGAGGAATGGAGCGCCAGAGAAACGGTGGCCCACTTGATCATCACCGAGCGCTGGTCGCAATTGAACCTAACCAACCAGGTTGCCAGCAAACGCTCTGGTGGTTACTATAACGATCTGATCGTGCATGCTGCAGTTGCGAACGCGTACCCCACAAATGCTGAGCTAATTAACGAATTGAAACGTTCCGAAGAGGTGATGCTGCATGCGGTGGAGGCACTCCCAGCTGATTTTGTCAGCCGTAAAAGAGATTATCATATCTTAGCAGAACTTTTGTTGTTTGATCTTCCGCACCATTCAAAATCCCATTTCGATCAAATGCGTAATGGCATCGAAGCCGCCCGCCGACAGTAATTAAGGTAAAATACCAAAGCAATGCAATTAACAGGAGAAATAAATGGATGAACAAACCGAGATCGTGCCAGAGGAGATACTATGGGATATTGGCACCGCGTACGATTTCTTCATTAGTCTCCGCGTCCTGCACAAGCCAAACCAGTTCGGATTGCGCGGCGCTTGGGCTGCGGGAGTACGCTCCCGTCTACCGGCTGCTGACAAAGAGTTTTTAGAAAAACACGCAAAGACCCTACAACCTCTGCACTGGATCTATAATTTACCTCAACCAAAGGATGCCGATACGGTTTTGTACGCCCTTAAACAACTGACACCAATCGAACGCATGAGCGCATTATTTTTACATCCTGTCCATAACAAGGATAATAAGGACTTTTTCCTTGATCTTGCAGAGCGCGGGTCATGGGAAGAAAAAGATAAAACATTTCTGCAAAATGAGTGGGCGGACTACAAAGATAAAGCTACGCCGGCGCATATTGAGGATAAGCTTGATAGTTGGGCTAGGGCAGGAGAGATGGGAAATGGATACCTCTCTGCATTACTGTCATATTTCGAAGTCTTTTTTGCGGAAGAAGAAAATCGCATCCGGCCTAAGCTAGAAGCAGGTCTGAAAAGAGCGCAAGAGCTGGCCGATGAAGCCCCCGTTGCTGACCTTCTTGAGGAGCTTTTCCAGGGGCTGCGCTTTGTTGAACTCGCCAATTATGATCGGTTAATCCTGGCGCCTTCTTTCTGGTCTACCCCCATCGTGTTTTATTCTGACCTGGATGAGAATTCAAGAATACTGACTTTTGGATCTCGCCCACCAGAGGATTCACTAGTCCCGGGTGAGGTGGTGCCTGATGCTGTTCTAAAAGCTCTCAAAGCTCTCTCAGACCCAACAAGACTGCGGATTTTACGCTATTTAGTGCGCGAACACCTGGCTCCTGCGGAACTCTCCAGGCGGCTGCGGCTGCGCGCCCCAACTGTCACCCACCACCTGCTTGCCCTGCGTCTGGCTGGTCTGGTAGGCTATACCTATAAGAGCAAAAATGAGCTTTTGTATTCAGCCCGCCTGGATACGGTTACCGCAACCTACATTTCACTCAAGGCTTTCTTAGAAGAGTCAAGTATAGAAACTGAGCCCTCCGCGGTTCCTGAACGCGGCCGAGCGGTGTAGGTTTCTCCCTAATTTCCAAACAAAGATCGTTCTAACGCCAATAGACTGCTGCGTAAAATATCCAAATTGCTTTGCGCGTCACTTACATCGCGGTTGGTGAGATCGCGATGTACCTGGGTTAAACGGTCCTGCAAACTTTCGACGGTATTCTGCTGCGAGTTGTCTAAACCGGCTTCCAATTCGGATAGCTTGTCCTCCGTCTCTACCAATGCAGACTGGGCGGTATCAATATTCTCTTCTAACAAAGCTAGTTGGGCTGTGTTCACATCTACAAGGATGTTCACCAAAATAAGATGCAATTGAGCATCCTCAAAAGCGGTTTGCAGGCTTGTGTTCTCTGCGTCGACCTCTTCCAGTTCATCCAGCCGCTCTGTGGCTTCATCCAGCTCTGCTTGCAACTCTCGGATTTCATTTGTCTTCGGGCGCACCTGCAAAACCCACATGAGCACAATTCCCAAAGTAAAGATTGCCATTACAGCGGTAGCCCAGCGAAGGATGACTCCCATGAGCAGAGCAAGTTTGCTCGGTTTCTTTGGGGGGATAGGTTTTCCGTGCTTATCAAAGGATTTGTCTTTTGAGCCCATTTTGATTTCTCCTAGTTAATCAATATTTGCTGCCCAGGTGATTGTACTCTATCTTATTGGGATTGTGTTTTTGTATGAAGCGGGAATAATGGTGATGACAAGATTTATTACGAACATCAATCCCAAAGGGTTTTCAAAACCCTTTGGGATTAGACATTAACATGTTTACCTCTCCCGTTTATAATAACAAAAGCCTTACAATTAAACATAAGATATGTATGTCCCAAAAATCAAACTTCGCGAAATCTAACCCCCAACTAACTGCCATTTTGCAGGCTTTTCTGGTCACCATCCTGTGGTCGACATCCTGGGTGCTGATCAAGATCGGCCTGGAGGATATCCCCGCGCTTACCTTCGCCGGGCTGCGCTACTTCCTCGCCTTCTTGGTGTTGCTGCCCTTTTACCTGAGGTCGCCGCGCACGATCGCACTACGCAGCCTCTCTCGCCGCGACTGGAAGATCCTGGCTGGGCTGGGGCTGCTCAATTACACCCTCACGCAGGGCAGCCAATTCCTTGGATTGGATTATTTGCCTGCGATAACTTTCAGCTTACTGCTTAATTTCACCGCTCCCCTGGTCGCCTTGCTGGGAATCCCGCTGCTAAAGGAGCGCCCCACCTGGCTGCAATGGGGCGGCATTAGCGTGTTTCTCATCGGTGTGTTGGTTTACTTCTATCCGGTAGTTATTCCTGCGGCCATGCTGCTGGGCTATGCCATTGCAGGGGTGCACATTCTCTCCACCTCCTTGTCTTCCGTGGTGGGACGCTACGTCAATCGCGAAAAATCTCTGGATGCCCTCACGGTCACGGTTATTAGTATGGGCATTGGCTCGGTGATCCTCCTACTTACCGGGCTAACCACGGAGGGGCTGCCTCAACTCAGCATGGCAAACTGGTTCAACGTTATCTGGTTGGCGGTGGTGAACACGGCCATTGCTTTCACGCTCTTCAACCATACTTTGCGCACGCTCAGCGCGGCGCAGTCCAGCATCATCAACAACACCATGCTGATCCAGATAGCCATACTGGCCTGGCTGTTCCTGGGCGAGACGATCAATTTGCAAGAGGGGGTTGGGTTAGCGATAGCCGCGGCCGGGGCATTGCTGGTGAATATCCGCTCTGGGGGGAGGAAGTGAGGGGAGGGGAATCAATGGACCTTAATTTCTAATGGATTGAGCCCAACTCTGATATACTTATAATAATCTTCTCTCTTTTCACCTCGTGTTTGGGGTGATTGCGTAGCTCTACGGGTAACTTTTCACTTACTTTAAATTCTTTTCCACATTTTCGGTATTTCAAATCAAACAGATGGAACTAAGGTGTAATCATGAGTGAGCTAACCAAAGGATTTGAGCAAAAACAAGAAACCATGCTTTCTGATACAGCAAAGCAATGGTTTGAAAGAATCATTCAGCCAGATCAATATGTTGGTGAAGTTTACTCAATCAGTTATGAAAAAGCCCTTGTCCAAATACACGATTTTCACAGACAAAAAGTTGGAGGAATTCCAAGCCTTAGTTTTTTGATAGCAACACGAGTTAACCCTGCTGTAGATTCTATTGATTTTCAACTTGAAGATAGCTCTGTTATTCTACTTAGAGTAATCGACGCTGCACCATTGCCAAACAGTCCGGAAGCCGAACGAATTCGCGTTGAAAGTGCTCAAGAGGTCAGTGGTGAAATAGACACACATTGGGATAGTCGTAGTGCGATGGATCCTCAAACACACAATTTGTTGTCTTTTGCTGGTATTTCATGTCGAGTCATTGGTACCTTCTACTTAGATCAAAATCCACAAGATCCAAAACTACCATTAGTTCTTCGCTTTGGTAGTGATATTTCGAATTACTACCCAAATAGAGGACTCAAAGTGTTCAAACCAAATGGAAGCGCATTAAGACTTATTGTAAATTACCAAGATCCAGATAATTTGGCAGAACAAGTGAGTAAAACAAGGGTGGCAATCGGAGAGGTTCGTTATGCTTCAACAAACCGAGCATTTCAAGGTGTATCAAAGGTAGATGTTAGTATTAGTCCATCTGATTTATTAACTCAAAAGACAGCTCTGTTTGGCATGACAAGGACTGGAAAATCCAATACTACAAAAATAATCGCAAAGTCAGTTTTTAACCTGAGGTTTGAACATGATAAACCGCTAAGTATCGGGCAATTAATTTTTGATCCAGATGGTGAGTACGCAAATGAAAATGTCCAAGATGCAAATCGACAAAAAAACCCAAATGCGCTAAAGAATGTGTGGAAATCTAATCAAAAAGGTGATGAAAAAGATGTCATTACTTATGGAGTGCATTCTCACCCGGATGATCCAGAAAGAAAAATTATGTTGATCAATTTCTTTAGAGATGAGAACCTACAAATTGGAAAAGAAATGATTAACGCAGTCTTAGCAGAAGATCAAGTAAAATATATTCAAAACTTTATTCAGGTGATCTTCGAAGAACCTGCCGCAGATGATTGGAGTAACTTAACTCGCTACAGACGGCGGGTTTTAGCCTATCGAGCTTTGTTAGCCAAAGCTGGTTTTACTATTCCTTCTGACTCTCAACCACATACGAAAAAACTATTTATCAAAGAGTTATTCGAGGGTAGGCCGAAATCGACCCAAAATGCTTTCAACGGAATGAAAAATGTGCAATCCGACCAAGAAAAGACTGAGGAATATTTAAACGCAGCTAAAATTCTTACTAAAGATAACCCATCATGGGATGCAATGTCTTCGGCCTTTGAAACTTTGCATAGTTTCTTAAACACTGATGAATATAAAGCATTTGAAAATTGGTATATAAATGAACGAAAGGATGCTTCTGGAGAAAAGTGGGCAGATGAAGAGCTCAGAAAAATATTGGCAATGTTCCACTTCCCAAACGGCGCAAGACAAATTGGAAAGTTGCAGGGTTATCATACAGTAGATACTAGTGTCGATTTTGCGGATGAAATTTACATTCGTTTAAAGGAAGGAAAGCTAGTAATAATTGACCAATCTAGCGGGGAACCCCAGGTAAACGATGACTCAGCACGTCGGATAATGTGGAAAATATTTAGAGGAAATCAAAAGCTATTTCGTGAGGGGGAGGAGCCACCCGATATCCTAATTTATATTGAAGAAGCTCACACTTTGCTACCTCACGGATCTGAGCAGAACTATAAAGATGTGTGGGTTCGGACTGCCAAGGAGGGTGCAAAGTATCAGCTAGGCATGGTTTATGTAACTCAGGAAGTTAGTTCAATCCAAAAGAATATTTTGAAAAATACGGCTAATTGGTTTATCGGTCACTTGAATAATACAGATGAAACCAGAGAATTAAGAAAATTCTACGATTTCGCTGACTTTGAAAAATCTATTCTCCGCTCTCAGAATCGAGGATTTCTGAGAGTAAAAACACTTAGCAATTTATTTGTTATTCCAGTGCAGATCAAACGCTTCGAGGTCTAAAAATGCCGTATGAAGGTGAATTTGCAAAGTACAGATCAATCCGCAGGCTCGTAGAAAACGAGAGGGTTAAAGGTTTGCTTTGTAGAGCAAAAATCAAAAATAAATCAACAGAGACATACTCAATTCCAACAATTCCTGCATCCGACATTCTTCCAAGCCAATGGCAACCAGAATTGGTTCTTGCTATTGATGGAAGCCACCAAGAGAAAAATATTGAAAATGGATATCCTGGGGCGGAGGTTAGTTATGTTACCGTAGCCTCTGTTCTTATGGATGTTGCAAAAATAAAACAACTCGATGAAAATAGACCTGTAGACCCATTAGCCCTTAAGACAACAGAAAAAGTCGATTCGATTGACGCTGCATTTCCTGGTTGTAATGTTGTACTGGATGATCAAACTTCTGCCGATGTTTCGCTACGTTTAGCATTGTTTGAGGTTTTCTCAGAAATTCAGATACCGGCCAATAGTGATGCGTTATTGGGGACATATGAAGTATTGGCAAGCAATAAAAAAGGCGGGAGTCAAAAATGTCCATATGAAGATGATTATTGCCTCAAAAGTGATAAGAAGTACACCTACAGCCCAGGAAGGTATACTTGTGGATGTTCATTGCGCAACACATTATTTTCAACTGATGCAATGAGGATACACGAGGGGATGGTTCCAGATAGTGCCAATGGTGCGATGTTTGCTGAAATTGTCCAGGTGTTGGAACGCATTTTGGTAATCCATATTCTTCGCTGGTTAGAGAAAAACCAGCTACTTTGGTTGCTTCGCCATACAGGAATTGTCGTTGACGGTCCTTTAGCTCTATTCGGTTATGTTGCTGGCTTATTGCCTGGATTTATTAAAGAGTTGAATAGATTAAATCAAGTTGCAAAGCAGTTTACTGATGGGCAAGATATATTATTGGTTGGTGTAGAAAAAACCGGATTGTTTGTGAACCATTTTGAAAATATTGATCGAAATAAAGAAGGAACATATGGAGCATTTCCAACGGGAAATGTTGCTTTATTAGACGATGCTTACATTAAGGAAAATATCATATTTTCAAAAAGCACAAAACCATATGGACGCGATACATATTTCGGAAGAAAATTCTTTTATAAAACCCCAAATGGGGCTAGAATTGTTGGGTCGGTTCCTTTTCTTAATAATAAAGATAGAGATTTAAGTAAAGCGGAACTTGTTCAGTTTCCAAGACTAGCGGATATTCTCAGTCTATTGAATCAACTGGTTTCGTCTAGATTCCCCAACTCTTTATCGCCGCTTATTTCAGCACATGCAGAAGCTGCAATTCCTATGAATCTAGGATCAAGAGTGCTTGAGGAATTGGCACGCAAATTAATCAGGAGAGAGGAACAATGATCCACCAAACTAGTGGTTTCAAGCGCACATTCAGAAATGCCACTGGGCGATGGGCAGCGGTAGGCCCTTACTACGCAATGTTCCCTTTGGAGTTTGCATTTCAAATTGTTTCAGAGTTTTCTAAGCCAGGACAGGTTGTGCTTGATCCCTTCGCCGGCCGAGCATCAAGCATATACGCTGCCGCCACTCAAGGGAGATATGGGTTTGGAATAGAAGTAAATCCTGTGGGATGGGTATATGCTCAAGCAAAACTGAATCCGGCAAGAATGCATTTTGTAGAGAAACGTCTCAAAGTGCTTTCAAAAGACGCTTCAGAGCTACAGAATAACATCAAAGAACTCCCTCCTTTTTTCCATGCATGTTATTCTAAAAATGTTTTGTGCTTCCTAATGTCGGCGCGTAAAAATTTAAATTGGCAGAAGAATCGGACGGATCGAACCTTAATGGCTTTTATTTTAGTGTACCTCCATGGGAAGCGTGGTCAAACTCTCTCGAATCAGATGAATCATACAAAATCAATGGGGCCAGGCTATTCTTTAAAATGGTGGAAAAACAAAGGTCTAGACCCCCCTTCAATACAGTGTTTTGATTTTCTATCTCAAAGAATTAGGTGGCGGTATAAAAAAGGCACACCCCCGGTTACAACTAGCAATGTAATACTTGGTGATAGTGCCGAAATCTTAAAAAAATCGTACAGAAATTTTACCAATAAGAAGGTATCATTGTTTTTTACATCCCCACCATATAAAGGAGTTACAAATTACCATAAAGATCAGTGGCTTAGGTTGTGGCTTCTTGGTGGGTCGGAAACACCATTGGGAGTTAGCCAAAAACATAAGGGCAGGTTTGAATCTAGAGAGGAATATCGAAGTCTTCTCGACCATGTATTTGAAACATCTTCGCAGTTAATGGCGAAGAGATGCACTATCTATGTGCGTACATCATCCCGAAAATTTACTTATGATACAACTCTGGAAATACTAGAAAAACATTTTCCAAAAGCAAAACAAAATATCATCGATTCTCCTATTAAAGGCAAAACCCAAACTACACTGATGGGGAACAAGTCCATAATGCCTGGAGAGGTCGATATTAAGTTGACATTATAAGGAATTCTTATTGCTCCTTACTCGTGGAGATCTTTAGGTATAAAACAAAAACCGCCCAGCATGTTTTGTGAATGGTTAGGTGTATTGCGTGTGTCCCACCTGGGATTTGTTCCGAAGCGTCACCTGGCTAATCGGCCGCTGCGGAGTGCGCCCACGTTTCTTTCCCGATACGCTCAACCGCCTCGGCAAGCCCGTCCACATCACTAAGCGTCGTGCGGGGGTTGATATAACAGGGGCGAATTGCGAGTTGTCCGTTGATCTTTGTGCTCGACGGGATATGATGATGCTCTCGATGAAGGCGCATCAGAATCTCGCGATTCAGATTGTTTAGGGTTTCCGTGTTGCCATTAGCTCCTTGGAGATCAGTTGGCACGTAGCGGAAACAGCAAATAGAGAGGGTTACAGGGGCGAGCAACTCCAGTACTGGGGATGCTTCCACAAGTTCGGCCAGGTGTAGAGCAAACGAATTGTGGAGTGTCACCCGGGAGCGTATACCCTCTGTGCCTATTTCGTTCAGCGCCGCCCACACGGTTACGCCCCGTGAGCGTGCGGATTGCTCAAGGTTGAAGTCGTGAAAAGTGTAGCCTAGTCCGTCGAACTGCGAGCCGATTGTCTCGTCCTGGCTCGCACTCCCCTCCAAGTACTCCGCTGGCTCCATGGTTAGGGCGCGGCCAAGCAGCGCGCGATCCCTTACGAATGTGGCGCCGCAACCTAAAGGCACAGCGAGCCATTTGTGTGGATCGACGGCAAGTGAATCGGCCTCAACGAGGTCATGCATGAGCGGGGCAACTTCAGGGTCGAGTATGGCGAATCCGCCGTAGGCGCCATCGACGTGCAGCCAAACCTGCTCTTTGCGGCAGACCTCCAAGATGTCTCCTATTGGATCAATCGCCCCGGTGTTCACAGTGCCCGCGCTGGCAATCACGGCGATCGGGGTGCACCCGTCGGTCTTATCCCGGCGAAGCTGGTCGCGGAGCGCGCCAACGTCCAGGCGGAGCGCATCGTCTGTGGGCAGTGAAATCAGGGCGCTGCGGCCCAATCCCAAAACCCCTGCGGCGCGGCCCACCACGTGATGCACCTGATCGGAGGCATACAGGCGAGGTTTGACGAGGGTTTCAAGACCATCCCGCGAAGGGTCTAGGCCGCGCTGTTCGCACGCCCATTGTCGGGCTGCGGCAAGCGCGATCAGATTTGCTGTGGAACCACCGCTGCTGAATGTACCTTGATAGGAAACAGGCAGACCGAGGAGTTCTTTTAGCCATTCGAGTGCGAGGCGCTCCAGGTAATTGAATGTTTGAAGCCAATAGCGTTGAGCGCCGGCAATGCTTGCGCTGAACGCAGCCGCTACGGGAACGACGGTTGGCATCGTGGTCACCCACCCAGCGAAGCCGGGCGCGCCAGTGCGCAGGCCGTGAGGGATGACCATATCCTTCAATATCCGAAGGGTCGTCTCTGCCCCCCTGCCGCGTTCGGGCAATGGTTCATTGAGCGAAGTGGACCATTCTGGGTACTGGCTAGCTGCAAGATCCTGATCCTCAAAGCGCATGAAGTCCTCAAGAGCGGGAAGCAAAGACTGAATGGCTTCTGCTAGGCTGGTGGTGACGCTAGGGTCCGTAGTGGGGTTCAGCATGTGTTCCTCCGTAGGCAAACGCTGTGGATTGATGAAAAGGGTAGGACGGGCAAACGGTTTGAAAAGCAAATTCTTTCGGCTGTGGAAATTTGGGGCCAGAACCACAGAATTTTCAATATTATACAACAACAATATTGATTCCAGCTTTGCCCGTTGCTTCAATCCACTCCCTTTCTAAATATCAAGCAAAAACTTAACTCAACAGTATGGTGTATACCTGTGCAATAAGTTAAAATACTACGAAATAATATCCAGCAAGATTTAGGAGCATCCATCATGAAGCAATATAACGCGCTCATGCGGCGACTGCAGGATGGGGAACGCATATTGATCGACGGCGCCACCGGCACTGAAATCGACCGGCGCGGCGTTCCCATGCTGGAAAACGCCTGGAATGGGGGCGGCGCCATGACACACCCCGACATCGTGCGCCAAGTCCATGAGGACTACATTCGCCAAGGCGCGCAAATTGTGATTTCGAATACCTTTTCAACCTCGCGCCATGTCTTGCAGGACGCCGGCCTTGAAGAGCACTTTGAGATGCTCAATCGGCGCGGCGTTGAGCTGGCACGCGAGGCGCGAACTAACATACAGACGCCAAATGTATTGGTGGCAGGCGGTATCACGCATTGGTCTTTTTCCGACAACATCCCACCGCACGATCAACTACAAGCGAACATTGAAGAACAAGCAGCTATAATGGCCGAGGCAGGCGCAGATTTGATCATGCTGGAAATGATGGTGGATGTAGAGCGAATGCTTGTCCTGCTAGAAGCAGCGAAAAAGAGCGGCTTGCCAGTGTGGGTTGGCTTTAGCTGCGAACTGGATGAACAGGGCGTCGTGCGTTTGTTGGATGGCCCAACGCTGGCTGAAGGCATCCAGGCAATTAAGCATAAAGATGTAGCGGTGGTTTGCATCATGCACACGGAGGTCGAAAATATTGATGCTTGTTTAGATGTTTTGCAAGAAAATTGGTCGGGGCTAATTGGGGTGTATGCTCATTCGGGGGAATTTGTGGCCCCAAACTGGGTTTTTAATGACGTAATCTCACCCGAGGATTATGCATCTGCTGTGAAGCATTGGTTGCAGCGCGGGGTTCAGGTCATTGGCGGTTGCTGCGGTATCGGGGTAGAACATATCGCTTTACTGAAGGATATTGTTGAGGAGTAGAGAATTCTGCATGGGGGTCTTTACTCACGACCCTTGTGGCTGATCTACACCCCGAGATTAGCTACAACAATGGGGTTATAATTAGATCGGAGAATGTTAAATAATGACAAAACGACGGCGAAGTGACAGAGAGCGGTTGGAGATATATCTCATGCACGTATTGCTGGCATTCCGGCCGCTATTTCGAATAATTGGGTTTATACTGCTGATCCTCGCGCTTGCGATAATTACCTTTTCTAATATCATGGGCGGCATTACCCTAATATCGGCAATTTTTCTCCTCCTGCTTACGTACTCTTATGAAATAACGCTGGATTTTGCTAAATTCGGGGCGTGGATAGGCACAGTTGGGGAAGAGGGATATCTAATCTAAGCGCCCCACTTTATGATTGCTAGGTCCCGATAGAATCATTAGTCTTGTAGTTCACCTGTTCTATTTCTAACCTCGGCCAGGAATTCTAATACAGCTTTGCTGCCTGCTTCTGGGGTCAACATCCATCCAAAGGGATGCATCCATTCAGGGATGGAAACTATTTTTCCCTGGTCTAACAATTTGAATAGCCCGTGCATGACTTCCTTTTCTCTTTCATCTTGCCCTGGGTATACGTCCGGCATAATCAAAACGGGGCATTTCACCAGGCGATAATAATCTTCAAACCGGTAATATAAATAATTTTTTGTGTACTCCTCTGCCATTTTCCCCCAACTATCAGTGTATTTCCCTTCGCCTATTTTAATGGCATCGTATCTTTTGACTGCCTCAAAGATCTCGCTCCACCAGCCACGCTTTTCAAACCCCTTGCGGCTCTCATCCACCAGCGCGTCTACTGACGGAAACACTTTCTCAGGAGTATTGCGTATTTTTTTCAAGGTCTGGGCAGCATGTTCTTTGAACTCGGCCTCTGAACCTTTCCAAAGCCCATAAGGACCGAATTCACTGTACAATGCGCCCTCACATACAAGTGAGAGCGCCATATCCGGATAATTGGCCGCTATGCTGAGGCCCACTTCTGCGCCCAGCGAACTGCCAACAATATGCGCTTGCTCAATCTGCAAATTCTTCATGACCATAAATACATCTTGGGCCATCTCGTCTATGTGGTAGCCTTTCTGTGGTTTGTCTGATTTGCCGTGGCCTCTCAAATCGAAGAGCACCAAGTGGTAATCCTCTTGAAAGAATGGAACGATTCCTTGCCACATCATCAAGTTCCCACCGCCAAAATGCAGGAAAATGATCGCGTCTCCATCTTGTTTGTACTCCCTGATCTGTAATTCGATATTTCCAATATTAATGCGTTGATCTTTCATTGCATTGCCTCATGATGGATTGCAGCCGCTCAAAAGTGTGATGCAGCAGAACCGCAGAGTATTCAAAATTATTATGCCTTTCCCGTTCATATTTATCGGTTTTCCTCTCGTGCCCATGCTCCTGCGTGGGCATGCAAAGGGCACCACATATTTATGTTCCCACGCTGGAGCATGGAAACAAGGGTAAGATTGGAATATGGCGCGGCGTGATACGCGGCGTTTATTGGTTATTTTCTAGAACAGCCTGATTGCGGCCACGTGATTTTGCACGATAAAGGGCGCGGTCAGCCCGCTCTAACAAAGTGTAGAGTGAGGTATCGTTTTTGAAATCGGTTTCACTGCTAATGCCTATGCTCAATGTAAAGTGGATTTCCCTGGCTGTTGTTTGAAATACTCTATTTGTGATAGTTTCACAAAGGCGGATGGCAGTTGCATGTGCCGCGTTCGGGGGTGTCTCAGGCAAAATAACTATAAATTTGTCACCGCCATAGCGGCCAACAATATCAATGGAACGAAATGTGCTTTGCAAGGAAGAAGAAAATTTTTCTAGGATTTGGTCACCCACGAGATGCCCATAAGTATCATTGATTTCTTTAAAATGATCAATATCAATGATCAGCAGCGAGACAGGATGATTATATCGGCGGGCACGGGTGATTTCTTTTTCCCCGAGGTCGAACATATGACGGCGATTATTGAGATTTGTAAGAGGATCTGTAGATGCCAATCGTTCGATTTCCTGAAATAGCTGTTTGCGTTCTGTAATATCTTGCAGAGTAAGCAAATATCCCAGTTCTCCCCCTTTTGTGTTTCTAATTATGGATAGTTTTGCTTCGATGTGTCGTATCGTTTTGTCTCTTTGGATGGAAAATTCGACGACCTTATTTTTGGGTTTATCTTCTGATAATAGGGGCGCGGCTTCGGGCAAATAGTTTTTGAGAGGGATACCGATGATCTCCTTGGGGAAGGAGATCAGGAGGCTTCGGGCTGCCGGATTGATGTCTATTATCTGATCTGCATAATCGATAACGATCATGCCTTCTTGCATATTTTCAATAATAATGTTGCGCGCTATGGGCGCCATCTCCAGAAAACGATGACGAAATATGCCAATCGCATAGGCAAGACTAGAAAAAGCAAAAGCCAGGGGGGAAAAATCTTTTTTGAGTGTGGGGAGCAGGCGCAGGATAGCATGACCTCATGATAGATTCCCGGCGCTCAGCAAAGTATATGCAGCAGAACCGCAGAGTATTCAAAATTATAGTACCTTTCCCGCGGTTCTAAGTGTACAGATGATAAAAACCGCTCAAGATCAACTTGAACGGATTCGTAAAGTATGTGCAGTAAAATCTTAAACAATAAAAACGCTTTTGGCGTTTTTATTGTAGGTGCCGGAGGTGGGAATCGAACCCACAAATCCGTAAGGACACGCGAGTTTGAGTCGCGCGCGTCTGCCAGTTCCGCCACTCCGGCGCTTGAAAGCACAGTATAATCAATCCCGGCTTGTCGGTCAAGCCTGCCGAAAAAAGGGTATCGAATCAAAGAAATTATGTTTATAAACAACATTAAAAACTATCTCTCCAAGCCAGCCGGAAAAATCACTGCCACCCTGTTTACCTCGCGAAGTTTGATAACTGGAGGCATCATTGTTATGGCTCCAGCTTTGGCGATTGTAAGTAGTGAGTTGAGCGGAAATGAGGCAATGGCCGGGGTTCCTCTAGCTGTGATCCAGTTTGCTGTTGCAATCGCGTCTTATGCTTGGGGAATTATCTGGGACCGGATTGGCCGCCGCAAGGGGCTCTCTTTAGGATTAGGCTTTGCCGTAATTGGAGCAATCGTATCACTTGCAGCGGTACAAATGCGTTCATTTCCGGTTTTCTTGCTTGGTATGGTCGGCCTGGGGTTTGGCAGGGCGGCTTCGCAATTGAGCCGATTTGTGGCTTCAGAGGTAAACCCGCCAACCCACCGAGGGCGCGCAATTTCTTATGTTGTATTGGGGGGTACGATTGGCGCAGTGGTGGGGCCGCTGCTCTTTGCACCCAGCGGCCAATGGGCTTTAGGCGTGGGATTAGATAAACTTGCCGGCCCATTTGGAGCGGGACTGGTTTTGTTTGTATTGGGGACAATCGTTGTATATTTGGGATTACGCCCCGAACCGTTAGAGTTGAGCAGAGAAGTTGCCAAACAATATCCTGAATTTGAACCCGAAAACGGTGAAGCGCGCAGCTTCTCAACACTCCTGCGCCAACCGGCCGTTCTGGTAGCTGTACTTGCTGTGGTCATTGCTCAGTCAGTTATGATCATGGTCATGGGGATCACTTCCCTACATATGCGCAATATAAACTTAACGGATGTAGATATTTCAATAGTTTTTTCAGCGCACACCCTTGGGATGTTTGCATTTTCAATCTTCACTGGACGTTTGGCTGACAAATGGGGGCGAGGGCAGGTGATAATTAGCGGGACGGTGATTACGATAGCCTCTGCCGTCCTTGCGCCTCTATCCAGCCAAATGTGGCTTATAGCGCTGGCGTTGTTTTTATTGGGGGTTGGTTGGAATTTTTGTTATGTGGCTGGTTCAGCGCTTTTGGCAGACCAGCTCTCTTTTGAAGAGCGCGCCCGTACGCAGGGGGCGAATGATCTGCTGATTAGTTTGGCTGCTTCCGCGGGGAGCTTAGGAAGCGGGGTTATATATGCAGGCTTGGGTTATGGGATGATCAATCTGATTGGAGGAGTAGCTAGTGTGTTCCCATTAATATTAACAATCTGGTGGTTTTATCGCTACCAACGCCCCATGATGGTGGCAAATTCGTGAAGCTAGAAACTTAGGATCCAGTATGAGACTTGGAATTATTGGCTTCCCACAATCTGGCAAAACTACGATCTTTAATGCGCTCACGCGCGGAGAAGTGCCTACAACAATGAGCGCGGGCCGGATCGAACTGCATTCCGGGGTGGTGCAGGTGCCCGACACGCGCCTTGAACGTCTGGAGGAGATCTACAACCCAAAGAAAACCACACCCGCGCGGATTGAATACCTCGACATTGCTGGATTGGATGGCAGCGCGGGGCAAGCCGGTATTTCAGGCGCGCTGCTGAATGAACTGGCCCAATTAGATGCCTTTTTGCACATCGTGCGCTGTTTTGAAGATGAAAATGTAGCCCACCAAGATGGAAGACTGGACGCCTCGCGTGATGTTTCCGGAATGGCAACCGAATTGCTGTTCAGCGATCTCTTGGCGGTGGAGCGCAAGCTAGAGCGTTTAGCAGATGAACGCCAAAAGGGCGGGCGCGATAAGACTGTTGTAGAGCGAGAACAGGCGTTGTTCCAGCGAATGCAAGAAGGGCTTACTGAAGAGATGCCCTTACGTAATCAGGAGTTTACTGTGGATGAGCAAAAACTGCTCTCAAGTTTTGGTTTGCTCACCTTCAAGCCGGTGATGGTGGTACTAAATCTTGGCGAGGGGCAGGCAGCGCCAGCGGTTGAGAGCGCGGCCAGTCACAGCCGCGTAGTGGCTTTGCAGGGCAAACTCGAAATGGAAATCGCCCAGCTGCCGCCTGAAGAAACCAAGGTTTTTCTGCAGGAATACGGCATTGAGGAACTCAGCTTGTACCGCATCATCCGTGAGTCATATGAGCTTTTAGGCCAGCAGACCTTCTTCACGGGCAATGAAAAAGAAGTGCGTGCCTGGACAGTGCGCCGGGGTATTAGAGCGCGTGAAGCTGCTGGGGTCGTGCACACGGACATGGAAAGAGGCTTTATCCGCGCCGAGGTTATCGGTTTCGCAGAACTGGATTCGTTAGGCTCATTAGCTGCGGCACGCGAGCATGGCAAGTTGCGCGTGGAGGGTAAGGAGTACGTGGTGCAAGATGGCGAAGTCATTCAGGTGAGGTTTAATGTTTAGTTGGGGGCTTCTAGCAATTTGCTCAGAGACTCGTTTATCACTATAATTGTTCTATGCCCAAGAGAAAGACTGTAGATTTACCCCTAGATCAAGTTCTGCAAGGCGATTGCGTAGATCTGCTGGACTCCTGGCCGGCCGAGTGTGTAGACTTAGTCTTTGCAGACCCACCCTACAACCTGCAATTGAACCAGGAACTATGGCGGCCCAATCAAACCAAGGTGGACGCGGTTGAAGATGCCTGGGACCAATTTGATGATTTTGCAGCGTATGACGAATTCACGCGCGGCTGGCTGAGCGCCTGCCGACGGGTGCTAAAGAAGACGGGTACACTGTGGGTGATCGGTACCTATCACAACATTTACCGCGTGGGAGCCATAATGCAGGATATGGGGTTCTGGATTCTTAATGACGTGCTTTGGATAAAAACCAATCCTATGCCCAACTTTCGGGGGGTGCGCTTTACCAATGCTCACGAGACCCTCTTGTGGGTGCAGAAAGAGCGCGGCGCTAAATACACTTTTCACCACCACGCAATGAAGGCGCTCAACGAAGATAAACAGATGCGCAACGATTGGACTATCCCCATTTGCTCAGGTAAAGAGCGGCTCAAGATCAACGGCAAGAAGGCGCATTCGACTCAAAAGCCGGAAGCGCTGCTCTACCGCGTGCTGCAATCCAGTTCGAATCCGGGGGATGTGGTACTGGACCCATTCTTCGGCACGGGTACCACGGGAGCGGTAGCCAAGCGCCTGCACCGCCACTGGATAGGCATCGAACGTGAATCCGCTTATGTGGAGTTGGCACGGGAGCGTATAGCTAACATTGTCCCTGGTGAATACGATTCGGAAATATATAACACCCCAGACCCTCGAAAAAGACAACGTATTCCTTTTGGGACATTACTAGAGCACGATTTATTAAAACCGGGACAAAAACTATTTTTTGGAAAGAACGGATTAGAGACCGCTCGAGTCCTTTCAGATGGGGCTTTGAAATATAATGGAACTCGTGGGTCCATTCATCAAATTGGTAAAATAATCCGCCATGCGCCTTGCAATGGCTGGGTGCACTGGTTTTACGAAGATAATAGTACTGGGGAGAGACTTCCGATTGACCATTTACGTGAGATAATTCGTGAACAAATGGCTTAGGATAATAGTAAATAAGATAGCAGTCCTTTTGTAATTATAAATAATATAAATAGTGGAGTAGAAGATGACAGAAACGTACAAAGAATCACGTTGGAGTTTGGATGACCTTTTCCCGGGGCATGAATCGGCGGAAATGAAGGCCGCTTTTGAGGAGATGGAGACCAAAGTCACAAAATTTGAGACCTTCCGCGATAAGCTGAAGGCCGATATGGATTTCGAAGATTTTATGGACATAATCCAGGAAATGGAGGCCAACACGCGCAAGATGACCCGCATCGGGCAGTTTGCCAGCTTGTGGACCACGGAGGATACCCAGGATCAAGAAGCCCTGGCTTTCCAGGCGCGCGTGCAGCAATTCAGCGCAGAGCTGCAAAATCGCACCATATTCTTCAGCCTGTGGTGGAAAGAGATGGATGACAATGAAGCTGAGCGCCTGATGAAGCTCAGTGGTGAATATGAATACTGGTTGGAGGAGATGCGCCATTTCAAACCGCACACGCTCAGCGAGCTGGAGGAGAAGGTGATAAACATTAAGGATGTTACCGGCGCCAGCGCGTTACAAACCTTATTCAGTTCTATTACCAACCGTTATGTGTATAAAGTAGAAGTGAATGGTGAAGTAAAAGAATTGACCTATGACCAACTGGATCCTTTAATACAGGGGCCAGACCCGGACTTACGGGCAGCCGCATACCAGGAGCGTTTCCGAATTTTTGAGGAGGACGCTCCCATTTTGGGGCAAATGTACCAAACTCTTGTGCGAGATTGGCGCAATGAGAACGTTGATATGAGAAACTATTCAAGCCCCATTGGGGTGCGCAACCTGGCAAATGACATACCTGATGAGGTGGTGGACACTTTATTGGATGTATCTGAGAAGAACGCGCCGCTGTTCCAACGATTCTTCAAAATGAAGGCGAAGTGGTTGGGCGTGGAGAAAATACGCCGTTATGATGTCTATGCACCTGTGGCAACCTCAGATAAGAAGTATTCCTACGATGAGGCTGTAAAGATGGTACAAGCAGCTTTTGAAGAATTCGATCCCAATATCGCCAAGCTTTCCCAACGTGTGTATGACGATAAGCGTATCGATAGTGAGGTGCGTAAAGGTAAGCAAGGGGGTGCTTTTTGCTCATCAGGCGACCCCGCTCTAACACCTTGGGTGCAGATGAATTACAACGGCAGCGTGACCAGTGTTTCTACGTTAGCCCACGAGTTGGGACACGCGGTGCATGCCATGCTAGCCGAGCATCACAACGTGTTCACATATCACTCCTCGCTGCCGCTGGCTGAAACCGCATCTACTTTTGGGGAGATGCTGTTGATTGATTCTATGCTGGCGGAGGAGCAAGATGAAGACGTGCGCCGAGATATTTTGTTCGGCCAGATGGATCGCAATTACGCCACTATCATGCGGCAAATTTTCTTCGCTATGTTTGAGCGTGAGGCTCATGACATGATACACGCAGGCGCATCTGTGGATGAGTTATCCGATGCTTATTTGGAGAATCTACAGAAGCAGTTTGGTGATTCTCTTGAAATTAGCGATGAATTCCGCTGGGAGTGGGTCTCCATCCCTCATTTTTATTACGTGCCCTTTTATGTGTATGCATACTCATTCGGGCAGTTATTGGTGTTGGCTCTTTACAAACAATACAAAGATGATGGTGAGGCTTTCAAACCGAGGTATATTGAGATACTTTCGGCGGGCGGTTCGAAATCACCGGTGGATATCCTCAGCAATGCAGGGATCGATATCCGCAGCGCTGATTTCTGGCAGGGAGGCTTTGACGTGTTAGAGGGGATGATCGAGAAGTTGGAGGCGATTCCGGTAAAATAAGGGAACCTAGTTAATGATAATTATTTAGCCTCCTGCGGTTGAGGAGTTTCCCCGCCGCGGGAGGCTTTTGGTTAAGGGGCAGGAAATTTTTCTATCGCCGAATCTTTCTGCCATTCTGATTACTATTAGGAGCGAAGAATCTCGAAGAATGTTGGAGTTTTCCGCCAGTTTCCAGGGTGCATAAAGACACAGGATGTTGAAAAAACTACAAATTACAGGGTTTGATAAACCCATGTAAACGAACTTTATCCACAACATTCTCAAGATATGAGTATAATATATCAAAGTAGCGATAACACATTATGAAATTTACTTATCAACTAGTTAGGCCGACTGAATTTGAGGTGACCAATGAAAATGCCGCCCCCGCTGTTCCTGGTTGGAATTCTCGTTGCCATTGCGACGATGAGTGGCTGTAGACCAAGTCCTTCCCCCATCACTACTACCTCATCTCCTGTACAGATTACACCCACACCAACATCTCAGTCGCCGATACTAACAGCTACGACGACTACCGTTCCGGAAATTGATGGAATACCTATAACACGAGTCGTCTTCTCCATTGGTCGGCGGGACAACAGCTACGGCGAATTCACGGCTCGTGAGTCCATGGATCAATATGAGTGCACCGTCGGCGTTGACTGTTCTACTGAGACGTTTCCGGTCGGAATGTCCTGGTCCGAAGACCACGCCTACGAATATCCATTTGTTGCAGAAGAGGACGTCGAAAGCATCAAGATCTATTTCACGCTCGCGAGCGACCATACTGATCTGACGCTTCGCGTATCGCGGGCTGGTGACGAGACCTTGCTGATTACTCTTGATGAGCAGGACCCGATACCTGTCACCGCGGCTATGCTTGGTAGTGAAGATGGTTGGCAACCTGGCACATTTGATGTCAATCTGGGACCTGTGACCAAAGGTAGTCACACGCTCCTGTTCACGGTCCACCCCACAGATGGAGAGGGGTTTCCGTTCTTCGCATGGGATGCCCTTTTGCTGTTCACAGGGCTACCGTGACGTCTTGGTTTCACCCTCGGTCTTGTCGCCTCCACAACCGCAGTAGTCACATCCCCTCTCCCGCTGGTCGCTCGGAATGACATCTTGGCGTGTCATTCTGAACTCCCGCAGGGGTGAATAATCTCGAAGTCTGAGACTATTTTCCGTCAGTCTCCTCGTCTAAAGAGCTGCTCGCTCGCGAGACTCTTCGCTGCGCTCAGAGTGACATTTCGTGATTAGAGTCGTCGCGCGTCTTTCTGATCGATTAAAGGGAGCGAAGAATCTCTTTGTTTATCAAGCGTTAGGGGATTCTTCATTCGGCGGCATGGCCGCCTCTTTTAGAATGACACGTAGGTTGGGAAAAAATAGACGATGCGGTTGGGATGATGATTATGAAAAGTCGGGGGAATTGCAAATCCATGATTCAGGGATTCCTCTCTCCCAACGGTCGCTCGGAATGACAAAATATCGGCTACGCTTATCAGTTTGAAATAGTGTTAATCTAAATCCCAAAGGAGAATTTGTTTTACCCGGTAGGTGTAACCCTGGTTCTGTGCTGAACTGACGAAAACGCCGTAGCGCCCGAAGCTGTAGAAATCGTCAAATTGCACTGCGATCTGCTGGCCGTTGGCGTATAAGGTGAAGGTATCCCCTTCAGCCAATATACCCATGACGTTGATCTGGTCCGATCCACCGCGGATGTGTTCGCTCTCGGTCCAGATGAGCAATTCAGATGCGGAGTACGGGTCGGAGCTATCTAGGCGGCGAAACAGGAAATGGCCGTCGCAGGAGAAAGCAAATATGTAGCCGTGGCTGGGGTCACCGCTGGCCGAGCCGCGCAAGATCATGCCGTACGCATCTTTGCCCCCGCATTGGTCGCTGTCGACGATCATTTCTAAGTAGAAGTCTGTGCGCGTAGGCCAGGTGAAGTACCAGGTATCGAAGAGCGGTCTCTTGCCGGTGACAAGCATCTCATCGTTTTGGATCATCAGACGGATGTTGTCAGTGTCTGGTAGGGCGTTGCTGGGGCTGAGCCAGTTTGAATTGGTTTGGAAGTAGTCGGCGATCTGCGCAGGGCCAAAGGCGATCAAGGGGTCCAGTCCTTCCAACGTTGGTGTGGGTGAGAATGCAGATGTGTTAGTAGGAATCACATCAGAGGTGTTGGTGGGGATGGGAGTATTACCGTCGACGGGCGCGGCAGTTCCCGTGGGGTCAGGATCTGGGGCAGATGGCTGTGTGGCGCTAGCTTCCGGAGGGGCTGCGGGGTCTATCTGCACGGGAGTATTACTGGCAACAGCCATGAATGCGGTGGGCTGCGACACGGCGGCCTGTGTCATTGCATCTGAAGGGGGCAGCACGGTGGGCGCGGGGCGCACGCAAGCGGCCAGCAGGAGGGTGAGTAAGGTTATAAGCAGGACAGGTTTTATTGTTTTCATAGCTAAAGTTTAATATACAAGAGATTCTGACAGGCGGCAACCTGTATTGATTACGAGATGTGTTGAATTGGTTGCAATTTACGTGCCGGGGGGAGGATGTGTTTACGGGAAGTATTATGAAGTGGAAAAGACCCTAAAGGTTTTTGAAAACCTTTAGGGTCTGTCTAAAACTTGTCAGGTCTGTGGGAAATTTCGGGGGGGCATGGGAGTTACAAAACCCGTAGAGTATTATAATTATCCACTGTAATTATTACTATAAAAGGTTTATATGTTATCCATCCGATTAATCCACTGGAACGCGGAAGAAGCCGAAGAGCGCGCCGAGAGGCTGTGCACAGCAGGTTATGAGGTGGAATATGCACCTACAGATACTGCGGAAATACGCGCCATGCGGGATGCAGCACCCAGCGCGGCGGTCATCGATTTAGGGCGCTTACCCGCACAAGGGCGCGATGTGGGCATGATGCTGCGCAAGTATAAGGACACCCGGCATGTGCCCCTGGTCTTCGTGGGAGGTGATCCAGAGAAGGTAGCGCGCATCCGGGAAATGCTGCCGGACGCGGTCTACACCACATGGGACGATATGCCCAACGCATTGATGGATGCAAAATCGCCATGCCCCCAGAGGAGCCTGTGGTACCGCAATCAATATTTGAGGTATATAAAGGCGTTCCCCTGCCCAAGAAGTTGGGAATCAAAGAGAACTCGGTTGTCGTCCTGGTTGGCGCTCCGGATGATTTCGAGGCTACGCTAGGAGAGCTGCCAAAAGGGGTCACGCTGCGCAGGGGGCCGCGCGGCCGCGGCGAAGTAACCTTATGGTTCCTCAAACGGCGTAAAGAGTTGGGAGGACGTATTGATAAGATGGGGACGTTCATTGGGGAGGGTACCCTATGGGTCATATGGCCGAAGAAAGCATCCAAAGTAGCTGGCGACCTGACGCAGCCCGTGGTGCGCAAGATTGGTCTGGACTCGGGGTTGGTGGATTTTAAGGTGTGTTCGGTGGATGAGGTCTGGACGGGGTTGTGTTTTACGCGGCGAAAAAAGAAGTAGAAGAGACCCTAAAGGTTTGGGCTGGTTCGTGAAATACCGAGGAAAGATTTACAATTCTGGTTTAGAATATAGAAGACGATAAACGATTTGAGGAACGGGTAATGGAGTATCTTGCCATGCAGCTATCCCAAACAAATCAAATGAAGAAATTAATTCTTCTTATACTGTTGGTGCTCACAGCGTGTGCTAGGACAGAAAACCAACAATCAACCAGTGAAATTTCTACACCTTCTACTGGGAGGGCACTTCCAGCCACCCGTACACTTTCCCCCTCAGCAACTACCACTTTCACTCCAACCATAACAGCGACAACCACCAGTACCACAATGCCAACCCGGACTCCCTTGCCAACCTGGACTCCTTTGCCAACTCTATCTTCAGAAGAAGCCCTCGAACTGGTTGAGGAACTGTATGCAACCAACGCTGGCTGCCGTTTGCCATGTTGGTGGGGGATCACACCTGGGGTAACATCCTGGGAAGAAGCGAGGCAATTTTTTGCTACTTTTGCAACCGAAATTATCCAAAGTGATTCAATACAAATATCTGAAAAGGGTGTCACTTATATTGAAACTCGCAACATTGTAAGGTATCCAATTGTAGCTGATTATCCTGTGGGAGGATTTAGCCTGTACGTGATAGATGGTGGTATCAGTTCCATTGAAACTGGTAGTTTTTATATAGATTACAGTATTCAGCTGGATCAAATGCTACAAGAATATGGAGCGCCTACCCAAATATTTCTGTGGACACTCTCTAACGCTCCATTTCGCCCCCTTCCTTTTATTTTGGTGCTTTTCTACGAAGATCAAGGCATAATGGCAATTTATGATTATGATAATGCAGAAATTATTGGTGACAACATCAGTTCCTGCCCAAAACCAGTTGTATCAGGTCTTTCGTTGTGGTCGGAGATTATTGAAATGGATGTTGAGGATATTGAATTTCGAGCCCTTGGAGTTGACCCTACGAAACCACTCAGGCTATTGGAGGATGTGACAGATTATACGATTGATAGTTTCCATCAAACTTTCAAGGACACTTCTAATCAAACATGTATCATAACTCCGGTTGAGCATTGGGAATAAATGAATGTAAATGTATCGAAAAGATAAGAGATAAAATAGCTTCAGATACAACTTACGGATTACATGAATACCAATATGCCCGGTTGGATTGTGGGCTTTTTCAATAAAAAGATCATAAAGGTTCAATTTATTATGCTGTATTTCAAATCAAAGCAAAAGAAGAAATTATTTCTTTTTTTGCTGCTTTTGATGACCTCGTGTTCGGAGTTAGAAAACCAACAATCAACCGCTGAAATTTCTACAATTTCCGGCCGAACACTTCCAGCAACCTGGACACTTTCCCCCTCGCCTACCTCCACTTACACTCTAACCCCAACCATAACTGTTACAGCGACCAGCACCTCCGCCCCAACCTGGACACCCCTCCCTACGCTCCCTGCTGAAGATGCCCTTGCAATAGTTGAGGAACTGGATGCAACCAACGCTGGCTGCCGTTTGCCTTGTTGGTGGGGGATAACTCCTGGAGTGACCTCCTGGGAAGAAGCGAGGCAATTTTTTGCTACTTTTGCAACCGAAATTATCCAAAGTGATTCAATACAAATATCTGAAAAGGGTGTCACTTATATTGAAACTCGCAACATTGTAAGGTATCCAATTGGTGGAGATCCTTTTTCATTGGTAGTAGGGTTATATGTTATCGAGGGATTAATCAGCGAGATCCAATTGGGCACCTTACAATATCCCAGTCAGCTTCATCAGATACTTGAAGAGTTTGGACCACCTACCCAAATATTTCTGTGGACACTCTCTAACGCTCCATTTCGCCCCCTTCCTTTTATTTTGTTGCTTTTCTACGAGGATCAAGGCATCTTGGCGATGTATCCTTATAATAATGCAGAAGATATCGGTGACAACATCAGATCCTGCCCACTGTCTTTAGGAGCATATATTTGGTTATGGTCCAAGAGTATTGAAATGGATGATGAGGATATTGAATTTAGAGCTCTTGGCCCAGACCCAACGACACCCCTCAGGCTTTTGGAGGATGTGACAGACTATACGATTGACAGTTTCCATCAAACCTTCAAGGACGCCTCTAATCAAACATGTATCATAACTCCGGTTGAGCATTGGGAATAAATGAATGTTAATATATCGAAAAGATAAGAGATTAAATACCTTCAGATACAACTTACGGATTACATGAATACCAATATGCCCGGTTGGATTGTGGACATTATCAAATATCGATCAAAGAGGTTTAATTTATAATGCTGCATTTCAAATCAGAGCAAAAGGAGAAATTATTTCTTATTTTGCTGCTTTTGATGACCGCGTGTGCTGGGACAGAAAACCAACAATCAACCGCTGAAATTTCCACAATTTCCGAGCGAACACTTCCAGCAACCTGGACACTCTCCCCCTCGCCTACCTCCACTTTCACTCTCACCCCAACCATAACTGCGACAGTAACCAGCACCACTGCGCCCACCTAGACTCCTTTGCCAACTCTATCTTCAGAAGAAGCCCTTGAACTGGTGGAGGAACTAAATGCAACCAACGGAGGCTGCCGTTTGCCTTGTTGGTGGGGGATAACTCCTGGAGTGACCTCCTGGGAAGAAGCAAGGCAATTTTTTGCTACTTTTGCAACCGAAATAATCCAGGGAGAAACGACTCAGATAAATGAAAGAGGTATTACTTATTCTGAGACTCTCTACATTCCCAGGTATGCAACTGGGAGAGAGCCTCCCAGTTTAGCAGTTGGAGGCTTCAGGGTGATTTATGGTGGTATCAGTTCCATTCAAATTGGTAGATTACATATAGATTACAGTATTCAGCTGGATCAAATGCTTGAAGTATACGGGCCGCCAACACAAATATTCATGAAGACATTCTCTAACGCTCCTGAATTTCCACTTCCATTCACACTGGTCCTCTTTTACGAAGATCAAGGCATAATGGCAATTTACGATTACGACGCAGAGCGTGTAGGTGACGTCATCCGCTCCTGCCCAATGCCAGTGGGAACAGTTCTTTGGTTGTGGTCGCAGATTATTGAAATGGATGATGGGGATATTGAATTTAGAGCTCTTGGCCCTGACCCGTCGAAACCACTCAGGCTTTTGGAGGAAGTGACAGATTATACGATTGACAGTTTTCATCAGACCTTCAAGGATGCTTCTAATCAAACATGTATCATTACTCCTGTTGAGCATTGTGAATAATCATAATCAGGCTTGGGCAATTATTTCATTAAAACAAGCACAACCTGGTGGACGCCTACTACTGTTCCTCCCTAAAGATCAAATGAGTGAGTGCAGAAGAATATTTCGGCAGGATTTATTGCTAGCTAGATGAAAAAATTTGGACTATTTGAGTGAGCCGCCTTTCCTTTGTTTGGGTGCACTTCATCAAAACCTTTAGGGTCTACCCAATACCTTTCAGTATCGCTAGCTTTACAACTGCGTTAGCTCCTCTAGCAGCTGGCGATAATAAATGTAGTTTTCGTAGGGCATGTCTTCGCGCACACGGCCGTCGGCCAGGGGGACGTAACCGCCTTGGGCCACCAGGGGCGGCACCTTTGTCTCGATCTCACGGCGGATGTCATCTTTATTCCCCCGCATTGTGTCCAGGTCTATACCCCCGATCAGGCGCAGGTCGCGCCCAAACTCGCTGCGCAGGTCGGCGTAATCCATGGACTCAAGATCTACCTCGCAGGCCCACAGACAGTTGATCCCCCACTTGAGGATGCTGGGGATGAGCACGCGCGCGTTAGCATAGGTGCGCCAAATGAACGTGTCCACGCCATGTCCCCGCAACACGTCCAGAATAGGCTGGTAGCTGGTTAGGGCGAAATCCTCGTACATGCTTGGAGAGATCAATGCGCCGTGATTGGCCCCGATAGCCTCTCCGAACACAGCCGCGTCGATGTGTACCTCGCTCAGCACGCGCGCGACCAGCCTGGCGTTGAACTCCCCCTGGATGGTCATGGCCGCGCGCACGTATTGGGGATCGCGCTTCATCAAACGCATTAACTCAGTAAAAGTATTCCCATCGCCCACGCCCATAGATTGGAATATGCCGCGTGAGACGCGCAGCATGAGCACATGCTCGCGGTCTTTCCAGGCCGATACGCGCTCAGCCCATTTTCCCGGCAGACGCGCTGAGTCGTTGGGGTCGAGGAGGCGGCGGAATTCGTCCAGGTCGCCGCGTAGGGCAGGCATTTTGTCCATCCACGGCAAAGGGTGTATCTCCAGGGAGATCTCTTCTTGATGGTCGCTGGTAAACATCTTGGAGAGGTCGGCATCGCGCGGCATGCCCTGCTTGCGCCAGGCTAGCAGCACGCCTTCGCGGATACCTTCCTCGAAGTATGGCACGCGGTCAGGCGAGCCGTAATGCATGGTTTCGTAGAAGCGTTGGCGGCTGTTCATGGGGGATGAAGATAATTAAATAAGTAGTTTCCCAAACTCCAGGAGAGAAGTTGATTTAAGACCCTAAAGGTTTTGGTGAACTGCACCCAAATAAGTAGACACAAAAATAAGACCCTACCTAATCAAAATACTGGCACCTTCGCTGATAGGGTG
>VRUJ01000055.1 GCA_019456165.1 Chloroflexota bacterium
AGCTACGATAATTTTTGTCATTTGTCTCATCTCCATAGTTTCTCATGGAGTGTGACATTTTAAACTTTAATACTTCGAATCGTTGACAGGGGGGCTAATCATCCTTTATAATATGCCCCGCACTGCCCCGGCAGCGAGTCGCTGGGGCATAAATTTGTGTGACCCAATCTTCCCCGCAATCCGGCGCAAAACGCGCGGGTCTTACGGCGAAGTGAAGCTTGGAGGAAGCTAGTATGAAGTACGCAATAATAGAAAGCGGCGGCAAGCAGTATAAAGCCATCGAAGGCAGCACCATTGAAGTGGACCGCTTGCATTTGGATGTCGGTAAGAAAATTGATTTAAATGACGTCCTATTGGTCTCGGATGGGAAGAAGGTCACCGTCGGCACGCCCAAGGTTTCAGGTGCAAAAGTTAAAGCCAAAGTAGTCGACCAGTTCAGAGCACCGAAGATCATCGTCTTCAAATACCATCCGCGCAAACGCTACCGTTTGAAGCGTGGTCACCGTCAGTATTACACCCGCTTAGAGATTGAAGCCATCCAAACCAAGGCCCCTGCGAAGAAAAAAGCGGAAGCCGAGGTAAAAGGTGACAAACCCAAAGCTAAGCCAAAGACCAAAGCTGCCAAACCAGCCGCAAAGAAACCAGCAGCCAAAAAGACCGCAGCTAAGAAAACTACTAAAAAATCACCAGCCAAGAAAACTGCTCCGAAGAAATAAAGAACGAGGATTTAAAAATGGCACATAAAAAAGGTGGCGGTTCCAGCCGCAACGGACGAGATAGTCAATCCAAACGCTTAGGCGTCAAGAAGTATGGGGGAGAGTTCGTCCTCTCCGGAAACATACTTGTACGCCAGCGCGGCACTCCCATTCACCCTGGGCGAAACGTTGGTATGGGCAGGGATCATACTCTGTTTGCCATGGCCAATGGCGTAGTCGTGTATGAGAATATCCGCGGCGGCCGCAAGCAGGTCAGCGTTAACCCAGCTAAATAACCGATAAACGTTTTGTCTTTGATAGATCAAAACGTTTTATTGAGGTATGCATTAATAATGAAAACAGATATCCACCCCACATATTATCCGGACGCTAAGGTAACTTGCGCATGTGGTGAATCCTGGACGACAGGCTCAACATCTCCAGAGATAAGAGTCGACATTTGCTCTAACTGCCACCCCTTCTTTACCGGCGAACAGCGCATCGTAGACACAGAAGGACAGGTAGACCGCTTCTACAAACGCCTCGAAGCCCGTCAGAAATTCATCGATGAAAAAGAAGCCGAAGATGCAGCCAAAGTTTCTCCAGACCGTACGATCACAGAACTGGAGGTAGGCAAGCGGGCCACTGATGCACTAGCCAAAGCCGAAATCACCGACGTGGGCTACTTCCTCGAAAAACTATCCGCTGGGGACGAGGCCGTGCTTGCAATAGACGGTATCGGTCGTAAATCACTCGCCGATCTCAAGAAAGCCTTACGCCGCTTTGGATACGCACTCCCCGAAGACCAAACTGAAGACTAATAAATTCAAGTTTCCCTGTGAAAAAAACTTAAAACGCCCGGCTGGTACCGGGCGTTTTTTTCTTATCGAGTATTCATTACAAGAATACTACAATTATCACTGTTCAAAAGTGAAAACTGTATCTATGCCGCTTGAAATTGTCCCGCTAAAGTTATAGGTTTCTCCATTGATCTGCACTAGGACCTGGTAGTTCGCTCCGCTGGCTCCCGAAAAATGGTCTACTTGCACAAGATAGTCTCCCGAGGGAGCTTGGCCGTCATCCCAAAATATATTTTCAGGTCCATAACCATTAGTGTCGTCAACATCTAGTTCACCACCGGTATCGCTAATATCATTGGAAAAATATATTTTCTCACCTGATGGTTCGGTAACCCATAGGTCGAGGTCAGCGGAATTATCCCAAGTTAAGGTGATTTGCACATCGCCGCCTCCAAAAGTTAGTGAGGAGTGGGCCAAGTTCAAAGAAGTACTCTGCGATGCTTCTGCTCTCTCCGCCGCGCCAAGCAAGGCTGCCGAGGTTTCGAGGACAAAGGGAACACACTCCACTAGACTTCCGACGTCCACAAATGCTGCTCCACACGAGAATGCACCGAATGCAACTGAAGTATTTTCTAAAGCCTCGTTCTCATACAACATTAAGCTTGCTCCACTTACCACAGCGCTCGCACATACCAAACCCAAAGGTCCCCCGAGGATAAATGCTCCTGCACAACCTGCTACACTCAGTGTGAAGGCTGTGATCCTCAAAGCCTTTCTAAAGTCAAAAGCCAGATTAGGGATGTAGGCTGAATCCAATGAAGCAGTTTCTCGACCACCCGCGTTATAAGCTTGCAATTCATCAAGCGCATCCGCATCAACCGGAATTTCCCGAGTAACTTCAATTTCCCCGTTTGGGTATATTACTGATACATCAACTGTGTTATTGGTGTAATTTGAAAAAACAAGAATATTATCACCTACGAACACCCTCTCAGGCAGCCCATCATCACCATTATAGACCACTACGGTTTCTCCCTCAGGTGAAATCCAAATTGCACCTATAACCCTTTCTACTCCATTGGAAAAAGATTCAGTCATCGCGATAAGCTGCTCACCACTCTCGTGAACAGCAACAAAACCAAAATCGTCATCCTCTGTGAATGTAACAGCCAGGCCATCTAAGGTTCCGGTAAAATCACTCGCAGGCTCCTCGTCACGATCCCCATCACTCGAAGCTTCCTCATCACGATCCCTATCTCTATCGGACCTACTACTGCTACTAGAGCTCTTTTCCCAAAAGGCCCATTCAGGTTTATAGTTCGGGACCAAAAAATAAAACGAAGAAGTTGCCACTACACAAAAACACAAAAAGAGCATAAAAAGGGTAGTTACAATAGTGATGATTTGATTTCTCTTCACCTGCTTCCTCCTAAAGTTAAATATTGTTGGGCTGAAGTATAGCACCAACAGCCAAGTTGGCGGGGATTAATATGGCTGTGCCGAGATATTAACAGATTCCAGAGGCCAACATCACGAAAATATTTCCCAAGAATAGTCCCTAACATAAGAACCAGCGAGCAAAAATTATTGTAAACCTAGTCATATTCTAGTAAACTTAGCATATATCATCAAATTCAATCCTACCCTGATCGAGGTGTATATGAAACATCATATTGGTGCAGTCGAGGTTATTACCGGATCGATGTTTTGCGGTAAGACCGATGAGTTGATTCGGCGCTTACGCCGCGCAGCCATCGCTAAACAAAAGGTACAGGTTTTCAAACCCTCAATCGATACCCGCTACGGGACAACCAAAGTCACTTCCCACGCTGGCAGCCAATTTGACGCCCTTCCAATTTCAAATGTCACGGAAATCCTGGAAAATCTGGATGCAGACACCACAGTGGTCGCGATTGACGAGGCCCAATTCCTGGATGAAGAGATCATTTCATTGGTAAACAAGTTGGCCGATAAGGGCTTAAGGGTTATTGTAGCCGGGTTGGATACCGATTTTCGTGCAGAGCCATTTGGCCCCATGCCTGCACTGGTTTCCCAAGCGGAGCAAGTTGATAAGCTTCACGCCATTTGCATGGTTTGTGCAGAACCAGCCTCAAGGACGCAGAGATTGGTGGATGGAAACCCCGCCCGTTATGATGATCCAATCGTGATCGTGGGTGCAGATGAAATTTATGAAGCCCGCTGCCGTGAACACCATGAAGTTCCGCGAGATTGATCATTATGGAAGAAATCCCCGGATATAAAAAATTCCTCTCTGAAATAATCATCACTGAAGACACCTTGCAAACCCGCATTGCAGAGCTGGGTGCAGAAATCAGCAAGGATTACCAAGGTGAAGATCTGCTATTGATCTGCATTTTACGAGGTGCGGTATTGTTCCTTACCGATCTAATGCGGCATATCAGCGTCCCACACGCGATTGATTTTATGGCCGTATCTTCCTATGGAGCAGGCGCCAGGCAATCCAGCGGAATGGTGCGTATCACACTCGACCTCAAAGCCGATATCCATGACCGTAATGTTTTGCTGGTAGAAGATATCGTCGATAGCGGGCACACCCTTGCTTCAGTTCTCGAGCTGCTAGATACACGCCATCCAAAGAGTTTGCGAGTCTGCGCTCTGTTGGATAAAACCACCCGTAGGGAAGCGGTTGTCCCCCTACGTTATATTGGTTTTGATATTGAAGATAAATTCGTGTTCGGTTATGGTTTAGATTTGGACGAATACTACCGCAACCTACCCTTCATAGGTGTGGTCGATCTGGACCAATATACGCCGCCGGATTAAACTCATGCCCAAAGAGCCCTCCAATCACACGGATGATGTCCCTCATCCCTACGCGGGACGTTGGATAGCTCGTTTGGAGGATAGAGTAGTTGGACAGGGCGGCACACCAGACCAAGCTTTGAAAGCCGCACAAGCCGCGCGCTTTAAAGAAAAACCTGAGATAAGCTACATGCCAACTAAAAACGAACTGGATTTCTCCCCATACTTGGAACAGGTTTCATCAGATTTACCCAAAAAAAGTACGGCTTATCTTACTGGCGGTGCAGTGCGGGATGCCCTGCTCCAGAAAGCTTTCGACGACCTGGATTTCACAACTACAGGCGACGCATTAAAGCTGGCGCGGAAGGTAGCCAACTCACTGGGCGGGGCCTACTATCGCCTGGATGACGAAACCCAATCCGGCCGTGTGGTACTCACGCAGGAAGATGGAAGCCGAAATATCTTAGATTTTACGAAACTGCGTGCGGCAGACTTAGAAAACGATCTGCTCGGTAGAGATTTCACGATTAACGCTATGGCTGTCGATATCCGAAACCCACGAGCCTTGCTAGACCCACTCGGTGGGATGAACGATCTAATAGCCAAACGCCTGCGGGCCTGCTCCGATACAGCTTTCAAGGATGACCCGGTTCGCATTCTGCGGGCTGTGCGTTTTGCTGCTGCCTATGAGCTGCACATTGTTCCCGAAACGCGTAAATTGATGCGCAAAGCAGTTGGCAATCTACCTCAGGTTTCTCCCGAACGCTTGCGAGATGAATTGTTCCGCATACTGAGCAGCCCCCGACCGGCCGCTTCCCTGAGAGCTTTGGAGGTCCTTGGCGTACTGCCCCACATATTGCCGGAGTTGACCGACCTCAAAAGCGTTTCCCAATCAGCTCCACATGTGTACGATGTTTGGGAACATACCCTACACACGCTAGAAAATCTGGAGGTGATCTTGGCTAGTTTGGCAGAAGAGTACGATCATGATACTGCCAGGAATTTATCCAGCGGACTAATAGTAGTGCGCCTGGGCCGTTTCCGGAAGCAAATCAGCGAACATCTCAAAACAGAACTCAATCGTGATCGATCCTTACGTGCATTGCTTTTCCTGGCCGTCCTCTACCACGACAGTGGCAAACCAGAAACCCAAACAATAGATGCAAGCGGGAAAATTCGTTTCCTGGAACACGAAAGAATAGGAGCAGATATCATCGCACAACGCGCCAAAGCCCTGAGGTTGAGCAACCCAGAAAGAGATCGCTTGATTACCATTCTGGCTCAACACATGCGGCCATTTCACTTAGCCCAGACAGGGGAAGCCCCCACACGCAAAGCTGTTTACCGATTCTTCCACGCTACCGATAAAGCAGGTGTGGATATTTGCTTGCTGTCCCTTGCCGACCTCATGGCCACCTACGCAAACACTCTTCCCCCTGACACCTTACAAAACCAACTTGGCGTGGTTAGAGTGCTGTTGGAAGCCTATTGGGAAAAACCTGAGCAAAGCGTATCACCTGCGCCTTTGTTGGATGGCAAAGATTTAATCAAGGAATTCAAGATAAAACCCGGCCCCCTGGTAGGCCAATTACTTGAAGTTATTCGTGAAACCCAAGCTGCTGGGGAGATTAAATCCCGGGATGAGGCCAAGAAATTTGTACGATATTGGATAGAAAAACAGGGTGGATAAAAAATAAAAAGTGAAAAATGTTTTGGGTCAAAAGTTGGTGCAAATTCCAGTTGGGGGTATAATTCAAAATAATATTCTATTGATTTCTTGGAAGGAGAAATATTATGGATGAAGATACCCTTAAACTTATTACAGATGTTCTTATGCTTGGCGGTTACTTTTTACGTGCCCTGGGTCTTTTAGTTTTAGGCCTGGGAAGCGGTTGGCTGGTAATGTCCACAGTGAGGGCAGCCAAAACCGATTGGCAACTCAAAGCAGCCGTGGTAATAGGTGTTTTCTATCTCTCAGCCTCGGTAGTGAATGGGTCTGAAGGAGCCGTAGGCGCTTTCAGCTTAGGAGCAGGCGCATCCATCTTTATCTGGGGTTTGCTCCAAGATAGAGAAAAATAGAACTATTTGCAACTAATATAATTATTTAGAAATGTATGCAGAAGCGTTTGAAAGCGCGTCTGTATACATTTATACCTAAGCCGCGGCCGCATCCGCCTCAGAGGGTAAAGCACTCATAATATATGTCTCTGCCATTAATAAATCCTCCCCGGCGCGGCGCACGATTTTTAAAATAGTACTCATCTTAGATACCTCCTCTAGCTGCTCGGTGACAAACCAGCCGAGAAACTCCTGAGCAATGTAATCTTTTTCTTCTACCGCGATATCCATGAGAGCGTTAACTTGTCCGGTTACTTCTATTTCCCATTCGAGGGCAGCTCCCACTGCTTCCTCAGCATTTTTGAAATCGTGGCGCGACTCGGGCAGCGCAGGGATAGCAACTTCGCCGCCTGTATCCAAGATGTAGCGCACGAATTTCATCGCATGCATACGTTCTTCATCTGCCTGATCAAAGAACAACTGGGCGAAATGCAACAAATCTTCGGTTTCAAAATAAGAAGCGATGTGAATGTACTGCATGCTGGCGGCAAACTCATTGCCGATCTGTTGGTTGATAGTGGTCTCTAATTTCTTACTAATTAACATGTATTACTCCTCTAGTTGTTAGATATCAATTAAACCACATAAGATAGGAACTAACAAATTGTGTAGTAGAAATAGTGATAGTGATACGTTGTTACCCGAAGATCAATCCCGTCAGGTTTAGACACCAAAATATTTACTAAGACGGTTTAATTGTTCAAGTCTAGATTCTCCAATGTTGTAACAACCTTAAACTTTGGCAGTTCCAACACAACAAAGGCCGGCATCCCCAATGTACTCCACAATCCATGCGCGTCCAGACTGTTGGCCCGCGCTACAAATAGCGACATTACCGTCCCGTGGGTAACCAAAGCAAGGGTTTCATCAATGAGATCTTTCAATAAGTTATCTATTGCTGCTGAAAAGCGTTCCAAAGCTTGATTGGCGGATTCGGTGCCGAAGACTACTTCGCCAGGCTTCTCAAACATCGCTTGAACACGGCCTTCAAAACTTTCTTGGGAGAGCATAAATGGAACGTTGCTGCGTTCATGCTCGTGCAGCCCATTCGCGATATCGGATTCTATTCCTAGATGTTCGGCTGTCAGCTGGGCAGTTTCAATGGCTTTGGGTTCTATGCTGGATACTAATAATGTAGGTTGATGAACCGAAAGTTTCTCAGCTAGAGGTTTGCATAACTGACGTCCCCGGTGAGATAGCCGCCATTGATTGGCCGGTATGCTGGAGTCGGGTTGGGATGCGGAATGCCGGATTAGGATCAGATTGGGCATGGTAGAGGAAATTCAATTGTTAAAACGGAAGGCCCATTCACGTTCCTATTATTTCACTACTTCTATCCCCTGTCCCTGAATCACCTCGCCAATTTCCCAAATGGGCTGGTCAATTTCCTTTGCGCGCACTTCTAAGTCTTTCACTTTATCGCTTGGGACAGAAACCAATAGGCCGCCACTTGTTTGCGGGTCGAAAAGCAGCATTTGTTCAGCTTCAGTCAATTTTGCCCGGAAATCTACCTGCGAGCCAAAATGAGCACGGTTATCAATAGCTCCTCCGGGGAAGGTCCATTCTTCCGCATACTTATGTGCGCAGGAAACAAAGGGGACTTTATCAAATTGCATGGAAAGTTTAACCCCCGATGCTTGGGCGACCTCCAGACCGTGTCCCATCAAGCTGAAGCCGGTAACGTCAGTCACACCGCGCAATTTGAATTCTCTGGCCAAATCCGCTGTTTTATTATTGAGCTGGGACATCCAAGCGACCACCTCAGCCACATCTTCCGGTGCAGCTTTTTGCTGCTTAAGTGCAGTTGTGGTGACTCCAAAACCCAATGGTTTGGTGAGCATCAACGTGTCTCCCACCTGAACGCTACCTTTGGTCATAGTAAGCTTTGGATCCACAAAACCCAAAACGAGCAGCCCGTATTTTGGCTCTTCATCCTGAATAGTGTGGCCTCCGGCGATCACTACACCAGCCTCTTTAGCCTTATCAGCGCCGCCGCGAATGATCTCGCCGGAAATTTCAGGAGGCAGGTCTTCGGGGAAAGCAGCCACGTTCAAAGCCAGGAATGGTTTCCCGCCCATGGCATATACATCCGAAAGACTGTTGGCTGCCGCAATAGCACCAAAATCATATGCATCATCCACCACCGGGGTAAAGAAATCGGTGGTAACTACTAAAGCGCGGTCTTCATCCAAACGCCAAACCGCCGCGTCGTCAAGATCCCCAAGACCAATTAATAGGTCGGGGGTATCGGAAGGGTCAAACATACCCTCTAACGGGCGCAGAACCTGCGCAAGCGCTTCCGCGCTCAGCTTAGAGGCTCAACCAGCACATTTCGAAAGGCTGGTCAGCCTGATCTGCTTGCCGGAAGGGGCTTTAGCGGGTTGGCTGGACATTGCTCTCCTTTGAGAAAATGAAAAACACGGTAGAGGCAACGATTTTACACCGCCTCCTCTACCGTGAAAAGCACAAATTACGAAAGTTTACTCAGTTTCTGGAACTGTTAAACCTGGAGCTGTTAATTCAGGGGCTGATTGTAGTTCGGGCAGAGGCAATAGGAAGGGGTTGTCGCTGGGTAATAACATTACATTGATATTCTCAGCCAGTTTATTGATATATTCTAACAGAAGCACATCTGGGTTTTCTGCTATAGCAGCCCCGAGTAATTCCAGCGCAGTAGCCTCTGCAGCGGCGCGAATCAAGCGGGCATCCGCCTCGGCTTGAGCTGCAATCAGCAAGGCTTCGGCTTGTCCTGTGGCTAATGCTACATTAGAATTTGCCTGCCCTTCAGCAATTGCAACTGCCTGGTTAGCCTCTTCCTGTCTTTGGCCTGTTAGGATGGCAGCCTGTTCGCGTTCCTGGTCTTGGATCTGTTTACGCTCAATGGAAGCAGAGTATTCAGGTGAGAAACCGATATTACGCAATACGAAATCCACTAAGATCAACCCGTTCTCATCAAAAGTCTCGGTTAATTCATCGTGGATTTGTTGAGTGAGTTCTGGACGCGATTCACTATAAACCTGCTCGACGCCAAACCGGGAAACAGCATCGCGTACAATTCCACGCGCCTGAGGACGCACCAAAAGATCCACATACTGACCACCTTGCCACTGTATGTGGATATCTTGTACTACAGCAGCTGGGTTAATCTTAAAAATCACGGATGCATCGACAAACACTATCTGGCCGTCCGAAGTGCGCGATTCTACTGAATCATCTCCGGAAATCTGGCCCTCTGATGGAGCGATAGACATGGTGTAGGTCTGGGTAGAGATTGAATAGAAGATCACGTTTTCAAAGAAAGGCACCACCCATTGCAGGCCGGGTTTTAATGCTTCATCTCGCACACCTTCCTCGCCCGGTAAAGCTGAAATGACCACACCCAATTGATCCGGAGGGACAAATACCAGCCCTGCAGCCGCGGCGTTGAGAGCTACGGCTACCACGATCACAACAATGATCATGGTAACACCGCCAGCAGTTTTCTGTCCGCGGGCCGTGCGGGAAACCACGTATGCAATTGCCCCCAGTACTCCAAGCCACGATAGCGTAGCCAGGGCACTGACAATAGTTGTAATATTCACGATAATCCTCCTTATTGATTAAGTGAATTTATTAGCAAATGTTTATTATGTAGATTGCGGAAAGAATTTTAATTAGGGTTCGACGCTTCGCCAACCATAAGGTATTCATTCTCTACAAATAGAACCGCAATCTATTAAAAGTAACCGTTTCAACCAAATTTTTATAAAGTTACTTTCAAACGGTTACTTAAACTATGTTGATTATACCTAAATATAGTTAACACAATATAAATATCGTTGTACATTCCCCGGTTGCATGATAGGATGATTTTATGAACTTTGCAAAGGGACGTGTGCTGGAAATTCATCAAGAAACGGGTCAAAAAAGGGGCGCAATAATCGTGTGCCCGCCAGAATCAATTCCTGCTGCTGGGCAGTATCTCCAGGCCACTAGGCGGGATGATATAGAGTTTGTTTTCCCTCGTTCTCTATTCCCAAGTAAAGTTGGAAAAGATAACCAAGGTGTTGATCTAGCAGAATTTAAGGTCGCCCCGCCAATCCCGCCATCCTGGCAGCCGGGGTCAGTTTTAAACTTGAGCAAGCCCCTAGGGCAGGGTTTTAATATTCCTGCATTAGTGAAAAAACTTGGATTGGTAGCTCTGGGTGATTCTCCAGCTCGTTTACTGCCCCTGGTAGAGGACGCCTTCGTTCAGCAATGCGAAATTGCCATATTCTGCGATACGCCTCTCCCCGCATTACCTTCAGAGGTGGAAGCAAACCCGCTCAGTTTTTTACCAGAAGCTTTAACCTGGGCAGATTTCTTGGCAATAGATATTCCTTTGGAAAACCTGCCCAACTTGCGGGGCTATCTGGCACTAGACCTCGACTCGAAACTATCTTGCCCGGCTCAGGCGCTTGTATGTGCGCAGATGCCTTGCGCTGCTGTAGCCGAATGCGGGGTGTGCGCCGTTCCTGCAAAACGGGGATATAAGCTGGCCTGCAAACACGGGCCAGTGTTTGATATTGAAGAACTTAGATATTAGGGATTGAGAAATTGAAAGACCTCCCTTGTGTGTCACTCTGAGGCGTTTTGTGCCGAAGAGTCTGGGTTGAAATATATGATCGGGGGCGACTCTTCGCTGCGCTCAGAGTGACAAATATTACATATAATCCAAACCCTACGAAACGCTCTGAGCGACTTTTTCCCCATAATCTAACAAGGCGGTCACCATCTCTGGGCTGCGGCCTTCCGCATAAACGCGCAGCACCGGCTCAGTCCCCGAAGGTCGGATCAAAAGCCAGGAATCATCTTTGAGGATGTATTTCGTGCCATCCGTAGTGGCAACCTCGCTGACTGTTTCACCCCCAATGGCGTTGGGCGCGTCATTGGCCAGCCTTTGGGTCAGCTTACGTTTCTCAACCGGGCGTTTAAGGCGCAAGTCTGTGCGCGTGTAATGAGTCGGTCCTACTTCCTTCAATAAGTCTTGCACCAGCTCAAACAAAGATGCACCAGTAGACGCAACGATCTCCAGCAGCAACAAACTCATCAGCACGCCGTCCCCTTCGGGTATGTTACCTTTGAAGGAAATGCCGCCAGACTCCTCCCCCCCAATGAGCACGTCTTCTTTTAGCATAAGATCAGCGATGTAGTTGAACCCTACCGGAGTTTCGTGAACCTCGAGATCATACTTTTCTGCCAGGCGGTCTATCATGCGGGTTGTGGATACCGTGCGCACAACACAACCGGTCATACCCCGATTCTCCACTAAGTATCGCAAAGCTACTGCCATGATTTTGTGTGGGTCGATGAAATTGCCGCGTTCATCCATTGCCCCCAATCTATCTGCGTCTCCGTCAGTCGCCAAACCCAATGTACCTAGCCCAGTGCTGATCGCTCCTGCCAAAGAGCCCAAGTAGCGTTCAATTGGCTCTGGGTGAACTCCGCCAAATCCAGGATTCATCTCACCCCGAATTTCATGCACCTCACATCCTGTGCCTTGTAAAATGCCTTTGATAGTACCTCTCCCTGAGCCGTACATTGAATCCACAACAATATGCTGGGGGTTATCTGCTATGGCATCAAAGTTGATTAAGGTACGTAGATGCTCATAATAATCCGGAATAGGATTAAAGCGTTCAATCAGCCCCATTTCACGTGCCAATTCAAAATCCATCTGATTAGGTCCGCGGCCGCGTGCCTCGTTATCGGTCAGGTATACTTCCACCCTGCGGCATTGTTCTCGAGAAGCAGAGCCGCCGTACGGCGCTTTGAGCTTGATGCCATTGTAACGCGGAGCATTATGCGAGGCGGTGACCATGATCCCAGCTATAGCCCCCATCTTGTGAACAGTATATGAAATTGCCGGTGTGGGACAGTCTGACTGGGCCAGGAGAACTTTGAAACCATTAGCTGCCAGCACCCTAGCCACATCGCGTGCATAACGATCAGATAGAAAGCGGGTATCGAATCCAACCACAAAATCCCGAGGGGTAGACTGCTTACCCTTTAAGGGACCTGTATCGTGTTCATCTGCATGGATGGCATCTGCAATCGCCTGGATAACAAGACGGAGGTTGAAAAACGTAAAAGTGTCCGAGATTACAGCCCGCCAGCCATCGGTTCCAAAATGGATTGGCATGTATGTTAAGCTCCTGTGTTTATGATCGGTTAGTCTAGTGAATTGTTGGCGGATTCTAACACGAATCAAGCTAAAGCTCCGTTCTTTCCAAACCCTTACAAAAGTGTAAAAAAATCCGTTCCATGCTAGAATCGCTTCATGGTAACTGCACAAGAAGAAAGAAAAACATTCCTCCAAGATCTACAGTTATTTAACGAATTCGAAGAGGAACAGATTGAAAATATTGCCAAACGCTTGAAAGCGCACAAGCTAGAAAAAGGCGAGTCGCTCTTCTCCGAAGGTGATGACGGAGATAATTTCTACATCATCCAATCCGGTCTCGTTAGGGTTTGGCGGCAAGAAAACCAGGAGGAAGTTGATCTAGCAATTTTGGAAACCGGAGACTACTTCGGAGAAGAAGCGCTACTGTTCTACAGGCCGCGTTCAGCCTCTATCACCGCGGCTGAAGACACCACTTTACTATATTTAGATGAAACAGATTTCCAATGGCTGCTTGAGTATTCCCCGGATATCAGGGAGAACCTAAACGCTATCGCAGAAACGCACCAGAAAGCCAGGCAGCTGCGGTTTACCTGGCTCGGGGATAGCGAGGTCATTCACCTGATTCTTCAAAGACATGTAGCGCATTTCTTGATCAACTTAGTAAAACCAGGGCTTGTCCTCCTCCCAGAACTTCTCTTGGTTTATATAATCCTCAATCCTCCAACCCCAGCTACGTTATTTTTCTCGCAGATTCTCAGCGTCATCCTATTATTTGTCGCCTTCCTAATGACTATATGGTATCTCATAGATTGGCGCAACGACTATTTCATAGTCACAAACCAGCGTGTGATTTGGATTGAGCAAGTTTTACTACAAAGCGCCAGCCGCCAAGAAGCGCCATTATCTACTATCCAATCAGTTAATGTTCAAACCAGTTTGCTGGGCCGCATGATGGATTATGGGAAAGTGATTGTGCGCACCTACACCGGCAGTCTGGATATGGAAAATGTGGAGACCCCGAAGCTCATGCAAGGTGTCATTGAAGAACTGCTTTTACGCGTACGCAAGAAAGGTCGGAAATCGAAATTAGATACTATCCGATATACGATTCGAAAAAACCTTGGTTACGCGGTCGTAGATGAAGAAAAAGTTGTTGCTCGTGAAGCCATTCCACCAGCTGTGGATGAAGTTGGGCTGATGTGGAAGATCTTTAAAACCAGGGTGGTTGAGGAAGACACATTCACATACCATAAACATTGGTTTTCATTACTAAAAAAATCATGGATACCGGTTACCATTCTAATCACTATTATTACCGCTGCGGTTTGGCTGATCTGGAGAAATTTCACTACAGCGGCTTACCCACCAATCTTTACCACATTGATGCTCAGTTTTTTGGGGTTGGTTTACCCTGTTTTGTCGATTACTTATCAAATCCTCGATTGGCGCAATGATTTGTATCGCGTCACAAAAGACCAGATCGTGGATCGAGAAAAGAAACCATTCAGTACCGAGACAATCAACTCTGCTCCCTTAAAAAATGTGCTAAGCTTAAAACACAAAAAAGAGGGGATTCTCGGTATCCTCTTAAACTATGGAAGCGTAGAAATAAACGTCGGTGATGCATCCCTGACCTTCGATGATATGCATAACCCTGCTTTAGTGCAGCAAGACATCTTTTACAACATGGAAAAGCAAAAATTAGCCGCAGAAGAAAGCGAAGCAGAGACAGAACGCTCCCGCATGATGGCTTGGCTAAAGACCTATCATGAACTCCGTGAAACCGAAGAAAACTCAGCCCAATCCTGAATCGAACCAGGCAACTCAGAAGAACTTAGTAATAAGTAACAGAAAATCCCGCCAATTCCAGAAAAAACCTTGTGTTAAAATAGTAACGTTATGACGATCCGAGAAATTGTTGTGCTCCCTAATGATATCCTGCGCCGAAAAGCCCACAAGGTTACAGATTTCGGCCCTGAGCTTCAGACCTTGATCGACGATATGATCGAAACCATGCGCGCTGCGCCTGGAGTGGGTCTGGCCGCGCCGCAGGTCAATGTTTCCCAACGAGTGATCGTGGTAGAGTTTGGGGATGAGGAAGATGAAGAAATACCCCCAAAACTTTATGTGGTAGTTAATCCTGAAACCAAACGCCCTTCCCGTGAAACTAGTTTGGGAATGGAGGGATGCCTCTCTATCCCAGATCTGCTAGGTGATGTAGACCGCCCAGAATCCGTGACCGTTAGAGGTTTTAACCGCCGCGGCCATCCGATAAAGATAAAGGCTAGTGGTTGGCTGGCACGCATTTTCCAACACGAAATTGACCATCTTAACGGGGTCCTGTTCATTGACCGGGCAGAAAAAATCTTTACACTCGAGGAACAAGAAGACTCGGTAAAATTGAAAACTGTGGTGTGAGTATTATCCGGTTTTCGCGAGCACGAAATAATAGTCACTACACGGAAGACACTTCCGGGGTTTTTCACATGTGCAAAAAGCAATAATGCAGTTATCATATCTTTCATTAACTCAATTTCGTAATTTTGCCCGTTTGGATATTGATGTCCCCTCCGGGGTGATCCTGATCGTCGGAGATAACGGCCAAGGGAAAACCAGCATTTTAGAGGCGATATATTTCTTGGCTACGTTTGCATCCTTCCACGCCGAGAGTGACCGCCAGCTTATCAACTTCATCGAAGGGCGAAAGTCGCTCGCTGTTGGACGTATAGTTGCGGATTACGAGCGCCTGGAGAAGAGCCACAGGTTGGAAGTCAGCATTGTCCAGGAGGAGAACAAGAATGGAATTGCCAGAGCGCGTAAAGAGGTTTGGCTGGATAAAAACAAGAAAAAAGTAAACCAGGTTATCGGTCATTTCCAGGCAGTATTATTTTTACCCCAAATGCTGCGCGTTGTCGAAGGATCTCCCAGCAACCGCAGACGATATTTAGATATGGCGCTCTCCCAGGTTATTTCCGAATATGCAGTTAATTTAAGCGAATATGGCCGCATCCTAAGCCAGCGCAATGCCTTATTAAAACAACTCGGTGAGCAAGGCGGAGATTTCAGCCAATTAGATTTCTGGGATGAGAGGCTTGTATTGCGCGGCGCGTCTATCATTTTCCAACGCATTCATGCCATGCAGGAGTTAGACCGTTTAGCCGGCAGCATTCACCATGAGTTAACCCGCAGCGCCGAGGTTCTGCGTTTGAATTATAGGCCAGCTTATGACCCATTACCCGCACCCACAAATCAGATACAACTTCTGGATACCCCAGTCGACCGCACGAAAATTTCCCAGGAGAAAATCCAAGCTGGTTTCATGCAAAGACTGGCTGAATTGAGAGACGAGGAAATTGCCCGCGGAGTTACCACAATAGGTCCTCATCGTGACGAATTACGTTTCCTCAGCAATGGGATTGACCTTGGGACTTACGGTTCGCGCGGGCAAGTGCGCACTACTATGTTGAGCATGAAGCTTGCTGAGATGGATTGGATGAAGCAGCGCAGCGGCCACTGGCCTGTGTTGCTGCTGGATGAAGTTTTGGCAGAACTTGACACCGCTCGCCGCTCGGATCTGCTAAAACGTATCACCGCAAGCAGACAAGCTTTGCTGACCACTACAGACCTTGGATTGTTTGATCCAGAATTTGTGAAAAATGCTACAGTTTGGAATATCGAAAATGGCAGGTTGAAAGAAAATTAGGAACTTGAGATTAGTAATTAGGGAATTTATAATAAGGAATTGCACTTCGTAGATTATTCCCAAGAATAAAAATAAATAATCTTTCAGAGTAGCTAGCGCGAGCGAAGATTTGCGCTAAACTCTCAATTTTCAACTAAGAATTGCGAGATTCTTCAATCGATGGCTTCGCCATCTCTTTCCATTAGACTATGGTAAGTCGAACAAGAGTTGAATAAGTCTATGCCTCGCTAAAAGGATCATACCTTAGATTCTGATGAAGACCCAGCTCTTGTGTGGATAAAGCTAAATAAGTAATAACGT
>VRUJ01000056.1 GCA_019456165.1 Chloroflexota bacterium
GGCAATTCCGAGCGGGCGATGCTCGTATCAAACTCAAACAGCTTTATCCATCACTACCAGCGTGACTGAGCACTAGATTACTTTACTTACCCTAATTTTGTTTACGGCATTTTTGAAATCATTGCTGCGGTGGGGATAATTTTTAATCTAGTTTTGGTCTTTCGCACTGGATCAATCCCAGTGAATCTAGCTTTATTGATTGCTATACTTTTAGGCATTAGCACAATTGTTTATAGTTTTATAGGTGTTATCTTACAGATCGCCTTGCCGATTTTTATCCCTACCCTTATGATCATTGGTTCCCTATCGTTGCAGGGTTATTCGATCTCCCGCTACCAAGCGTTGGTCGAACGGCGAACCCTATGGCGTGATCTGCCAACCAGTTTTGTGATGACATCCGCCTTGATAACTATATACCTAATTGCAGCTAGTTGGGTTCAACTTTCAATCGCAGCAACATCTATTCTGATTGTCCTCATCATCACCACGCATGCCTTGTCTGCCTGGTTGAGCGAGTATTTCTATCGTAGAATTTCAAACCGCGATCTATCATTGCAAAGAGATATCCGCCATATGTCCCGGCAGGATGCAGGTTCGTTTGCTATCGATCGTACTCTACGCAAGGGGTTAGCAATTTTGTGTCACAACCTCCAGGCCAGCAGCGGTTTTATCGCAACTGAAGAAAGTAGGCATTTTGTGGTTAAAAGCTCACTGCATTCCTTACCGTCAGATACCATCATAGCATTTGAAGAAGCTCTCACGGAAAGTTTGACCAAACCGGAGGGGTCATTGAAGTCAAAGGCAGTGTGGCTAGCCCCTGGTTACGGAGGTACACAGCAGTTAATCCTAGTTGGTATTGGGGAACGTAAAGGTTTGCGTGAGTATTCAGAAGGAGACTTGGATTGGGTGCAGGATATTGCCGACGAATTAGGTGCAATGGTATTCACCTACAGGCAACAATTGGATGAGTCGGCGGACGATGAACAACTCGCTGACCAACTCTTTGCGATAGATGACCGTTCTCGCCCCCAAACCGATGCCCTTTTTTCGGCCCTGGCCCACAAACCAGACCCGGATCTGGTGGCTAATGTTGAAGACTCTTTGAGGCACCTTAACGATTACATCAAATTGGGAAAATCACCTTTGGTCGAGCAGTTAGATGTGGGTGGGGAAACGCATATTGAACGTGGCAAAGCTGTACAGCAAACAATTATCAAAACCTTGGAGACATTACGCCCGGTGGGGGAGCAGCCTAAAGAGCCGCTGCCGCGCGAATGGTATAGTTATTCTATCTTGCATGACGCTTACGTCGAGGGTATCCCCACCCGCGAGATCATGATGAAGCTATACATCTCTGAAGGCACTTTTTACCGCACACGCCGTAAAGCGATTATAGGGGTAACAAGAGCTTTGGTAGAGATGGGAGTTGTAGCCGTTCAGCAGCCGTAGATATTCTTTACTCCCCCGTGTCCAACTTTTTCCTTTCAGCTACCTGATTTCGCCTCCAAGAAAATAACCCCGAAATAAACCCACCCAATATCAACACAATTATGTCACCCTGCGGGCTGATGATCAGGTTTGGGAGTGCGGTGTACACGCCAGCTGCGATAGCCGGGACCAGGAAGAATTCCGAATGGAAATGAACATATATACAGCCAGCAATTTTTTGTTAGCGACGATGACCTGCACATCTGGATCGTCCAAATACTAACATCGCATCCGGTTCATTTTTCGGGGAGCAGGTCAGCTTAGTCCGGCAAATTGGATTTAGTTTTCCTCATGATCCTTCAGGATGCGTGTGATGTGCTTCGCGCCTTTCAAATATAGGTCAATGCGGATATTTTCGTTGGGGGCGTGCACTTTGCCGCCAGGGTAGCTGATCCCGGAAGTGGCAACCGGCAAATTGAGATGGTGCAAGAAAGCGTGGTTGGGGCCAGAGCCGCCAGTCAAGAGCATGATCCATTAAACTCTTACATAGAGTTCTAAACAGATTTCTTGTCGCTTCACAAAGTTACTCAATCCTGGAAAATACAATGGTTCCATACTCGTTGGCAATCAAAGTTAGTGTATTACCACTGCATGCGTAAGTTGCAGTTGCCTCGTCACCACCATCATAATCTAGACCCACGAACCAGCCAGGATTAATAGCAATGACAATAGTAGATTCGCCTGATGATATTTCACCGATGGCGCTAAGTGGATCGCCAACAAATTCGTAATCTTGATCCCAATTAGTTATCGTTGTGCCATTTGCTGAATATTGCGCGGTTCCTGACGCCTCCAAGATGAAGGTGAACTCAAAACTCACTTCGGATAGACCAGCGTCTAGGCTGACAATAATTTGAAAATCCTCAGAGGATGTACCCATTTCCCCATTATTATCGAAGTAAAGGAATAAATCGCCGCTAACTTGGGAAACTACAAAAAGCACTTCACTGGATTGATTCATGGCAGAGCTAAGGTAGGTGGACATACTATCAGGATCAACTGCCCAGACTGCCACTAGACATGAATCTTGAGATTGTCCTTCACTCTCAGGAGGGTTTTGATTCTCTTCTGTTTCATTCTCATTTTCTGGTTCATTACCCTCTTCTCCAGAACTGCCAACGGCAATATCTGGTGATAGAGTAGGAGTGGGGGTTGGAGTAGGATTATCCGATGAAAGAAAATTGCATGAAAGTGAGACGGTAATTAGTAACAAGGTTGCTAATATTATTCGTGGGTGTTTTTGGTATTTATTCATTTACATAACCTCTGCTATAGATAAGCGTAAAAAAAAATATTTGATAGGAAAAGAATAGTATTGATTTATATAATTACAAATTAGACCAATAAAGGATTTATTATACTTGATTTTGACAAAAGAATTATTATTAGTTGAAAATGGAAACTTCGACCTCTTTATTGGATTTGTAAATCTGGCAAATTGAAACTAGCTTTCACCAAAATCCTTCATTATGCGTGTGATGTGCTTCGCGCCTTTCATATATAAGTCTATGCGGATATTCTCGTTAGGGGCATGCACTTTGGCGCCCGGGTAACTGATCCCGGAGGTGGCCACCGGTAATTCGAGGTAATGTAAGAATGCATGGTTGGGGCCAGAGCCGCCAGTCATGGGGACGATCTGTTGGGGAGTGCCATAAATATCCGTGGCTGCATTCACGACCAAATCGATGAAAGGGTCGTCTGGGTCGGTGCGTCCGGGTGGTTCACCACCGTTATACGTTATCTTGATATCCGAGAAACCTTCAGCGTCCAGGTGGGCGCGCAGCTTGGTGAGTACTTCCTCTGGGGTTTGGTTGGGCACGAGGCGAAAATCCACTTTGGCGGATGCGACTGCTGGCAATACAGTCTTTGATCCTGGACCTTGATAACCGGAGGTCAAACCGCAAATTGTGCAGGTAGGCTCGAAAACCTCCTGAACTAACAAATCAGCTCCGCCTTCTACACCTTTGAGAAATTCTTGCACACCGTAACGCTGTTTATATTCCGCAGCCTTGTCTGGCAGCGCGGCGAAGAGTTCTTTGTCCCTTTCGGTGGGATGGACAACGTTTTCGTAGTAGTTGGGAAGACGGATACGCTCATCCTGCCCTTTGAGCGTGGTCAACGCCCATACCAAGCGCCAGGCAGCATTAGGGAAAATTGAGCCTCCTAATCCAGAGTGCACGTCTATCTTGGCGGTCTCAACCGATAACTCCACGTAACAAATACCGCGCATCCCAACGGTCTGCATAGGGACATCCCGGAAGTCAACCCCGCCAAATTCCCAGATACACACATCCGCAGCTAATTTATCGGCGTTATCTTTAACGAAATCTGGCATGTGATTGCTGCCGGTCTCTTCTTCTCCCTCGACTACGAATTTAATATTGCAGGGCAGTTCAGAGTCAACTGCAAGCAAGGCATCGATGGCGAATAGGCGGCTGACGAAATGCCCTTTATCGTCGCTAACCCCGCGGGCGTAAAGCTTGCCGTTCCGCTGGGTGGCCTCGAAGGGAGGGCTGTCCCAAAGTTCTAGCGGTTCAGGGGGTTGCACGTCGTAATGATTGTAGAACATGAGTGTTTTGTCACTTTCGCCTTTGCGCTCAGCAAATACTACCGGAGGGCCTCCAGATGGCATGATCTCGACCTTAAAGCCGCGCTTTTTAAGCATGTCCTCAACCAATTCTGCACCTTCGTCCATTCCCTGGTTTTTGGCTGCCACACTGGGAATCGCGCAGAGCTTGGAAAGCTCGGAAAGGCTTTCATCTAAATGGTCTTCTAAGTAGTTATCAATAGCGGTGTATGAGGCCATGTTTCTTCCTTCCTATTTCCAGATTCTATGATTTTGTCGTAAGGTGTAAACTTAACTTAATGATAATCAAGGTGCAAATAGATCGTTGATCAGAGGTATTGATAAGATGCCGGCTCCAGCTAAGGCAGTTAGCAGCATCTTGAATGTTTTTCCAATCCAGGCCCAGCCTAAGAATTTCCACACTGGCATTTTTAAAGCCCCGGCAGCAATTCCTGTGATGTCAAAAAGCGGATTAGGGATGAATGCTAATGCAAGCACAGTTAGGCCGCCATTCCTCTGCATCCATCTTACCATGCGATCATAGATTTCATTTTCATCTACGATTACATGTCCGCTATAACCTGCTATATAACCAGACAATTCACCAATCGTAGCTCCAGATCCAGCGGCCAGAGCAACTCCTAAGGGGTTGAACTGAGCCCCCATAGAAAACACAAAAATCAATCCCGGGACAGGAAGGAACAAAGTAGCGTTCGATAATAATAAAAGTAAGAATATACCTAGAAAACCAAAGGCTTCTAGGCGTTTGGCTTGTTCTTCTGGGATAGTGAAAATGAAAATACTGAGGGCGACTACGATTAATAAAATAATCGCCCGTGAAATTGTAAAGCTGGTTTTCGTTGCCATCGCAAGGAGATTATTCCTCCAGGATGGTCACCTTACTAAGTGTTACTGATGGATTATTTATATTGGATGGATCGCGCTCTGGAATTGACATAAAAACGTCCATGCCGTCCGAAAGCTTGCCGAATACGCTGTGCTTATTATCAAGCCATTCGGTAGGTACATGGGTGATAAAAAATTGTGAACCATTTGTGCCTGGACCTGCGTTGGCCATTGACAGCACACCGGGGTTGTCGTGTTTCAAATCGGGGTGGAATTCGTCTCCAAATTTGTAACCAGGACCACCACTTCCGGTTCCTGTAGGATCGCCGCCTTGGACCATGAAGTTTGGGATCACGCGGTGGAACTTGGTGCCATCATAAAAACCCTCCCTGGCTAAGAAAACGAAATTGTTAACCGTGGTAGGGGCTTTGTCAACGAATAATCCCAAGGTTATGTCACCTTTATCCGTACTTAGTATCGCGGAATACGTTTTGGATGGATCTATGACCATTTCTGGTGGGGAGGACCATTGTTTGGCATCTGGGGACATTAGCTTTCCTTTCAAGAAGGGGCTGTGAGATTTGATTTTACTGCAATATTGGGTAAGAGGGATTCTATGCGGGAGATGACCATATCCATTGCCACCTTGTTATAACCACCTTCTGGGATTATGACGTCAGCGTAGCGCTTGGAAGGTTCCACAAACTCCAGGTGCATTGGACGAACGGTAGTTTGGTATTGATGCATCACAGATTCTGTGCTGCGTCCGCGTTCATTAATGTCGCGTGTCAATCTGCGAATGAAGCGTATGTCGGCATCGGTATCCACGAACAATTTTACGTCAAACAATTCGCGTAGCCTTTGATCGATAAAAATCAAGATGCCTTCAACCAAGATAATCGGTTTCGGTGCGATTTGTAGGCTTTCTTGAGTGCGAGAATGGGTTGTGAAATCATATACTGGAACGTCTACAATTTGACCTGCTTTCAATTGCTCGACATGCTGGATCATTAGGTCAGTTTCTAATGAGTTCGGATGATCGAAATTGACCCGCTCTCGTTGGATTGGAGGGAGATCTCGTAGATCTTTGTAATACGAATCGTGTGCTAGATAAGCTACCTGGGTTGGTCCGACCCGTTCAAGAATTACATTTGCGACGGTGGTTTTACCAGAACCAGTGCCGCCTGCAATCCCAATTACTAATGGTGTGGTACTTTCGGGCATACTCAGATTATAATGGGAGTAGCTGTTTAAAGCAAAAGAGCCACCGGAGGGATTCGAACCCTCGACCTATCGCTTACGAAGCGATTGCTCTGCCAACTGAGCTACGGTGGCGGGAGAATAAGAACGTCTCTCAGTGATACTACGTATCGCTAAAAGGTATTGAAATCCTGTCGTTTATCGTATTTCACAAATCAAAATCAGATTGAATTGCTCAATCCTAATTACTAGAAAGGGTGTAAAATTACTCGCGGCGAATTATACCAGGGTAGAGGATGGACTGGCAAGAAACTTAATAAATGGAGCTTTATTGTTGCGCATAGCCATATTGTCTTATCACACCTGCCCATTAGCGACATTGGGTGGCAAAGATACTGGTGGGATGAACGTTTACGTACGCGAATTGACGTGCCATTTAGGCAAGATGGGGATCAGCGCGGATGTGTATACGCGTTCTCAAGATGAACATGTTCCGCATGTAATCCACGATCTGGGATATGGAAATCGAGTCGTACATATTCCTGCGGGGCCAGAACTGCCTCTTCCTAAGAATGAGCTGGTCGACCATCTGGATAGTTTTGCAGAGGGTATTAGAAGTTTTGCTGCCAGTAAAAGTTTGAAATATGACCTGATCCACAGTCACTATTGGATGTCTGGGATTATAGCGCGAGAATTGAAATCTACATGGAATATTCCCGTAGTGCATATGTTCCACACGCTTGGATTAATGAAGAACCGCATCGCCAGAGAAGGGGAGCATGAAGGTGATTACCGCGTACGTGGCGAACGAGACGTCCTGAAAATTGCAGATAAGGTTGTTGTCTCTACTGTGGCTGAATTATCTCAGTTACAGTGGTTGTATGAGGTAAAAACAGACCGTGTGGTAATCGTGCCTCCAGGTGTGGATTTGTCGCATTTTTACCCAATACCAGCAGATGAAGCCAAAGAATTTATAGGCATGGAACCCGACCGAGATCTCATCTTATTTGTCGGCCGTATTGAACCTCTCAAGGGAATCGATACTTTGATCCGCGCAGTTTCGCAAATGCAAGAAGTGGGTGTTTTGGATGACCACGATCTCAGCCTGTGGATCATTGGGGGAATTGCCGATGACAGTGAAGAGACCATGAGTAACGAGGTGAATCGCTTACAAAATCTTTGCGACCAATTAGGGTTGAAGGATTTTATAAAATTTTTGGGCAAACGTAGTCAGGATTCATTACCCTATTATTATTCTGCTGCGCATATTGTTGTCGTGCCCTCGCATTATGAATCTTTCGGGATGGTGGCTTTGGAAGCAATGGCTTGCGGGACTCCGGTAGTAGCTTCACAGGTTGGTGGTCTGGCGTACCTGGTGCAGGATGGGGTTACAGGGTATCACGTACCGGACCAAGACCCTGAAGCTCTAAGTAAGCGTCTGACAACTTTGCTGGAGGATCGTGAATTAAACTTGCAGATGGGTTCAGAGGGGGTGGAGGTCGCAAAGGACTATGGCTGGGGAAGTATTGCTCTAAAGATCAAAGATGTTTTTGAAGAAGTAATCCGTGAGAACCCTGAGGGTCAAGGAGAGATCTCAGAGGGAGGATTATAGGGGGGTAAGAAATTGTATAACTTTATTATTGAATAAGTATAGAACACAAATATAAATAAACCATTGTAAATATCTTCTATTATAATAAAATGCTTTTTCATACACGAGTGAAATAGATTATTTTCAAGGAGTTATTATTGAAGAAAATAATTTTTATCTTAATATTGTTCCTGATTTCCTGCGGTCTAGGTGTCAAGCCCCCATTTTACGCGCAGGATGAAAGTGGAGAATCAAGCGTCAGGGAACAGGCGCCACATACTGGTCGAGAGCACGGTTGCTGACAAAAGGGATGAACCCTAGAGCACGCGAAGTTGCATAGACCCAGGCAATATTATCGGGTTCCAGCGCATAATCCACCGTGAAAATTGTTATTCCCGCAGCCTGTGCATCTTGCAGAGAATTTATGTATTCTTCACTGCTGACGTGCAATGTGCTTTCGGGGTAATCTTCATAAGTTTGCAAACATCCCGGAGAAAGAGATTGGCTGTATTCCACGGTGTCAATCTGTGCATCTGTGCTTGGTAGGGGGCAATCCCCAGGCGGGTCGTTATCTGCCCCGCCATCAAACCAAACTTGCTCTTGGGCAATAGCGTCGATTAGTTCTACAAAATCTGGGTATTCTGCTAATTCGGCTGCGTTTTGAGAGATCACGATTGAATTTGATTTTTGCTCTCGCAGAAATTCAGCAATATCGCCCACCCACCAGATCATTTCCTGAACAGGGTCTACCCCATCCTGTTCTGCCAGCTCTATCACGTTTTCGTCGGAGTAGGCTTCTACCCAATCCAGGTAAACGCCGTCGAAACCAACATCAAGGATGCCTTGCAAATACCCAGCCTCTCCCAACCAGATTTCGCGCCACTCGTCCCACCAAAAAGCAACGGGATAATTTTCTTCCCAACCATCCGGATCATCCCCCGCGATCCATTCAGGATCCCCAACCTGCCAGTCTGGCTGCCAATAAGTGCGGTAGCTCTCCGCCTCACCTATATCAATATAAGCAAGCACAAGTTTTGGGTGAGCTGCACTGTGCCACTGGGCGATCACTTCTGCCAAAGGGTAATCGCGATTTTCAGATTCTGAGATGATGAAATCGATCACGAGCATGTCATAACTAGATGCCGCGATTTCGTTTACAGTGCCTTGATCCAGGTTGACATCTATCAGGTATAGCCATTGCTCGATCTCCCCCAATGAACCAACTTGCTGCGGGGACTCAGAATCTTGGGATGATGCACCATCTTCGGTTTCGGAGGGAAAATCTTGTGCTGAATCAGAATCGGATGTTGACTCTGGATTGCTAACACCTTGCAGGCTGCAGGCCAGCAGAATGAAGAGGAAGATTAAACCCAAAAGATATCTACGTGCCATTGTACAAATATACAATAAGTGGGGAAATTTGTAAATTGGTCAGTGAGATGTGGTACATTTCCTCAAGATGTGTAATATCTTCCAAGCACTCTAAAGTATCATAAAAAGAAGCTTCTCAATACAAGATGAGACGACCAGCTGACCTTCGGGATAAGTTCAAAAGATTTGGTTTGGAGGTTGGGCTGTTTTTCCTAGGGGCGATAATTATTACCTGGCCTTTGATTACTCAAGTGGGTGCAGCACTGCCGCTGGGGAGTGAATCAACTTCCACTGTCCCGTTGTTGAATTTATGGACGATGGGTTGGAATGTTGAGAGTTTGACTCACGGCTTTGAATCATACTGGAACGCGCCAATTTTTTATCCGGTGGAGGGTGCGCTGGCTTTCGCTGATCCGCAGCCCTTAACCGCCCTTCTGGCAGCCCCATTATGGGGTTTGAACCCTGCTCTGGCGTATAACTTCGCACTTGTAGTTTTCTTGACATTGAACGGGTGGAGTGTTTATAAAGTTGCACAGCGCCATGGAACACCGACCGTTCCTGCTATATTCTGTGGTTTGTTGGGACAGATTCTGCCTTTTATTACTCATGAACGCGGAGTTTTGCAACTGCAGCCTTACTTTGGGATCTTGTGGGCAATCGAAGCCATGTGGGAAATGCTTCAATTGCCCAGACGGGAAACAAGCATTTTGCTGGGAATTTCAGTGGCAGTCACATTCCTGACCAATGGATATTATGGCTTGCTGTTAGTCCTTTTACTAATTCCATTGGGCATCAAGGCATTATTTCAATGGCGAGATAAAGATACGTGGCGAATATTCTTTTTTGCAGTTCTTATTGCAGGATTGCTGATCCTTCCTGTGATTCTTCCGCAAAACCGTATACTCCAAAAGATGGATTTCCAACGAAGTTTAGGGACGATTAAAAATAACTCAGCAACAATTGAAGATTATTTTACCCCATCAAGTCAAACTATAAGCGGCTCGATATTTTTATCTGGAAATTATGTGAAAATTAGCCTCTTCCCCGGATTGGGAGTGGTCCTCTTGGGAGCGAGCGGGTTTTTGGTGGGATTGAGGCGAGAGAAATACCGTAGATGGATTATTTATATTGCCCTCACTACGTTAATTGCATTTCTCTTTTCCCTGGGTTTAAATTTACATATTGGCAATTGGAAACCGTATAATATTTTTCGGGAATACCTCCCTGGATTCGGCAACCTGCAGAGTCCCTTCAGGTTTGGATTATGGGTACAAGTATCGCTAATCCTCATGGCATCAAAAACTTTGGGAACACTTTGGAAAAACGATAATAGATGGCAAACAATGCTTTTGGGTTTTATAGCTGTTATTGAACTTATGCCTCTACCTGCCAGGCTGTCTGCTGTTCCACACCCACTTGAGTTTGGTGGTCTGCAAGGGCCGAGTATATTCTTACCATACGTTGATGGAACTTCGGCAGCTGCATATAACCAGACTGCAACCTGGATGGTTCAGACCCTTCCAACGGAGATAGAGTTGGTTAATGGCTATTCGGGTTTTTTCCCACCCCAAAACAGCGAGTTAAAATGGCTGATGCTCGACTTTCCAAACGAGGAGGGGTTGGCAAAGTTGCGTGAACTTGGTGTCGAATTGATATTTGTCAGCGCGGACTGGGTGAGCAGCGCGCAGCTCAGTCGTTTAGGTTCACTCACAGATGGGGGAGATTTGAGGCGTATGGAGGATATCGAAGGTTATCTTGTTTTTCGAATGGATCATTCACGGAGATAAACCTAACTATTTAGTGAAGCATCTATTTTTTCCGGGGGGAGATTAGGATGGATCAGCATTCTCATCTGGGGTTAATCAAAGCACCGAACCAAATTTTGGTATTAAATTTAATTAAATTGGTTGGGTAGTTCACCTCAATTGAAACTTTTAGAATGATTAAGCGTATTAAGGAATGAAGATGTCTTTATTTCGAATGATTGTATTTCTTTTAGTCATACTGATTGTAGCTGCTTGCGCGTCTGTAGAGCAAACCGTGGATAATATTGCAGTGCAGCAATCCCCGACTCCACCATTATTAGATTCTCCTACCGAGTTGTCAGAGGTTGATCAATTCGGTGACGATTTAACCGTTTATGTCCCACTGGGAACGCCGGCAGCTATTGACGGAATCTTATCACCCGGGGAATGGGATGACGCATAGTCCTTTATTCTTGCTGAATACCCCGTAGCTTGCTACGAGGGTTCCATGTTTTTCCAAAATCCGTACCCGTGGGGGCTAAACTCCGTAATACCCCGTTGCTTGCAGCGGGGATAGGAGTTTAGAGGATTTTGGTAGTTTATTGTTCCTGCCGGGGGAGGCGAATTCTTTCTAAAACACTATGACGGCTATCTCTATTTCGGAATAAAAACTAATCCTTTAGGGTTTGGGGAATACGGGTATGGTAGTGTTTGTCTCGCGGAGGGGGATAAGGTTTCGATATTACATGCCTCTGCGGCTCTCGGAACCGGTATTTATGAGAAGGCAGGTGACGAATGGCAGTTGACTCAGGATTTCTCCTGGTGCTGCCGGAGCACAGACGACCCAACCGTAAGAGAAGCTTATCTTCTGGAGGCTGGATGGACAGCAAACATTGGATATTTAGGTCCTCCTGACGAATCGGAATATCAGATTGCCGTGCAAGATGGCAGCGTTACGCTGGCATTGTTTTTCGTTGAACTTCTCGATGAATGGAATCCATTATATTGGCCGCCAAACCGAGAAGATGATTGTTATGGAGTGGCTATGGTCTATGAAAGTCTTCTGGATATATTGGATTTTTCAACTGAAAGATGGGTGACTTTTATTGCTGCGGATGGTTAGGATTAGATAAAAATGGAAAGATGCAATAAGGCTAAACGAAGCATTTGCAATAAAGACCTTACATTAATTATCGGTATAGTTATACTAACAGCAGCTTGTGGGGAGGTTGCCCCAAGCCCTACACTCGCAATAGCTTCATCCACACAACCTCAAACATCAGAATCATCTGAATTGATATCAGCCTGGCCAACTGAAGGATGGCAAATATCAACTCCAGAAGAACAGGGCATGGATTCTGAATTACTGGCTGACATGCTAGCCGAGATTGAAGCCCAAGATTACCCTATTGATATCGTGTTGGTAATCCGAAATGGAAAAATGGTATTGGAGGTCAATAAATTCCCTTTTCGCCTCGGAAATGAACATAACATTTTTTCTTGTACCAAGAGTGTGGTTTCTGCATTGATTGGTATTGCTATAGACCAAGGTTATATTGAGTCTGTTGATACACCTATACTCGACTTTTTCCCGGACATAACCCCTGCCAATTTGGATGTGGAAAAACAAGCAATGACCTTGGAACACGTTCTAACGATGACCACAGGTTTGGAGTGCTGTGATTCATATCTTTATAACTGGCGCGGTTTGAATCAAATGATGGCAAGTGATGTTTGGATCCAGCATGTCCTTGATCTACCCATGGTAGCAGAACCTGGCAAATATTTCGAATACTGCAACGGCGCCTCAACCCTGCTTTCTGAAATTATCCAGCAAACTACAGGCATGACGGCTTTAGATTATGCCCAAGAGAATCTCTTTGGTCCGTTGGGAATTTCAAACGTTACCTGGAGTGCTAATCTGCAAGGAATCACCTACGGGTTCAGTGAGCTGTTCATAACTCCCCGAGCTATGGCAAAGATTGGCTACCTATTTTTAATGGAAGGACAATGGGAGGATCAGCAGATACTGCCGCCAGAATGGATTGAAGCTTCAAGCCAGGCCTACATCTCGGCGACAATTGAAAACAGTTATGGCTACCAATGGTGGGTTGATTCCGACGAGCTGTATATGGCGTTAGGATATTCAGGGCAATTTATATTTGTTATGCCAAATTTAGAAATGGTGGTGATATTTACCAGTCATCTTCAAGAAGAGGATTTTTATAGACCTCAAATTTTACTAACTAATTTCATCATCCCTGCTGCGGAATCTTCAACAGCTCTCCAGGCTAATGCGGAGAGCTTTGCACGGCTTGAAGCTCTCACGGATTCGCTTACAAATCCGTGATTCAATATTTATTAATAATTTATTATTCTTGCTGAATACCCCGTAGCTTGCTACGAGGGTTCCATGTTTTTCCAAAATCCGTACCCGTGGGGGCTAAACTCCGTAATACCCCGTTGCTTGCAGCGGGGATAGGAGTTTAGAGGATTTTGGTAGTTTATTTTTAATTTGAGATGAAATATGGCCAATAAGGATAGAAAGGAGATCTAAAATGATGAAACGGAAAACACTAACGATTATTATCTCTTTCATGATATTAGCGATCAACGCGGCTTGCCAATCGGAGGAAAGCACTCAAGAACTAGGTGAAAGTTCCCAAGAAACAATTGAATTGGATGTTTTTGATACCGCATGGGACGACCGCGCCTTATTTAATGAAGGATTGATCGATTCTGAGCAGGATATCCTGGATGGTTTTAGCGGTGCGAGCGTTTACCATATTGATTTTCAAATTTCGGAGGACTTCACTCGTTTGGAAGGGAGAGAAGAAGTTTTATATACCAACCAGGAAGATGTATCCCTGGATGAAATATATTTCCGCTTGTTTCCAAATATATCCGGCGGGGTGACAACCATCTCAGGCTTAACCGCGGATGGGCAAGACGTGGCCCCGGTTTACGAATCTGAAGAAAGCGCCCTGCGGGTGAATTTACCGGAAGCGTTAGAACCAGGTGAAGATGTCGTTCTAGGATTGGATTTTGAAGTAGAGCTAGCATTAGAGATGGGTGGTAACTACGGCCTGTTCGGTTTCTTCGAAGGTGTCTTGGTGTTAGACTTGTTCTATCCGGCTATCCCTGTTGACCTGCCCCCAATAGTTGAACCAGTAGTTATGTTACACCAGCAAGCTGAAAATGTGAAGAGCTGGGGATAAAAGT
>VRUJ01000007.1 GCA_019456165.1 Chloroflexota bacterium
CAGGAAGTATTTGATAATCCATTGAAATTTCATTGAACTAATGTTGAGATTGCCCAAATGCGAAAGTTATTTTTCCTCCTCTTAATCACAGCCAATTTTATCCTGGTTGCATGTAGCGATAATGTCGAGGCAACCGGACCGGTGACTTCGGATGGCCGCTACTCAGCTGCTGCGGGGCAGGTTCTTTACGCCCAGCATTGTACGGTCTGCCACGGAGAGGCAGGGCGTGGAGACGGCCCTACCGCGGATGCGCTCAATCCCAAACCAGCCGATTTTACTGATCACGAATTGAGGGATTCGCGAACGCCAGCTGAACGATTTGATATCATCAACAATGGTGTTGCAAGTACTGGGATGCCGCCATGGGGCGCGGCCTTGAGTGAAGATGAGATATGGGCGGTTCTTTACTATGAGTGGTCATTGGCAAATGGGTCAGAGGGTACGGCTGCCGGGAAGCAAATTTTCGAGGCAAATTGCGCTGTTTGTCATGGGGAAGTGGGCCGTGGTGATGGTTCTATAGCAGAGAGTCTAGAAACCTCACCAGCCGACTTTACCGATCATGAGTTCATGAGTACCCGCAGCAACCAGGATCTTTTCAATGTGATCACGAACGGCAAAACTCCGATGCCATCCTGGGAAGCTGCTCTTGATGAAGACCAACGCTGGCAAGTCATTTCCTACCTGCGCTCCTTTTCCTTCCAGCCAGCCGTGCCAGGAGTCATCCTTGCAGAACCAACTTCTAGGCCAGAAGGTGTTCCACCTAGTTTCCAGCAAGATGTTCTGCCCATCTTTATCGCAAATTGTGTGCGCTGCCATTCGGGCGAATCGCCCCCCAATGGCCTGCGACTCATCGACTACGAGAATGTGATGAAAGGCAGCCTATACTTGCCAATCATAATCCCCGGTGAACCTGAAAAAAGCTTGATATACATAATGACCAACATTGGGACCATGCCTGCAGTAGGCAATCCCTTGAGTGAGACTCAAGTCCAAACGATTTACGACTGGATTGCAGACGGGGCACTGGACAATTGATAGATGCATTAGCCTGCGCCTTGGGAGTAGAGAAGTACAGTTTCCTCACCACCCGTCAACCTCGTTCCAATAAACAACTTGAGAAAGTGCTTCAGGCTGTGGGAAACCTACCAATCAAAACATGTGATCAACGATGGTACGCGAGGATGGCACAATTGTGAGCTGTGTCAAGGAGATGACGCTTGGTATCCCGGCGGTAAGATCGGTCCGATAATAAAGTGGAACGGGCAAGAACTCAGGGTAAGGGGATATGGCCATTTTCTTGTCCAAACTAGCGAGCTTGTGTATCTCTCCCCAGTGCTGATCCTGCACTACATCCTAGATCACAGCTATAGGCCGCCGGAAGAGTTTGTTGAGGCGGTTAACCGAGGCGTAATCTTAGAGCCAGGTGATCTGATGTGGGTGGAGGAATTAAACAAATAATAACTCAGTTTAGTAGCGAACCATCTGTATTCAACTAAAACTATTCCGATGAGTGATGCCTAATCCCTCGTAGACAATGTACTTGCTTATGTCTAATTTAGAACGGTACTGTTTTCGGTGTGTACTTCAGAATAGGGGGGCTACCAGAAATGCAAGCCTCACTTGACTCGGTTTGCTTTAATTGCTATAATTATTCTACCGACCGTTCGGTAGGGAGAGTGTATGACCACGATAATGCGTGAACAGATCATTGAAGCCGCTGCCCAGATTTTCCGCGAGAAAGGCTTCCACGCGGCTTCGATGAAAGAGATAGCTAAAGCAGTAAATTTACAAAAAGCCAGTTTATACCACCACGTTTCCAGCAAGCAGGAGATGTTGGTCGAAATTCTGGATCAGGCATTGGATCTGCTGATCGAGAGACTGCAAAAAGTAGTCGAGCAGCCAACTTCCCCAGAGGCAAAGCTGCGCCTGGCGATACAGACATATCTCGTCGCCTTGGCGGATTACAGCGATCTATCCGCGGTCATGCTGCTTGAGCACCGCTCCCTGGAGCCTGAATACCATCAACGCCACATACCGCGCCGCGACCGCTTCGAAGCGCTCTGGCGCAAAATCCTCGAGGACGGTGTTGCAGAGGGTGTCTTTGATTGTCCCAACCCCAGGCTGGCGGTCAAGTCGTTGATGGGTGTGCTCAATTGGACGATCATGTGGTACCGCCGCGATGGAAATCTGTCTGCCGAGGAAATCGCTGAGCAGTGTTCTGATCTTTTTCTCAAAGGCTTGATAATTCGCAGCTGAGGCAAACATTATGGCTACCCAAGAAACTGAACGCACACAAACAGTTAAAAACTTTGAGACCAACGCGGGTGCGCGTATTTTTCAGATTCCTATGGAAGCCTTCCCATCCTTTTGGGTTTATACCTATCTGGTGCTGGTGGATGACTACCGGGTTTTGATAGACACCGGCTCAAACTTCCGCAATTCTAACGAAGACCTGGAAAACGGTTTAAAGTCCATCAGTAAGCAGATTGGTGAGAGCATAGGTTTTAATGAGTTAACCCACGTCTTCATCACCCACGGGCACATAGATCATTTTGGCGGACTGGCTTACGTCAAACCGCGCACACAGGCAAAAATTGGCATCCACTCATTAGACCGCCGCAACTTGACGAACTATGAAGAGCGCTTGGTTGTGGTTTCAAAGCGTATGGACAATTATTTTATGGGATCCGGCGTAAAACCTGAGAGGGTGCAGAAATTACGCGACCTATATATGTTATCTAAAGCCCTCTACAGTTCTGTGGAGGTGGATTTCACATACGATGAAGAGGGTATGGAAATCGGGCCGTTCAAGATGCTGCACGTCCCCGGACATACCGCGGGTATTGTCGTAATACGTCTGCATGACATTTTGTTCAGCGCAGATCACGTTATTAGCGGGATCAGCCCCCATCAAGCGCCCGAGAGTTTGACTTTGAACACAGGACTGGGGCATTACCTGGATTCATTGATCGCCGTGCGCGAATGGGCTGCGGACGTGCGTCTCACTCTGGGCAGCCATAAAAAGCCGATAGATGATCTACCTGCTCGTGTCGACGAAATTCGGGGGGAACACGCTAAACGCTTATCCAAGGTGATGGAATATTTGGCAGAGCCTCACACCATAGCCGAGGTATCCCAAGATTTGTTCGGTGAAGTTAGCGGATATAACGTATTGTTGGCTTTAGAAGAAGCCGGGGCGCACGTGGAATATCTTTACCAGCGTGGCTTATTGGGTATTGATAATCTCCAAGAAATTGGTGAGAGCGAGAAAATTATCCCCATTCGTTATTTGCGATTGGGAGAAGGGAACGATATTACGAAGTTGCTACCTTGAAATAGGAGTTTGATTATGTTTTCGTTTGACCTTACTGAAGAACAGCAGATGTTGGTTGATGTCGCTAAACGTTACTCAGAGAATGATCTGAGGCCAGCTGCCCATGATGCTGAAGAAGATGGGGAACTGCCGGCCAAATTGGTTGAAAAAGGCTGGGACCTTGGAATTTTGCAGGCCTCTGTGCCCTCCGAATTTGGAGGCTTTGGAGAACACTCCGCGGTTACAAGCGTATTGGCAGCCGAAGAATTAGCCTGGGGTGATTTGGCTGGAGCTTTAGCGGTGATGACGCCGGGATTGTTTACCATTCCAATCTTGCTAGCAGGCAGCGAGGAGCAAAAGAAAACTTTTCTTCCCAAGATCGTTGAAGGTGAGTGGCAGCCTTACACCGCGGCCTGGATCGAACCTGTCTTCGATTTCGACCCTCACGAATTAAAAACGACTGCAAAACTGGATGGCGATGCATACATCTTGAATGGTGAAAAAGGTTACGTACCCTATGCAGTCGAGGCAGAAGCCATGCTGGTTTATGCAAATTTAGAGGGCGAAACCCAAGGTTTCATTGTTACAAAAGACTCTGCTGGATTGACTATTGGCGAACGAGAAAAGCTGATGGGTTTGAACGCCTTACCTAATTATTCCCTGCACTTTGATAATGTGTCTGTGCCGGTAGAAAACCGACTAGGTGGACCAGATGGGCATGATGTTGGACCAATTATCGCTTCCGCTCAAGTTGCTATGGCTGCCTTGGCGGTTGGCCTGGCGCGAGCTTCGTATGAATATTCCAGAGATTATGCTAAAGAGCGCGAGGTTTTAGGTTCCATGATCGCGCAAAAGCAATCAATCGCGTTCTTCCTCGCAGAAATGGCTACCGAAATTGAAGCCATCCGTCTGCTTTCCTGGGAGGCAGCCTGGATGCTGGATACTGCAAACGAAGATGCCTTTCACACCGCATATCTGGCTATATCGGGCGCCGCAGACATGGCTATGATGGTAACAGACCGAGGTGTGCAGATATTGGGAGGACATGGTTATATCCGCGAACACCCCGTGGAATTATGGTTGCGCAACGGTCGTGGAATTGCCACATTAACCGGCATGGCCGCGGTTTAAAAAAAAGGAGATTATGATGATTTCTTTTGAAAAGTCGAAAGCAGTCAAAGAGATGCAGCACGTAATTGGCACGGTAGCTGAAAATATGATGCGTCCCAAAGCACGTTATTTTGACGATAATGAAGGCGAGATTCCTTGGGATTTCATCAACTTCATGCATAAAGCCATGAAAAATTTGGGCGCCGCTACTCTCGTGCCGCAGCCTGAACCCAGCAATGGCGATAATAAGAAACCAAAAACCACTCAAGTTTATCAGGTGATGGCCTACACCATCGAAATGTTATCTTATGGCGATCCTGGGTTGTACTTGTGTACGCCGCGCGGCGGATTAGGTTCCGCAGCAGTGCAAGCAGCTGGTACGCCAGAACAAAAAAAGAAATTCCTTTCGAATTTAGGCGGTGAGACCCCTATTTTTACTGCGATGGCGATCACCGAAGCCCAGGCAGGCTCGGACAACTCGGCAATCATCGCGCGTGCTGAACTGGATGAAGAAACCAACGAATGGGTGCTCAACGGTGAAAAAATCTTCATCACCGGGGGTCATAAAGCCTTCATCGACACGAAAGGCTATATTGTTGTCTGGGCTACATTAGACCCGGAGGCCAGGCGCGCGGGTATTCGTTCCTTCGTGGTCGAGGCCGGCACACCCGGCGCTGAGATCACCAAGAAAGAAAAGAAGTTGGGTATCCGCGCCAGTGATACAGTTAGTATGACGCTGACTGATTGCAGAGTCCCATTCGAGAATATGCTAGGCAGCCCCAAGATCGAGCGTTCAACCACTGGGTTCAAGGGCGCAATGGAGACCTTTAACGTTACGCGCCCTTTGGTGGCCGCATCTGCATTGGGGATTGCCCGAGCCGCTTTGGAAGAACTCAAGCGTGTTTTGGGAGAAGATGGCGTAGAAATTCGTTACGGCTTGCCCCGCCAGAAAATGACAAATATTGAGCGTGAAGTCATAGATATGGAACGCATGCTGCGCTCTTCCTGGTTATTGTGCATAAAGGCCGTATGGTTGTCAGATAACAAACAACCTAACTCATTAGAGGCGGCCATGAGCAAACTGCATGCCGGGGAAGTGGTTACAAAGATCACTCAGAAAGCGGTTGAAATTCTTGGTCCGATAGGGTATTCACGGGAACTGCTTCTGGAAAAGTGGCTAAGGGACGCCAAGATCAATGATATTTTTGAGGGTACCGGACAGATCAACCGGTTGATAGCTGCTCGAAAACTCTTAGGTTATAGTGGAAAGGATTTGAGATAGCAGCGCTAATATAGTGAATGATATTGATAATTCGAGGATGCAGGATAAATTAGATCTACAGAAGGGGTTAAGGGAGCATGCCAGGGCAATATTGGAACAGCTAACTGCCTCGAAACGTGAAACATTACTGATCAAAGGTTGGATGTCTCATGACGCACGCTGGTTTGGGGCTGCTGCTCAGGAGTTAGGCATGCAAGTCGCCAACCAGCTAAATCAAATAGCTGCTCATGATGTGGGCGAGGTTGAAGCCCGAAGAATTGTTAGAACCTTACAATTGCCAGCCGTTGAATCTCTAGATGATTACCTCCTGATTCAGGAGGTTTTTATCGGTCTTTTAGGGCCTGACCTGTTAAAATATCAAATCGAAAGAATAAACGGTAGCGCCTTCGAAATCCACATAAAACGATGTTTTGCTTTTGAAAATATCTCGCGCGCGGGCATGACCGACGATTACGTTTGTGGTATTCTGGCCCGCATCACTGGTTGGCTGGATGCTTTAGAATTAGATTACAATTTGGATCCTCCGATTGGATTATGTCTCAAATGTCAAGAAAAGGAATGTGTGTACAGACTTTCCTTTGAGCAAACAAATTGGATCAATTAACGTTTCTTGAGAAAAGTAAAAGATGTGTAAGAATCTTGAGTTATCACAGGACTTAATTATAGGATTTGCGAGGAGTCAATATGAACTATAAAGTAGACAAAGCAGTTGTGATTGGGGCGGGGACAATGGGAGCAGCCATCGCGGCACATTTAGCAAACGCTGGTGTGCGCGTCACGCTTCTGGATATCGTACCCGATGAACTAAGCCCTAAAGAGGAAAAAATGGGTTTAAAGTTAGATGACTCATTGGTTCGCAACCGCATTGTTCGAGAAGGCTTAGAGCGAGCAATCAAAGCGCGCCCTGCTAATTTTGTGTCGGCTGAGCATAACGCCCTAGTCACTCTGGGAAATTTGGAAGATGATTTTGGTGTTCTGGAAGACGCGGATTGGGTAATTGAGGCCGTCGTTGAAAATCTTGAAATCAAGCAAAAGCTTATGGCGCGTATCGATAAAGCTAGAGCCGCGAATACTATTGTGACCACAAACACATCCGGCATACCTGTGCATTCGATTGCAGAAGGTTTATCAGAGGATTTCCGTAAGCATTTCCTCGGCACTCACTTCTTTAACCCCCCGCGGTATATGAAACTTTTAGAAATCATTCCCACGGCTGACACATCCTCAGATGTAATCGAATTCATCAGTCATTTTGGAGAATTTCGTTTAGGCAAAGGTATCGTGATGTGCAATGATACCCCTAACTTCATCGCCAACCGTTTTCTTTCGGTTGCTGGCGCTTACACGATGGATTACATCCTTGAGCATGGCTATACCGTTCCTGAGGTTGATGTGATCACCGGTCCGGTTATTGGGCGCCCAAAAACTGCCAGCTTCCGGCTGAGGGATTTGGTTGGGATTGATGTATCTAAACATGTGAGCAACAATTTGGCCAAAGCAATTCCTGAAGATAAGATCGCCCAGAAAGCCCTCAACTCCGAACGCAATAATAAACTTACGGACGCGCTTGTCGAGAAAGGTTGGTTGGGAAGAAAATCTGGTCAGGGATTTTATAAAACCGTGCGCCAAAATGGCAAAAAAGAATTTTGGACTCTTAATCTGGAAACACTCGAGTATGAAGCACCCAGCGAAAAACCGCGCTTTGAATCCATTGGAAAAGCCAAGGATGTCGAAGATTTGGGTGAGCGCATGAAAATATTAATGGCAGGTGAAGATAAGGCCGCAGATCTAATCCGTGCGACATCGTATTTCGGTTTGGCATACGCATCACAATGTGTCCCTGAAACTACTGATTTACCCTCGTCAATTGATGACGCCGTTCGTTGGGGTTTTAGTTATAAAACCGGACCGTTTGAAAGCTGGGATCAGCTGGGTGTTGCAGAAACTACCAAGACGATGAAGGCCAACGGTTACGAACCGGCAGAATGGGTGGATGAGATGTTGGAAGCTGGAAACGAAACTTTTTACGAGTATAAGAATGGCAATAAAACCAAGGTCTATAACCCGGCTAAAAAAACCTATGAACCTATAAAGAGAACCGCCGGTCTGGTGCACCTAAAGAAAGAAAAAGAAGCTGGCAAAATTATCAGTGAGAATGCAGGAGCCTCACTGATCGATTTAGGCGATGGAATTGCTTGCGTCGAATTCCATACGAAAATGAATGCGTTGGATGAAGATATCGCCCAGATAGTTGATGAGGCTTTGGATCGAGCAGAAACGGAATTCGACGGTCTAGTGATCGGCAATGAAGCCGAGAATTTCAGCGCTGGCGCGAATATATTCTTAGTAGTAATGGCGGCCCAAAACGAGCAATGGGACCAAATCGATGCAGGCATAAAAGGTTTACAGAACCGAAATATGCGCATGCGTTATTTTCCCAAGCCAGTTGTGGTAGCCCCCGCTGGGTTAACTTTGGGCGGTGGCGCAGAGATCACTGTCCATGCGCCAAAGGTTGTTGCGGCTTCCGAGTTGTATACCGGTTTTGTTGAAGTAGGCGTTGGGCTTGTCCCGGCCGGTGGCGGCGTTAAAGAGATGCTGCGCAGGGTGTTGAACCCGGCTATGCGCACCAAGAATGCTGATAATTTACCTTTCCTGCTGCGTCTGTTCGAAGACATCGGACAGGCTAAGGTAGCTACCAGTGCAGAAGAAGCCCGGCAAATGGGAATCTTGAGCACCTCTGATCGGGTTGTATTGAACCGGGAACATTTACTTACCGAAGCCAAACGAGAAGCTTTGCATATGATCGCCGATGGGTATACTCCAGCTCTGCCAGAAAAAATCTATGCTGCAGGGCGGGATGCTCTTTCTGCTCTCAATGTTGGACTGTATAATTATAAGGAAAGTGCGTTTATCAGTGAGCATGATACGTTGGTTGGACGTTTTCTATCTAAAGTCCTGACCGGTGGAAACTTAAGCAGCCCAACCTGGGTGGACGAACAATATATTCTTGACCTCGAACGAGAAGCTTTCCTCTCTTTGTGTGGTGAGAAGAAAACCCAAGAACGAATGTGGCATACCCTGCAGACCGGGAAACCACTCAGAAATTAGAAAGGAAAAACGAATGAGTACAAATGATGCATCCAGAGATCCGGTTATAGTTGCTGCTAAAAGAACTGCTGTTGGCAAAGCCAAACGCGGCAACCTTTCAACCTCCCGACCCGAAGATTTAGCTGCTGCCGTGATAAAAAATTTACTTGAGATTACACCGGAATTGAACCCTGCTGAAATCGACGATGTTTTATTGGGTTGCGCTATGCCGGAAGGCGAGCAAGGCTTGAATATGGCTCGCCGTGTAACTTTGAGCGCTGGGCTTCCGGTCGAAGTGCCTGGAGAAACTATCAACCGTTTTTGTTCTTCTGGGCTGCAGACGATTGCCCACGCGGCCATGCAGATAATGTCCGGTTTTTCCGAGATCGTGATCGCGGGAGGGGTGGAATCCATGAGCATGGTTCCGATGACCGGCAACAAATTCTCCCCCAATCCTGTCTCGGCTTTGAACCAGCCCGAGGTATATATAAGTATGGGTCTAACCGCAGAAAATGTTGCGGATGAATTTAACGTATCGAGGAAAGATCAAGATGAATTTGCCCTACGCAGCCATCAACGTGCGGCTGCGGCAATAGAGAATGGATTATTCGAGCCAGAAATTGTGCCATTCGAAGTTGAGATAGTCGAAATGGGCGAAGATGGTAAAACCAAGACGCGGAAGTTTATGCACAAAGTTGATGAGGGAGTGCGCGCTGATACCAGTTTTGAGGCTTTACAGAAGCTTAGACCGGTATTCAAAAAGGGTGGGTCGGTAACAGCAGGTAATTCATCCCAGATGAATGATGGTGCTGCGGCTGTTTTGATGATGTCTCGGGCGAAAGCTGAAGAATTAGGGCTTCAGCCTCTGGCGCGTTTTATTTCCTTTGGTGTTGGGGGTGTACCACCGGAGGTTATGGGTATCGGCCCTATCGCTGCAGTGCCAAAAGCACTTGAAAAAGCGGGTCTGACAATTGATGATATTGATTTGATCGAGTTGAATGAAGCCTTTGCAGCCCAGGCGGTAGCCGTTATCAGAGAACTGGGCATGGATATAGAGCGTGTAAATGTCAACGGTGGGGGGGTTGCCTTGGGGCATCCGTTAGGCTGCACGGGAGCAAAATTAACCACTCAGTTAATCCATGAAATGAAACGCCGCAATTCTAAATACGGATTGGTCACTATGTGTATTGGCGGTGGAATGGGAGCCGCGGGTATCTTTGAGAATTTGCAATAAGTTCTCCATAATATAATAATTACGAATGAGGTGATGAGCATGGCAATGACAATAAAAGAACTTATGGGACGTATGCCTGGGGCATTTATTCCTGAAAAAGCAAAGGGGGTGGATGTTGTGATCCAGTTCCATATGACTGGCGACCAGGCCAGTGATTGGGTGGCGACGATTGCAGACGGTGTCTGCAAAGTTGAAGAAGGCGCTGAAGAAAATCCAACCATGGCTCTTACAGCCGATGCGCAGGATTACATTAACGTTGTATCAGGTGAGCTAGATGCCATGCAAGCATTCATGCAAGGCAAAATCAAATTATCTGGCGACCTGAACTTAGCCTTGAAAATGACCAACTTTTTTAAGTTGGACTGATACGCATGCGTTCTTAAACAAAAGATCCCCAGGTAGTTTACTACCTAGGGATGTGTAATTAATTTCGAATTTAAAGGCGGCTAGAATAACCCCCAATCACCGCCGACGCCTTCCTCCATATATTCCACATCCCAAAGTTCCATGCCCATTTCAATGCTGGCAGGTTTTTCGAGTGTTCCCTCAGCCCGACTGCGGGTCATTTCTAATAAAGCGGGAGCATACGGGCAAAATGGGGTTGTCATAATCATGGTTAGGTGAGCTTTTTCATCTTCGTCCGTCAAAGCAACATTGCGTACTAAACCGAGTTCCATGATGTTTAATCCGATCTCGGGGTCGATAACTTCTCGGAAGGCTTTATCTAAGGGTTCAACGAGATCAGGATGGGTGCTCTCGATTTCCCAAATAACTTGTTTGGCCGTTTCTTTAGGTGTTGCAGGACTCATTTGCGGTCTCCGGGTGAATTAATTTTGGATTTCAATGATCGAAGAAGTTTCGTAGGTACAGTGGCTGTCACCGTCAAGCACGCATTGGGTTTGCTCAACGGGAGTTCCTAAAAGTGTAGTAATTAATGTTTCATCCAGGATGCAAACTTCGGGGTGATCTTTCCCAACATGGTAATATGGGCAGCTGGTTTCATTGATAAGAAACTTATCGCCTTGGCGTTCTATTTCAACTGTGAAACCTTCCTCTGTGAGTAAATGCTCAAGGATATTAATGCGCTCTTCGCTGGATAGATTATTAATATTTAATTCACGGGCAAAATCTTCTGCCATGCTGCCAGCAATCTTGGTGAACAATTTATTCACCATTTTAGTAGGTAAATCTTCTTTTAATTGTTCTAATAAACGATTGGAGAGGTTAAAGTACCGGTTAGGGAAGGTTTCGATACCAGAATTGGTTAGAAAATAGATTCTTCTTGGTCTGCCAACACCGTGCCGTTCTTCTTCAGAAGCTACAAGACCATCAGCTTCCAGGCGTGTGATATGGTGCCGGACAGAAATCGGGTTGATGTTAACCGCTTCAGCTAGTTCGTTGATCGTGCAACGTTTCCGGTTTAGTAAGTTTGTGAGGACTTGTTCTCGTGTACTTGACATTCAACAACCTAATTTTTGCTCTAACAGTACTGCAATATGAGCATCTCGCAAGATTCCACACAGTTGTGGATTTTCTTAGTATAACATCTGAAGTCATATTTTGTCAATAATTATGAATATTATATTAAATATTGACTGTAATCATTAAATCTGCTATAATGCTCCTGAGGACTGGTAGGAGGAATTATCTACCAGTTTGATTTCTATATTAGGAGTGTAGTTTTTGATGACTGGTTTGAATATCAACAATTTGCACGTCAATGTCAACGATAAATTCATCTTAAAAGGTGTTGACTTGAGCGTGAAGCAGGGAGAAGTGCATGCCCTAATGGGACCAAATGGAAGTGGTAAATCCACGTTAGCATATTCCATAATGGGCCATCCAAATTACGAGGTAACCGAAGGCGAAATTCTCTTCAACGGGACGGATCTTCTCGAGCTTAGCCCAGACGAACGCTCCAGGCTAGGAATATTCCTGGCTTTTCAATATCCAGTGGCTATCCCTGGAGTCACCTTAGCAAATTTCTTGCGAACCGCATTAAACTCCAGGCGACGGGCAAATAATTCTGAAGATAAAGGGATTCCTATCCCTGAATTCCGCAAGATACTTAAGGAAAAGATGGACCTTTTAGAAGTGGATCACTCTTTTGCAGGCCGTTACTTGAATGATGGTTTCTCAGGCGGAGAAAAAAAACGGGCAGAAATATTACAAATGGCGACCTTGGAACCCCAAATTGCAGTATTGGATGAAACTGACTCGGGTTTGGATATTGATGCCTTACGTACAGTAGCAGAAGGCGTGAACGCTCTGCGCGGCCCAGACTTGGGCGTTTTACTGATCACCCATTACCAACGCATATTGGATTATATTCAACCGGATCACGTGCACATTCTCTATAATGGGTTAATTGTTGAATCTGGCGGCCCGGAACTTGCCCTGCAACTAGAAGAGCAAGGCTACGATTGGATAAGAGAGAAATTCCAAGAAGTCGCTGCATAAGATTGGCCTGAGGTAATTTATGACGACTGATATTGAACTTTTGATGGGAATAGACGAGAATAAATTTGATTTTCGTGACCCCTCAACACACGTTTTTAAAACCCGAAAGGGGCTTGATGCCGAGATCGTTAGACAAATTTCGGAGAAGAAAGAAGAACCCGAGTGGATGTTAGAATTTCGCTTGCGTGCGCTCAAACATTTTGAACAACGGCCCATGCCAGAATGGGGCGGCGATTTAAGTGAGCTAAACTTAGACGAGATCTACTTTTACACTAAGCCTGCCGAATCGGAAGGAAAAAGCTGGGATGAAGTGCCTGAAACCATCAAAGATACGTTTGATAAACTTGGCATACCAGAAGCCGAGCAGAAATTCCTGGCCGGGGTTGGCGCGCAATACGAATCGGAGATGGTTTATCACAGCATCCAAGAACACCTGGAAGAACAAGGGGTTATCTTCAAAAGTATTGAAAGCGGATTGAAGGAACACCCAGAATTATTTCGGGAACATTTCAGCACAATTATTCCGATTGAAGATAACAAATTTGCTGCTTTGAACAGCGCTGTCTGGTCTGGCGGATCTTTTGTTTATATTCCCCCGGGGGTTAAAGTTGAAATGCCTATGCAGGCATATTTCCGGATTAATGAGCCTGATTCCGGTCAATTCGAACGCACATTGATCATAATTGATGAAGGCGCTGAAGCCCATTATGTTGAAGGCTGCACCGCTCCGACGTATACGACTGATTCGTTCCACAGCGGTGTCATCGAAATTGTCGTTAAGAAGAATGCCCGTTTCAGGTATACAACCATACAAAATTGGTCAACAAATATGTACAACCTGGTAACCCAACGAGCGATGGTGCATGAAGGTGGAACCATGGAATGGGTGGATGCAAACTTGGGTTCCAAATTAACGATGAAGTATCCCTCGTGTTATCTAATCGGTCAGGGGGCACATGGAGAGATCCTTTCCCTGGCATTCGCTTCCGGCGGCCAACACCAGGATACTGGAGGAAAGATCATTCACGTTGCACCCAACACCACCAGTAAAATTAATTCAAAGTCAATCAGTAAAAATAATGGTAGAGCTTCATATCGCGGTTTGCTCAAGGTTCATGCGGAAGCAGAAAACTCACGCTCAAATGTAGTTTGCGATGCCCTGCTGCTGGATGACGAATCTCGATCCGACACTTACCCCTATATCGAGATCGATGCCCAAGATGTGACTATAGGGCATGAAGCCTCGGTCTCGAAAGTTGGTGAGGAGCAGCTATTCTATCTCACCAGCCGGGGTTTAAACGAAGATGAGGCTGCATCAATGGTAGTCTCAGGTTTCATTGAGCCTCTGGTAAAAGAACTGCCCATGGAATACGCCATCGAAATGAACCGTCTGATCCAACTTCAAATGGAAGGCTCAATCGGGTAATAGGATTTTTTAGATAATGACAACCAAGAAAGTTAATCGAAGCCGGGTAGTAAAGCGTAAACAATCCAGGGCTGCAAAACCGAGCGGTGAATTCTCTTTTACTCGTGACATGATCCCCAATTTTTCAAATGGGTCTGCAGAACCTGAATTTCTCACTCAATACCGCATACGCGCGTGGGATGCTTTCCAAAAAATTAATTTACCCGACACAACTCAAGAACCATGGCGGCGAACGGATATACGCAAACTAGAAACTGATTTGTTCAGTCTTGCTGGAGAAGGATCATCGGAGACACCCGAAGTTCCGAAAGAACTCCTGCTCCCATTAGAAGGTGATAAAGACGCTGGGCAAGGTATCTTGACTCCGCAGGGCGTTAAAGTTTACCTAGATTCTGAGATTTCAGATCAGGGGGTAATCTTTACGAGTTTGGTTACGGCAGCCCAGAAACACCCTGAAATACTAGCAAAGGTACTTGGAAAATTGGTACCGGTGGGAGATGACAAATTCGCAGCCATGGTCGGTGCCTTAGCTGCGACAGGTATCCTTGTTTACGTACCGAAAGGCGTGAAGTTGGAAAAACCCCTACACAGTGTTTTATGGGGTCCTGGAGTTGGGCGTGCCCATATCTCCCATATATTAGTCTGGGTTGAAGATCAGGCATCTTTGACATTTGTGCATGAAACTGCTTCACCAACCGAAAATGGGCAAACTTTACATGCTGGAATCGTCGAAATGCACGTTGGGCAAGGAGCCAATTTGCAGTTCATTGAATGGCAATCCTGGGGTGAGAACGTGTGGAACTTCACCCATAAACGCGCTCGGGTTGAGAGGGATGCTAATTTAGATTGGGTAGTTGCCGCAACTGGCAGTCATCTAACCAAAAACTTCTCCGAAATCGATTTGGTTGGCGAAGGAGCCACTGGAAGAATGGCAGGGCTATATTTCACAGATGGTGTGCAACACCTGGATCATGACACCCAACAGAACCACCTCGCGCCTAACACAACAAGTGATTTGATCTTCAAGGGAGCGCTTGAAGACCGCAGCCGGTCTGTTTGGCAAGGAATGATCTACGTCGCGCCGGATGCTCAAAAAACGGATGGTTATCAATCGAATCCAAATTTGGTACTGAGTAAGAAAGCTCGGGCCGACTCGATTCCTGGGCTGGAAATTCTGGCAGATGACGTGCGCTGCACGCACGGGGCAACAGTAGGTAAGATTGATCCTAATGAAGTCTTCTATATGCAGTCTCGAGGCATCCATCTAGAAGATGCTGAGCGAATAATCGTTGAGGGATTCTTTGACCCCATTGTCCAACGCATCCCATATGTTAGTTTGCGAGACCGCATTCAAAAAGCGATTGTTGACAAACTGGACTGAATTAAGTTATTCTGTAGTGATTAAAAATATATTATTGTTGGTTTAGGAGGTTCGTTTGGTAGACGTACGTTTTACAACTGCACCAGAACGCGAAGACACCTATCAGGTAGGTGACCGCGTTGAAGTTTATTGTGACCATGAGAATAAAGAAGATGAACGCGTACGCGGTTGGCTTGAAGGTATCGTGGTTCAAGTGGACCCGAAAATTGCCGCGGTACAATTTAAAGAGAAAGTCTACTTGACGGATGGATGGATGATACCTGACCATGTCTTGTGGTGCCCGCAGAATTCAAACAAAATCCGCCTTGCGCGCAAAAGTAAACGGCGCCCAAGAAAAAAATAATACTTGCCATGAAGGCCGTGACAACTCATAGCAATGTACTAGATCCGGAGAAAATTCGGAAAGATTTCCCAATTTTTAGCAAAGAAATACATCCTGGAGTACCTTTAATCTATCTCGATTCTGCTGCTACAAGCCAGAAGCCCCTTGCGGTGATAGAAGCCATGGATGCCTATTACAGGCACTCAAATGCTAATATTCACAGAGGGATACATGCTTTAGCGGAGGAATCAACCGCGAACTATGAAGCCTCCAGGCAGCGCATTGCTGATTTTATCGGGGCCGCTAAATCACACGAGATAATATTCACCCGCAACACCACAGAGTCAATAAATTTGGTAGCCCATAGCTGGGGGCGAGCCAACCTTAAGTCAGGGGATTTAATAATCTTAACGGAAATGGAGCACCATTCAAATCTCGTTCCATGGCAGATATTGACCTCAGAAATTGATTTACGGCTAGAATTCATCCCAGTAAACGCAGAAGGCTTGCTGGACCTGGACGAATACAAAAAATTATTAACCCAAAACCCACGCCTGGTATCGTTCACGTTTATGTCCAATGTAGTGGGAACAATAAACCCAGCGAAAGAAATTATTCACTTAGCCCACGAAGCTGGCGCGCTCACTTTAGTGGATGCCGCTCAGGCAGTGCCGCATTTTGCTGTGAATGTAGTTGACTTGGATGCCGATTTCTTCGCGTTTTCCAGCCACAAAATGTGCGGACCCACAGGTCTGGGCGTTTTGTTTGGGAAAGAGGCTTTACTCGATGCCATGCCGCCATTCCTGGGGGGCGGGGATATGATCAAGCGCGTCAAGTTGCGTTCATTTACCACCAACGATCTGCCATATAAGTTCGAAGCGGGTACACCGGCAATCGCTGAGGTTATCGGGTTAGGGGCCGCTGTAGAATACTTAGATGATATTGGTATGGATACGATTGCAGCCCATACAAAAGAATTGACCGCTTATGCGCTTGAACGCTTGGAAGAGGTCCCAGGTGTGTGGCTATTTGGCCCCTCCATTGAACACAAAGCTGGAGTCGCAGCGTTTACATTCGAAGGCGTGCACCCCCACGATGTCTCACAGATACTTGATCGAGATGGATTGGCTGTGAGAGCCGGGCATCATTGCGCCATGCCCCTGCATGAAAAATTTGACCTCCCCGCAACTACTCGAGCAAGTTTCTATTTGTATAATGAAAAACAAGATGTAGACCGTTTGATCGAAGGGCTTTATAAAGTGAAGGAAATATTCGGTTAAACTAGATAGTGCCGTTAAGCAAAAATAATCATGGATGATCTATATCGCGAACTTATCATAGACCGCTACAAGAACCCTCAATTTCGCGGCGAGTTAGAACCAGCTGATATCAGTTATCATGACGATAATCCCTTGTGTGGCGATAAAATTCGCATTGATCTACGCGTAGACGAAAATGACATTGTTACTGAAGCAGTTTTTAGTGGGCATGGTTGTTCCATCTCCCTGGCTTCGGCTGATTTGGTGGTTGAATCCATCCTCGGGAAAACATTGGACGAGGTAAAAGAGATGGATAAGGAAATGGTATTAGAGCTGTTAGGTATTGAGCTTGGCCCTGTGCGGTTGAAGTGCGCCTTATTATCCTTGAAAGTTCTTAAGGCCGGAGTCTACGGTCTTGGTGAGGGAGAATCTTCAGATGATCTCGTCGCCTAGCAGGTGATTTTAAGTTTCGACTGAATTAATACCTCTCCGCTTCGGTGGGTATTTTATTGGAAAATGATAACTTTCTATGAGTTTTAATTATCAAGACCTAGACGCATCCGAATTGGATTTTGTTGGGGTTGCGCGAGAAGATGAAATTGCCAACGGTGAACGTTTATTTGTTGAGGTTGATGAATTTAATATCGTGGTATTTAATATCGCGGGGAAACTTTTTGCCATTGGCGACGTATGCTCGCATGACAATGGACCGGTCGGCGACGGGGAATTGGAGGACCATGAAGTGATCTGCCCGCGTCACGGTGCACATTTTGACGTGCGCGATGGCAAGGTCTTGTCTTTTCCAGCAGTGGTTGATATCCCAGCATACCCAATACGTATCATTGATGGGCAAGTAGAAGTAGGATTGCCGAAAGAAACGTAAAAAAAAGCCGGAGCGCATGCGCCTCGGCTTTTAAGATTCAAACAATGATTATTGAGTCAATCAGCTTTCACCCAGCCAACGGCCTCTAAAAACCATCTAGGTGCAGGACTGACATAATGGTTATTCTCATCTTTAATTGGTTTGCGCCGTTCGTCGCCTACCTCGCCGTAATCGCAAAGGATCATTGTGTGTTCGTGGGCATCATCAACGGTACTGCTAATTTCAAAGCAAATCGGGCAGATATATAGCTGGGTCTTTTTACTCATAACACTGCTCCTTCAAAGTTAGCGGCTGGACTAATTTCATACCAATTTTATCATATTTTCGGAAATTAAGCGAATTATGGCTGTAAGATGAGGAGTGCTGGATCCTGTGGTTTTCAATTGGCTAAAGCCCGTTGTCCACGTGTGAAAAATCCACTTATCATCACTCTATGTAAGATGGCAGGAAATATTATCGTCATATAAAACAGTTTTATCGCGGTACAATTTAGCTTCAAATCTTCGTTGGAGATCCAAGAATGACAATCACCCAAGAAATTCAGGATAAGTCAATAAACACGATCCGGTTCCTCGCAGTAGACGCAATCCAGCGCGCAAATTCGGGACACCCCGGGTTACCAATGGGAACTGCAGCAATCGCATACACTATCTGGACGCAGCATTTGCGCCACAACCCTAATAATCCACAATGGTTCAACCGCGACCGGTTTATACTCTCCGGGGGCCACGGCTCGATGCTGCTGTATGCATTACTTCATCTGACAGGTTATGATTTATCTTTGGATGAATTGAAGAATTTTCGCCAGTGGGAGAGCCGCACCCCCGGCCACCCGGAATACGGACTTACCCCGGGCGTGGAAACCACGACAGGACCACTGGGACAGGGCTTTTCCAATGGGGTTGGTATGGCGATTGCTGAAGCACATTTAGCTGCCAGATTTAATCGCCCGAAACATAATTTGGTAGACCATTACATCTATGCTATCGTAACTGATGGCGATCTTATGGAGGGTATAACTGCTGAGGCCGCTTCTCTGGCTGGGCACTTGAAACTGGGCAAGTTGGTCTACGTGTACGATGATAACCGGATTTCCATCGATGGCTCTACTGAGATAACCTTCACTGAAGACCGCGCCGCCCGGTTTAAAGCATACGGCTGGCACGTTCAATATGTTGCTGATGGCAATGATGTCGCCGCGATTGATAAGGCAATTAATCAAGCAAAGGAAGATGCGCGCCCGTCCATTATTGTGGCGCGCACCCACATCGGTTTTGGGCTGCCCACCCGTCAAGATACCCCCAAAGCACATGGTGAACCGCCAGGGGATGAAGAGCTGAACGGCGCCAAGGAAAAACTTGGCTGGCCTGTGGAACCGCGCTTTTTCATTCCCGATGAAGTTGGAGAATTCTTCAGAGAAGCCGTAGAAAAGGGCGCTCAAGCAGAGGCGGATTGGCAAGATGAATTAAAAACCTATCGTTCTGATTTCCCCAAACTGGGCTCTGAAATGGACCGCATATTAGAAAACAAACTTCCAGACGGTTGGGATGATGATCTGCCAATATTCCCACCCGATGGGAAAGGTTTGGCTACGCGGGTGGCTAACAGCCAGGTGTTGAACGCTATCGCGGCGAAATTGCCGGATCTAGTAGGGGGCTCAGCCGATTTAAATCCATCCACGAAAACGTGGATCAATGACAGCCCCGCATTTCAAGCAGATTCTCCTGAAGGACGCAACATTCACTTCGGAGTGCGGGAACACGCTATGGGAGCGCTGGTAAACGGCATGAGCTTGTATCCCGGGATCATCCCATATGGGGCGACTTTCCTGGTCTTCTCAGATTACATGCGTCCTGCTCTGCGTCTTTCGGCTTTGTCGCATTTCCAAAGTATTTGGGTTTACACCCATGATAGCATTGGGGTGGGCGAGGACGGCCCCACACACCAACCGGTGGAACATTTTGCAGCCTTACGCTCCATTCCCGGTTTGACGGTAATTCGGCCGGGTGACGCGAATGAAGTGACGGAAGCCTGGAAAGTTGCCGTGAGTAATCTTGAAGGACCTACAACGTTATTATTTACCCGTCAGGCTTTACCCACCCTCGACCGGGAGAAATTCGCACCCGCAAGCGGTCTGCAGCGGGGTGCATACGTGTTAGCAGATCTGGGCGAGGCAGACCCACAAATTATATTAATGGCCTCAGGATCGGAGGTATCTTTGATCGTGGAAGCCGGGGAAAAGCTGAACGAGCAAGGTATAAATGTACGCATAGTCTCTTTCCCGAGTTGGGAGTTGTTCAGTTCCCAGGATGAGGCTTACCAAGAATCGGTTTTTCCATCTGGTTTGACCACGCGCCTGGCAGTCGAGGCCGGGGTTTCTCAGGGTTGGGAACGCTGGATAGGGCAGCAGGGGGGTATGATCTCAATAGAGCGTTATGGGGCATCTGCGCCTGCTGGAGTGATATTCGAAAATCTTGGTTTCACTGTTGATAATGTCCTGGCGCGGGCAAAAGAATTGCTAGAGAAAAACAAAGATGTCTGAAATGGATATGGATTTTTCCGCCAGGATAATCTACGGCGATAATCTCCCGGTATTGCGGAGTATCCCGGATGAATCAGTTAATTTAATTTACATTGACCCGCCTTTCAACACTGGAAAGGTACAATCTCGTACACAGCTTAAAACCCAGCGAAGCAAAGATGGAGACCGCATAGGTTTTAAAGGCCAGCGCTATTCTTCAGAAGTGGTTGGGACAAAAGCTTTCGGTGACAATTTTGATGATTATTTAGCATTCCTAGAACCACGTTTGGTTGAAGCCAGCCGCATATTAGATCCAAATGGAACTTTATACTTTCACATAGATTATCGAGAAGTGCATTATTGTAAGATTTTATTGGATCAGATTATTGGGCGCGAAAATTTCCTAAACGAAATCATTTGGGCTTATGACTACGGTGGACGCTCAAAACGGCGTTGGCCAGCAAAGCATGACAATATTTTAGTTTACGTAAAAGACATCAATAATTACACCTTCAACCAGGATGCTGTTGACCGCATTCCTTATATGGCACCCGGCTTGGTTGGAAAAGAGAAAGCTGCACGCGGCAAATCCCCGACCGATACCTGGTGGCATACAATTGTTAGCCCCACAGGAAAAGAAAAAACTGGATACCCAACTCAAAAACCTTTAGGGATATTGCGCCGCATTATACAGGCCTCTTCTAATCCAGGTGATATGGTCGTGGATTTTTTTGCTGGAAGCGGCACAACTGGAGTTGCCGCTATGGAATTGGACCGGCGTTTTTTATTGATCGACAATAACTCTGAAGCTATTAAAGTAATGGAATCGCGTTTTGGGAGCCAAGAAGTTGAATTACAAACCATCGAGGAGTTATTAAAGGAAATTAAATGACACATTCATCAAAAGCAGTACGCCAAATTGGCCAATCTTTATGGTACGACAACATCCAACGCCGCCTACTTGAAGATGGCAGCATGGCCGCTATGGTAGAAGAAGGCATAATTTGCGGAGTAACTTCCAATCCAAGTATTTTTAATAATGCTATCGGGAAATCACATGATTATGATGAGGCATTAATCCCGCTAGCAAAAGCAGGCAAGACGGCCTTCGAAATATATGAAAGTCTGGCAATAGCAGACATCCAAGCTGCGGCTGATCTTTTCAAAGGGTTGTATGAAAGCTCAGAAGGCGGCGATGGTTACGTCAGCCTGGAGGTTAATCCAAACCTGGCGCATGATACCGAAGCAACTTACGAGGACGCCCTGCGCCTCTGGGAGCTTGTAGATCGGCCAAACTTGATGATCAAGATTCCAGCGACCAAGGAAGGTATTCCGGCAGTGGAGAGTGCTATCTACAGCGGACTAAACGTCAACATTACTCTAATTTTTTCCCAAGCTCGTTACAGCGAGGTGATGGAAGCTTACATCTCCGGCTTGGAAAACCGCCTCGCTGAAGGATTACCTCTTAATGGAATTGCATCTGTGGCATCTTTCTTTATATCCAGAATCGATAGCAAGGTAGACAGATATCTGGACGAGGTTGTGGATGCTGCGGAGGAACACGCTGCGCTAGCTGCCAGCTTAAAGGGTAAAGTAGCGGTGGCGAATGCCAAACTAGCCTACACACTCTTCAAAGAGGTCTTTGGTTCTGAGCGCTTTGCAGCCTTAAAAGAGGCAAGCGCTCTTCTGCAGCGGCCGCTATGGGCTTCAACCAGCACTAAGAATCCGGCCTATTCAGATGTAAAGTACGTTGAAGAACTCATTGGTCCAGATACGGTAAATACTGTGCCTCCAAAAACCCTGCTTGCATTTGAAGATCATGGAAAAGCCGAGTCGACAATCGAGGCAGATCTAGACGCGGCTCGCCAAATTCTCGCGGATTTAGAAAGGGTAGGTATTTCTCTGGAACAAGCGACCCAAGAGCTAGAGGACGAGGGCGTTGCTGCTTTCAGCCAGGCTTTCGCAGATCTATTGGAGACCGTAGAACTTCGCAGAAAAGATGTTCTTGGCTAAGAGAAAATTTTAAGATTACTACTGCAAGGATAAGATATAATTTGTATCCGCTAACTTAGATTATTGAATTGGAATAAATAGTTTGACAACCCATACCCAACCACAACTTCTGTTCGTAGAGGGCGAAACAAGTACAGGATCTATGGAATTATTTCCATCCGTGTGGAGCGCAGCTGAAAACTTATCTGCTTCGTCCTCTCATTTGCGGCATGAAGCTATAGACCAATTAGAGGAAATGGGCGCGCCTCGATTGTCTCCTCTGATTGCTTATCTATTTGCTACACGTCTGACAGATGAAGATCTGAGTCTACGCGCCCGCGTGGTTGAATCTTTGGGTAACGTGCTCAACCCGGATGATAAGGGTAATTCTGCCCCGGATAAAGTGCGCAGCCATTTGGTTAATCATCTTTCTCAGATTCGCCAGCGCACGGTTTATTCAATTTTGCAGGTGGCAGCAGAGCGACCTGATTTAAAATTCCTAATCACTCGATTGCTAAATATCTGCCCATATGCAGGCAACCATCTGGCCTCGATCCTGGCGGACCGGTCATGTGCACTCGAAGTACGCAAATTGGCAGCATTGTTTATCGGTGAAGTGGGTTTCCTGGATGCGATTCCAACACTGAAGCGCTTGAAGAACCGCCTCGATTCTCGACAAACCGGGCAAGGAGCTATGCCTTTTGCACCTCCGTCAATGGCTAATGAGACCGAGCTGCTGCCTGAAATTAGTCAGGCGCTCGTCTTATTGAGCTCCCCATAATGAATAAAATAAAATTATTACACATTTTTCACGTGGGAAATTATTCTAGGGGAAGATGATAACCTCTTTATCAACATTTTTTGGTAAGATTATGTTAAGCTAACAATTCTAAAATGCTAGAGTAAAATCCCCACTAAATTTCGGGGCTTTTTCCATTAAACAATTAATCAGGAGCACAAGCATGCAGATAGTGATGATTGGCTTGGGTAAGATGGGGGGGAATATGGCGCGGCGTTTGATATCCGCCGGGCATAAGGTTATCGGTTATAACAACACCCCAGAGGTTACCGAAAAGATGGCAGCGCAGGATGGCTTAGCTGCAGCATTCTCTCTGGAGGAAGCCGCTGGGATGTTTGAAGGGCCGCGCGTTTTTTGGGTCATGGTTCCGGCAGGAGAACCTACCGAGAGCACCGTGATGGCCTTGAGCGAACTGCTTTCGAAGGATGATGTAATAATTGATGGCGGTAACTCTAATTTCAATGATTCGATGCGCCGCTCTGAATTGCTGGCCGAGAAGGGTATTCACTTCCTGGATGTAGGCGTCAGCGGAGGGGTTTGGGGGCTGAAGGAAGGTTATTCAATGATGATTGGCGGGGAGGTTGAAATTGTTGAGCAATTACGGTCAATATTCGAAAGCTTAGCTCCCGCGGCGGATAAAGGCTGGGGCCGCGTGGGGCCTAACGGTGCGGGTCACTTTGTAAAGATGGTGCACAACGGTATAGAATACGGCCTGATGCAGGCTTATGCGGAGGGCTTTGAGATAATGAAAGCGCGCCAGGATTTTGACCTAGATCTGCATGGAATATCCGAGATCTGGCAGCACGGCTCAGTAGTGCGCTCATGGTTGCTCGATCTGACGACAGATGCCCTCGCCGAAGACCAGGAACTTAGCAATATCCGCGGCTGGGTGGCCGATTCAGGGGAAGGGCGTTGGACGGTCTTTGAAGCTATCAACCAGGATGTGCCTGCACCGGTCATTACAATGGCACTCCTTCAGCGATTTGTCAGCCGCCAGGAGGAGAGCTATGCAGCAAAGCTGTTGGCGGCAATGCGTAACCAATTTGGCGGCCATGCGGTGCGTAAGGCAGACGAATAATGTCAGACACTCCAATTTTGAGCGCACCAGAAAAACCTCAAATCCCCATCGGATTTGTGATATTTGGCGTCACCGGAGACCTAACCCGTCGGAAATTGATCCCCGCTCTTTACCAGTTGGCCGTGGCAGACCAGATACCCGAAGACCTGCATATTATCGGTTTCGCGCGCCGAGATTGGGACGATGAAACTATGCAAGCGAAAATGCGAGCCGGGGTCTTAGAATTCGCGCGCCGTAAACCGGTGGATGATGCCGTCTTAGATCGCTTATTGGGCAGTATGCGTTACGTGCGGGGTTCTTTCGATGATCCCGAAGCATTCGCCAGGCTGCACACATTATTAGATGATATCAAAGCTGAAAATCGCTTATTTTACCTGGCAACACCCCCCTCAGCTTACAGCGCTATAATCCAGAACATCGGCGCGTCGGATATGGCCAGCTGTCCAAGCGGATGGGTGCGCGTAGTTATCGAAAAACCTTACGGCCACGACCTGGCATCCGCGCTAGAATTGGATGCAGTGGTGCATAAGGTTTTTGCAGAAGAGCAGGTATACCGCATCGACCATTACCTGGGGAAGGAGACTGTGCAAAATATTCTCGTCTTCCGTTTCGCCAATGGCATTTTTGAACCTCTTTGGAACCGCAATTACATTGGCTGTGTGCAGATCACTGTCGCAGAAACTGTGGGGGTGGGCACACGCGCGGGATATTATGAGTCTGTGGGCGTTATGCGGGATATGTTCCAAAACCACATCCTACAGTTACTCACCCTGACTGCCATGGAAGCGCCGGTCACTTTTAATGCCGACGCGGTGCGCGATGAAAAACTCAAAGTTTTACGGGCTTTGCCACCTCTCCAGGGCGCGAAGGCGCGTGAGAATACCCTGCGAGCCCAATACTCTGCTGGGAAGGTAGCTGGGCAGGATGCGTTGGGTTACAAGGATGAGCAGGGGGTTGCCAAAGATTCAGATACTGAAACATTCTTAGCCGCGCGCTTGGAGATTGACAGTTGGCGCTGGGCGGGAGTCCCCTTCTTCGTGCGTTCGGGCAAACGTATGCCTCAGCGAGTGACCGAGATAGCCATCCAATTCAAGCAGGTACCGCTGCCTCTCTTCGGCTGGCGCAATCTGGCGGGGGACGCGCCCAACCAATTGATCCTCAATATCCAGCCGGAGGAGGGCATCACGCTCACCTTTGGAGCCAAGCAACCCGGCCCGGTGAACCAGATCTCGCCGGTAGAGATGCATTTCTCTTACGACGAAACATTTGGGGGCAGTCCGCCTGAGGCTTACGAGCGTCTGCTGTTGGATGCCATGAACGGCGACGCCACTTTATTCACGCGCAGCGACGAGGTTCAAGAGGCCTGGAGATTTACGACAGATATTTTGGACGCCTGGGAAGAAGAGCCGATTAAGAAATTGCCCACCTATGCAGCCGGAACCTGGGGACCAGCCTCAATGGATGAATTCTTGCAGCGCCATGACCAGCAATGGCGGAAGATATAATGGTTATTTTTTGAAAACGTACGAATTAGTCAGTTAATTACAACTTCTCCGCGCAGTTGGAGCACTTGCTGTCGCCCGGCTTAACTACGAAACCGCAGTTGGGGCAGGTGTTGGGCTGCACGTTGCCCAGAGGGGCACCGCAAGCCAGGCAGCGGCCTTCTCCGATGGGGTTGGCAACACCGCAATACTCGCAGCCTGCGCTGCGCAGGCTCTCCGAAAGTTGTGAGGAGGCACCCGCGGCGCGGGCAATCTCTTCCACCGCATCCCAAACCTGGTCGTCTAACTGTAAGTTTTCGATATCCTCAGCTAAATCATCCAAGCGGCCAATCAGGGTGAAAGGGTTTTTCAGGGCCGAGAGGGCGGTAGATCCCAGGCTTGCAGCGATGCCCAGCCAAGCTTGTTTGCCCAATTCTACGGTCACGCCGTCTTCATTTTGCTGTAACGTAACCCCAAGCGCGGTCTGGCCGCCGGAGGAGGGGTGCTGGCGTGTGGATATTTGCACCACAGCCCGATCGCCGACCGCCAACCTGTGGGCGACGAGGTTGCCGCGGTTGAATCGCGTGGCCAGAGCATCGGCGAGGTCTTCTGCCTTGAGGTCTCCGTGAAATATCCTAGTCTGCATAATTATAGATTATAATCGCTCTCGCCGAAAACCGGAGGTGTAATGCGCAAGATTGTAATACAGGCGTCTTTTTTTATTTTAATGATTCTGGTGGGATTTTTCCCTACCTCTATTGACAAGACGCGCGCGAGTGGGCTTGCTCAACAACCTACTCTGGATTTTCCGACGGTTACGGGCACACCAGAAGGACCGATTGCACGCGTTAATCAGGATCAGCCTCAGATCAACGTACGCAGCGGTCCGGATATTGATTATCCAAAAATTGGAGTCCTGATCGCGGGGCAGGAAGTACCTGCTTTAGGTAAATCTGTGGCAGGGCTGTGGATCCAGATAGTCTATCCTGGTGTGGAGAGCGGCGTCGCCTGGGTGTATTCACCCTTGGTTACAGTCACCAGGGTTGACGAGCTGCGTATCATCGAGCCTCCAGCTTTACCCACGCCGTTGGTCACACCCACTATTGATCCTACCCTGGCAGCCCAGTTTATTGTCGAGATTCCGGCAACCCGCTTGCCAACGTTCACACCTGGTGTCACCCTGGCTATTCCGACATACGTCAACGAATCGATCGAAGATAGTTCTAGCGTGCTTCCGCCCGCGGGATTGTTCATCACTTTGTTTGGCGTAGTGGGATTGATTGGCATGGTTGTCTCATTGCTGCGGGGCCGCTAAGGACTCATTGCTCTCGTTAAATGGAAAGACCGGCCTATAATTAGACCGGTCTTTTTTTGTATCTTATTTTTTGATTTACTTAGCAGCTGGCGCCCTCGGGGGGAGCTGCACCATCGGTGCGGAAAGAATGCCCGCATCCGCAGGTAGCTGTCGCCTTGGGATTATCAATTTTGAATCCGCTGCCCATAACATCTTCAACGTAATCAATCACCGACCCGCGCATATAATCAATAGACACATCATCCATCACTAATTTGACACCGTGCTGCTCAAAGACGAAGTCGCTCGGTCGAATCTCATTTTCGAGAGTCATACCATATTGGTTCCCGGAGCAGCCCCCTCCAGAGATGAATACCCGTAACGCGTGGTCATCTCCTAAATTGCGTTTGGTCAACATGTCTTGGACTGCCTCTGCAGCCGCGCTGGTCAATGTAATATCTTCGGTTTGAATTTGCATAAGATCCATAGTTTATCCTTTCTCGGTGAAACCGGACATAATTTGTATGAATATTATCAGAAATATTCCCTAAAGTCAATTAGAAATACCTAAGATTTTTGCAATGCCCTTGAAAGCTCTCCGGATGTAACCAGCTCTTTGGCTCGTTCAATCTCTGGTCCCCAGAGAACATCTCCAGACTGGTAAGGGATCTTTTTCCTAATCTTTTTATGCGCCTCTCGCACACCGACCCCCATTCGGGCATCAGGCCTCTCCCGCAGACGCAGGTCAAGAGCGCGGGCCGCGGTATAGAGCTCGATGGCCAAGATGTGGGAAGTGTTTTCGATAATCGTACTTGTGTTTCTGGCCGCCGTCATCGCGTTGGCGTTATGGTCTTCTTTGCCTCCCGAGGTCGGCAGTGAGTGAACAGAATTTGGTGTGGATAAGCCCTGGTTTTCCAAAACTAGAGATGCAGCAGTATATTGCAGCATCATCACACCTGAATTAACCCCGGCCGCTTGGGCGTCATCAACCAACATAGCCGGCAGCCCAGCATTCATTTTTTCATCGGTAAGGTGGTATATGCGCCTTTCGGAGATCGCGGCAAGCTCAGAAAAAGCGATTTTAAGAAAATCCATCGCCATCCCTATCGGTTCCCCGTGGAAGTTACCGCCAGAAATTGCCTCATTGGGTGCAAACAAAAGCGGGTTATCAGTGGCCGCATTGATTTCACGGCTTACGATCTGCTCCACATACTCAAGGATATCCCTTGCTGGACCCTGGACCTGGGGAGCACAACGTAATGAATAGGCGTCCTGAACACGTCCAGCTGCATCTAATAACGTGCTTCCTTGGGTGAGTTTGCGGACATTCTCTGCAACTGTTTTTTGGCCTTCTTGCCGTCGTGCTGCGTGCAGGCGGGGGTCAAACGCTGCAGAAGCTCCCAGGAGAGCTTCCAGGCTCATCGCTAGAGCGATTTCGGCTGTAAATAGTAGGTTGCTGCCCGCATTCACTGCTAGAGCAGCCAAGGCAGCGGAGAAGGTGGCCCCATTGGTGATCGCCAGGCCTTCTTTGGGTCCTAAAATCAACCTTTCAATATTTGCAGCATGCATTGCATCTTTCCCGGTCATGCGTTGCCCATTAAAGGCTGCCCAACCCGAATCTGTCTCCCGGCCGTCTTTATCAGTAGTGAAAACGAGCGCCAGATGGGAAAGAGGCGCTAAATCTCCCGAAGAACCCAGCGAACCTTGGGATGGGATCGATGGTGTTAGTTCTTTATTTAGTAATTCCAGTAAGGTTTCGACAACCAATGGGCGCACACCAGAATAGCCGCCGGCAAGGGTGTTGGCTCTGATCAACATCGCAGCCCTAACGACCTCGTCAGGTAATTCGGGACCCAAGCCGACCGCGTGGCTGAGGATCAGGTTTCGGTTTAACTTTATTGTGTCCTCTGGGGATATTTTTTTATTCGAGAAGATGCCGAAACCAGTATTTACCCCGTATACTGGATCGCCTTGAGCTACAATATCTTCAACCCATTTTTGGGAGCTTCTGATGCGCTGCGTGGCTTCGGCGGCTAGTGTGACTTTTTCGCTTTGCTGGGCTACTTCGATTACGTTTTCGATTGTGAGTTGGCTGCCATCAATTTCCAGCATTCATTAATCCTTTTGATTTCTAAAATAACTTGAGACCCAAAGCTGCCGCGACAGCAGTTACGGTAAGGTTGTCCACATCTCTGAACGGCAATGATTCGACGAGGGTGCCTGCGAAAGCGATTATGGTGACAGGCATTAAATAATCGCTCAATGAAACCGGGAAATTACCATTCGCGATAAAGATTGCCAGGATAGTGACTGCGAAAACCCAACCGCCCGCGAACATACCAATCGACCCAACCCAAGACTTATCTTCTGCCCAGGGTAGTTTTACTTTTCCCCAGCGGCGGCCGAGGATATCGGCCAGCCCATCGCCCCCGCACATCAGCATCAAAGCTACGATGCCAATAGGACTATCCAACCAAAATATGGTGGTAGCAAGCACAAAAACAATCCCGTAGAACATTGGGCCGCGTAATATTTCACGCGGGTTGCCTGAGCGGGACATGGCCTGTACCGCGGCCTCGTCCTTGATAACTTCCAAGCCAACTAGGATAAACTGTAGGGTGATAATACCGGGGACAATCGCTGCCAGGTACCTGGCGTTGGGAGCATCATCAAAAAGCAACCAACACAATACGAATATCGGCCCTGTACCCATATGGATGATCTTTCTGCTGAGTTGGCTGCCAATCCAGCCACGCTGGGCTGCAAAATCGTTAAGACGCAGCCAAACCAATGCGGCCGCGAGCGTTATTACCAGCGCTAAATAATTATTCCCGAGCATAATCTCTCTCCTTACCAGGAAATTCCAGGGGCTGTTATTAATCCTGCTGGCTTATCGATGATTTTATACATCGTGACTTCGGTGAACGGTTCGCCTAATATTCCGTCGTGGATCGCCCAGGATCGTAAGCGTATGCTTTTAGCGGCTTCAGGCAATCGGAAAGCGCTGTTATCCAGCAGGGAAACCAAATCGCCTCCGTCGGAAAACCTATCGTTGATCCACTCCATACGTTTGCGGCCAGATTGATAATTAAGGCCGTAGCGTTCGAAAATTATAGCATTATGGTAGTACAAAGGCTCCACAAAATAAATATTATGCTCGAGACTTTTTATAAAATCCTCGAAAGTCAGCCGTGCGTTTGATAGCAAGCGTAACCCCTGCCGAATCTGTCCGGGCAGCAGACCTGCTTTCATGGCGGCCTCTTCTGCGGCCAAATTTCGATCCTGTGTCCCGTATTTCGTTGAACTGCCATCTGGCAGGCGGTCAACGTTAAAGCGTGGGGCGTTGGGATCGTTGATAATATATAGCAGAACGTGGATTTGGCCGTTGGCGGTATCGGTCATGTGACCATAGAGCAGCGGGTCTGGGAAACCATGCTGGTGAAAAAGGGACATTTCCACGCTATAACTATCCACCGGAGCGTCGATGATCAGCAAATCGTTGCCTTCCCCATCCTGGTAGGATGGATGGATGTTGAATTGATCTATGAGTTGATCTGGAATTAAACGGCAGTAGATTTCTCTTTGTTGGCCCGTTGGCAAACGGTTGATAGCAGCTATGGAGGATGGCCCCATGTTTAGCCTTTACCACGCATAGCGCGCCGTATCTCTCGTTCGGCGTCTCTTTTGGCGATTGTTTGGCGTTTATCGTAATTTCTCTTCCCTTTGGCAAGCGCGATTTCGATCTTGGCGCGTCCATCAGAAAGATATACTCGTAATGGCACGATAGTAACCCCTTTTTGGCGAACTTCGTCCCATAATTTTTTTATTTCTCTGCGTTTCAGTAATAGCTTGCGTTCACGGCGCGGCTCGTGGTTTTGGCTGCTGGCTGGGTTGTAGGGCGCGATATGCGCGTTTACAAGCCAGGCATCACGCTCGCTCACACGAACGTAAGCCTCTTTGATGCTGATCTGCCTGGCACGAATCGATTTAATTTCGCTGCCTTTTAATACTAAGCCCGCTTCGTACTTGTCCAGTAAAAAGTAATCGTGCTTGGCCTTGCGATTGTTGGCTACTACTTTAATACTCATTGAAATGATTCTAGCATAGTTGCCCTTGGGCGGAAAGACACTTGGATTTAGGGAAAAAATTATGCTGATAGGTAAAATGCTATATAATAAATGCAATAAGTTTTTTAGATAAAAATTATCAAACTAGGAGTAATTTTGCCTGACGATAAATCAAAGAAAAAGCAACCTGAAAGAGGTATCGGTTTATGCCTTTCTGGAGGGGGGTACCGGGCCACGCTCTTTCACTTGGGAGCTCTCTGGCGTTTAAATGAATTCGGTTACCTGCCCAAGATTGAGCGTTACTCAAGCGTTTCCGGCGGTTCAATCATAGCGGGTTGGTTGGGCTTCGTGTGGCACAAATTGGATTTTGACGGTAATGGCAAGGCAAGCAATTTTGAAGATGAGGTAATAAACCCTATCCGAAAATTTGCCACGCTTAAGTTAGATGTCGGCATAGTGTTAAAAGGACTTTTAAATCCGTTTAGGTCTTCTGGAGACATGCTGGTGAGCGCTTACCGCAAACATCTCTTTGGGGATGCCACTCTGCAAGATCTGCCGGATAAGCCTGACTTTGTATTCGACGCCTCGAATGCACAGTCTGGGGTATTGTGGGGGTTTTCTAAAGGGCGCATGGGTGATTACCGCGTTGGATATGTATATGACCCAACCATCGAATTGTCTGTTGCAGTGGCTGCCTCATCCGCATTTCCTCCAGTGCTCTCTCCGATCATTTTGCGGTTAAAAGAATCGGATTTTCGGAAAGGTTCTGGCGATGATCTGCGGAGTAAACCATTCAGAACTAATGTAATGCTGATGGATGGCGGCGTTTACGACAATATGGGTCTTGAGCCTGTAATCAAACGCTACCAAACGGTTTTGGTTAGTGATGCCGGGGGTAAAATGAAACCTGTTGAGAAACCCAGACAGTTTTGGGGTTTCCAGGCTTTTCGCTTGATGTCTCTGATGGACAACCAGGTGAGGGCATTACGTAAACGTCAAATCATTGGCATGTTCAAAGATGAGCAACGTGAGGGCACTTATTGGGGAATTTACAGCGATATGGATAGATACGGGGTTAAAGGTGCTCTGGAGGCTCCGGAGAGCAGCACAGTAGGACTTGCAGGTTTGCCTACGCGCTTATGGACTTTTTCCAATCTTGATCAGGAGCGGTTGATCAACTGGGGTTATGCCATCTGTGATGCAGCCATGCGGAAGCATGTGGACCAAGATTTGCCGGAGCCAACTTCCTTCCCATATAAAGTTGGAGTCGCATAATTATTCTTTCGCCAAATAATTCCCTTGACAAATGATTTTTATAAGTGTATATTCAAAACCGCTATGATAAACGAGCAAATTAATCAGGCACAAATTCCTACCCCTACCCCGGCCTTTGAGCCGAGTTTTCCGCGTTAGAGTCCATTTTTGGGTATGAATCGATATTTTAATTAATAATTAGAATCAATAAACCCCGAAAATCTCGGGGCGTTATTTTTTAATAGCGAGAGGAAATAATCCAATGAGAATGAGCAATTTTTTCAGCCAGACTCTCAGAGAAGCGCCGGCCGACGCCGAGGTGGTCAGCCACAAACTTCTAGTCCGGGCAGGATTTATCCGGCAGCTCGGAGCCGGCATTTATACGCTGATGCCGCTGGGCAAACGTTCAATCGATAAGCTCGAAGACATCATGCGCGATGAGATGAATTCTATCGGAGGGCAGGAAATCTACATGCCTGTAGTGCATCCGGCTGATCTGTGGAAGGAGACAAACCGCTGGTATGAGATTGGGGATGAGATGGGCAGATTCTACGACAAGAATAACCGCGATATGGTGCTGGCGTTGACCCACGAGGAGGTAGTAGCTGATCTGGTGCGTAAAGAGGTCCAATCTTATCGCCAATTGCCGCGCCTTATATACCACATCCAAACCAAATGGCGTGATGACCCGCGTCCCAGGGCAGGGTTAATTCGTGTGCGTGAATTTACGATGAAGGACAGCTACAGCCTAGATATCGACGAAGCTGGCCTGGATAAACAATATCGGGCGCATTATCAGGCATACTTTAACATTTTCAACCGCTGTGATCTTCCCACTGTGGCAGTAAAATCGGATGTCGGCATGATGGGAGGCAGCCTAGCGCACGAGTATATGTATCTTACCGCGGTGGGTGAAGATACATTATTGTTCAGTGAAACTTGCGGGTATATGGCAAATCGCCAGATCGCCACATTTCAAAAGCCAGCTGCCGAGAAGGAAAAGGTAAAACCCATCGAGAAGGTAGCGACTCCAGGGGCAAAGACGATAGATGATCTTGCCAAATTCCTAGATGTTCCCACATCTAAAACAGCCAAAGCTGTATTCATGGTAGCCAAGATAACCGAAGGCCAGGACGAGGTAGAAAAATTTATTTTCGCCATCGTACGCGGAGATATGGAAGTAAACGAAACTAAACTGGTCAACGCATTAAAAGCCAAGGAACTTCGTCCTGCCCTGGATGAAGAGATCATCGCCGTCGGAGCAGTGCCTGGTTATGCCTCACCTATTGGCTTGAAGGATGCGCTGGTTGTAGTCGACGATGCCATCCCAGACTCCCCGAACCTGGTGGCTGGTGCAAATGAGGATGGTTACCATTTTCGAAACGTAAACTACGGACGCGATTATGAAGCCGAGATAGTGGCAGACATTGCTGCTGCGCAAGAAGGTGATTTATGCCCCAATTGCGGAGAACCAATGAGTGTATCCCGGGGTGTTGAAGTCGGCAATATCTTCAAATTAGGCACGCGCTACACAGAGGCATTGGGCAGCAATTATCTGGATAAAGATGGGAAATCGAAACCTGTTGTCATGGGCTCTTATGGAATAGGTAGCGGACGCCTTTTGGCTTGTGTTGCCGAAGAACATAATGACGAAAATGGATTGATCTGGCCGATGTCTGTCGCTCCATATCACGTACATATTGTGATCTTGCGCGGTGGAGAGGAGGCTGCTAAAAAGATTTATTCAGAATTAAAAGTTGATGGTATTGAAGTGATCCTGGATGACCGTGATGAAAGCCCGGGAGTAAAGTTTAAGGACGCAGACTTGCTTGGCATCCCAATTCGCCTAACGGTTAGTGAGCGCTCACTCAAGGAAAACTCTGTGGAGTTTAAATTGCGCCGTGAAGATGAACGGAAAAGTATACCGCTAGAAAAAATCATCGAAATAGTAAAGAAGACTAAAAATGAACTCGTGGAAGAGATATCCCAAAAAGTTAGCGTGATGCCGTATGATGTGGCAAATTGATTTCTGTATATTTCTTAGTCTTTCTTAATAATCAGCCATGAGCCGAGATTTACGCAGGTATGCTGGTCAGACAAACAAGCGGATGCTGGTTGGTTTTATCGCGGTAGTGGTAATAGTAGGGGGTGGATTAATCTATCAAATTTATGGCGCTGGTTCGGCAATTTTCGGGTTGGGTTGTATTCTAGTTGGTCTGGCGCCACTATCGCTGATCTGGCTGATAATGAAACTTTTTGAGTGGATTGTCAAAAAATCGAATGAATATGAATGACCTCAGAATTTTACAATTAGATGAGTGGGTCATCAAACTTCGAGAGCCAGACAGTGGGGACTTTAACCAAGTGATATTGTTATTACATGGTTGGACGGGAGATGAGAATTCGATGTGGGTGTTTGCACCTCAGCTTCCAAGGGACGCGTTACTGATCGCTCCACGAGCTCCTTATCCATCTAGCCATAATGAAGCTGCGGGTTATAGTTGGAGAGGGCCAAAAAAAACAGGAGATTGGTCCAGCCTGGATGATTACCGCCCGGCTGTAAAAGAGTTGAACCGATTGGTCCTATCCATCCAGAATGTGCATGGATTTGATCTCTCGAAATTCGGAATGGTTGGCTTCAGCCAGGGGGCTGCTGTCGCTTACGTTTACGCAATTCTTAATCCAGAGCGAATCACGCGAGTGGCTGGGTTAGCCGGTTTTATACCAGACCACACCGCGAGAGAAATTGAACACCGTCCTCTTGAAGGGAAAGCGGTATTTGTGGCACATGGTAAAAAAGATGTAATGGTGCCTCTAGAGCGCGCCAAGAAATCTGTGGAAGCGCTCCAAAATGCTGGGGGGTTGGTAACATACTGCGAAGCGGATGTGGGGCACAAACTCGGAGCAAACTGTTTTCGGGAGTTGAAGACCTTCTTTAGTAGTGCACAATCGGGTAATTAAGACGAAAAATCCAGCACTAGATTATAATAAGTGTGATGAATACTGAAAATATTCGGGCTCGTTATAAGAAACTTATAAAGGTCCTGAACGAACACAGCTACCGTTATCATGTGTTAAATGAGCCGGTCGTCAGCGACTCTGAATACGATCAAATGCTGGTCGAATTGCGTCAAATCGAAGGTGAATTCCCTGAGTGGATTACCCCCGACTCTCCCACTCAACGAACTGGCGCCAAACCTCCCGAAAAATTTGATAAAGTCCAACACCCAGCGCTAATCCTTAGTCTGGCCAATGCATTCGATGGGGATGGCCTGCGCGCCTGGTTGGAAAGAATCAGTAAATTAGACGAACGAGTCTTGGACGCAGATTTTGTAGTGGAGCCAAAATTAGATGGACTGACAGTTGTACTTCAATATGACGATGGTGTATTTGTTCGCGGGGCAACGCGCGGCAACGGCGAGGTGGGAGAAGATATCACTCAAAACCTACGCACATTACAATCTCTGCCTTTAAGAATTCCTGTTACTCGGCAGGGCCCGCAGCCTCCACCACGCTTGGTTGTGCGTGGTGAAGTCTTTATTAATTTAGCGGATTTTGAAAAGCTAAACCAACTTTTACTTGAGGCAGGCGAGAAGACTTACGTCAACCCGCGCAACACAGCCGCGGGAGCATTAAGGCAATTAGACCCGGCAATCACAGCATCCAGACCTTTGACCATGTTGTGCTACTCGATCGTCAGTGGAGAGGGCGAACTCCCCGATACGCAGTGGGGGACGATAGCATTCTTGCGTGATTTGGGATTTCCGGTACCTGGTGAAATTGCACGATATGCGGATATAGAGAGTTCAGTTAGTGCCTGTGAAGCATGGATTGGAAAACGTAAAGACCTGCCATTTGAGATTGATGGCGCCGTGGTAAAGATTAACGATCTTATTTTGGCCACTGACCTGGGAGTGGTTGGCAAAGACCCGCGCGGCGCGATTGCATTCAAATTCCCTGCCCAGGAAGTCACCACCCAGCTGCTTGATATTGGGGTTAATGTGGGACGTACCGGTGTACTGACGCCATATGCGATATTGGAACCAGTTGAAATCGGCGGCGTGTTAGTCAGCCAGGCGACACTGCACAATTTTGATTTTATCGCTGATAAGGATATTCGCATCGGTGATAGGTTATTGGTTAAGAGAGCTGGGGATGTGATCCCTTATGTGATCGGCCCGGTAATGGCTGCTCGTAAAAAGGATGTTTCCCCTTACCAACCACCAAAACTTTGCCCTGTATGTGGTGAACCAATCCAACATAAAGAAGGGGAAGTGGCCTGGTATTGTATCAATCCCACTTGTCCGGCCCAGCTGCTGCGAATTATTGAGCATTTCGTCTCCCGTGCAACGTTAGATATTGTGGGCTTAGGCATCAAGATCGTGGAGCAATTAGTAAACCACGGTTTGATTAAAGATGTAGCTGATCTGTATACCTTGACGTCTGATAACCTATTGGAATTGGAGGGTTTTGCAGATAAAAAAGTTGCCAATCTTTTATCATCAATTGAAGCGTCTAAAGATCAACCGCTAGCTAGGTTGATCTTCGCTCTAGGTATACCTAATGTAGGCGAAGTGGTTTCAGCAGAATTAGCAAGAAAATTCCAGGATTTACATGCGTTGTCCAAAGCTTCTGTAAACGAATTTGAAATGATTGAAGGAATCGGCCCGAACATAGCTGAAGCGATAGTGGGATGGTTTGGTAGGCTGGAAAATCAAAAAATTCTTGAGAAATTGAAATCTGCCGGGATGTGGCCTAGATCGACGATTCAGGCTGGAGAGACAATTGGTGAGCAGCCTTTGTCTGGGATGTCTTTTGTAATCACCGGAACACTGCCAGGATTTTCGCGCAAAGAAGCCAAGGATTTCATCAGCACAAACGGAGGAAAAGTTGTATCTTCTGTAAGCAAAAAGACCAATTTTCTTGTTGCTGGTGAGAAACCTGGTTCAAAGTTGGATAAGGCCCAAGGGTTAGGGGTTAATATTTTGGATGAAGCGGGATTGCGAGAATTAGTTAGTAAAGGCTAAATAGGGGAGAATAGTTGACAGTTTATTCACCGTAGACTAAACTTGCCTCCATAAACGGCATAGGAGTGAAATATGGATTTGAACGTTGTAGATGATGCCGTCGCAAAAAGAATTACTGCGATGGTTGAGCGATACCAAGGGGTAAAAGATGCAGATTTATATTATTACAACCAACCGATCTCTGAATTACGCGGAGGGGCACGAGTAATCGTCAAAGGCCGGGAAATGGGCATGTATGCTTCGTATAGTTATCTCGGTCTTGTTGGACATCCACGCATTAATGAGGCTGCAAAAAAGGCGGTTGATAAATTCGGCACTGGCACTCACGGCGTCCGATTTCTCGCCGGCAGCCTGACCATTCACACAGAACTAGAAGAGACGATTGCGGAATTCAAAGAAGCTGAAGCAGCGATAACCTATTCTGCGGGGTATGTTACAAATGTAGCAGTGATCTCAGCGCTCCTAGGCCGTCATGATTATGTGATTTCCGATAAATTGAACCACGCCAGTATAGTGGATGGTTGTCTTTTATCTGGCGCGAAATTCCTGCGGTTTAAACACAATGATATGTCAGAGCTTGAAGAACGATTACAGCAAGTCCCGGATGGGTCGGCCAGGTTGGTGATTGCTGATGCTGTCTTCAGTATGGACGGCGATATTATTGATTTTCCTAAGATGGTTGAGTTATGCAAAAAATACGGCGCCTGGTTGATGATCGACGAAGCACATTCCATTGGAGTATTAGGTGAACAAGGCCGAGGGATTGAAGAGCATTTTGGATTGCCAGGCACAATCGATATTAAAATGGGTACTTTGAGTAAAACTATCCCTTCGGTGGGGGGTTATGTGGCTGGAAATAAAGATTTGATCGCATTTTTACGTCATACCAGTCGGGCTTATATATTCTCGGCAGCTTTACCCCCAGCGCAGGCAGCCGCAGCCAACGAGGCGTTCAAGGTCATCTTGGATGAACCTTGGCGTGTGGAAAAATTGCGTGAAAATACCGACCAATTTATTAACGGGTTGAAAAAACGCGGCTTTGATACATTAAATTCGGAAACTGCTATTGTTCCCATAATCTGCGGACCCGATGAATTAGCATTTGAAATGACGCGAGAATGCCAACAAAAAGATATTTTTGCCCTTCCCGTGATCTCACCAGCTGTGCCCGAAGGTTTGGCGCGTTTACGCGCGACGGTTACTACAGCGCATGAGAGCGAAGATATCGAACACGCAATGGATATTATCGAAGAGGCAGGCAAGGGAATGGGGGTTATTTCTTGAACGGCTGCGCATAGCCATTTAAGTTGCGCATAAGTTCGGTTTTAAAAATTTTTATGTATAAGTAAAACCGCAGCTAGATAGCTGCGGTTTTTTGTGGAGATGGCGGGAATCGAACCCGCGTCCGCAAGATTAAGCATCCGAATATCTACGAGCGTAGTTGCTTGTTTGTTATCATCGTTTGGCCCACAACCAACAAAGGATTCAAACGAATAGCCGCTGGGGCCCGAAGGCCCCTCTTAAGTGCGTTTAGCGGCGTACCGCACAGCACTCCAGCATTGTGTCGCCGGTTCCTTCACCAGCCGGAGCATGGGGAAGGAGGGCGCGACCCGCTTAGGGGGTCGATACTGATCTATCTAATTGCTTACGCAGCTAGAGGGAGAGCAGCATAGTCAGTGCGTTCGGCACTTAAATTGTGCGCTGGTTTAACGAGATCGGCGCCTCTCGGCTCGCAATTCGGGGCCAGCCTCTTCCGTCGAAGCCAGTCATCCCCGTATAAGTATTATACCATCTGGATCTTCGAATTCCAAGTTTGGATAATTAATATTTTATAAAATTCTTGCTCGATATATTGTTGATAATTCACCAAAACTCAAATGTCATTCCTTCGACTTCGCTCAGGACAGGTCTGAGCGAAGCGAAGAGTCTCTCCTTAATCTTGCATCCTAGACTCTTCGGCGCTTGGTGCCTCAGAGTGACACGATCCTATATCTCCTGTGGTTTACGAGCCGAGATCCAAGCCGAAAACAAAGAATCGTCAGATATTTCTGAGACCGGTTTGGCGCCTGGATCTTTGGTAGTTATTTGGATGTCTTCAAAACCAGCGTCTTGCAGCCCGGAAAGATAATCATCCATTGAGAGCGCGCCAGAAACGCATGCGCTCCAAGAATCTTTATCGTTGCGTAAGCGCTCTGGTATTTGACCTTTGGCAACAATGTCCGAGACCGATATCCGTCCTCCAGGCTTTAAGGTCCTGAAAACCTCGGCAAACAATTTGGGTTTATCTGGTGAAAGGTTGATAACGCAATTAGAGATCACCACGTCCACGCTGTCATCTTCAACAGGAAGCTCTTCCAGGTATCCTTTGCGGAATTCGACATTGGTAAGCCCCAGCTTTTTGGCAGACGACTGCGCCCGTTCCAGCATTTCGGGGGTCATATCCACGCCGATAACATGACCGCTTTCACCTACCTGTTTGGCGGCTAGAAAACAATCCAAACCGCCGCCGGAACCGAGGTCCAAAACGGTTTCTCCGCTGATTAGCTCAGCCCGCGTGATTGGATCACCGCAGCCCAATGAGAAATCGCTGATGTCCGCGGGTAGATTAAGCAAGGTATCAGGTTGGTAGAACTTATTGCCGCTGCAGCACGGACTTGTGGAACTGGCTCGTTTTGCATAATGCTCCCGGACGTCTGAGCGGATATCTTCTTTTAAGTTCGTCATAATTAGTTACTCCTTGATAGATAGATATCTGTCGATGTATGTTGTTAAAAAAATACGAAGCTCAATTACATCACATCCGTTGATTCCTTATAAACTTGTGCGGCCTCGGTTTCTGGGGCGAGCACTTGCATGATATTTCCACAGCATAATGCCACACATTCTTGATTAAGCTCATAGTAGGTATTTTTGCCTTCGCTGCGCACACTAACCAGGCCAGCATCGCGCAGGATCGCAAGATGATGGGAGACAGTGGGTTGGCTGACGCCGACAGCCTCAACAATTTCGCTGACGTTCAACGCCTCACAGCAGGTCAATTGCATGATCTCTTGCCGCGTCGGGTCGGCCAAAACTTTGGCGAATTCAACAGAGGTTAATGGGTCTGATTTTGTAGTCATATCGACAGCCTTCGATTTATATAGTTTAATTTATTCGCCCAGGATTGTCAAGCGAAAGGACAAGAATTATATGTGATATTTGGGAGCGCTGAAAATCAAGTCTTCGAATCCAGCAAATCTACCTGCTCATCTGTCAGGCTCCAACCAAGGGCGCCGAGGTTTTCGCGTGCCTGGCGTAGGTTTTTTGCTCCTGGGATGGGCAGCGTGCCTTTGCAGATGGTCCAATTAATGGCTACCTGTGCGGGCGTTTTACCGTCGTGCTTCTCGCCAATATTGCGCAGCAAATTGACAAAGGATGTGAGTTCTCTCAGTTTTTTACGGCTGGTGCGCAGGCTGCGAATACCGGGTGGGGGGTTTTCTACGCTGTACTTTCCGGTCAGTAAACCTTGTTCCAAGGGGCTGTAAGCTACAACAGTTACGTCTAATTCTTCGCACACCTTGAGCAGCCCCTTGCGCTCAACTTGACGCGAAAACAAGCTGTATCTCAACTGGTTGGCTGCAAGGGGGATACCAAATTTAGCCAAAGCTGAATGTGCCCGCCGGGTTTGTTCGATGCCGTAATTCGAGACTCCCACATTATCGATCAAACCTTCATCGACAGCTTGGGCCATAGCTTGCATCCATCTCCCGATGGAAACCGTAGGTATCGGCCAGTGGATTAGATATAAATCCACTTTTTCCATTTCCAGGCGGTCCAGGCTGCGGCGGAGAGCGCTAAGAAGCGATTTGCCTCTGAGCCGCCAGGGGAAAGGCATGAATTTCGTGGTAACGATGACTTTTTCTTGGGAGGATTTTATAAAACGGCCCAGTAATGTCTCGGACCTCCCAGAGCCGTAAATTTCTGCGGTATCAAAAAAGGTTACACCAGCTTCCAGACTAGCTTCAAATGCTTGTTTCAAATCTTCGTCGCTAAAACCCCCTTTTCCGTAATCCCACATCAAACGGTCGCCCCAGGCCATTGTGCCAATGCCCAACGGTTTTATCGTTAACCCGCTAATGCCAATTCGGATGTTTTTGTGTGATTGTGTTGCTGCCATTGTCCGATATCCTCCTCGCGATTGTGAAATTATTTCATTGTGATAGCGGACTGGGATTATAACAGAAAGAATAACTCATGTTGATTTTAAAGCTTAGACCTGACTGGTCTCAAATTGAACTGACTAGTCAGGTCTACAATTTATATGTTGGCGGGTTAGATTATGTTTATCTGCTTAATCTGCCTCGTTCGCTTTATTCAACCTTCTCTGGCGAAAGGTGCCTGACATAAAAGCCCCAAAGCTAAACATGATCGCATAGGAAACTAATAAGATCCAACCTAAATATGGGACCAAGGCCGCTAAAACCAAAGTTGAACCCCCGAGAAAAACTTTCTGTAACTGAGGGCGTTCGGAGTAGAGGCGTTCGCCCAGCACATTTACCAGACTGGTGAGACCAAAAGAAGTTCCTACTATTAACCATACCAGGGCAACCAAGGCGATCAGGATTGGTATGATTCCCAGAGGGCTTCCCAAGGCATTACCTAATGCGAACATGCCAATTATCACTGCTATGAAGAACAGAGTATTTACAACGCCAAGTAGAAAGGTACGCCCCTGCGGATTCTCAATTACCATGCGTGTTCGCTCAACAGGGTTTGAGAATAAGGCGCCAATGGTTAAGAACATGGCGTTGACTGCTGTTAGAGCCAGGATGGCTCCAAAAAAAATTCCTAAAATTTGCATGATGTCCTCCGGTAAATGTGGTTGATAAAGAATCTCGCAGATTACTGCAGAATTCTTTATTGGTGTGCTCGAAAATTATTATGATTGGTTTCTTTTAGGAGCACTCGGTTGCCAACCAGCCAGAGTAAAGTTGCGCTGATGGCGAGGGGTAACAGGTAAATCGTGGATACAACAGGGCTCGAGCCTTCAAATATTGTGCCGCTTATTTGTAAAAAGAATTCCTTAGTAGGGTTGATTAAAGAATAAATAATGGAATTAGTTGTGAGATTAATGTCTGATGCAACAACTTGTAAATCAATAGAAATATTTGGGATTTGAGGGATTAAAAACTCCGCGTTGATCATGGGCCAGGCTTTCCAAATAACAAACAAAGCCAAAATTGTTTGGGCAGCAAGCACCAACCTCCAACGAGTCGTGATTCTATTTGGGCTTTCGATCGCGGCTATGACAAATGGGGTCAAATCAGTTTCCAAACGGAATTCCGGTATTGATTCGATTTCCGAAAAGAGGGCTTTGAGGTTTTCCAATTCTTGCCGACATAGCTGGCAAGTGGAAATATGGGTATCAATGTCCAGCCTTTCTGCCTCTTCCAGGGCATTGTCTAGATATGCATGCATCTGCGTTTCTGGAATATGGTGTTGCCTAAGCAAACTCATGTATTTTCAACCTTTTGGCAAGCTGTTTGCGCGCTCGGAATAAGTGACTTTTGACATCGCTGAGGGGGAGGTTAAGTTCGGCTGATATTTCTGCATAGCTGAGTTCCTGGTAATGACGTAATTCAATTGCCATTCGGTAATGTGCTGGTAGTGAGGTAATCACCTCTCGGAGAAATTCTTTATTTTCGACGTATATCCTTTCTACTTCAGGGCTCGATTTCTGGGTGTTCGCTGGATAGTCGCGTTCCTCATCAAGTAGGTGGTGTGGAGACGCAGCAATTTTTAGATGGTTGTAGCACAAGTTTGCGGCCATACGTCTGATCCAAGGCCCGAAGTGACGCTCAAGGTCGTAAGAAGCCAGGCGTTGAAAGGCACGGATGAAGGCTTCTTGGGTTAGATCTTCTGCGTCGCGGCGCTCTCCAAGCAGGCGGTAACACACATTGAAAACCGTATTCTGGTATCGCTGAACGAGCTCGCCATAGGCTTCGGTTTGACCAGCCCGGGTCTGTTTCACCAGGGCACGATCGCTAGTCTGGCTCATTTCTATATAGTACTACACTCAAAATGTAGAAAAAGTTGCAGATAAGAATCAGTATTTATTTGATTGGTTTGGGAATGTAATTAGATCCACTCCCCCTGTGTGGTGCGCTCATCTTGGACATTGCCAGTATTAAGTGTAGATTTTGGCTCAATGAGGATAAGGTGAACTTCCTCCTCGGCGATAGGTTTATGTTCTATTCCTTTGGGTACAATCAGAAATTCCCCTTCCCTCAGCTGGATGTCTTGATCCCTGAATTTAATTAGCAAGTTGCCTTTAACGACCATAAATAGCTCGTCTTCATTTTCATGGTGATGCCAAATAAATTCTCCCTTTAATTTGGCTAGTTTGACGTGCACATCATTCAATTCACCCACGATCTTTGGACTCCAATAGTCATCGAAGAGTGAAAATTTTTGCTCAAGATTTATTTTCTCCATTTTTTTGCTCCGTTGAAATTATCGATCTCTCCCCTGTTCGTAAGCTTGAGATAAATAGAATTATAGATTGGCAAATCTGGTAGTTTAAGCCCCTTTCTCGATTTGCTCAAGCTGCCATTCGAAATCAATGTCTCCCTTGTAGAATTTTTCGGGGTTTTCAAGCGCCCAGAGCTGTTTGCGGATTACAATATTTTTTGGATCAATCCTGACTGCTTTCCTCCAGGTTGCCACTGCTGCCTTCTTATTATTTTTCCGGATCAATTCAAGCCCATCTTTGAACAAGGCGATTGCTTTATCCCCTTTCAAACTTCTGGTAAACCTTGCAGTAATGTGCAACTCAGCATCTCCCAACCAGCCTTCGAGCATCATTCTTGTACTTTCATTGCGAATATCAAATCCCCCACCTTCAATATGTTGAATTTGCCCGTTTTCATCGATGAGTACTCCACAAGGGATTACTTTATACCCCAACAGGCTGCCAAATAAATTTTCCTCATCAATCAGGTTAATGAAAGTCGCGTTAGCTTTTTTAACATATTCAATAGCTCTTTCTGGGCCGAGCGCGTCGCTCGCGATTGCAATTATCTCGTTACCTTCGTCTTTGAAATCCTCAGATAATTTCTGTCAATCGATTAATTGATCTCGGGAACTTGACCAGGAGCCCCAAATAAATATGATAACTTTTTTGCCGCGGAATTGAGATAAATCGTAATCATCCCCTCCCAGAGACGGAAAAGTTATTCCAGGCATAAACATGCCTGGACGGATTTGGTCAGGAATTTCCATGCGAATTTTTAAGGGATTTCAATTGTAACTACTAATGGCAGGTGATCGGAGGCCATCGATTGAATGATTTCAAAATCTGTAAATGTAAGGTCATCAGTAGCCCAAATATAATCGATTTGGTGGTCTGGGTATGCGGAATAATAAGTATAAGTAGGCTGATCTCCTAGAATTGCAGAGATATCGATAAGTCCGGCATCCAGCAAGATCCTGTAAGCGTTAGAATCCGGTCTTGCATTTAAATCTCCCAGAAAAATTGTTGTGGGATTGTTTGCTATGGCGCTGATTATCTCAGATGCTTGAATGTCTCGCTCCGCATCTTGATTATCTCGGTGTGAGAAATGTGTGCCTATCATCGTAAAGGTTCCCCCACCCACATTAATTTCAGCAGTGAAATATCCGCGCATCAAAAGTAGATCTTCTGGAGGAAGATCATGTTGCTCATAGCTATCGATGGGGTAGCGGCTTAGAATGGCATTTCCCCACTGGGCATCCGCGGTGGGGTTGAACATATACGGCATATCCAAACGCTGGGAGAGCCAGGTGAGCATGTCTGTTGGAGCCCAAATCAACCAGCCGCGTGAAATCTCTTGGAAACCAACCACATCTGCACCGCTATCTTCGATCACCTGGGCTATTGCCTCCAGGTCTAATCGGCCAGCGGTGTTGAAGCCATTATGTAAGTTATAGGTCATTACGCGGATGGTTTTATTGCTTGAAGGCGGGGAGATGGCAGCAGGATTACCCCAGGTAAACGCGAGTCCAAGAGGCACAACCAGCAGCAGCCCAGCCGCGTACGCGGGTTTGAGATTTAATTGCACATCCCCGTATGTGATTTGGCCCCGTCCAGCGATAACAGCGCCCATGGCTACAAGAACAGCTGTGATCGGCAAAAGAGTTTGGGCGCGTAAGCCCAAGGAAATATCAAATGAAACATAATAAACAAATGTGAGTAATACAAATAGAATTTGACCCACACCGTTGACTACTGAAGCTCGCATTAAACCGCTTTTGGTTGCCTCCCATCCTAACCCTATAAATAAAATCATCGCAATTACAATGCTAAAGATATGCCCCCCAAGTAATTGCAAAACTGCTATCCAACCAGTTGCTTCGGGGTTGAGCAGCGAAGCTACCAGAATTAATCCAGCGATTAAGGACGCACCAAAAGTGCGTAATCCACTGCGCGCCACTTGAGCCGCTCCGAATAAACCAAGCGCGTTTCCAAACACAACCAAGGCCCCTGCGGCTGGAGTCTCCCATCCGGTGAGGGCAGATATGCGAGCGACATTTTGGAATACAATGAGCTGCAAGAAAATCCATGGACCTAACGCTGCCAATGCAAAAGTGCGCCCCCAGTTCCCATCGCTGGAAATATCAGGAGAAACATCAAGATCTTCTTTGCGCAGGGAGTCAAACATTTCTAACATAAGCAAGGCGACCAATAATATTGGAATGAAGCCAGGCCACCAGGATAGATCTAAAGTTTGAGCTGCGATATGAATTGCCGTATCAAGGCTCATTCCTATTAGGAAAGCAAAACCAAATTTGACTGTTCCTTGGGTTCCCATTGGTCTGGCAATCCCCAATCGTATTGGAATAAACATGAGAAATAGGGCAGTCCCGATAGCCGAAAGTAAATAATCTGTGTTTGGGGAGGTCGAAATCTGTTCAACAAAGCGAATTAGACCTACACCCCCAGCAGAAATCCACACAGCATTACGCGGTCCTGCTAGCTTCCAAATGACACCTGCCAGAAAACTAAGCGAAAAAATTCCTATGGCAATCGGTGCCAGGTCTAAGGAGCCGACACCCTGGGAATCTCTCAAATAGCCGACAAAGCTGGGAAGCAATACGCGAATTAGCTGTAACCCGAATAATACAGTTAATGATGTCACCATCCACCCCTGGATTTGCTTGCTGATAGACTCGTTCGAATTCGTTGCCATTTTCTCGTCTCCTCGTTTGGGTAAATTTCAAAACATTTTGGTAGATTTCGATACTAAAAATGATTATTGATTAGATTAATTATTCTTCTCCCCACCATCCCTGTACCCTTTATCGGGATCGCGGAAATAATCTCTGATACCGTCAGGTGTGCGTATAAGCTTTATAGTATATGGGAGAATTGATATCAGCATTATAATTACGCTGTAACCAAAAAGAAGAAATATTTCGTTTTCAAATTCTTGGATTCGTAAAAGAGCTAATAACAAAATAAAACCCACGGAGGAAGATATGATCATGTTGCTGGTAATGGCGAGCACTGATAGGCCGATAATTAATGAGAGCAACGCCTGGGGGAAGGCAAACCACACCGCCAAACCAGTAACAACTGAAATTCCTTTCCCTCCTCTAAATCCCAGCCAAACGGGCCAATTATGGCCTGCCACGGCTCCTAAACCGGCCCAAATATAATCAGAGTACTCTAAGCCCAAGGCTCTAGATGCGACTATAGCGCTAACCCCTTTTAACGCATCCAGCACACCTGCTAAAATACCCCATCCCAACCCCACACTAAAGAAGGTGTTTCTACCACCTACGTTCTTGCTACCCACCTCCCGGAGATCGATACCCTTTGCTAGTTTAGCTACGATTTGAGGGAACGAGATTGAGCCAATCAGATAGCCGACAACGATACTTATAAAGGTTAGGAAATTCACCTTCTCCTCCTTGAATTAGAAGTTTACCTATTATATTATAATAATCTCTGGGATTTGAACCAAGTAATCGCATCAATAACTGTGTCTTCAAATGGCCGCGGAAATAAACCCAGGTCTCTGATCGCTTTGGTATTATTTAACGGTTGCCAATGACGGACAGCCCGCAAGTGGTTGGATGGCAAAGGCAAATTTGGAAACCAATCCCCGAGTTTAACCAATGCATCTAGGATCCAGAAAGGGATTTTTATATAAGGTGGTTTCACGCCGGATACTTGGGCAGCAATTGTTATAGCTTCCTTGACGGATAGATTGTGACCCCCAATAATGTATCGCCCACCCAATTTCCCTTGTTTGGCAGCTTGAATGTGAGCGATGGCCACATCCCGAACATCCACTACGTTAGTAGTGGCGGGCAACCATCCGATCCCCCAGCCGCGCGCGACGAGTATTAATAACCTCCCGATGGAAGGGTTAACCTCCCCAGGCCCGAAAACAGCAGTTGGAATTAGAACAAGGGCAGGAAGACCTTGCTTTGCGGCCTCAAGAATTCTGGTCTCCATGGCAATTTTGGTTTCGTAATACGCGCTTTCCTCCAGAGATCCTGGGATGTAGAAATCGGTTTCGTCGGCGATGCGTTTCTCATCGGCCGGTGGTTTCCCAATCGTGGTCAATGTTGAGGTGAAAATTAATTTTTCAATATTTACTTTCCTAGCGGCCTGAATAACATTCTCGATTTCATTTAAGGCATATATTATCTGGTCTTTGATAGGTTGCTTTTCCCCAGACCTTGGATAATATGCCGCAGCATGAAAAACAACATCTATGCCATGCATAGCTGTTTCTAATGAGGCAGGGTCTTTGAGGTTTCCACCAACCCACTCAATGGGCAATCCCTCAACATGCCCGCTGTTAGAAGGGTTGCGGCGCATGCCTCGTACAGACCAACCTTCTTTAAGAGCTGCCTTGGCTATATGCCCGCCGATGAAGCCTGTAGCCCCTAAAACAAGAATCCTCATATATTCATATTATTCTGGCGGGGGAGGAGGTGATTCGCCATCCGGCGTGGGCGGAGGTGATTCGCCATCAGGTGGCGGACCTCCGGGGCAATTGAAATCCACGACTATTGGCGGTCCCCCGCTGATTGCAGTTGAAGGGCCAAACTCGTGCCCGTTATCTGCCCAATCTCTGACGGTATAAATTCCTGGGGGTAATTCCCCGCTAACAGTCTCCCCGGGCGGAATGTCAACTTGTTCTGTAACCGGCCCTTCGAATAGCCAGCGCCAGGTAGAATCTGGACATAAATTAATTAGAGTATAAGGAATTGGTTCGTCGCTATATCCTTCTCTGTCTGGGTCTTCGCCTGGCGGGGGTGGAGGCGGCAGTTCAACAGGCTCAATATATCCGTCTGTACATTCAAATTCCGATTCGAAGCTGCTGCCGCTGGACAAAGAGGTTGGTTCGGAGGGTGGGCTGTCGTCTACCCAACTGCTGATCTGGTATTCACCGGGGGGCAGTTCTCCACTGGCCATTGTTCCAGGAGGGAGGTCGATCTGGCGGGTTTCTTGCCCGTCTATTAACCAGTGCCAGGTTTTTGTGCTACAGGTATTGGAAAAACTGAACGGGATGGGTTGGTTATCGAATTCTTGCCCCGATCCTCCTGAGCCATAACCGGACGTAATGCCGGGAGAGAAATCATCGGCTTCAGGGGTTTCCGTTTCCCAGCGATCAAACTCTTCGTGGGTCATTGGGCGTGCCTGGCCAGGGGGCTGGTTAGGACCGGGTATCTCGGCCGCCTGCCCACCGATAAGTTCGGTTATGCCAAGAGCATTGCTGAGTTCACAAAAACCTTCCAGGCAGGTGGCCAACATGGATTCGATTACATCATCGAAAGCCACACCCATCATGCTGCCGCGTACAGCAGCTTTCCCTGAAGATGTCTCGACTTCAATATCACCGCCTCGCAATATTATCCATAATTCACCGAGGGCGAGTTGAATACGTGTGATTGGGTCATCTGGCTCAGGGCTTAGTTCGGATAATGTAAAAAGTGAATTACTGGACATACGCACGATTGTCCCCTCTGGCATTACATCTATGCGTGCCCGCCCATTATCTAGAGTTTTAGCTTGACCCCCGACGTTAAGAGTTTCTCCTTCAACTGCTGGGCTAAAATCCGCATATTCCGAATCTCGTGCTTGAACTTCGTCTTCGACCTCAAAAAAGACTGCGCTGCGTCCAGCTTCCCCAGTTTGGCTTTGCACCCCGATAACTCGGGTAGAGTCAGAAGTGCCGCAAGCGGACAAAAGCAAGAGCATAATAATTGACAATTTGATTTTGAAAGTCATATCAGTTCTTCCTTTTCCCTTAATAATAGATCGACAACTTATTTGCTGTTTCATCGGTGAAAAGACCTTAATATCTTGTCTATAACTTGATTATATATTAAAACAAAAATGAGCTGCAATACTTTACAGCTCATTTTTTTGAATTGAAAGGTATTATTTCCCTTTGGCGATAAAATCCTCAGTCATCTGTCTTGCGACATCATCTGTGAATTGTTTTGGCGGAGTTTTCATGAAGTAAGATGAAGGCGCGATCAGAGCTCCAGACATTTTTCGGTTCAATGCTAATTTTGCGCAGCGTACTGCGTCGATTACAACCCCGGCTGAGTTAGGCGAATCCCAGACTTCAAGTTTGAGTTCAAGTTGGAGGGGTACATTTCCAAAAGCGCGGCCTTCCATGCGAATATGGCACCATTTCCGGTCGGTCAACCAGGGCACATAATCGCTCGGACCGACATGCACATTTTCATCTCCAAGGTCATAGGGTAATTGACTAGTTACAGCATTGGTCTTGGATATCTTTTTTGATTCTAAGCGCTCGCGTTCCAACATGTTGTAGAAATCCATGTTTCCACCGAAATTCAACTGGTAAGTGTGATCAAGATGAACTCCCCGGTCATGAAATAAGTTTGTCAATACACGGTGGGTGATGGTTGCCCCAACTTGGCTCTTGATATCATCCCCAATGATTGGCAGGCCATGTTCTTCAAAGCGGTTGGCCCAATATTCTTGGCTGGCGATAAAAACTGGAATACAGTTGATGAAGGCGCATCCAGCCTCCAAAATTTGTTCCACGTACCATTTTGTAGCCATCTCCGAACCAACTGGTAAATAGCTGACGACAACGTCAGTAGAAGTATCCTTTAATATTTTTATAATATCGTCCGTGGGACCAGGGGCTTTATCGACTACTTTATAAAGGTATTTCCCCAGGCCGTCGTGAGTCATTCCTCGGTGCACTGGGACTTTCAAGTGGGAGACATCCGTAAATTTGATCGTGTTATTGGGCTCTGCCCAGATTGCTTCGCTCAGGTCTTTGCCAACTTTACCGGCAACAACATCGAAAGCTGCCGAGAATTCAATATCTCGGATGTGATAGCCCCCTAAGTTAGCGTGCATTAAACCGGGGACGTCTGCATCTTCAGCCGCATCCTTATAAAATTCAACGCCTTGTACTAGCGAGGAGGCGCAGTTACCAACACCTATGATTGCGACGCGGACCTTGTCGTTCTTTGCCATGTAGTTTTTCCTTTCAGCTATAAGATAGCGGATATTATAACTAATTACGTAGAAAATTAGGGAAAGGTTAGTAATGAAATGAAGGGGTAAGACTAATGAAGTTTTGAGCAACTAAAACTGATACTAGAAGAGATTCTCGATTTTATTGCGCATAGCCATAAAGCAAATGATAATTGAACCTAAAATTTTCTTGATATTAAGTTTTGCAGTAGTCATCTCAAACTGTGGAATCGCGGATGGTCTTGTTGATGAGCAGAGCGATGCTTCCACGGAAAATAACCCTGAAACAAACCTGCAAACCCCCACGTTGTTGGGTGATACTGCTCCTGGGGAAACCACGCCTGGAAGCGCGACTCCAGTCCCGACTAATGCAAGGGTTGAAGATCCCAACGAATACAATTTTCCATTTTTGATACCTTTTGATGGCATTCGCCCAATCTACGATCCGGAATTCGTTAGCGCTGATCAATCCCCCTTGATCGATGAAGAATTAATTATTGGCGTTGCCTGGGGTGGAGAGGCTAAAGCGTATCCCATCACCGTCCTGCGTTTCCGTGAGATGGTGGATGATGAGCTGGCGGGTATTCCAACCCTGGTAACGTGGTGACCACTTTGCTACACCGGTCTCGTGCATGACCGGCGCATAGATGGTGAAACGCAAGTGTTTGGTAACGCGGGGGCGCTCTTCATGAATGCCATGACCTGGTATGACCACGCAACAGAATCGATCTGGTCTCAACCTTGGGGACGTGCAATTCAGGGAGAAATGAAGGGAGTGCAATTGCACCTACTTCCCTCACAAGTTACTACTTGGGCGGCCTGGAAGACAGAACATCCGGAAACCCTGGTGATGACAAACGATGTAGATAAGGTAAGTTTTAGACAGGGGTTTAACGAAGACTTTGTTATTGGACTGCTGCTGGATGGCTACAGTAAGGCCTATTATTATTTAGATGTGCAGGAAGTAGTTGTGGTCAATGATATGTTAGGGGATATTCCGGTTGTTATCTGGGCTGCAGATAATAATTTTCACGCATTCGTCAGGCAGGTTGGGGATATGGTTTTAACTTTCGATCCCGTAGATGGTGGATTAAAAGATAGGGAAACGGGTACAATATGGAATGTAGCTTTGGGAATCGGGATGGCAGGATCGCTAGAAGGCGAGTTTCTCCTGCCTGTGCCCAGTACATCATCTTACGACTGGGCTTGGTTTGATTTTTATCCTGAAGCAGAATTCTATACTCCGGAAGGTTAAACCAGGAATATTATGAACGATGCTGATTTGATTGCGCGCTACAACTATGATGAATTTGTCCCTGAAAAGTTTGGCCCTTGGATGAGGTTTGGGGAAAGTCCCCCGCTGGGTGAACCGGCCCCGGATTTCCACTTATGGGATTTGGAAGAAAAAGAGACATCATTAAAGGAGATCTGGTCTCAAAGCAAATATACAGTCGTCGAATTTGGCAGCTTTACTTGACCATATTGCGGGATGGCGGCGCCGTCCATGAATACAATCGCGGAGAAATATGCCGATCAGGGGGTTGGCTCGATTTTTCTTTACACCCACGAGGCACATCCTGGTGAGATTTATCCACATCACACTTCTATGGAACAAAAACATCAATTTGCGCGTGATTTACGAGATATCTTAGGTGTCACCCGTCCAATTTTCTTGGATGTTCTTGATGGGGTATGTCACCGCGCTTACGGCTCAATGCCTAACATGACCTGGGTTTTCAACCGCAGCGGTATACCGGTATATAAAAGCGATTGGACGGATGTGAACAGTGTTGAACAGGCGTTAGAATATTTTATAGATGTTGCCAGGCGGCGCAGGGATGGGCAGCGCTTGGCTCCATTTCATGCAGAACGTCTGGATTACCGTGAGCAAGACCGGGAGGCATTCTACAAAGGGTTAGAGCGCAATGGGCCAAAAGCGGTGACAGAATTTAAGGAAGCGTTTGGGTAAATAACCCCATAATCATCTTTATGAAGATGGAATCATCATAGTAGAATTTCCTGATCGGATTTCTCCCATCATTCTGCTATTTCCCGTATCAATCTAGGACCCCGAAATACCAAGCCGCTAAATATCTGAACCAGGATTGCTCCTGCCTCAAGTTTTTCTTTGGCTTCATTCGCGCTCATAATCCCGCCAGCCGCGATGATTGGCAGCCTGCCTTGTGAGCGTAGGTGAATTTTCTTAATGATTTCTGTACTGGATGAAGTAAGGGGCTTTCCGCTTAACCCTCCTTGCTGATTACGTTCAGACGATATTAAGTTTCCTCGCGCAGTAGTCGTGTTCGTTGCGATGATACCATCCACACCGCTACCTAGGATTGCTTCAAGCGCATCTTCTAATTCTTGATCTGTAAGATCCGGTGAGATCTTGACTAATAGGGGAATATTTTTATCAAGGTCCTTGGATTTTTGATCTCGCGCTATTACGATATCGGCTAATAAGCTATTTAGGTGATCGCGATTTTGGAGACGACGCAAGCCAATTGTGTTAGGCGAACTGATGTTGATGGCTAAATAATCTGCTATGGGGGCAAACGTGTTTATTAAAGTTACATAATTTAAAGCTGCATTTTCGATGGATGTCTCTTTTCCCTTACCGATATTCACTCCAAGTATCAATCCCCGGGGCTTTCCGCCTTGAAGTTGGCGGAGCACAAACTGCGCGCCGCGTCCCGGAAATCCCATACGATTGATAATTGCATGATCTTCAGGGAGACGGAAAATACGGGGTTTTGGGTTGCCTTCTTGGGGTAAGGGAGTGATAGTTCCGATTTCGATGTGGCCGAAGCCCAGACAGGCCAATCCCCGCCATGCTAATCCGTCTTTATCGTATCCCGCAGCCAGACCAATTTTATTCTTGAAGGTTAGGCCAAAAGCTTGAACGGGTTTAGTCGCTTGCGGAGCAAATAACTGCCGTACAAAACCGCGCAGGGGAGCTAGAGCCCCAACCAAACGCATTAGGCCAAGCGTGTAGTTATGTACTTTTTCAGGATCAAACTTAAAAAGGATCGGTCGTAGGAGTTGGTACATTACCGATTTGATGCAGATTCTTTAATAAAATTAATAACTTTTACCATTTCATCAGCGGTTATTTGTCCTTGGTTCTTTAGATAGGTTACGAGTTCTGCCAAGCCGAATACTGCATGCAGCCGGTAGCCAGCCTCAGCCAAAGCCTCCTTAGCGCCGGACTCACGGTCGATGAGGACCACAATATCTTTTACCTTCAATCCAGCATTTTCAAGTTTTTCAAAAGCTTCAAACTTGGTGCCGCCTGTAGTTGTCAAATCGTCGATGACTACAACCTTTTCACCTGTTTTAAATTCCCCTTCAATTTCCGCTTTGGCGCCATATTCCTTTACTTCTTTGCGCGGATATATCATCGGCCAATTACCTCCCAAGCTCACCGCAGTCCCGATAGGTAAGCCGGCGTATGGTATAGCCGCAATCCTATCAAATGTAAATCCCTTTAGAATATCTTGGTAGGCTTTTGCAACTTGCGTGAGCAGGTTTGGGTAGCTGGCGAGTTGGCGTAAATCAATATAAATTGGCGATTCGAGGCCTGATTTGAGGGTAAATTGGCCAAATTTGACGCATCCAGCCTCAAATAAGTTTTGAGCAAGTTTCCCTAGAATTTTGGGTTCAGCTTTTGAGCCTCTGTTTTTGCGTGCTTGGTTTATGGCCTCTCGAATTGAATTCGCTGCCTCTCCAGGGTCTTCCGCTCTTGATATCCCACGTGATACCGGAACGAGCAGACCTAAGCCATCTGTTCGCAGTCCAGCTTGAACCGCGGTTAGTAAATCAGCTCCCTGTGCGCCAACTCCTGGGGCCAATATCCACATATTTGGAGCTAAACCGCGAATTTCTGAGAGAGCCTCAGGGTGGGTGGCGCCTACGACCAATCCTAAATTATCCTTGGTGTTCCAGCCTAGGGCAAGTTGCGCGATGTGTTCGTATAATTTCAGTCCAGATTGCAAGGTTTCTGTTTGTATATCGTTGGAACCAGGATTTGAGGTTTTGCAGAGCAGGAACACCCCTTTTTCCGAGTCTTGCAAGAAAGGTGAAATCGAATCTGCTCCCAGGTATGGACTGATAGTAACTGCATCGGCTTGGATGATCTCAAAAACGGCCTGAGCATAAGCCTGCGCTGTTGATGAGATATCGCCTCGTTTTGCGTCAAGGATAACTGGGATTTCATCGGGGACAGCTGCGATCACATCTAGCAAAGCAGTCATTCCGCCTGGGCCAAGAGCTTCAAAGAAGGCGCTGTTTGGTTTGAATGCAACTGCGAGCCCTGAGGTAGCTTCAATTAGATTGAGACAAAACTCTTTGGCTGCCTGAGGGGTATTTTCTTTTAAATCTGCCGGATGGGGATCTAGACCGACGCATAATAATGAGTCAATCTTGCTAGCGCGCTCTTCCAATCGAGAGAAAAATGACATCTTCTAATTCACTATCTATGCTTTTCCCAACACCAAAGCCAATAATGCCATACGGACATACAGACCATATTCCATTTGGCGGAAATAAGCGGCGCGTGGATCATCGTCAAATTCCATGCTGATTTCGCCAACACGGGGCAGGGGATGCATTACGATCATTTTTTCTTTTGCTTTCTTCATAATATCGGGATCAATCACGTAGGAGCCTTTTATACTCTCGTAGTCTTTTTGATCTTCAAAGCGTTCCTTCTGTACCCGAGTGACATATAACACATCCGTCTCTGGGAGGATCTCATCAAAATTCTCGGTCTCATTCTGGGGAATATTCTTTTCGTTGATTTCTGCGATGATCTCCGAAGGCATGCGCAGGATGGGGGGAGAAACATAGTTGAGTTTGACATCGAAGAGGGAGAGCAGCCTGGAAAGTGAATGGACGGTCCTGCCATATTTAAGGTCGCCCAGCATGGTGACGGTTTTCCCATTCGGATCTCCGAGTTCCTCGAAAATGGTATATAAGTCCAAGAGCGCTTGGGTGGGGTGTTCTCCAACCCCGTCTCCAGCATTGATAATGGGCTTTTTGGCATATTTTGCCGCCAAAGCCGAAGCTCCGACTTCAGGGTGACGCAGGACAATTACATCCACGTAACATTCTAAAGTCCGGATCGTATCGGGGAGCGATTCGCCTTTGGAAACGGATGAGTATTTGACCTCATTTATTGGAATTAGGCTGCCCCCAAGCCTTTCCATGGCTGCCGTGAAGGATGATGAAGTGCGCGTAGATGGTTCGTAGAATAAATTTGCCAGTATTTTTCCTTTTAGTAAGTCAAAAGTTCCAACTCGAGCGACCATTTCTCGCATTTCATGCGCTACCCCGAAGATATAGATCAAATCTTCTTGGGAGAATTGATTTACCGAGAGGATATCCTGTTTGTAAAAACGTGTTCCTTGATGGTCGCCAAATGGTAGGTATATATTCTGAGCGGATTTTTCTAAGACCATGATTTTCTCCTAGGTTGATTGGGTGCGTAAGTTTCTTCCTGTTCCAGGCTTTGCGGATATTCTTCCATCTTTAAAAACCTCGTGATTGCGCAACACGACTCTAAACACGCGTCCCCTAACCTGCATACCCTCAAAGGGTGTCCATCCGCAGCGAGTAAATGTCTCGTCAGCGCGGATTTCCCAAGTTGTATCTGGATCTATTTCAATGAAAGTTTCGGGTTGTTCAGCGAGATTGAATATTTTTCGAGGATTGGTATGCAGCTTATTAATCAAGTCATCGATTGACAGCCGCCCCTCATGAACGGCAGTTAAAAGGAGCGGCAAAGCAGTTTCAAGACCTGGAAAACCAGGAGGTGGATTGGCGCCGTCTTTTTCCTGGAGGGTATGTGGTGCATGGTCGGTTGCAAAGCAGTCGATCACATCCATGTTTTCCCAGAGTGCATCTCGGTCGGTTGGACTGGCAAGAACTGGACGCACCTCACTCCTTCCTGGGCCGAGATGGTTTATATCCTCAGCGGTGAGGAATAAATGATGTGGGGTTACCTCGCACGTGACCGGTAAACCGCGCTCCTTGGCCGTCTTAATTACCAGAATTTCATCTTTCCTCGAGACGTGACATATATGGATGGGCCGATCATATAAATGTGCCAATAAAATTGAGGCTGCCATTGTCGGACCTTCGGCATGCACTGCAATTGGTAATTCCTTCGGCCAATATTGAAAGTGGGATATCCATTGAGCCATGTCACCAAGTTGCAATTCACCGTAGGTCGAATCAAGGTACATTTTTAGCCCTGCTGTTTTGGGAGAAAGTAAAGAAATTTTTTCAGCATTGTCTGACCCTGCACCAATAAATTGTGCGAAGTCACATCTTGCTTTATTCTCAGCTTCCTTTAGCGACAAATTTAGGGTTTTATTATCCATCACCGCAGGATTTGTATTCGGCATAGCAAAGATTGTGGTAAATCCTCCAGCCAGCGCAGCTGATGTCCCTGAATCCCAATCCTCTTTATGAATAGCGCCTGGCTCGCGCATATGGGTATGTATATCAATTAATCCGGGAAGTTTTAATTTGCTCATCGTAATAAAAAAAAAGAGCCTTCAAAAGGCTCTTGGTGAAATCAGTATTATTACCGCTGGTTTGAGAGTTTGCGGTCCACCTGGATGTTGGTGTTTGGTGGTTTTTGGAGACCAATATTTATGAGTTTCCATTTTGCACTATTGTAATGAGGAATAATAATCTGTCAAGTAAATATGCATACTCAAAAATAACCGTAATTTGTTTTTGGTCGCCAGCCTATTTAAAAATACTCGAGCGAAAACTCTAAAACTCGTACAACTCTCCATATTTAGTGCGCAGATATTTGATGTAAGGATCGATGCTGAGGGGCGCGCCGGTGACGCGTTCGATCAGTTCATCCGCAGTGAATTTAGCGCCGTGGCATCTTTTTTTATCCTTTGAATGCTAATATCAATAACATATTTGTAATGTATATTATTAATTTTTGGTTGCGTCCTGATAATATGGGGAATCAACTATTTATTAATATACAATTCGAAAGGAGTTAATATATGGAAATCACAGCACGAAGCGTGGAAAATTTTCAAGTCGAAATTCTGTCTGGCAAGCATACTTTTTTTGCTGATGAGCCTGTATCTGTTGGCGGTGATGACAGTGGGCCAGACCCTTATGGATTACTGCTCGGATCTTTGGCAGCTTGTAAGATCATAACTGTGCAGATGTATGCGCTTAGAAAAGGCTGGCCTCTAACGGGGGTTGATGTAAGCGTGAGCACCAAAAAGGTGCATGCAAAAGATTGTGAAGATTGTGAAAGCGACCCAAATGCACGAGTGGATATCATCGATACGGAGATCAAATTCCATGGGGACTTGGATTCTGAGCAGTTGGAGCGGTTGAAAGACATATCCACCAATTGCCCAGTTCACCGTACGTTAACTAGTGAAACAAAAATATATACGAAAATGATCCTCTGATTTAATATCTTGGGGATTTATATAATTTGGAGTAACGAAAAAGAACTTCCTCATTGACTTGAGGAAGTTCTTTTCTGTTATTGTTTTTGGTACTAAATTATTTATCAGTTTTCCAGCCCGTAAACTTCTGTCTCTGGGAACCAATCTGACCAACCGAACCAGAAGATTCCAGTGCTTTTGAGCCGGGTCAGAGTTTCACCCGCCAGTGGTCCATCGATGGCTGTTCCAGTGAGACCATCCCATGTTGAACCAGTTTGGTCATCAGTTATTGTCAAATCAGAAACGATTGAGAAAGTGAGAGTTTCGCCGTTGAGATTGCGATCGAATACAACTCCGGTACTTGTAAAATAATTGAAAACAACTAGCACGCTCGTATCGGCGATTAAGTCATTTACGATTGGTTCATCATTCAACACGCTGAAAGGATAAGCGGTGGCCTGACCATCTATTTCTACACCAATTACGAATTCTTTAACATACAATAAATTATTACGTACCGCTTCTCCAATTACGCCAGCTGAGTCGGATTCGTAATACCCAGCATAAGGATCACGAAAACCTGAGTAGCCTTTACGCAGGGCTAAGGTATCAGGATGTTGTGTTTTCCAATCCTCCCAGGTGGTTTGCCAGGAAGGTAAATATTCAAGTTCGCTGCCCGCCAAGGGGCCTTCCACGGCTCGACCAAGCAACTGACTCCATAGGGAATTAGTCTGCCGATCGTACATCACAAGGATGTTCATGATCAGTTTACCGCTAACGCCAAAAGTATATTCTTCACCGTCAATTATTCGGGAATACACGATTCCCGTGTAGCAAAGCGGTCACCAAGTTACTGATAGTTTTACTCCGCCAACGGTATCATTTACAATTTCATGTCTGGATAACAATCCCGTAGAATAGGCCCTGGCCTCACCATTGAATACTATTCCAATGACTTGCTCATATGGGTCGTATTCCTGATCAGCTTCTTCAACTGAGTAATATTCTGGGTTATCAATCGCAGGAATCGCGTCTTGAGGCAGCAAAGTAATAATTCGATAGTTTTCAAGGGGATCCTCTACTGGGAGGGGAGTGTTGCTTGGATTAGAAGATTCTTCAGCCATTTCTTCTCCAGAAGATGATTGGGAACTCTGGTTTTGACCTTGCTGCCCTGTGGATGCTGTAGCATCGCTAGAAACCGAAGAGCAGGCAGTTAATAATAGGATGGTACCTGTGATGAGGATATATATCCGCAATTTTCGCGGGATCATATTTACTCCTTTTGATAGGCTTAATTAACCTATACATGGTAATCTGATAGAAAACTAATATGATAATTTTCTCCGGTTAGCGCAAGAAAATTTTCTGTATTATTTTGAGTAAAATATAATGAAATTCCTTACCCCCATAAGTTAATCCTAGCTTAAGAATTCAGATATCTAAATGGTTATTTCTGCCTAAATCAACCACCCAAGCTATCGTTTTCACATGGTTCGCAAAGGTCGCAGCACTTGCTGTCATTCGGAATGGCGTAATCGTACTCAGAAAAGAAATTTTCCTTGTGATAAGAGCATACGTAAAAAGAAGCTGGCCAATTTCCCGGTCTGGAATCATCTCCCACTGAAACAATATCGTGTTCTTTCCCTGTTTTGACGTTCATCGCTGCGCCTCCCGGAATTATTGCTTGATTTTTGAGCTTATTTTATCATACCACAATAGAAATAGGACAAATGTCCCTCTTTTTACATGACATTTGTCACAATTTTATAATAGTAGTTTGGTTTAAAATGATTAAACTAATAAATAGGATAAATCCGTGTTATCGGATTAATTTATTTTATACTCAAAAATAACATTGGAGCAATTATTTTGATTAATGTTCCAGCATTGCTGATGATTAATTGGGGGACTTATCATGATATAAGTACCGCTAAGTCAAATTTCTACATTAGAAAATTTAAAAGGCAGGAGGGCGTATGAAAGCTTTTACACGTACACCCATCGACCTAAACGAAGTTTTGGTTCCCATAGGTCAAGTGTATATCATTCCGGAACGATGTAAGGAGTGTGAACTTTGCATCGAATTCTGCCCAAAGGATGTCCTCCAAAATTCCGCTGAGACGAATGCAAAAGGATATCATTATCCTGAGGTCATCGAAGGAATGGAAGGTGAATGCGTAAATTGTGAATTCTGCATGATAGTTTGCCCAGAATTCGCAATTTTTTCTTTGGAGGTGGAACAATGAGTAATCGAAGGGTTTTGACCGGAAATCATTTTATGAATGGCGATATTGCAACCGCAGAAGGTGCGATGGCAGCGAGGATCGGTTTCTTCGCTGGTTATCCTATCACGCCATCCACAGAAGTAGCAGAACGTTTGGCGCGAAGAATGCCTGAAGTGGGCGATACATTCATTCAAATGGAAGATGAACTTGCCAGCATGGCCGCGATCATTGGTGGTTCTTTGGCTGGAAAGCGGTCCATGACCGCGACTTCCGGACCTGGGATTAGCTTGATGATGGAAAATTTGGGATTGGCAGCCATGATGGAGGCCCCTTGCGTGGTGGTGAATATCCAGCGGGGAGGACCTTCAACCGGTTTACCAACATTGGCTGGACAATCGGACATTATGCAAGCCCGTTGGGGTTCGCATGGCGATTATCGGATTATCGCATACTCACCCTGGTCGCCGCAAGAGGCTTTTGATCTCACTGTACTTTCCTTCAATATGGCGGATCGCTATCGAGTTCCAACCTTGCTTTTGGCTGACGAAGTTATCGGCCATATGGTTGAGCGAGTTGTGATCCCGGAAGAGAGCGAGATCGAACATTGGGAACGAAAAAAACCAACCAAACCCCCAAATGGAAGGTTTAAACCTTTTGAAGCGCTGGATGATGACTTAGTTCCGCCGATCGCTCATGCCGGAGAAGGTTATAAGGTGCATTTTACCGGGCTGACACATGACGAACGCGGCTATCCCGACATGACCCCAGACACTCACCAAAAGCTAGTTACCCGCCTGGTTGAAAAAATACGAGTGAATGCGGATGATATCATCCGCACGGAAGATTACCAATTGGATGATGCAAAAATTGTCTTGATCTCATTCGGGTGCACCGCCCGGTCTGCACGGCGTGCGGTGCGTGATGCAAGAGAACAAGGTATCCCTGTGGGCTTGTTACGCATGATCTCCATCTGGCCATTCCCTAAGAAAATTATCAAAGAGCTGGCTTCAAATGCAGATACATTCATTGTGGCTGAAATGAACCTTGGTCAGATGAGTCGTGAAGTTGAACGCCACGTTTCACAGCCTGTGGTTGGTGTCAATCATGCGGGCGGTGAGATGATCTCTCCAGAAAAGATATTGAAGGCAATAAAGGAGGTGGCAGGTGATGTCTGAAATGATTGTTGTACAAGATCACCCTCTTGATAATATTATTCGAAAGGATCGCATGCCCCATATTTGGTGCCCAGGATGCGGCATCGGAATTGTCATGCGGGCATACGCTACGGCCATACAAGAAACAGGCATACCGCTTGACCAACACGTTGTCGTTTCCGGAATCGGCTGCACCGGGCGTGTGGCTGGATATATGGATATTGATTCGTATCATTCTACTCACGGCAGGGCGCTCCCGTTCGCTACTGGAATAAAACTTGGCAATCCTGATCTAACCGTAACCGTGATTAGCGGAGATGGAGATTTGGCTTCGATTGGCGGAAATCACCTGATCCATGCTGCACGACGAAATATTGACCTCAAAGTGATTTGTGTGAACAATTTCAACTACGGTATGACAGGCGGCCAGGTTGGACCGACTACCCCCACTGGGGCTTTTGGCACCACTGCACCATACGGCAATCCAGAGCTGCCTTTTAATTTACCATTCCTGTTAGCAGCCTCGGGCGCTAATTATGTTTCTCGCTGGACGACGATGCACATTCGAGAAATGAAAAAGGAATTTCTTTATACTTATTCAAAACCGGGATTCACTTTCACTGAAATCATTTCTCCTTGCCCAATCGGCTTTGGAAAATCAAACAATATTGACACAGGACTAGAAGAGATGGAGTTGTACCGGCGCCGTTGTGAGCTAGTTAGGCCTGGAGAATTGCCGTTGGATGATCTTGATATCAACTTAATTGAAGATAAACCTATTTATGTGGGAAGATTTGTTGACCGGGATAATCCGCCGTTCAGCCCAGCAAAACCAAAGGAGGAAAAATGAGAACTGAAATTCGATTTTCTGGTTTTGGCGGCCAGGGTGTTGTCTTGATGGGATACATCATGGGTAATGCTTTGGCGCTGCATGAGGCTTTGGAATGTGTCATGACTCAAGCATACGGCCCTGAAGCAAGGGGTGGAGCTTCCAGTTCGAATATCGTGGTCTCTAAAGAGCCAATCGATTACCCCTTCGTTCAAGAACCAGATATTTTAGTAGCGCTCTCTCAAGAAGCGTATACAAAATTCCGTCCTACAGCCAAAGACGGAGCAACAATTATTATTGATAATGGTTTGGTGGACCCTTCTGCGGAGGATAATACTCATGGAATCCCTGCAACCCAATTTGCAGAATACCTGGGGAGACGTATTGTGACAAATGTTGTCATGATGGGGTTTGTTACCGCAGTGACTGGCATCGCAAACCGGGAATCAGTTGAGAAAGCGATTGAAGCTACAGTAAAAACAAAAACCATACCATTGAATTTGAAAGCATTTGCAGCAGGTTTTGATTATGCCCTCGAGAAGGAGCTGGCAAAATGAGCGATTCGGTAGTAGTTATCGGTGGGGGTATTGCTGGTATTCAGGCGTCTCTAGATTTAGCAGATGCGGGCGCTCGAGTGACAATCGTTGAACGCGAGGTGACCATTGGGGGCATAATGGCAGTTCTAGATAAAAATTTCCCCACGCTGGATTGTTCGATTTGTATTGAAGCTCCAAAAATGTCAGAAGTTGATTTACACCCAAATATCGAAATCCTATCTATGGCAGAGGTGGAATCGGTAACTGGAACGGCAGGTGATTTTCAGGTAACTATCCGTCAGAAAGAGCGATTTGTAACTGATGAGTGCACTCGCTGCGACCTGTGCACCGAGGTTTGCCCGGTTGTGTTACCGAACGAATTTGACGCTGGAATGGCCACGCGCCGGGCAATTTTCACGCCCATCCCTCAATCGGCTCCAGGGGAGTACGCCATTAATATTGATGACTGCTTAAACGACCCCCCAAATTATGTCCCTTGCAATCATTGTATTGAGATTTGTCCTCCGGACTGCATAGATTTCATGCTACCCAGGGAAAAGACGATCACACAAGAAGCAGGGTCGGTCGTTGTTGCGGTGGGTTACGATACCATTGATCCCCAATTGATAAAGGAATATGGCTACGGGAGCCACCCAGATATATTAACTGCTCTAGAATTCGAACGCTTAGTGAATTCTGCAGGCCCGACCGAGGGGGAGATACTAAAACCATCCAATGGTGAACATCCCGAAAATATACTCTTTGTGTTGTGTGTGGGTTCACGTGACCAGCGTTACTATTCTTACTGCTCCAGGTTCTGCTGCATGTATTCTATCAAGCATGCTTACCAGGCACTCGACCATGGCGTTGAGGATGTCACCGTAATGTATATGGATATCCGCTCATACGGTAAAGGCTTCGATGGCTTTTGGCAGCGCACACGCGATGAAAACGCGAAATTTATTCGGAGTAAACCTTCGCGCATCCAGGCGAACGGCAATGGGCGTATAAAAGTTACTTATGAGGATACTCAGAACGCTACTAGGATGGTTGCCGATTACGATATGGTTGTCTTAGCGACGGCGGCGACTCCTTCCGATGGTTTGGCTGACTTAGCGGTTAACCTGGGGGTGGAATTAGACGAAGACGGCTTTATCAAAACAAACGAGGTTGAAGGTGGCTTAATTGTTACCACCCGGCCTGGTATTTACGGGGCTGGGTGTGCCACGGGTCCTAAAGATATTCCAGACAGTGTGGCTGAAGGCAGCGGGGCAGCTGCAATGGCCTTGGGGCTTCTAACTAAGCGATATTTTCCAGAGCCCCCAGATATTGAGCTGATAACAGACGTTGAAACTCCCAAAATCGGTGTCTTTGTTTGTCACTGCGGCAGCAACATCGCTGGAGTAATAGATGTCGATAAAGTGACTGAGTACGCAAAAGGCCTGCCGGGTGTTGTATTTGCCTCTAACCAATTATTTTCTTGCGCTGGCAATACTCAGAAAGAGATTGAAGATGCTATCAAAAAAGAGGGTATCAACCGTGTTGTAGTAGCAGCATGTTCGCCAAAAACCCACCAGGCGATTTTCCGAGGAGTAATGACCAGGGTTGGACTTAATCCATACTTGCTAGAAATGTCTAACATTCGCAATATGAATTCATGGGTTCACAAAACGGACAAACAAGCGGCAACGATGAAAGCCATGGATATGGTCTGGATGAGCGTGGAAAAAGCACGCCGCTTAGTTCCATTGGAGATTAACCAATTACCGCTCACCCAAAGCGCATTGGTGGTTGGAGGCGGAATAGCTGGAATGACTGCAGCTGCTGCACTGGCTCGCCAGGGTTTTGAGACTCATCTGGTTGAGAAGAACGACTATCTGGGTGGTATGTTAACCCAGTTAGATGATATCGCACCGGCGAGTATTAAAGCCTCTGATATTATCCAAGCGAAAACAAAAGAATTAATCCAAACTGGGGTTAAAGTTCATAAATCTACTTCTATCGAAACAATCGGTGGGGTAGTAGGTAGCTTTAATGCAAAACTGGACAATGGTAAAGAATTAAAAATTGGGGCTATAGTTATGGCAACGGGTTCAGAGGCTTACAAGGCTGAAGAATTTAATAATTCCGAAGATCCTAAAGTCATCACAAACTTAGAATTAGAAAAATTGCTTGAAAATGGCGACTTTGAGGCTGATACCATCACCTTTATTTCTTGCATCGGTTCTCGTCAAGGGAAAATGGGATGTTCGAGATATTGCTGCACATCCATGATTGGACAAGCTCTAAAATTACAAGAGATGGGTAAACATGTGAGAGTCGTAAGCAAAGATATACGTACATACAGCCGTCAGGCTGAAGAATTGTACGAGCAGTCGATGCGGGCTGGTGTCAAGTTCTTCCGTTACGACTCCGACCAACCGCCACAAGATGTAATCAGTGTAAAGGATGGCAGGGTTGATGTTTATGACCAATTCTTGGGTGCCAATATTGGCTTACCGACGGATATGGTGGTTTTAGTATTAGGTTTGCAACCCAGCGTAAATGGAGTTGCCGAGCAATTGAAACTATCGAAGAGCGAAGATGGCTTCTTGATGGAACTTCATCCTAAACTTGGCCCAGCAGAGACAGCCTCCCAAGGTATTTACTTGGCTGGATCTTCTCAAGGTGCAAAAGATGTACGAGAATCTATGGCCCAGGCAATGGCTGCGGCGGGCAAAGCAGGCGCTTTACTCTCTCGAGGGGTGATCGAGAAAGAACCGCTAACTGCCAAATTGATCGAAGATCTATGTATCGGCTGTATGCGCTGCGTTAGGGTGTGCCCATACACTGCGATTGAACAGATCGGAGAAGTAAAAGAGGGAACCGTCCGCATTATCGAAGCGGCTTGTTTGGGATGCGGCACTTGTGCGGCAGAATGTGAGTACGATGCCATAGAAATGCCCTATTTTACAAAAGATCAAATCTTATCTCAAATAGATGCAGCCTTAGCTAAAGACCCAGAAGAAAAATTCATCGTTCTGACATGCAACTGGTGTTCATATGCCGGGGCTGACCTCGCAGGGATTGAGAAACGCCAATACCCACCTTCAGCTCGAATTATCCGCACTATGTGTTCTGCGAGATATGAAATGGATTTCGTGGGTCATGCTTACGATAAGGGAGCGGGAGCCGTACTCGTTACCGGCTGTCGTCTGACAGATACCGGCTCTGATTGCCATTACAACTACGCCAACAAGCATACCTGGAAGCGGTTTAAGTTCTGGCAGAGGAAATTCAAACGCCAAGGTATTGCGCCTGAACGTCTCCAACTGCGCTGGATATCAGCCGCAGAAGGTAAAGAATTTGCAGAAAAGATCACCGAGATGGATGGAATCGTTCAGGCATACGCCAAAGATCTAAAGGCAGAAGCTTAAAGGTATCAAAATGAAATATTACTGGTATAAACCTACGGAGTAGAAATCCGTGGAGGTATAAATGGAACAAACGGAACAGACGACCAAAGATCAGATATACATCATTGATGATGCCAAATGGGATGAACTAATTGAGATCACCCATGGGGCTGCCGCAGTTTGCTACCAATGTGGAGTCTGCACCGCTACCTGTCCTTGGGGTATTGTTAAGGATGAAACCGTTTCTGTGCGTAAATTCATGCGCCAGGCCCAATTGGGAATTGATAATGGCAGCGAGCAACTTTGGTTGTGCACCACCTGCGCTCAATGTGATGCATCCTGCCCACGGGGAGTTGTGATCTCCGATGTATTCCGAGGACTTAGGCAAGTTGCCTGGGATCATGGAAAACCGGAAGAAGGGCTTCCCTCTGTACTGTGGTCAGTTTTTTGGAACCAGAATCCGTGGTCACAAGCTCCATCTCAACGATTTGCTTGGGCCAAAGACCTGGATCTGCCTAGTTTTGACCCGGAGAATCATGAAATATTATTCTACGTGGGTTGCACAGCATCATTCGATAAGCGCGCCCAAAAAGTTTCTCGATCTCTGGTTCAAATCCTCAATGCAGCTGGTATTTCGTTTGGAGTGCTGGGTGATGACGAACCATGTTGCGGTGAATCAGTGCTAAACGTGGGTCATAAACCATATTTTCTGGAAATCGTAGACGAAACTATGAAAGTATTTCAAGAAAGAGGCGTGACGAAATTCTTAACCGTATCCCCACACTGTTACGATGTTTTTAAAAATCATTACCCTCAAATGGATGGTTTTGAACCTGTCCACTATACCCAATACTTAGCGGTGTTGATCGATGAAGGCAGGCTCAAATTTGAAAAGAAACTGAAGCACAAGGTTACATTCCAAGACCCGTGTTATCTGGCCCGGCATAATAACGAGTCACAGGCGCCGCGGAAAGTACTCGGCGCGATCCCCGGGATCACGCTTGAGGAAATGGAAAATAATGCATCAGACACATTGTGCTGCGGCGGTGGAGGTGGGCGAATGTTTCTGGAAACTGCTGCAGGTGAACGTTTTTCAGACCTGCGCGTTGATGATGCCCTATACACAAAAGCCGACATTCTAGTTACCGCCTGCCCAGCATGTATATCCTGCCTCGAGGATAGTGTGAAATCTAAGAAGCTGAAAGACTTTGCCGTTATGGATGTGGCTGAGTTGGGCGCGCAAGCGTTGAGAGCTAAATGAAAAACCTTAGAAATGTAAAATCAGAAGCTTTTCGGCAGGAGGCCGTTTAATGGTCGCTTCCCTTTACGGAGTTAAGCAAGCAAAAAAAGCAATATGGATCTTTCTTGAGCAGGAAGGTGGAAAGCTTGAAGGTGTTTCCCTCGAACTTTTGGACAAAGGTCGCCAAATGGCAGACAATGCAAATTGGTCATTGGTCGGTCTATTGATTGGTAAAGATGTATCGGAAATTGCTGACGAAGCTTTTAGTTATGGAGCTGACGTAGTTGTCTTGGCTGATGATCCGCTCCTGGATGTTTTTACAGTAGATGCCTACACACAAGTAACGTATGACGCGATCATGGAGCATAAACCGAGTGTTTTCCTGCTTGGCGCGACACCAAACGGTAGAGACTTAGCAGGGCGTCTAGCCGTCCGCGTGCGCACTGGATTAAACGCCGATTGCACGAATCTAAATCTTGATAAGAAACGCGGCATCCTGGTCAGCGAGGTGACTGGTTTTGGAGGCGGAATCGCTGCATTAATCGAGATGCAGAATCACCGTCCCCAGATGGCAACCGTCCGGCCTGGTGTTTTCCCTCCCGGGGAACCGGATAAAAAACGCAAAGGCAAGGTAATCAAACTGCCGATTAAATTGGAGGCAGATACCATCAAGACAAAGGTGGTTGAACGCGTTGTTGGGGAGGGAGTGGACCTCACCCAAGTACCCGCATTGGTTGTTGGGGGCAGAGGTATTGAAGGCGACTTTGGTTTGATGAGAGAATTAGCTGGTTTAATAGGCGGCGATGTGGGGGCAACCCGCCCGCCGGTGGACGATGGATATATTGAGCGCGAGCGGCAGATTGGCCAAACCGGGGTGGTTTGCAGACCAAAGGTGTCGATAAATTGCGGTGTTAGCGGGGCATTCCATTTTGTAGTGGGTGTTCAGGAGTCGGATATAGTGATCTCGATAAATACCGATCAAGAAGCTCCAATTTTCGATTTCACTGATTATTGTATCGTCGGGGATGTGTTTGAAATAATTCCCGCTCTTACTGCTGCTCTTAGCTCAGTGAAGGAGCTGGCTCATGGCTAATTTACATATGGTTGTATGTTTGAAAGTTGTCCCGAAGCCGGAAGAAATCCGTGTAGATAAGAAAACCAACAGGTTGGAAAGAACAGATGCGCGCTCAGAACTCAATCCACCTGATATGAACGCAATGGAAATGGCTCTGTCCATAAAAGAGCGATATGGAGGCAAAATAAGCATATTGACAATGGGGCCGCCGTACTTTGAACCTTTATTGCGAGTCGGTTTAGCGATGGGCGCTGACCATATCTACCTTTTAAGTGACCGAGATTTTGGAGGCGCGGATACCTTAGCAACTACTTATACCTTGGCTAAAGGTGTGGAAAAAATTGAGGGTGTTGATCTAATATTTTGCGGGGAGGAATCCTCCGATGGCGCGACCGGTCAAGTGCCTCCTGGATTGGCTGAATGGCTTGATTTTAACCAGATAACCATGATTAACAACATTGAACTTGCCCCAAGGAAAAAAACCATTCGCGGCCGTCGGGAAATAAAAGCTGGACATGAAATCCTCGAAGTTCCCCTTCCAGCGGTTGTATCAGTAGCTGTAGCCTCCAATGAACCCCGTTTCATGGATTACCGTATTAAGGATTGGGCCTTTGAGGAAGAAAGAATGACGGTCTGGAGTAAAGACGATCTAGATGTTGATGCAGAATATATTGGGGTTTCAGGATCACCGACAATTGTATCCGATCTGGCACAAGCGGCCACACGCGAGAGAAAGAGAGAGTTTTTAACCGGAACCCCTGAGGAGATTGCCGATAAGCTGAAGGTTATTCTGCAAGACGCACTCTAGAACCTTGTTTGTCTAGGTCTTTTAGAATGACCTGCCGCGATGGATGGGTTAATTATGGTACTTAATATTAATTCCAAAGCATTTGTCTCTGAACTATTCGATTATTTTGCCTCGTTTAGGGAAGAAAATGAAGGAATTGATCAGCTGCCTTCGATGAGGGAGTTGAGCAAAAAATTTGGGGTAAGTGTGACGAAATTGCGAGAGCAGCTGGAGGTGGCAAAAGCAATGGGGGTTGTAGAAGTAAACCCACGCACTGGTATGCGGCTATTGCCATATAATTTTTTGCCTGCCGTGCGGCACAGCCTGATGTATGCACTGTCATTAGATTGTTGGAATTATTTTGCGGATTATTCAGAACTGCGCAATCATCTCGAGGAAACCTTCTGGCATCAGGCTGTCAGAAAATTAGACTCGCAAGATCACGAGGAATTGCGCCGCCTGGTGGACCAAGCCTGGGAAAAATTACGCTCTCATCCAGTACAAATCCCTCATTATGAGCATCGCGACCTTCATTTGAAGATTTACAGCCGTCTGGAGAACCCTTTTGTTTTTGGTATATTTGAGGCTTATTGGCATGCTTACGAGAACGTGGGATTGAATTTGTTCGCGGATTACAACTATCTGGAGCAGGTCTGGGAGTATCATCGGCAGATAGTGGAAGGAATCATCACAGGGAATTATGATTCAGGTTATGAAGCTTTGGTGGCTCACAAAGACTTACTTTATCACCATCCAAGATTAATTGAAAAACCAGTCGAAGAACCATAAAAGCAAGGTTGATATTTTTCTTATTTCCAGGGGAGTCAGTTTTCAATCATACTTATTTGCCCTCATTCATAATATTTAATAATTTAGTAGTTCACAAACATATTTCTTCTAGTTTCTGTTGAAGGATTTAATACAAAATACATTTTATGATATACCTTAGAACCAAGATGTATCGATTTTCTGCAAAAAGACCATGTAATAAAGTTATATGAAACTTAAATTCTCCCTCATTCTGTAAATTAATTAGTAATTAGCGATTGGTACTGAACCTGTAGCTACTGCGCATAGCCAAGAAGGTGGAGGACCTAACCTTCCCCAAAGTGAATGTCAATCAAACCAAGCCACAACTTGCGGCCGATGAGCGATACCGTTCAACTGCTACCTCGCTTGACCTAATAATCGGTGGGACTGAGCTAGGTATTGGTGGAGTTTTATTTGCAGTAGGTTCTGGGTTCTAATATCTCAGAAAAAAACGTAGGAAGAGGCAGGTTTGGATATAATTTAGGAGATCTTTTATGCCGCAAGAAAAAATTAATGGTCCAGAAAATACCTCACGCTTGGTCTCACTAGATGCCTTGCGCGGTTTGATTGTGATTCTGATGGCTGTAGATCATGCCAACCATTTCATTGCTCATAAGCATTCAACCGGGGAGTATTGGGGTGGGGGTTTTCCGGTTTATCCTGACGCGATTGCATTCCTCACTCGCTTTATTACCCATCCTGTAGCGCCTGGCTTTTTTTTCTTGATGGGGGTTGGAATGTTCCTTTTTGCCCGCTCGCGGCGTGAACGCGGTTGGAGTGAGTGGGAGATAATGCGTCATTTCCTTATTCGAGGAACATTCCTGGTCGGTCTACAATTCCTGGTAGTTAACCGCGCTTGGGTTTTGGGTCCAGGTGAATTTCCACCGATTTACTTTGGGGTTTTATTTGCGTTGGGGGAAGGGATGATCTTAGGGAGTCTCTTTTTGAGATTAAAACCTTCTTATCTGATTGGATTGGCAATTTTCTTATTTGTGGGTACTGAGCTACTTACTCCAAACCCCAGCCAATGGGGGCTGATCTTTGACCAACCTCTTGGCCTGTTATTGGTATACAGTGGAGGAAATCAGGTTATATGGGTGAATTACCCTGTCTTACCCTGGTTGGAGTTGGTAACGTTTGGCATGTATTTCGGGTCTCTGCTTGTGAAAGATTCTCGGAAGGCTTTCAAACGCGCAACCCAGCTAGGCGTTGGTTTTATTTTGGCTTTCTTAGCAATAAGATACCTGGATAGCTTCGGGAACATTCGTCCCCGCGCAGGTGATAGCTGGATCGATGTTCTCAATGTTGTCAAATATCCGCCAGCCATGACCTTTACGCTTCTGACCATGGGATTTAACCTGATCGTTTTAGGTTTGTTCTTCCAGGCGAGGGAAAAAATACAACCAATCATCGAAAAATTGGTAGTGTTTGGAAGGGTGCCGATGTTCTTCTACATCCTGCATCTCTACCTTTATGCTTATCTTGGCCGCTGGTTGACTCCTGAAGGCACCAGCATCCCCGCTATGTATCCATATTGGCTTTTGGGTTTGGTTATTCTTTACCCCCTGTGTCGTCGGTATGGTGATTTCAAACGGCGTTCAGCCCCGAATTCTCTTATCCGCTTCTTATAGAGGCTGGAACGCTTTGACGATCCAAAGAATCAAAAGAGAGAGCATTTATTTTCTAGCTCGCTCTTTTTGGTTATTTGTAATTTTTTTCACCAGCCTTGATGGGAACTCTTAAACGATTTTCGGCTGGAGGAATCGGGCAGGACCACATCTCGTTATATGCGCAATATGGGTTATATGCTACGTTGAAGTCAATATTAAACTTACCATTTGGTAGTTGTTCTGGGTCTAGATAACGGCCAGCTCCGTAAGTCTCCGTACCAGCTTGCGAATCGACGAATGGCAGGAAATATCCGTGATGGCTGGCATAAAGTGTTAATTCAGTTTCTTCGCCCTCAACATCGAATTTAAAAAGACCGAAACGCGTATAAGTTTGAACATCCCCAGTTGAGGTTTGCATTTGCAATTGGACCTGCTCGGGGAATTTTTCTACATCTACCTCGAGGCGCAGCTCTTCTGTTTCTGGAAAATATTCTAAACCATTGAAATCGCTTTTCTGTTCAGTAGTTAAAGGACTGTGCTCATCGTTTGCGAAAAAATCATCTTTCATTTTACGAAATTCAGTTAATTTACTCATAAATTTCTCCTGCAATGTAAATATGTGGCAATAATTCTGGTTAACTGACGATGAATATTAGTCCACTCTTACTTCAATAAAATAAAATTGGATCTATGCCTCCAGATATGTGTGGAAATCTGGAATTGATGCCAAGATTATTCTGAGTTTATATTTATTCGGCTGCCTGGTTAGCCCCATTTTGTTCCCTCGATAAATTTTACGCCTGCTGGGCCAACCATCAAGCCGTGATTAGCTCCTGCAGGTATATCCAGACGATCTCCCGCCATTAAATCATGATAATCATCGGCTGAATCTGGTAATGTGATGCGCGCCATGCCCTCGATTACACATAGAGATAAGTCTTCCCCTGCTGGTTCTGGGTCTTTCATTGTCCCCGCCTCCTCAGACCAACTTTTAGTTTTCAAACCTTCGCTTTCCAGAATTGATTGAATTTTATCTTCAGTTGGCTTGTCCCCTACAAGCCACTTTGTGATCTTAACCATTTCTGCAATACCTGAATCTTAATAATAAATATTGAAAATCTTGTTTGCAATCTTGGATGTATTCTATTTATTATAATACAATGTCGATAGCGATTTAAACAAAAAATGTTTCATCATAGTAGATATGATTAGGGTACTCGACCGCAGGCGTAGAAAGTAGGAACAAATAAAACGCGCTCACCTCGCTCCCATGCACCATCGTCAATGATTTGCAGCCTTCGCATTTCTCTTGGTTCAACCTTGCTTTCGAAATCAGCTTCCAACACTTGCCATTCTAAATCGCGCGCTTGTTTACTTGTGACACCATTCTGATAGCTGCTTAGCACTCCAGTTTCCACGTCTTGCAAATCTGCATTAGAAAAAAGGGCTGCTAATTCCCGCCCCATCAGTGGATTTGCTCCTTGGTCTCGCAAGGCTTCTCGCTGCCACTCCCCAAGTTTGGTTAACTCCGGGGGGTAATCTATGCGCCCTCCATAATCTGGTTCAGCGAAAGTGATCACAACTCCCCCTTGTTTTGTGATTCGGACTAGTTCCTTCAGGACTCGCTCGGGATCAAATACCCAAAGAAAAAAGAAATGGCAGAATGAGATATCGAATGAATGTGGAGCATAGGGGAGACTATGTGCATCGCCACAGATTAAAGCTGCATTCGGGGAATTGGATTGTGCTAAGCGTAAACGAGTTAGGTCGATATCCAGCCCACAGGTTTTCTTTGATATCTCCATGAGCAACGCCCCGGTTCCACAGCCGATCTCGATAATATTTTCGGCAGTTTCAAGACTTGCTTTCTCGAAGAGGTAGGCGCGCAAATCGCGCGTCCATTCAGCTTGTTGGCGGAATCGAATGTGCCATTCTTCTGGAGTTAAACTCATCTTGTTATTATATCCCCAAGATGTGAAAGATAGTGTTCTCTCATTTTTATTAATATCCAAAACAATACTTTACGAGGCTCTTTAATACACGTATACTATAACTACACTCGGTTAAATCAGGAGATTTTTGAATGGCAACTGTCACGCAGAAAAGATCTATACGAGGGCGGTTGTGGGATAGTGTAAGGGCTGATTTTAGTGACCTTCTAAATGTCTATCGGCCCATCGAAAAAGCCCCCTCCGGATTGTATGCATACAATATAGTCTTGCCAAATGAGGGCACGTTGCGCATTCATTTGCGCATTGAAGAGGGCGGTCAGGGTGTGATATTTGTTGATGTGACCGATGTAGTTCACTTAAATCCTTCCGCGGCCATGATTGCAAAAATGGCCCTAGAAGATATCCCCATGCAAGTTGCGCGGGCACGGATACATGCCAAATACACTGGGGTCAGAAATGGAAGGTTATCTTCAGATTTGGCAAACATTTATGAGATGATTGACCAATTCAGAAATCCAAATGGAGAATGCCCAACGTGTTTATTAGATGGCTCGTTGGAAAAATCTCCTTTGTTCAGTATTGATGTTAATGCGCCATATAAAGTTGATATAGCTCTCACGTATGGGTGCAACAATGAATGTCCGCATTGTTACAATGAAGTTGACCGGCTGCCTATGGCCTCGTTGCCGCTCCACGAATGGAAAATTGTTTTAGATAATATTGCAGCAAGGGGCGTTCCTCATGTAATCCTGACCGGGGGTGAGGCTACGCTGCACCCAGACTTAGCTGAAATAATAAATTACGCAGACCAGCTAGGCATGATCGTTGGTTTAAACACTAATGGGAGGCATATCGCTCACAAGCCCTACATGGAGAACCTCGCAAATTCAGGACTCAACCACGTTCAGATCACTCTGGGCTCCAATTACCCGGAGATCCATGATGCTGTGATGGGTGCAAAATCATTCACCCAAACTGTTCGGGGAATAGAAAATGCCATAGCCAGCAAGGTATATGTAATAACTAATACAACGTTGATGCGCAATAATATGGATCACGTAGAAGAGATTTTAGACTTCATCTATGATCTGGGAATTCGCACTTTTGCAATGAATGGCATGATCTACTCTGGAGGAGGCTTTTCGCACCCCTTTGCAATTCATGAAAAGGAAATGCCAGCTTTATTGGCACGGGTACGTGATTTAGCCCTGGAACGGGGAATGCGTTTCTTATGGTACACACCTACAGAGTACTGCCGCATGTCTCCTATAGAGCTAGAAATTGGAGCAAAACGCTGCAACGCGGGCGAGTATTCCTTTTGCATTGAACCAAATGGAGACGTACTGCCTTGCCAATCTTATTACGTCTCTGCAGGAAATATCCTGAATGACACTTGGGAACAAATTTGGGGTGGAGAACTCTTCCGTAGTTTTAGAGATAGGGAGACTGATCCCCAGATGGCAGGATTGCCAGAAAAATGCTGGAACTGTCCTGATTTGGCTTTATGTGGGGCGGGTTGCCGGATCGAGAGAGAAGCGCGTGAGGGAAATAGGGTTTCCACTGGGGCGGGAGGCGGCTGTATTGGCTGCAGCGGGAGTTTTGATACTTCTCGGATCGCGAAAGTAGAAATTTCAGACCCGCTTCCTACTGCTAATCTCTCCTCAGATGGTTTTGTTCCAAACGCTAGTATGACCAATACCACTCTGCGTTCAAGCGGTAATATGCCGATTATCACCTTAGAAGAGGTGGGCAAATAAAACAGTGAAAATATTATTTCTCAGTATTTGTTTCCATAATTTAATTAGGAATAAATCCTGGATAGTGTGATTTTTTTCGTGCAGTGGTTTGCAGGGCAATCATACCTGCGTCTTTTTTCGGGGGTTCTATTCTGGGGAATTGCCGGCTTCTTATATTTTCGCCGTTCGCAAGGGTTGGGGAAAGTTTTGTTTGTTTTGCTGTCAGTGGTTGTTGCGGCACTCTTTTATCTCAGTCCTTGGATCCAAATAATTAGCTCCTGGTTATTGATGTTGTCTTTAGCAATATCTTATCTAAACAGCAGGAGACCTCGAGAGGAATATCAGCCTGCGGTGGCGCTTGTCGAGGGGGGAGGTATCAAGCGCGGTTTATTGCCGCCTGAAGCTGCTATTTTGCTTGGCGCCCCTTTCAACTTGATAATTGTAATAGTTCTGTTTGGTATGCTCAAGAGAGGAATACTTAAAGAAGTTAATGGTATGCCCTGGCAGTTGGAAGTTGAAGAGAGATTCCGGACCCACGAAGCTTCTCTAGATCACAAACGCAAGATGGGAATTCGGCAGGAAGCAGCCCTAAATGCAAATATTATCCTGCAAAAGTATGAGGAACTTTTTTTAGAATTATTTGAAGAGGCTGAGGGAAAAGAGGCAAAAGTAATGGATTTTGGTATTATCGTAAAACCATTAGTTAAACACGTTGTGGAACGTGTCGCGGGGTATGATCTTGAAAAAACGCGGGAGTATTACGACTTGATTATTAACCGGGCACACATCGAAGCCCGTGAAGGAGGTGAATTGTTGTCTGATAGAGAGGCTATCTTTGATCGCAATTTGGAATGGATAATGCTGAACGAAAACCTGGGAACAGTCTTTGAAAACAATGATTTTTCCTGTATGCCTATTTGGAAACGAGATCGGGAAAGCCTTGCTAAAAAGCTGAGTGGGGAGAAAACTTTTAGCGCTTGGATATTGAGAATTATTGAAGAAATGAAAGGTAGCGTACCTCCTGAAGCGCTGGATATCAATATAGACGGGGAATCCGAAAATGTTTTAGCTGGTTTACTTAGCGAAATTTCAAGGGCGACTTTCTACGGCTGAAAACTGAGGTTGCGAGATACTCTCAGCGAAAAAACAAGAAGCGTGGTTTGCGCTCATCTAAACGCCAGAGACCTGCTTCTTTTGCAGCCCTAATCCCGTCTGCGTACTCTTGATTAGAGATTCGCTGATTGATTTCTGGGTACTTATCTGCGCTTACTTTTCCCGCTGGGTGGTATTGCGCCATGACATTAATGTAGGTGTCAGCCGAGATTTCCTGTGCTAGAAACTGTGCAATTTTTTCGGTCCCGGCGATATTTCCAGGCATAATCAGATGACGTACTAGAACCCCGCGCATGGCGATGCCATGCTCATCGACTAATAATTCTCCTACTTGCCTATGCATTTCTTTAATTGCCTGCCTGGCAACCTCAGGGTAATCCTTTGCCTTCAAATAGTGCAGTGAAAGCCGCTCGTCCCAGAACTTGAAATCGGGCATGTAGATATCTACAATCCCATCCAGAAGCCGTAAACTTTCGAGTGAATCGTATGCCGAAGTGTTGTAAACGATTGGCAATCGCAACCCAGCTTTAATTGCTATCGGCAGCGCTTCTAAGATTTGAGGTACTACATGTTCAGGAGTGACAAAATTTATGTTATGGCAGCCCATAGCTTGCAGTTCAAGCATCATGGCGGCTAATTGCCGAGGAGATGTTTCAATTCCTTGGCCGGATTGGCTGGTATCAAAATTCTGGCAGAAAACGCAGCGCAGATTGCACTGTGAAAAGAAGATTGTTCCGCTTCCCTTCCAACCACGTAAGCAGTCCTCTTCTCCGAGATGAGCAAAGTGACTGGTTACTTGAGCATATCGACCGATTTTACAGGTCGCTGTTCTATTCGCCAGCCGGTCAACAGCACAATCACGGGGGCAGACAAAACAACTCCTAAGATTTTCGACAGCTTGTTTGGCTCTTTTTTGTAATTCCCCAGTGCGGTAAAGTGACAGATATGCCGGTTCGAAATTATTCCCTGATAGAAAAAAACTATTTGTATTTTCCTCCGGGACCATGGAGAACTATTTAAACTCGCTTGCTGATTTCCAAATTTTCTCCCATGAGTCTGTCAAGAGATTTCCCAATATTTTGTTGATACCTTGGGCTGGAAGAACGTCGCCGTCTGGTTCAACGTACAACCATCCACGCCCTGCGCCGTCTGGGTGGGCTTCGTTCTCCTCGTCAGCAAGTTCTAATGAAACCGGGTTGATATTTGAATAGGGCACTGGCAAGTCCCATACGAGCGCGAGATCGAGATCGTCTGCGTAAGAGCGTGCCTCTTGCAATTCATTCACCAGGGATTTGTGGTTCGCACTGAGCGATACACCTGAAACACTAGCAACCGCTAGTTTGTCTAACAATTGCATAGCTTGCGCTGAACTTTCGGGTGTCAGGGTTAAGTGAGCGGCAACGAATATATCCTCGTCAAGAGCCTCAGCCCAATATGCAAAGCTTGCCAATGACTCCCAGGTCTGGTCATCATCCGGGTGCAAGATTATCATGGCGTGGTCTAAACCTGCTAATAACAAACTATTCAGATATGCGCTGTCTGAGAGTTTAAGCCCATCAGTTAATAGACCTGTGACTTGCCCATTAGCTTCAGCATAAGCGATCAATTCGGCTAAATCTTCACGCAGTGTCGGTTCTCCACCAGTGAATGTAATATGGGGAATACCCGCAGACCAAGCTTTGTCAATTATGGTTTTCCATTCAGCTGTAGTCAACTCACGCTCAACCCTCTTTGTTGGTGCCGCCTGGGAGTCAGATTCATTTGGGAGCTGATACGTCAGGGCGCAATCCAGGCGGTAGGGGGCAGAAATCTCATCTGTGTAAGGTGTGTGGCGGTCAAAATGTAAGAACGAGATCGGGTCAAGGTCTGGGGTTGTGATGAGAATCTCAATCTGTTCTTTTAGTTCTGTAAAATCTTGCGAAGCAGTATCTGAATCAACCCGATAGCGTTTGGCTACCTCATCAGGGATTTGATTTTCAGGAGTTTCATTTACCAGATGATAGGCGTATTCTGCCGCCGTCGAGTTTAGATGCAAAATGGTGGATGCATTGACGATCAGTACACCTTTACGACCTGGTTCAATGCGTAAATGCAGTCTGTAATTCAACGGGTTATCCGGTGGGGATTGAAAGTGGTATATACCAACAGGGAGTTGCTCTGGGGTTGAAAATAGCTGTTGGATGGTTTCTCGAATGCCCATAATATTACCTGCCTCCCCCCGCGCATGCACAGGCGCAACCTGCACAGGCACAGGCGCAGGCACACGATCCACCGCCACCACCGCTGCGCCCGCTGCTGGTGGAAACTGGAGGCGGGTTGGTTACTTTAGTAACTCCACCAGTAAAATCTGTCAGGCTGCCAACTACCCCTGCAGAGAAATCCTGCACACCACTAACAATTGAAGCCGCGAAGTCAGACCCGGGTAAGTGAGGCAGCGCTGGAGCGCCGCGGCTGGAGGGCGTTGAGGTTGTCCGGCGAGCTGACGTACCTCGATAGCCGGGGTCATAGCGTCCCCACCACATGGGTATGAATACCGGGTGGTGCTGGAAAACATCACGCGTACGGTCCTCATATTCGCCATCCAGCATGGTCCATTCCATGACCTCATCGTATTTCTCACTGCGAACTTCTGGTGTATCCGCGGCTTCAACCTGTCCCCAGGCTCGCCTGACAATGTCTTTGTAGTATGCTACAGTTTCTTTATTGCTGAAACCTTTCATTTTGCGAGTCACACTTTTGACAAGGGTAACCATCATTTTCTGCAGCCCCCGACGGCGTTTCGCCTTCCCACCTTTCTGTAAAGCTTCCAGGAATTCGAGCTCATATTTGCGTAAATTCTTGGGTGGTGGTTCGGCGATGATATTGATTTTCAACGGTTTTTTCTTGACGACTTTAGCTGCGTTCTTTTTAATCACCGCGAACAACATCATGGTCAATATTTTATCCATAGGGTGTTCGAGTAGAATCGCGGCTTCAATAGCTGTTAATCCCCTTTTTATTCCATGGCCTTCAATGGCGATCTTCGGAGGCAAGTATTTAAGCTTGCGACGCCTACCGCCATATACTACGAGAGCTGGGATCGAAAAGAAAACCAAGAAGAATCCACAGGTGACGAGTATAGGAATTAGAACCTCTAGATCGATTCCCAATGTCTGCCAGAAGCTTGGCCGGGCAATAGCGCTTTCAGGAACGTAGGTTTTGGGGAAGGATGCGCCAAATTTGTATTCTGTAGATGCATCGCCATCTAGGTTGCGCCAGCCATAGGTGATGCGTCCTTCGTTGTCAAAATCGAAAATTGGGACCGAGGGGAAACCGGATGGCGAGTAATCGTGGTACCGCGGTTCGTCCACTTGTACACCTGGCGGTAAATGGAATGTAACTGAAACGTCGGTGGTTCCATCGATGTATTGAGACCCAAACCAGTTTGGGATAAAGACGGCGCTGGCGTAGCTCTCGTCACTGGAATCTGGATAAAGGACTCCCTCAATACCTTGGATCCAAGCAGTAATTCGGCCTGAATTTCCAGCAAAGATCGAGTTCTCTTCCAGGCCTAATTCAATGCCAATATCCACAAAGCTTGAATTTTGGATGTGGTTGATATTTTTTCCATCAATCTCAGCGGTGATATTACTTATGTGGTAATTGTTGTTAGGAAGACCAATATCAACATACTCGACCGGAGGGGAAAAGGAAAGATTGGTGATTAATAATTCATAAAATATGGTTAATGTGCCGTCCTCTTCCCAGTAAACGTGCACATTCTCCTGATCAAGGGAAAAGTAGTAATCTTGCGCGAATACCGGGCTGGTTACAAGCAGCAAGGCGATTGCGAGGATCAAGAAATATAGAACTCGTTTTCTCACCATTAACTCCTTATTTAGCAAGCGGTATCTTTTTTATAATTGTAAATTAAAAAAATTATTCTTGGGTAATATATCTATATCGATTACCATTTTGGCTCTTCAGTTAATTGGTAAACTTGGCCGCAGTAGGGACAATTTACCGTTGGCGCGCCAGCAACTATTTTTATATCGTTTTTAGATAGCGGGTTACCGCAATTTTGGCAGGTGATTTTTTCTAATTGGACATTTCCAGGAAGGTCAACATTCAAAGTTACATTTTGTTGAAAATCCGCTGGAGCAGCAGGCTTACTGCGCGATGCAAAAAAGATCAAGATCAAGCCAGCTCCGACGATCGCTATACCCGTAAATAGAGTACCCCATTGATTGGCAGTATCCGGGCTGAAGGCTGCCCACATAAATAGGACTCCGAAGAGGATGAGGATTGCCGCGGCGACAAAACCGATGAGTTTTCCAGCAGACATATATACCTCCAACCTAAGTGTATCCGAAAATCACGTTTTCGACTATATATTATCGATCAATCTCAATTGATTTTTCCAGCTTGGGTGCGGGTAAACGAATGGCAGCAACCGTGCTCAATATGTAGAATAAGACTGCGATGGCATATAAAGATAAATATCCCGCGGTATTGGAATCATAATATCTATTAAGCGGATCAACGATCGCGCCGCCTAAAAGACGGGCTAATGCGCTACCGCTTGCCGTTGCAATACTAGCAACACCAAGATACCGAGCAGCCTCCTTTTTGGGAACAATGTCCGTGATTAATGCGAAGTTAGCGCTGATAAAAACACCTGCCGCTAAACCGATGAGACCGCCACCTAGGCTGAGGATTATGACATCACGGGAAATTAATAAAATATAAGTTCCGCCAGCTGCAAGTAAACCGGCGAAAATCAATAATGGTTTCCTTCCAATTCGATCTGCTATTACGCCTGCGGGGAGTGAAATTATCAAGATTGCACCTCCCAAAATGATAGCTAGATTTCCAAGATATACCTGGGCCTGGGCTTCTTCAACGCCAATTACATCAATTACGAAGAAAAGCACGAAAGTACCTACAATGGTAAATGCGCACCAAAAGAAAAACCGGTTTGCAAACCACCAAATAAAAGCAGGATATTTCTTGTAATCAATCTTAAAGTAATTTTTTATACTCTTATTTTTTACTTGTTGATCAACCTGTTTGCTAAAGCTTTGAGCTTCCTGCCGAGTTGCAACAATTGTAGCTATTAAACTAATTAGCAGTGCAGCTGCGGGGATTGCTACGGCAACAACCAGAGCGATTGGGCCTAATTCCTGCGAATGGCCGACCAATTGACCTGCTGCTTGGCGGCCAATTATTAGGCCCAAAATGTCTGCCATACCTTTAATTCCAGCCGCCTTTCCTCGCTGGTGTTGGGGTACATGATCTGGATACAATGCCTGCCATGGACTGTAAATTATATTTTCTGTGAAACGATAAAACAAAACACCCAAAACGAATACGGCCAGACTAGGAGCTGTCCCAATCAAAAATAGAGTAAAGACTAAACCTGCCGTTCCAATTATAAAGAAAGGGATACGGGAACCCCAGCGCGAATGTGTACGGTCTGAAAGAGCTCCAACAAGAGGCGGAAGAATCATTGCAATGATTGAACCCGCGAAGGTGGCGAATCCCAACACCGTGTTGGGGCGGTCGGGTGCTAATGCTAAAACCTGGTGGCCGAATAGAGCTGGTTCGAGAGTGTTCGTTGTCAGTGTCAGCGCGAAGCTGAAAGATGATAGGGCTAGTAGGCGAATCAGTGATAATGTTTTCATGTTTGAGTACTTAAATTGGCTCCATTATTGCCAACCAGTTGTTGGTTTCGCGTGGTGATTTTAGGCGCAGAGATGAAAACTGATTATTTTGTGGATTATCGAGCAGCATTTGATATCGCTTTCTCCTACGTTTGTAAATTTGCAGTGCATAAAGTAAAATTGATTCCCGGCTGAAAAAAGCCATCATCAAACTTTCTCGGTTTCAGCTCCAAAGTAGTTCCCAGGTGAACGAGCGCTTTAAAGTTCGCCTAATTAGCTGGGACATAATGGACAATAAGGAGTAATCCAACCAAACAAGCGTATCCAACTGCCGCCAAATAATATCGCGCCCTTGACCATAATTTCCATTTTCCACCCAAGCCTGTTCCCTCAAAGCTTCTTTTACTTTTCCTCGAAATTCGCTTGAAGAGGGCTTGCTCCAATTTGGCCCCCAATGGATCGCGTCTAATTCAATGTGTTCAATCCCCAGAACTTCGCTTATTTTTTTAGCTGTGTAAGTTTTACCCGATCCCGTTGTGCCTACCACGTGGATACGATTTCCGATGGGATTAATTTCCGTCATTAAGTTAGGTAAAATGAATCTATCAGGTTTGTAGGATTAGATATTTTTCAATATCTCCCGAGCAGCATTATACCCAGGTGCAGCGGTAACTCCACCGCCAGGATGGGTTCCTGCGCCACACAGATAGAGATTTTCTATTGGAGTTTGGTATTGTCCGTATCCAGCAATTGGGCGCATAAAGAGCAATTGATCTAAACCCATCTGGCCGTGATAAATACTTCCCTCGGTCAGGCTGTATTCGCGATCCAAATCTAGAGGCGTAAGCATCTGGCTGTGGAGCATGATATCTTTTAATCCTGGGGCGTATTCAGCAATAGTGTCAATGATGTTTTCTTCTAGCGTTTGGCTGTGCTTTTCCCAATCCCTACCGCGTAAATTATAAGGAGCGAACTGCATAGTGACGGACATGACATGCTGACCAGTTGGCGTTAAAGAATTATCTGTTTTCGAAGGAATAACAATATCTAAATATGGCTTGTCGGAAAAATTCCCATATTTGGCGTCATCATAAGCGCGTTCCAAGTATTCCAAGTTTGGGCAAATGATGATGTGTCCGCTCAGTTGTTCATCGTGCTGTGTCCCAACAAATTCTGGCAGCTCCTGTAATGCTAAATTTAATTTGGCGGTGCTGCCGCGGAACTTGATATTACGCACACGACGCATCTCCCGAGGTTCTAGCTTTGCTGGTCCTAGCATCTCTAGCAAAGTTCTTTGAGCATCGGTATTGGATACGACAATCTTGGATGCGATCTTTTCGCCTGTGGAGAGCATTACGCCGGAAGCTTGAAAATTCTTAACCAAGATCTGCTCAACGTGTGTATCTACCTGTATTTCAGCCCCATATAGTCGCGCAGCTTTGGACAATGCTGCGGACAGATTACCTATTCCACCCCGCACGAAGCGGCAAGATTTGAAACCGCCGCCAGGAATTCCCATCTGCTGGTAAAGCATCATAAACGCGGTTCCAGATGATTGCGGACCTTGCATACTTCCACTCACGCCTTGGGCTCCCAAAACACCTTTCAGCAAATCGGATTCGAACCACTCGTCTAGTAACTCAACGGCTGTCATGGGTAAAATGCGTAGCAATTCAACCATGTCTTTATCCCCCAGGCGTTTAATATTCAATGCTGTTTTGACCCAGGGTAACAGACTGTTAAGACTGGCTTGTGTAATGTTTGGCGGGGTTAGAGTTGTGATGCCGCGTAACGCTGATACTAATTTCTCAATCAGATTTGCATAATCAGGGAATTTATTTGCATCAGATTCAGAGATGTGGGCAAGATCGGATGCGGTTTTGCGAGGATCTCGCCAAATTGTAAGAGAATTGCCCTTGACTTGAGGAGCATACCCTAGAACTGGGGGTAAGATAAATTCCAGACCATACTTTTTTAAGTTGAGCTCTGCGATCACTTCCGGTTGCAATAGACCAGCATCAACTGCGCCTGTATTGAATTTAAATCCTGGAAAGATCTCCTCTGTGCCAGCGGAGCCTCCAAGCGAATTCCTCTGCTCGAGAACTAATATTTTTAAACCCTGCTTTGCAAGCAATGCAGCCGTGGTCAATCCATTGTGACCAGCACCGATGATTATTACATCGTAATCTTTGGTCATTAATTAATTTCCTTGAGTATTTTCAATGCAGCCAAGCGACCGGGCGTGCCGGTGATGCCCCCGCCGGGGTGGGTTCCAGAACCGCATTGATAGTAACCTCGGATGGGGGTGTTATACTTGGCATAACCGGAGGCTGGGCGAAGAAAGAATAGCTGAAATAAACTTAATTCACCCTGGAATATATTCCCTTGAGACAAGCCGATGGATTGTTCAACGTCCCAAGGTGAAAGCACCTGCCGGTGTAGAATAATATCCTTAATATTTGGCATGAATTCGGAAAGTGCGTTAACGACGTTGTCGCCGAGTTCCTCGCGGCGCTGCTCCCAAGTCCCTTCCCTTAGCTCATAAGGCGCATACTGCACAAAACAGGACATAACGTGCTTGCCAGGAGGGGCCATATCGGGATCAATCATGGAGGGGATGATGACGTCAATATAGGGTTGCTTCGAGATTTCTCCGTACTTAGCGTCATCGTAAGCACGCTCGATATAATCGACGCTGGGGCTGATCGAGATTGCGCCACGCAGGTGTGGGCCTGGCCCGGGTATACAGGATAAATCCGGTAGAGCATCAAGAGCCAAATTCACTTTTCCGGAAGAACCGCGAATTTTGAATTTGTGGATCGATTCGACGAGATCGCTGGGCAGGTCGTTTTCTTCCACCAACTTCAAGAAAGTGAGTTTTGGATCCAGGCTGGAGATAATTATGTCTGCAAGAAACTCATCCCCATTTTCCAATGCAACTCCAGTAGCCTTCCCATTTTTAACAATAACATTGCTAACGGGAGCATTAGTTCTGATTTCTGCGCCAAACTCGCGGGCAGCTCCAGCGATAGAATTGGAGATTGCTCCAGTTCCACCTTTGGCGAAGCCCCAGGCTCGGAAAACTCCATCAATCTCGCCCATGTAATGATGTAGCAAAACGTAAGCTGTTCCGGGAGAACGCGGACCGAGGAAGGTGCCGATGATGCCGCTGGCCGACATGGTGGCGATCAATGGATCGGTCTCAAACCATTCTTCGAGAAAGTCGGCGGAACTCATGGTCATCAGTTTAAAGAGTGTGAAAAATTGTTCTTCTCCGATACCCAAAAAATGTTTGCTCATTTCTAGCAAGCCTAAAAGATCCTTTGGTTTCAATGATGTGGGATCTGGCGGGATAATGCCCAGGATGTATTTCACAGCTTTGGCCATAAAATACATGCTTCTGCTGTACTCTTCATATGCTTCGGCATCGCGCTCCGAGAACCGGGCGATGTTGCGTAAAGTGCGGTGGTGGTCGATATCTCGATAGAGGTAGTCTCCGTCCGGAAGAGGGGTGATCGTGCTTTCTAAGGGTAGGATAGTGAGACCGTGTTTAGGAAGATTTAGATCACGTACAATTTCTGGGCGCAACAAACTTACTACGTACGAGAATACGGTGAATTTAAATCCTGGATAAATTTCTTCGGTAGCTGCCGCTCCCCCAAGTATATGACGCCGCTCCAGGACAATGACCTTTTTACCAGCTTTGGCTAAATACGCGGCGGCTACTAACCCGTTGTGGCCCCCGCCAATAATGATCGCGTCGTATTTATTCATCGGTTCCCAGACTCCTCTTGCGTTTTGGGTTGAAAAATTTGGGCTTGACGATGACGGCATCCACTGCTTGCCGGGTGTACTCCACAGTTACCTCTAGCTTGACCGGTGTACCTATTTTTGCGGCATTTGTTCTTACGCTTCCAAGTGCAATGTATTTTTTCAGAAGTGGGGAAAACGTAATACTTGTTGCTTGCCCGATATGGTCGCTTTGCAAGTAGATTGGTAAAGCAGCTCTGGAGGCTCTACCGGTTACCTGTGGGGGCAGGTTTTTGCGGCTAAATAAACTCTCAAGGTCAACCCAATCAATTTCTAAACCAATAAAAGTCCATTCTGGTTCCTGAACCTTCTCTTCTTCTAAAGCCCGGCGGCCAATAAACTTATTCTCCCCAAATTTTACAGCCCAACCTAATCCGATTTCATACGGGGAAGATTTTTGAGATTCTATAACCGCTTTATGTGACGAGTTGTAGTCTACTTCGATCAAGACCAAACCTGCTTCTATGCGGGCCATATCCAGGGCGGCCAAACCAAAAGGTGAAAGCCCATAATTCGTTCCTGTTTCAAATATGATATCCCATAATCTTTCAGCTTGTTTTGGATGCACCCATAACTCGTAGCCCAAATCGCCTGTATAACCTGTCCTGGTAATCGTAATAGGAAAATCATCGATTTTTGCTTCAGTCAGCCAAAAATACTGGAGCTTATCCAAATCAGCGCCCACGACAATTTCTTTGAGAATTTTCCGGGAATTTGGACCTTGCAATGCCAGGGCGGCTAATTCATCTGATACATTGACCACTTCTGACTCTAATCCATATCCACAATCTTGGAACCAACGCAAATTTGGATCTGCGGCTGTGATGCGAAAATGATCCTTTCCTAGACGAGCGATGTTGCCATCGTCGATAACCTTGCCGTCTTCGTCACACCAGGGCGTGTACATGATCTGTCCTATTTCACATTTTGTTATGTCGCGGGTCATAATGCGGTCAGCATGGAACACTGCATCTGGACCTTTGATCTCATACTTATAGAGTGGGGATACATCTAACAAACCAGCCGAGTTGCGAATTGAGTAATATTCGTGCTCGTGGTAAGGCTCATACATAACCGCGGCTAAGAAACCCGACCAGTTGGACCACTCATGGCTTGCAGTCAGCGCAGAAGTCTTTGCGTGAAACGGGGTAGGAATAGGCATTTAAGTCCTTTTTTATCAGATATTATTGAATATTGGGATATCCTGCCGGAAGGATTATAGTATAGTTTTCGCTTGAGTCAATTCGTCTGCGCTATGTGTTTACGGGGAGATGCGTTAGAATTATGGGAATTATTAGGCCAAGACAATATGGAAGATATTATTGAGCTACGAGATGAAGTAATTCGCGTTATTGAAACCTTGAATGAGGTCATCTCAGTCAACAACGAGTTGTTTCATATTGGTTTAATCACTTCTACAGGTGGAAATATCAGCGCCAGGATTCCCGGTAGAGAAAACGAAATATGGATCACACCTAGCGGAATTTACAAAGGTAGTCTGCTTCCCGAATTGTTAACATTGATAGATATTGATGGGGAAGTGTTGGCTGGGGATTTTCCTGCTTCGAGTGAACGCTTAATGCACTGTGCGATATTAAACGAACGCCCGGAGATCGGGGCGGTAATTCACACACACGCTCCCCAGGCTGCTAACCTGGTTTTAGCTGAATTGCCTTTCCTGCCAATATCTACTGAAGCTGCTAGTATTGGAGACATACCCCGGATTCCGTTTTTCATGCCGGGCACCCCAGAACTTGGAAAAGCTGTGGTTGAAGCATTGGGGAAAGGCGTCGCCGTGTTCATGCAGAATCACGGCCTGGTCGTAGCTGGGCGAAACCTGCGACAGGCGGCTGACTACACTCAAATAATCGAGCAGACAGCCGAGAAAATTCTTACGTGCTATGCACTGGGGAAGGAGCCGCCAGTCCTTCCTAAAGACGTGGTTGAAGATATCCGCGGCAGTAATGAGCTCGTTGGGTAAAGGATAAATATTATAAAAGCAAAGTTTTTAAGGGGCCTCGCGACGTTTTTTCCGTCTGGATCTCCGGCCGCGGCGCATCAAGCGCTCAATGAATGCGGCAAAGGTTTCCGGCTTAGGGTATTCAAGGTGAGGCCATTGTTCAAGTCCACGTGATTCTAAGACTGCATTGGCAGCGAACAAACCTGTAACGCAAGCGCGCTCAAGGAAGAATGCTGGCGTTGGGTGTCTGACCCAGTCCCCACAGCAGAAGATGTCAGTCCAAGGAGTGTTTATACTTAGATGGCGTTCTTTTGAGCCTAAACCAAATAATGTTTGGGTGGCGTCATTGCGTTCAATAATTTGGTGGATACGATGGCCGCGCAATTCCGGGAAAGCGCTTTGCACATCCGAGATGGCACGGGTTAACAATACCGCATCGGATTGCTCTAATAATTCTGGCGGGCCGTATATATGAACCTCAATGGCGCTGCCACGAGTTGCCCTATGCCAGCGGCGGTATTGGTCCTGGATTATGTGCAGCCAGAAGAAGTTATGAATTACGAAATCACCGCTGAAAATACCGCCCTCCGCACCTGGGGTTGGGGATTTATCAAACCAAATCCGCACCACCGCGGTTGCCATGCCCCTGGGCCAGAATAGCTCTTCTTTTGTTGCCATATCTGGACTATTTGCTACGATTTTGGACGTATTAGGCGCATCCGTTGCCAGGACAATTTGCTTGGTTAACGAATAACCCATTATCGCAGTCTCTTCGCTTTGCCAATCGATGCGCCAACTGTCTTCCCGCTTTGTGATCTTTAAGACACGCGTACCCATTTGGATTTCACTCCCCATACTTTCAAGTTTTTGGATAAGCGGTTCGACTAGGGAGCTGCCGCCATCGGCAGGCATATATGAATATGCCCACGAATCCCTACGCAACAAAGTGTAGAAGCGTAAGAAAGCGATGAAGCCAGATAATGGGATTTCCTCTGGTTCGGCAGCCATGCCATTGCGCGCCAGTCCGACGAAAAAAGCTCGCACCGCTGGTGACCACCTTTTTACCAAATAGCTGAGACGTAGATCTTTCAAGGGTTGATCCTCAGCAAATGGATCGATGCCGACTCCCCAGAGAAGACTCCACCAAACCAAAGGCAGCGAGAGCCAATCGCGAATCCCTAACATACCCAAAAATCTAGGCCGCATAAACAAATTGAGGTAATGTAAGGGCGCAGGCAGGGGGCTGAAGCGAATTGCTGTTCCTACACGGGCTCTTTTTACTTTGCTTCCGCGTTTATATATCCAAGTTTCTTCAAGTGCGGGAACAAACATTGGGCGGATTTTGTGGCGAGCGAGGAGCGCCTGGAGATTGCGATAAGGTGACCAAATTCCATGGACTCCGTGTTCGCCTCGGAAGCGCCAGCCGTCGATCTCGACCTCAACTCCCCCGGATACACGGCCGCCGGCGAACTCTGGATGTGCTTCAAGTACGAGAGGTGGTATGCCGCGTTCGGCGAGGTGTATTGCGGTGGATAAACCTGCCAAACCTGCTCCAACAACGATCACTTCGGCAAGGTTATCTAGATTTTGTCTGACTGGCATATATTTTAGTTTCCTTGAGATCGTGAAATTTGTAAACCCCAATGTTTTTCTCCGTAATTGAGCAGCGCATTGGGTTCAAGAGCGATAGATGGAGCCAATACTCCTGACTTATTGTAATTCGGCTGGGTCATTTGATGGGCGGCATATGCAACGATCTTTGCTGTGGTTTCGTATACTCCGCGACCTTTGATGGCAATGCTATGTGCGTTATTGTTCGTTTTAGCATCAATTTTTATCCTGAAAACAGGATTAATCTTGCCGCCAAATGGAGATGAGGGGAAGAGAGTGGAGCTGGCGAAAAGCATCAGCTTGCTTACAGGTCCCTGTGCTATGATTGCTAATAATGGCAATAATAAAGGAGCCCAAAGACGAGCATGAGAAGGAATTGCCAACCATGCGGTTACGTTGTCAACTTGCAAATGACTGGGGATGGTGATAATTTCACTGCTGGGAAAAGAAATGAATGATTTTGAGTGGTTGTTGTGCAACTCTTTGAGGGTTTCACGGCAAGGAAGCGAACTTTTCAGTCGACCTTCTCTAAAATTAAGCCAAGATGTGCCTAAAGATCGAATTGCTGAACGGCGGGTTCCTCGGCTTGTAACGGTTCCACCAAGGGTATATTTGATATCTACTTGATGAATTCGGGAATCCGTGTCTCTTGCCAAGAGTGAAGCTGCGCAATCAGCTAAGGTCACTTCTAAGCCGCAAGCGGGGATTATGGCCGCATTATTTTTCTCGGCCAATTCGTTATAGCTTTGGACCCGGTATACATAACCAAGTTCGTTGGTAATGTCAAGGTAGTGGACACCGCGCAGCGCAGCTCGGGCTAATACAGGTTCGCCCATGTCGGTGAATGGGCCAACACAGTTGATCACTACTTGTGTGCCTTCAAATAAAAGTTCTAGGGAACTGGGGTCATCTGCGTCTGCAACCACATAAGGAATATGTCGTGGAAAGGAGCTGGATAAGGCGGCAAGTTTTTCTTCAGAGCGTCCGGCCATTCTGAGTCTGTCTGACGATAGTTTAAAACGAGAAAGTTCTTCTATGATCAAACGACCTGTGTAACCTGTGGCTCCAAAGACGGTAATCATTGATGAGTTCTCTAGCCGGGTGAATAGGTTGAAAGTTTTGCTTTGCGACTAGAAGGGAAGAGCAACAACTCGCGTAAATGAGAAAAAGGGCGGGCTTGCATGAGAGATGGTTCGGCGAAACATTGTTGAAAGCAGCTTGTACAAACCCTTGGAGGGGGGCCGAATTGATCGTATGCAATATTCAATGCCTCTTCCCATGAGTTAACCTCTAATAGATTACAGGGACGCCCCCCATGTGTGCCGTTCTCTTTCTCAATTGGTCGGCAGGGATAAATCAGATCTCCATTAGGCATCACCCTGGGAACCAAGGATGGGTAGCATTGAAATGGGTTGAAATCCTCCAAAGTTTTGAGATATGCATAGCTTCCTAAAATTGGCGCACCGCGTTTTTTTAGCTCTTGAAGTTTAGCGATAAATAATTTAAACTCTGAGGAAATTAGCAATTCGTACCGCGGCCAATTATTAACTGCCTGGGGAGAGAACGAAATGATGAGATTATGTTCCAAGCAAAATTCTAAGAGTTGCTCTGCTTCTGAGATTGTCTCTGGAGTAAGCACACAATTAATGATCATCACGAAACCGAGTTCTCCCTGACGCTTAGAGTAATGTTTTATGTTATCGATTATCTTCTCTGTAATTTTAGAGGAAGCATTTGTCACTGATTGTAATGAAGCTTGATCGGAACTTTCCAGGCTAATGACCAGACGATCAATATAGACTAATAAGGATTCGTGCTGATCTAACAATGACCCGTTTGATAAGATTGAGATGGATTCGAAACCTAAATCTAATTTAGCTTTGGCTACCAGTTCATCAATTTGAGGATACAGCATTGGCTCTCCTCCAGTGAAAACAATGTTATCGGTTGCCTGGCGGATGATCTCCATCACCCGCATAGAATCTTTGAGGGGCAGGGGAGGCGGCAGTTGTGAATTCAAGCGAGCGCCAAAATCCTCGCAATAGAAACAATTCAGATTGCAAGCTGAGGTGATATGAAAAGTTACCACCAAGGGGTTGAGGATTTGGTCGTGGCGTGCCAGTTTGACTAAATTTTTAATATAATTTTTATCAGAAGCGCGCATAGGTTTTTCGGTTTTATTTAAAACTAGAGATTGCGCATAGCCATGAAATCAACGATTTTACCTGAAATTTCTCCAATGTATTTTATGATATCTAAAGGTTGGACAAGATCAACATTGCATGACAGATTTCGCGACATTAAAGAATAGATGAGTTAATAATGATTGATGTTTAACCTAGCTTCGTAATTATCTACTAAAAAGACCTGGATGGCAAATCATCCAGGTCTTTCTTTTGGCGGTCCCGACGAGATTCGAACTCGCGATCTCCGCCTTGACAGGGCGGCGTGTTAAGCCACTACACTACGGGACCAAAGTGCGCAGCAGTGTACCATACGGGAGAATTAGCGTCAAGTTTTGGAAAAATATATTACCACAATCAACAATCTTTATCACCCAATTTTCTGGATATTATTAGAATTTCTTCCTCTTGCTCTAATCAAAACGCGTGGTTATACTAGACTATATTTGAGGTATCAATGCGTATTGAGAATATTGTCGAAACCTTATCGGAGAAATACGATCAAGCGGATCACGAACTGATCCTTCGGGCTTATCGTGTTGCATCAAAAGCACATAAGCGTCAGAAGCGCGCCTCTGGGGAGCCATACATCAATCACTGTATCGCCGTTGCAGCTATCCTAGGAGAAATGCATGTCCCGCCAGCAGTTATCGTAGCGGGATTATTGCATGATACCGTAGAAGATACAAAGACCACTCTTGAAGATATCGAGCGAGATTTTGGAGGCGAGGTAGCAAGTTTGGTTGATGGGGTTACAAAGCTTACACAATTACCTCGAGTTTCACGTGGAGATCAGCGCTCGAATGGAAAACCGGAGAAAGCCGGAAAGGGCAAATTATCCAGCAGAAAGACCACAGTTCGAGATAATGAATCTGGTACCTCAACCAAAAGCCGGCGTGCGGATTTGGCTTCCGAAACATTGCGAAAAACCTTTATGGCGATGGGTGAAGATGTTCGCGTTGTATTGATAAAACTAGCTGACCGCTTGCACAATATGCGCACGCTTGGCCATGTTCCTCAAGATAAACGCGTTCGCGTTGCTCGCGAAACGCTTGATATTTTTGCACCTTTGGCTAGCCGTTTGGGTATCTGGCAAATGAAATGGGAGTTGGAGGATTTATCATTCCGCTATGTAGACCCAGAGACTTACAAAGAAATCGCTGAAAATTTAGCCTCCCGGCGATCTGAGCGTGAACGCCAGATGTTAGAAATAGTCAGTGCCTTAGATACACTTTTTAATCAAAATAATATCAAAGTGGATATTTCAGGCCGCCCCAAACATATATATTCTATTTTTCGAAAAATGATGCGTAAAGGGGTTCCATTTGACATGGTTCACGATGTCCGCGCCGTGCGGATAGCGGTTGAGGATATTCCTTCTTGCTATACAGTACTAGGGATAATTCATACGCATTGGAGTCCTATCCCAGGGGAATTTGATGACTACATTGCTTCTCCAAAAGATAATTTTTACCAATCTTTACATACCGCTGTCATTTACGATGATGGAAAAACTTTAGAAGTCCAAATTAGAACACCGGACATGCATCAAAGTGCCGAGTATGGAATCGCTGCTCATTGGCGTTATAAAGAAGGAGTGGCCAGAGACGAAGATTATGAGCGACGCATTGTTTGGCTAAGACAGATAATGGAATGGATGCAAGATGTTGAGGATGCCGCTGAGTTTGTAGATAGTATGAAATCGGACGTTTTCAGCGATCGAGTTTACGCGTTCACACCGCTAGGGGATATCATTGATTTACCGGTAGGGTCTACGCCTATTGATTTTGCCTATCACGTGCATACCGAGATTGGTCATAGGTGTCGTGGGGCGAAAGTGAACGGTAAATTAGTTTCCCTGGATTACCAACTTCAGACCGGTGATCAAGTGGAAATCTTGACTGCAAAACGGGGAGGCCCAAGCCGGGATTGGTTGAATCCGAATCTTAAATTAATCAATACTCAGAGAGCGCGTTCAAAAGCACGTCGCTGGTTCAAATTACAAGACCGGAAACAAAATGTTAGTTTAGGGAAACAGCAACTGGACCGTGAGCTGCGCAGATTAAGTCTTACTGATGTTGATTTGGGGTCTTTGGCAAAAGACCTAAATTTGCGCAACGTAAACGAAATGTATATGTCAATTGGGATTGGGGATCTTTCCTTAGGCGGGATAATTAACCAGCTTACATTAGAAGAAAAAATATTAGATGAATTTACTTTCGAGACTGAGGACACTGAAGCTGCACCGGTAATTGATGATTCGATTACGATCCAAGGATTAAAAGGATTGATGACTACAATGGCTAAATGTTGTAAACCAGCGCCTGGGGATGAAATCATTGGTTATATAACACGAGGTAGAGGAGCAACAATCCATCGCCAGGATTGCCCCAACGTACTCCGGGTGCGTGACCGCGAACGTTTGGCCCAGGTCTCTTGGGGAGAATCGAAGCATACTTATCCAGTTGCCGTAAGAATCAAAGCATATGATAGGGATGGTCTTTTGCGAGACGTTTCAACATTGATCTCAGAAGAGAGGATTAATATGCGTAATGTGAATATCACTGTCCGGCAGAGTCAGGCCGTATTCGACTTGATTCTGGAAGTAGGGAATATCAACCAATTGAGCCGAGTGCTAACCAGGGTGGAATCACTCCCTAATGTGATGGAAGCCAGGCGAGTGAAACCAGGATAATTTTTATATTATAAAACTGTCAAAGGATTGAAAATCGTCTTATGCTTAGCGTATCTGAAGCTCAGAGAAAACTATTAGAAACTCTAATACCTGTCGAAACAGAGATCACAACCTTAACGCAAGCTGCGGGAAAAGTATTGGGCGAAGCGATTGTGGCTGATTTAGATTACCCTCCTTTTTCAAATTCAAGCATGGATGGATTTGCTGTTAAGGCCGCAGATCTCAGAGGTGCAAGCACGAATCGGCCTAAGAACTTGAAAGTTGTGGATGACCTTGCGGCAGGTTATATTGCTGGTGTAAGTTTAAAAGAAGGGGAGGCAATCCGGATCATGACCGGCGCTCCAGTACCAAAAGGTGCAGATACAGTAATACCAGTTGAAATGACTGATTTCAACACACGAGATAGCGGCTCTCCTCTACCTGGCAGCGTGAATGTGTTTCAATCCGTGGAATATGGCAGTTTTGTGCGCCAAGAGGGAGAAGATTTTCAAAAAGGCACATCCTTAATTTCTCCTGGGCATCGTTTACGACCGCAGGAAATTGGTCTTCTGGCTATGCTAGGAAAACAAGAAATAGTTACATACCGAGTTCCAAGAGTTGGCTTGTTCTCAACAGGGGATGAGCTTTTACCATTGGATGCAAATTTAGAACCTGGAAAAATCAGAGAAACTAATTCCTATACCTTAGGCGGATTAGTTGCAAGTTGTGGGGCAGAACCAATCTATCTGGGAATAGCAAAAGATCGACAGGATGCGGTTAAAAATTTATTGGATGACGCAATTGCAAAGGGTGTAGATTTAATCGTTTCCTCTGCTGGGGTGAGTGTCGGGGCTTTTGATTTTGTCCGTAAAGTGATTGAGAAATTTGGAAAACTTGGTTTTTGGAAAGTCAACATGCGGCCAGGCAAACCAATCGCCTTTGGAAGTTACCAGCAGGTTCCATTTGTGGGGCTGCCGGGGAATCCGGTTTCCGCTTTTGTAGGGTTTGAGGTATTTTTACGTCCAGCTTTATATTTGCTGGCTGGATTAAAAGATTGGTCTCGAAAAGTCCAAAAGGTCAGGCTGTTGGAACCAATTGAATCGGATGGCCGGGAAAGCTATTTGAGGGCGATAATTACATTCAAAGATGGCGAATGGGTTGCAAGACCGTTAAGGAGCCAAAGTTCTGGAAATCTATTTTCATTAACGCAATCGGATGGATTGATTGTTTTGCCTGCAGAAGAAAGCAATTTGCAAGCCGGGGCAGAGATTGATGCGTGGTATTTCTCATTTGTCCCTTGATAAATATTGTGATATTGGCTATTATTTGAGTTAGACTTAGACATGCCTAGAATAAAATGTCACTATGAGAATTGTAAATTTTTGGATGTCAGCTACTGCAGCGCGCCAAAAGTTGAAATAGATCCCTTCGATGGGTGTATGACCTATGAAGAGGTAGGCGCTCTTGTCCGCGAGGGAGTGATTGAGGATGATGGGGATACTTTAGAAGATGGATGGGAGGATATGGGGTTTGAAGACGATGATGATTTCTGGCTGGATGATGACGATGAATCGTAATTTGTCTGCCTGAGAAGTTGCCGAAGATTTATATTCAGAAATTACATACTAATATTATTTATCGCTGTATAATTAGCAATAATCATTTGTAAAGGAATTAATCAAGTTAAGCGTTTTACAAAATCATGGCAAATAACGATGAATCAACCACACAGGATTTACGCAAAGCTCTCGACCTATTAAAGGCGGGTAATTCTAAGGCGGCTAGGCCAATCCTGGTCCGATTGCTCAAAACCCACCCAGAACTTGAACAGGGTTGGTATATGCTGAGTTTTACTGTGCAGGATTCGCGCAAACAGATTTACGCGCTTGAACAGGTTTTGAATCTCAATCCTGAAAACGAGAAGGCTAGAGAGAGGCTGGCAAAGATTTCCGGGGATGCTGAACTCGAGGCTGAAGCGCAACCGGCGGTCGATAGCTCCAACCTTTTGGACGAACGCATGGGCTCCTTTGGCGGTTCGGATAATGCAGCTGAGGAGTCAGTATCTTCTGAGCCAGATTTGGAAACAGATCAAGTAACTGAAATACCTCCATTCAAACCTCCTGCCAGGCCAATAGAAGAAGAGCCGATAACAACGCCAACTGATGACTACAGCTTCGAGGAAAAACCCAGCCGTAGGAGATTATTAATTCTTCTGTTATTGATCGTGGTGGTTGTGGGTGGAAGCGCCGTGGTCTATTTTGGCAGAAATCTAATATCATCAGATGTTGTTAGCCCAGAAGGTGACGAAACGTCAGCGCCTGTGGCCACACCAACTGAGGAACCAACTGAGAGAGGGGTCAGGCAGCTTGCTCCCACGTGGACGCCCACAGTTACGCCTCTGCCCACACAAACTCAAACACCGACAAGCACTTCAACTCCATTGCCTACATTAGCGCCTATAACTGGGGTGCCAGAAACCTAACAATTTAGAAATTTTGAAAAAGCTTCGTTTCCCTTGATGGGATTCATAACATCATTTGAGATTTTGTTGACAAAAGATAAGGGGCATAGTAAACTTTTTTTATTATTGGCGAGGTAGCTCAACGGTAGAGCAGTGGACTCATAAGCCATTGGTTGTGGGTTCGATTCCCGCCCTCGCCACTAAGAGAATCGTTTTTAAAAACCAAACGAAAACCCGTGAGAGTCACGGGTTTTTTCTTTTTACTCAAAATTGATTCTTTTGGATTTACCTTATAAACAAGTGGAAATACCCGCTACCATCCCCAATAATTTTTGTTTAATAAAACCTATTTGTTGTAAATTGGATAATTGGGGAGCAGCCAATACTTTCCAATTGTATCCCAACGTTAATTCTTCCCGTATCCAGTAAAATTTCAAGTACTGGATTCTACAAATTGTATTTAATGCTCGATTGGTTTACTAAAGGGCAAAATTAATGATGACCAAAAATATTCTAATTGTTGAAGATGAGGACAACCTGGCCAGTACTCTTGCCCGGGCTTTAAGGCTGGGATCAAATGGAGGCTTTGAAGTGGTAGTGTGTGAATCGGGGGAAGATGCACTATCCAGGGCCGCGAACGAGAAATTTGACTTGGTGATAAGCGACCTGCGTTTACCGGGAATCGATGGATTGGAAGTAATTGCCCAAATCGTAGAGACCTCCGGCAATACGCGCTCCATTCTGATGACCGGTTATGGTTCAGATGAAGTGAAGCAGCGTGCCAGTAAAATCAGCGATGGTTATCTGCCCAAACCATTCGATATGTTAGATCTCTTGGTTTTGGTTCAGAGGGTGATCGATAAAACGGGAGAATTAGTGTCGGCCAAAAAAGAAGGTAATGGAAAATCTAACGATATGGGCACAAAGCCCCAAGTCCTGATCATGGAGGACGACCCTGGGCTGCGCAGAATCTATTCAAAAGCCCTTACCAAGGGAAGCTTCGACGTACATCTGGCACCTACGGTCCAGGAAGCGCGTGAGGCGCTTGAAAACAATATCTTCAATATTTTTATCTGTGATATCCACATGGGCAGCGAGCGCGGTACCGATTTGCTCACCGAATATGGCGATAAGCTCAAGGAAAATAATACCGAGGTGATCATGGTATCGGCTTATGGGCAGTACCGTACCCTGACTGAAGAAATGGGGGCAGATTTCTTTCTCGAAAAACCGATCTCATTGGGAACTTTAATTACCCTAATAGGTCGCTTGATTAACGATAACAAAGATAAAGTGTCCCTCGAGAATACCAATGGGTCAAATTCAAACGATTCCCCGAAAACGGAGGCGCAATAAACTATGTATGAACCTAATTTTGTAATAATCCAGTTTATTCAGACTAACCAAAGGATGATGCTATGACTACACCCGAAACCCCTGATATGCCCGGTCCTCAAGAGGATCAAAGACGCGACTCAATGCCCGTACCGGAGAATCTCCCGGTACCAGAGCAAAGGACTGCCGTAGACCAAACGCCGGCAGCTATTCCAGTACCGCAGCAACAGGCTGCCGTAGATCCAACCCCTGCAGCGATTCCCAAGGAGGAACCTATGACTGTTTTGTCAGAACTGCCGGAGACCCCCCCGGAAAAACCAGTAAAGAAGAAACGCGGCAAGCCCAGAAAGAGCAAAAAAGAAAGCGGCCCAGGCTTCTTCGCCAGGCTGCGCACTGCACCCAGCACCTCGATTGGCGCGAGGTTGAATCTATCATTTATTTCAATCTCTGTGGTGCCGCTAGTTTTAACGGCCGTTTTCATGGGCGTTCTGGCCTTCGTCCAATCACGAACCGCATTACTAGCCGATGCTTTTGATGCGTTGGAAGCGGTAGAAACCCTCAAGGTGGGCCAGCTTACTTCTTGGATCTCCGATCGTAAAGGTGATATTGTTTTTGCCAGCAACCTGGTGGTTGTCAAAGGTACAGCTGGTGTGAATGAAGGTTTACCAACCATAGCAAGACTAAAGGATGACCCAACTGATCCGGGTTACATAGAGGCATATGCACGTGCTGAAGGTGTGTTGGGTTCTTTTTCCGCTGAAATTGCTGACGGTGTTTATGAGGACATAATGATGATCAACCTGGAGGGAGAGGTTGTATTTGCCCTAAACCCGCAGGATGTTGGAGATGATGTATCCGCAGAACTCGTATTTCAAAATGGGCTAGAACAAACCTACGTCGCAGATATTGGATTCAACGTTGCGCACGGCGAGAATGACCTTAGGCTGGCCACTCCGGTGACGGACAGCCTGGGTGAAACTGTGGGTGTGCTCTTGTTCGAAATTGACATCCACAAATTTTTTGCAGACCTTTTGCAAGAACGAACCGGTCTGGGAGAAACTGGTGAAACTTACCTGGTGGGACAAGACAACCTGTTCCGCAGTGACTCCCGCTTTAGCGCTGACTTGGGTGTTGAAACCACTCTCTTGAACCCCGATATTCCTGTAAATACAGTAGCTGCTAATTCATCCTTGGCAGGCGAGCACGGTACCGAGATCATTGATGATTATCGCGGCCTACCGGTGTTGAGTTCTTGGGGACCTGTAGTAGTCCAGGAAGCTACAGACCTGGATGAAGATGGTGTTATCTGGGCGTTCATGGCTGAAATTGATGAGCCTGAAATTCTCCTTCCCGTAAATTCCCTGGCTAGCACAATCGCAATCGTGGCGGTGGCGCTTACGATAACTGTGGGTATTGTCGCTACTTTTATTTCCACCCGCTTATCAGCTGGCTTTACCAACCCGGTGATTGCGCTTACCGACGCAGCCCAAAAGTTTACCGGCGGCGACCTAACTGCTCGTGCTCCTGTAACTACACAGGACGAGATCGGAACCCTGTCCACTGCGTATAACGAACTATCCGAACGAGTGGAAAACCTGCTAGAGGACTTGGAAGCAAGAGCTATTGAGATGGAGGCTTCTCAGAGAGTTACATTTGCAGCTTCCGAGCGTACCACACCTGAGGACTTCCTCAACCTGCTGGTGAACTTGATCAAGGATCAATTCGACGTTTACCACACGCAGCTGTACCTTACTGATGATGCGGGCGAGAATGCGGTGCTTACAGAAAGTACCGGATATGCCGGCCGCCAGCTGCTCGGCCGCGGCTTTTCACTGCCGCTAGACCAGGCTTCCCTGGTGGCTACCACGATCAACTCCGGAAAATCGGTTTTGGTTGAAGACGTTGCAGACGACCCCAACTTTGCTCCCAACCCATTGCTCCCGCTAACCAAATCTGAGTTGGTTGTGCCGCTGAAACTGGAAGACAGAATCCTCGGTGCGCTGGACATTCAGGATCGTGTAGCCCACCGCTTTACTGAAGACAGTATCCCGGTGTTTGAGAGCATGGTTGAGCAGGTAGCCTTCCTGTTTGAAAACGCTGAGCTGCTCGAGCAGATCACTTCTCAGACGACTGCGCTGGAAACCTTCGCTGAGCAGCTACGTGCTGCGGCAAGTGTTGCTAACCAGCTAGGCTCCATCCTGAACCCGGAGCAACTCTTGAACGAAGCCGTGGTTATCATGCAGAGCCGTTTTGGTCTGTATCACGTGCATATCTATCTAATGAATGAAGAAGAAACTGATCTGGCAGTCGAGGCTGGTTCTGGACAGGTTGGCGTTGTATTGAAGGAACGCCGCCACAGTATCGCTGTAGACAATGAAACCTCTGTGGTTGCCAAGGCGGCCCGTGATCTGTCACCAGTGATCGTTGAGGATTCCGAGACCTACGCCGGCTACGTTATGAATCCGCTTCTGCCGGATACTCGTTCTGAGTTGTCCGTACCGCTGGTGGCTGCCGGTAAAGTCCTAGGAGTGCTGGACATCCAGGACGAAAAACCCAACCGCTTCAGCCAAGAGGACGCCGACACGTTCTCCACACTGGGCGGACAAATCGCCACCACACTGCAGACCGCGCGTGTATTCGCCGAACAGGTTGCAACTCAGGAAGAGCTCAAGGAACGCGAAGCTCAATTCCGCACCCTGGTCGACTACGCTCCAGAGGCCATCGTGGTGCTGGACGTAGACGCCGGCTTATTCGTCGAGGTCAACGACAATGCTGTCGAGATGTTTGGTTACAGCAAAGAACAATTTGAAAGGATGTCTTTCGCAGACATCAGCACACAAAACCAGGCGAGTGGAAAACCATCCGCGGATGCGATCTGGGATTACGTACAAACCACAACCGCAGGCGGAGCCCCGATCTTCGATTGGAGGCACAGGAAATCCGATGGCGAAACCTTTACTGCTGAGATCCGTTTGGTACGCCTGCCTGCCGTAGGACGCAACCTAGTGCGTGGCAGCATCACCGACATCACCGAGCGCAAAGAAGCTGAAGAAACCATCATACAGGGCGACCGCTTGAAGAGCGAATTCCTGGCCAACATGAGCCACGAACTGCGCACTCCGCTAAACTCCATCATTGGATACACTGACGTATTATTGATGGGCATGGATGGAGACCTCGATGACGAAACTGTGGTCGATGTTCAAGCCATTCATGACAACGGACAGCACCTGCTGCGCATCATCAATGATATCCTCGACCTGGCCAAGATCGAAGCTGGCCGCATGACCCTGGAGTTATCCGATGTGGATGTGGCTTCGTTGATCCGCCACGTCGTCAAAGGCAACGCCAGCTTGTTGGTGAATAAACCCGTAGAGTTCAAAACCGAAGTGCAAGACGGTCTTCCAACCGTCTTCGCGGACCGCGTGCGCCTAAATCAAGTGCTCAATAACCTGGTTTCCAACGCAGTCAAATTTACTGATCAAGGATCGATAACACTACGAGCCTCTGACAGGAGCGGCATGTTGGAATTACAAGTTGTAGATACCGGCGCAGGTATGAGTGAAACTGACATGCAATTGATCTTCGAAGAGTTCCAGCAAGCCGATGCCTCCAGCACCCGCGTGGTTGAGGGTACCGGCCTGGGTTTGACCATTACCCGCCGATTGGTGCAAATGCACGGCGGCACCATTAAGGTAACCAGCGAACTTGGGAAAGGGTCTATCTTTACCATCCTCTTACCAATGGAAGCCAAAGTACCCAGCACAATTGTTACCAAGATCAAGAAAGACAGTAAAAGCCTAGCGGCTCCGGTGGCTGTTACTGCGGAAGGTAATGGACAATCAGATACTGGTAGTCTCGCATCAGGAAATGGCGGCCTTATTAAAAAAGTCACCGATGCGTTGAAAGCAAAAGTAGGCAATGGTAGGAAGAAAAAGGCTTCCAAGGAAATTGTATCTGAAGATGGAGGCGAGAAAAAGTAAGTAGGTATGAGTCGATAGCCATAACAATACACTTTCAATGAATCGGCTTTTTGGGGGTTGGAGATATTATGTCTCCAACCCCCGCTATTGGTTTATAGTAACCAGAGGATAAGGATGCCTTCACTATTCAATCAAGCAACTTGTTTGGAATGCGACCAAGAGTTAGAATTTGGGTTGATTCCTGGAAAATGCCCCGAGTGTGGAAGCACCTGGTTGAATGCAAAATATGATCTAGATTCTCTGCCACCGAACTGGGTTGAACTAATTTCCCAGAGGCCTACGAATATGTGGCGTTACGAGGAACTACTCCCATTCTCGAATGATCAGAAAATCATATCTATGGGGGAGGGGTGGACGCCATTAAGCCGCGCAGAGGGATTTGAGCGTGAATTAAGCCTGTTAGAAATTTGGATTAAAGATGAACGCCAACAACCAACAGGGTCTTTCAAAGACCGCCAGGCAGCCAGTGCTGTGAGGGCGATGAAAGCGAATGGCATCAAGGAGCTAGTGCTGGCATCTACCGGAAACGCTGCTGCCGCGTATGCTGCATACTGCGCGCGCGCAGAAATAAAATTGTGGGTTTTTCTAACCAGCAGTGTTCCAGCCGAAAAAATGCGAGAGCTGGCTCTGTATGGCGCTGAAGTTGTAAAAATCACCGGGACGTACGACGAGGCAAAGCAGATCGCCTCTGACTTCGCGGCTCGACGAGGGATTCACGTAGATAATGGAGCGAAGGGGATTCCAAATAAAGAGAGTATGAAGACTGTAGCCTTCGAGATTGTTGAACAATTAGGCTGGAAAGCTCCTGATTGGTATATTCAGGCAGTATCTGGTGGGTTAGGGCCATTGGGTGTCCTAAAAGGTTTTGAAGAACTCAAACAAGTTGGTATCATCGACAAAGTGCCAAAATTCGGCTTGGTCCAGGCAGCCGGTTGTGCACCTATGGTTCGTGCTTGGGAGGCGGGTTTGGATGAAGCTGAACCTGTAATTCCAGATACTCTTATCACGGTACTTTCAACCGGAAATCCAGGCTTAGCTTATAAAACACTCAAGCATGCCAACGATAAATATGGGGGCGCTATGGTAGCAGTAACTGATGGGGAAGCATTCAGGGCAATGCGGCGAACAGCCAGGATTGAGGGTTTTTCAGTTGAACCTGCAGCCAGTGTTGCCTTCGCAGGCCTGGAAAAACTTGCGAATGATAATTTCATTCAAACCACCGAGTTAGTTGTGGTGAATTGTTCTGGGCATACATTTAGCGCAGAGAAACACGCGTTAGAGGATCAATATACTTTTGATTTACAAATCCCGGTAGAAGAAGGCGCTCCACGCAGACCTGAAGGTCTGTCGGCCGCTCTTGCGCAGCTAGACGAACAGGTTACGACGATTGCTATTGTAGACGATAACCTGCAATACAGCCGCATGCTGCGCCGTTTATTGCAGCGGCGAAAGAAATACCGCATTTTTGAAGCACACAATGGTCCTGATGGCATAGACTTGATACGCCAACGGGAACCTGATTTGGTTATGCTCGACCTCACCCTTCCGAAAATGGACGGCTTCTCAATTATTGAAGCTCTTAAGCGGGATGAAAAAACCAAAGATATTCCAGTGATGATCATTTCGGGTAAAGATTTAGATTCCGAACAACAAGAGTTCTTGCAGAGCCGCGCCCAATCAGTCTGGCAGAAGGGGAACTTCAGCAGTGACGAATTGGTAGATTATGTTATTGATGTGCTTGGAGATGATAATATCATTCCACCAAATCCGGAAGTTAACGTCAGCATCTTTGACGCAAATGAAAAAACAGTGGAAGTGGGTGGCAACAATTTCGATGACCATAACCGACCGCGAATCCTCGTGGTGGATGATAATGCGGTAGACGCACGTTTGATGCGCCGCCTTTTTCAAACCCGCCACAATTTTGTGGTTGAGGAAGCTAATTCGGGCGAGAAGGCTTTAGAAATTCTAAAGGAAACAATTCCAGACCTGATCATTTTGGATTATGTTCTTCCTGGCCTGAATGGGCTGGAATTGTTAGAGGTCCTCCGCCAGAATGATAAGACCAAGGAAATTCCCGTCATCATCATCTCCGCCAAAGACTTTGAACCTAGCACGCGCGCTGAACTCGCCAATCATGCTGATTCTGTGTGGCCTAAAGCTATGTTAGATCGTCGTAGTCTTTTAGAGCGTGTTGAAAATATCCTGACAGAGTGAATGGCAATGGATAATAATACTGTTTTGTATATTGAAAAAGATTATCATAACCGTCGTTTTGTTCGCAAAATCCTCAATTCGAGGGGATTCGAGGCGCTAGAAGCCGAAGACGGTGTCATTGGGTTTGATATGATAAATGATCTCCATCCTACAATGGTGCTAATCGAAATGAATTTGCCTGGTATGGATGGTTTGGAAGTTGTAAAAAGAATGAAATTAAAAGAAGAGGTGTGTACGATCCCAGTGATCGCCTTAACTGCATCAAATATGCCAGGTGATCGAGAGCGCTTTATTGATGCGGGTTGTGATGATTACCTATTCAAGCCTGTCCGGGCTCCAGATTTAGTTAGTATGGTGTTGAATTATGAGCAATAAAACAGTCTTATATATCGAAGATAATTTTCATAACCGCCGTATCGTCCGAAAAATTCTAGGTTCGCGCGGTTATAAAGTAATCGAAGCCGAGGATGGTATATCTGGGTTTAATATGATTGGCCACCTAAGACCACCGCTTGTACTCCTAGATATTGCACTTCCAGGCATGGATGGATTGGAAATCGTTCAAAGGGTTAAAGCAGACGAGGAATTACGCTTAACACCTGTTATTGCTCTTACGGCGTCTGCAATGCGGGGTGACCGCGAACGTTTCCTTGAAGCTGGGTGCGATGATTATCTCTCTAAGCCTGTAAGAGCATTAGAATTAATTGAATTGGTAGACGGCTATTTCAACGGGGTGAATGGTGGTTGATTTTCAATAATAGCATTATCTATTTTTATTAAAGCATCTCAATGGTATCATGACATTGAGATGCTTTTTTTTATGCTCAAAACATATATTAATATAACAGAAAATATGGATTACATGATAAACTATTTTGTGGTTTTAGTATTGGAATAATTATGTTCTCAAAGAGAAAGGTTTTATTAGGATGGTAGTTGAGAAAACAAAAAAGAACCAAATTAGGATTACCAAAAAAGAAGTATTAAAAGATTATAAACTGGCGTATAAGAGCAGACAAGCCAGTCTTATTGGAAGGCGGGAAGTATTAAGTGGAAAAGCAAAATTTGGTATCTTTGGTGATGGAAAAGAAATAGCCCAGATCGCAATGGCGAAAGCATTCCAAAAAGGTGATTTTCGGTCCGGGTACTATCGCGACCAAACTTTCATGTTTGCCCTCGGAATCCATAGTATCCAGGAATTTTTCGCTCAATTATTCGCCCATACCGACCTGGAATCCGAACCAGCTTCTGGGGGGAGAATGATGAATGCACATTTTGCTACTCGCAGTTTGAATTTGGATGGTAGTTGGAAGAACCTTAGCAAGATGTTCAACTCTTCGGCTGACATTTCTCCAACAGCTAGCCAAATGCCGCGGATGGTTGGATTGTCCTATGCATCGAAGATATATCGGGGAGTTGAAGCGCTCAAGGATATGACACAGTTTTCGAATAAAGGCAACGAAGTTACTTTTGGCACTATCGGAAACGCGAGTTGTGCAGAAGGTATGTTTTGGGAGACAGTCAATGCGGTTGGTGTTTTGAAAGCCCCGATGGTATTATCAATTTGGGATGATGGATACGGCATCTCAGTCCCAAATGAATATCAAATAACCAAAGATCTCTCAGCACTACTTTCAGGATTCCAGCGGGAGCCAGGCACCGATAAGGGGTACGATTTATACACTGTAAAAGCCTGGGATTACCTAACCCTTATTGAAACGTATTTGAAAGCGGCCAAAACTGCGCGCCAAGATCATATTCCTGCGATCATACACGTGATAGAAGTTACACAACCTCAGGGGCACTCGACATCTGGAAGTCACGAACGATATAAATCAGAAAAACGATTGGAATGGGAATTAGAATTCGACTGCATGAAGATATTCCGCGAGTGGATCATCGATCAGGGATTGGCGTCTGACGGTGAATTGCATGATATTGAAGAATTAGAAAGAAAATCCGTGGAAGATATTCGAAAGGTAGCCTGGGAGGAATATAAAACCCCAATTCGTTCTGAAATCACTGAATTCGGTGAAATCCTTGATGAAATCGCAACCGTCATACCAAATGGTAACGGTTTAATTGGAATCAAAAAAAAATTAGCAAATTTACATAATCCAGTTCGGCAGGATATTATGGTGGCTGTAAGAGATGCATTATTCTCTTTGCGCGGTGTTGATAATCCGACTAAACAAGTACTTATTCAGTGGAAACAGAAAATGAATAACCTCAGTGAGGAGCGTATTAGTTCCAATTTGTACAGCACTTCTTTGGAAGCGGCGTCAAGGGTACCCGAAGTTAAATCAGTGTATTCTGATAATTCAGAAATTGTTAATGGCTTCGAAGTACTCAAACGAGGTTTTGACGCCATGCTTGGGCGAGATGCTCGTGTGATTGCGTTTGGCGAGGATTTAGGATACCTTGGTGGAGTCAATCAAGGGTTTTCTGGACTCCAAGAAAAATATGGTGAATTGCGAGTTACCGATACCGGTATTCGTGAGACTACAATCATCGGACAGGCTATAGGTATGGCCATGCGAGGCCTAAAACCGATAGCCGAACTTCAATATCTGGATTATGTATTATACGGTTTACAAATAATGTCAGATGACCTGGCGACCTTAAGCTGGCGCACCAAAGGCGGGCAAAAAGCGCCGGTAATCATTCGGACTCGTGGGCACAGGTTAGAAGGGGTTTGGCATTCGGGTTCTCCCATGGCTGGGTTAATTCATTTGGTAAGAGGCATGCATGTCTTGGTACCAAGAAATATGGTCCAGGCGGTTGGATTTTATAACACATTATTACTTTCTGATGAACCTGGAATTGTGGTTGAAGTGTTGAACGGCTACCGATTAAAAGAAAAATTACCTGATAATATTGGAGATTTTACTTTACCTTTAGGTGTGCCTGAGGTGATTCGCGAAGGAAAAGATTTAACCGTAGTGACCTACGGTCCTTTGTGCAGGATTGCAGGCGAAGCTGCCGATCTACTTGATGAATTGGACATCCACATAGAGATCATAGATGTTCAATCATTACTTCCGTTTGACATTCACGGTCAGATAATTGAGTCACTTAAGAAGACCAACCGAATTATCTTTTTGGACGAAGATGTACCTGGGGGGGCTTCGGCATATATGCTGCAAGAAGTAATTGAAAAACAAGGTGGTTATTATTGGTTAGATTCGGAACCTCGCACCCTTTCTGCAAAAGAGCACAGACCGGCTTATGGAACTGACGGAAATTACTGGTCAAAACCCAATGTTGAACAGATTCTCGAAACGGTTTATGAAATCATACGTGAAGTTGAACCTGGAAGCTACCCAAGAATTTTCAATTAAAAATGCTCATGTCTGAAACGCCGAGCAATCAGGAGGGAGGTTTGTGGGTAGGTTTATTGGTAATCGCCATGGGTGGGTTTATTATTCTGGTTTCCGCAGATATCATTCCATCAGACGATTCTTCTTTTAACGCCCCGCGATGGATTTCTTGCATGGCTGGAGTTGCTTTCTTCTCAGCAGGTGTAATTTTATTATTGCGCGATTATCGCTTTGCATTCTTTCGCGACACATTAATTTTTCGATTATTACAATTCATTGTCATAGGTGCGTTACTAACTGCGTTTGGCATTATTCCTACCTGGATTGCGTTCGGTCCTGGAGAACGGGAGTTTAGTGGAGGTATTTCAATTCCATTTATCTCTGGAACAACTAATCAAGGTGAGGTGTCAGGTCGTGTGGTTTTCGGTTGTGGAGCCATCATAATTGACGCCATTGCACTTGGATATTGGATTACAGGATTGAGACGATTGATAATAAAACAAGATATCGAATAATGCCATGAGACACTAATTGAGATCTAGGAGTTTGTAATGTCAAGTATAGATGTAAGTCAAGTATTGGGTTATGAATTTGAGCCCCGCACATTTACATATTCGCCAAGAGATGCTTGCCTTTATGCCTTGGGGATTGGAGCAGGCCAAGATCCACTAGACCAGGGTGATTTGCAGTTTGTTTATGAACTATTTTCGGGTGGCTTCAAGGTAATACCAACATTTAGCGTGAATTTTGCATTTGGCTTTTTAACGAAAATATTAGCAATTCCGGGAATAGATTTTAACCCTATGATGTTATTACACGGAGAGCATTACTTTGAACGGATTAATAATTTGCCTCCTGAAGCTACGATCACAAATTATGCGAAGATAGCCAAAGTTTACGATAAAGGATCTGGGGCGGTTTTGATCATTGAAGCAAATAGCATGGATGAGAGCGGTAACAAATTAGCAATAAATGAATATACAATTTTTATTAGAGGGTTAGGCGGGTTTGGCGGAGACAGGGGACCTTCCAGCAAAACCAGTTTACCACCTGAACGTGAACCGGATGCGATCCATAAAGATACAACATTGGCCAATCAGGCATTACTTTACAGATTATCTGGAGATAAGAATCCTTTGCATGCAGATCCGGAAATGGCGGCGATGGGTGGATATGAACGTCCAATTTTACACGGATTATGTACCTTTGGATTTGCTGCGCGCGCAGTAATAAGGCATTTCTGTAATAACGAGGTGGAAAAATTTCGGAGTATGCGAGTTAGATTTTCCAAACATGTTTTTCCAGGCGAAACGCTAATCACAGAGATGTGGAAGGTAAGCGATCACCGAGTTGTTATTAAATGCAGGGTTGATGAGAGAAATGTGGATGTACTTACGAACGCAGTGGTTAAAATAGGAGAATAGAATGGAAAATAAAAGTAATCCGGTGGTTATTATTATTTTAGAAAGGAAGGTCTTGGGATGAAACTTGGGATCATGACGGGTTACTCTGGCGCTAAAATTGAATTGCCGATGGATATCATCCTCGAAGCAGACCGATTAGGTTTTGACGCGGTTTGGACCGCCGAAGCATATGGGTCCGACTGTATTACTCCGCTTGCTTGGATTGGAGCTCAAACTAAAAATATTCGTCTTGGCACTGCAATAATGCAAATGCCAGCGCGGACTCCAGCAAATACAGCAATGACCGCAATGACGCTTGACCAACTTTCTGGAGGCCGCTTCATTTTGGGCTTGGGTTTATCTGGGCCTCAGGTGGTTGAAGGTTGGCACGGTGTTCCTTATGGGAAGCCTTTGGGCAAAACACGCGAATATGTCAGCATTATTCGGAAAATATTCCATCGGAAAAAACCTCTCGTGCATGATGGAACTCATTATCAAATACCATACCAAAGCGAGGATGCGACGGGTCTCGGAAAACCACTAAAAAGTATCTTACACGGCCGTCCAGATATTCCGATATTTCTTGCTGCTATTGGTCCAAAAAACGTGCAGTTAACTGCAGAAATTGCAGATGGGTGGCTGCCTATATTTTTTTCACCAAAACATTATGCTGAGGTTTACAAAGAAAACCTTGAAATCGGATTTGTCAAGGCTGGAGAAGGGAAAAGTTTGGAAAATTTTAATATTGCCCCGAATGTAATTGTCGTTGTAGGGGATGATGTCGAAGCATGTCGGAATACAATAAAACCTATCCTTGCTCTGTACATCGGCGGTATGGGGGCAAAAGGAAAGAATTTCTATTTTGACCTTGCCTGTCGATTTGGTTATGAGGGGGCGGCTAATACGATACAAAAACACTACCTTGTCGGGGAGAGAATGGAGGCGGTGATGGCTGTTCCAGATGAAATTGTGGACGATATTGCATTGTGCGGACCCAAAGAACGTATTAAAGATCGTCTCGAACTATGGAAAAACAGCCCTATAACAACAATGAATATTAGTGTGTACGATATGCTGGGATTAACTACTATGGCGGAGTTAGTGCTTTAGCGAGTTAATTTCTCAGGGGAGGGGGGATCCCGATTTATTGCTCTGTTTCCTCAGGAGTCTCCTTCTCGTTTACATTCTCTGGGATAATAACAGAAAATTTGCTACCTTCACCGAGAACACTCTGTACTTTGACTTCTCCACCATGGGTTTCAATAATTTCTTTTACCAAGGCGAGTCCTAATCCTACGCCGCCATAACGATGTCCTGAGTTACTTTTAATTTGGAAAAATCGCTCGAAGATTTGATCGAATTGATCTTCTGGGACTCCGAGGCCGTTGTCCGCGACCTCTAGAATCATATTGGGAATATCTCTCCGCAGATTGACAGTAATTGTTCCATTAACAGGCGAAAATTTTATAGCATTATTAAGTAAGTTGTCGATTACAAGTCTTATTAGTTTTTCATCTCCCCAAATTTTTGGGAGATCTTCTTCGATATTTTTTTCAATAGAAAGATTTTCGGTTTCGGCGGTTAGTTCAAAACCGTCAAGAATTGTGGTAGTAATTTCGGTTAAGTCGATGTGCTCCCTCTTGATCCCTAAAGCTTGGGTCTCGAGAATCGCTGTAAGGTTTTCGATCAAATAGTCGAGTATATTAATATTTCGAGTTATAGTTTGAATTGGTTGCTTATAATTATCGGGCGTTTCTCCCAATTCTCCATTGTTCAACAATTCTATATAGCCTTTGACGATACTTATTGGTGTGCGTAGCTCGTTGGAAGCTTTTTGGATGAATTCATCCTTTAGACGGTCAAGCTCTTCCTGCCGTGTCAACGCTATGGCTAACTCTTTAGTACGCTTTTGAGTATCAGCATACAGACGGGCGTTGACTATAACCGTTCCAGTTTGATTCGCGAAAACACTTAATAATCTGGCATCATTTTCAGAAAAGCCCCCAGATTTATTCGCAACGAAAACGGCGCCAAGAATTCGTCCCTCAGATATGATTGGAGCAACAATGATTGATTCCACTTTAAATAAATCAGCCATAGCATCAAATAATGGTGGAATTTCTTTTCTGCTGTTGGCTCTATAAACTCCTTTTTCGCGATAGTCCCAAACCTGTTTTGCTTCTTGTGCTGAATAACGGGTAGCCAAAATAATTTTATCGCTTACACCATAACCTGGCGCTTCGGCAACAAACTCTTTTGTTTTAGGGTCGTATAGTGTCACAATACACATACTGGCATCAATCAATTTGGCTAGCCGTTCTGCTATTGCTCCATAAGTTTCCCTCACGTCAGTCAGATTGCCAAAAGCTTGAGCAATATCATGCAGCCCGGCCAGTTCTTCTATCCTTCTCTGTTCTACTTCAAGAAGCCGGCTTTTCTCAATTGCGGTACCAAGTTGAACTGCCACTGTTGTCAAAAGTTGCTCGTCCTTCTCGTTAAATGCTCCTACCTTGTGGCTCTCGGTATTGATCACACCAATTATATTATTCCCAATTCGCAAAGGAACGCATAATTCGGCGCGCGTACCTGTATCAACCTCAAGGTAGTGGGGATTTTTAGTTACGTCGGGGACAAGCATAGGCTCACCAGTGCGAGCAACGGCACCGGTGATGCCATCATCCAAATGGATGGAAGGTTGGTTGGGTACGATGTCTCCCCAATAAGATGGATGGTGGATTAGTGTATCTTCTTTTTCGTCCAAAAGTAAAACCCCGAAATTATTAGGGTATAGTGTTTCTCCGATCAATTGAGTTGTGTTTTTAATGATTTCGTCTTCATCTGTGGCTTGGACACTGACCAAAGCAGTGTTATGCAGCACAGTCAATTCTTCGATCTGACGATGTGTAGCTTCGAAAAGCCGAGTGTTTTCGATAGCGGCAGCAAGTTGGTCTGCAAGAACTCGGATGACATCAATATCTGTTTTATTGAAGGCATCCTTTTCGGTGCTCTGAACGTCTAAAACACCAGAAAGATTGCCTGCTGCCATAAGCGGCATTGCAATTTCGGATTTAGTTTCAGATAACAGCGGGTTATCTTTGTATAAATAATCTTGTTTTGTGTCCAAAGAAAGACGAGATTTACCCGTTTTTGCTACCTGTCCAATAATCCCAAGTTCTCCAATGCGGCATTTGTAGCCTTCAGCTAATAATTGCTTTCCGGGTTCACTATTAGATGCTCTTAGAACAGCATATACACTAGTACTCAGTCAGGGTGAATAAGATGGAATAAAACTTGCATCCATGAGAACTAAAAAGCAGGAGGTTCTGAAGAT
>VRUJ01000057.1 GCA_019456165.1 Chloroflexota bacterium
GGGGGGGATTCCTGCACCTGTGTCGGTAATTGAGATGTTTACATGATCTTCTTCCACAGCTGTTTTGATAATCAATTCACCGCCTTCTGGCATGGCTTGGATTGCATTTAGCAATAAGTTGACTATCACCCGCTTGATTTGTTCTGCATCTACATCGACTAGCAGTAATTCCGGAAACATCTGGGATTTGATTTTCATCTCTGCTGGAAAGGAGACACTTATCATAGCCTCGTCGATCAACTCTTCAACTGATGTTCTTTTATGATGCGATGTATCAATTCGCGCAAAATCGAGCAGGTCAGTGATAATCTTGTCAGATTCATCTACTTCTTTAGATATCAGAGAAAGGTGTTTCTTCACGTTTTCATCGGCATCTTCAAGTACAGATTTGAGATAATAAGCGGCATTGGCTATCCCAGATAAAGGATTGCGCAGTTCGTGGGCGACACCACTAGCCATTTCACCTAAAACTGCAAACCTCTGATGGCGCACCAATTCTTCTTGAGCAGCCAGACGTTCTTGCAGAGCTGCTTCGTTTTGAGTTTTATCGCGCAAGAAGCTCGTGAGAACAGCAGTAATTACAAGAAAAGTAGAGCGAATAATGAATGAAGCGGTGATTGCTTGACCAGAGAACTGGCCCTCAATGAAATCCGCTCCGATCAAGAGCAGCAGCATGACTAAAACTGGACGCTTGCCATATCGCATCACACTGGAAATCGTAACTGTATACAAGATGTAATAGAATGGAGAATCAAAACCACCAAGCACGAGCAGCATAACAATGCTGAGCGCTGCATCTGCAAAACTAGTCAGATAGCCGTTCACCAGGGCTTTAGGCTGCCGCTTTAAAATCATTTGGAGTATGATGTTGTAGGCCGCAGCTACTGTCAGGATCGTATAAGCGCCCGAGAACTGACTGGGGGTGAGATTAGCCAAGAGAAGGCCACCGGATACAAAAACGATACCAAACCAACGTATCGGGATAAGTTTCCATTCGAGTTTCACCGCGTTGGGTAAGGTAGCTGGCCCATTCCAGAAATAGGCGGCATTACGGAAAACGATTTCGCGCAATTGTTTCAGGTTATCTTTCATGATTCCTCACAAAGTCCCTGTAAATGTTATTTCTAAATACTTGTCGAGTTGTTCTTTTCTATTTGAACACCATCCCCTGTTGTGGTGTGATAATCCACGATAGGATGATTTACCTCCTAAGTCTAATCCAATCCCCTGATTGTCCTCCAGTTCAAGCAGACATATATAGCTCTGTGTTTATAAGGGGCAGCATACATAACAGAACTCGTCTCGTCATAGAAATTTATCTTTTCATTTATATAATACACTTTATTAGAAGGAATGCAACTTAAATTGGAAAACAATTTATTAGCAGATTAATAAATTCCTTTTTTATAAAAATATGTAAGATTATGCTTTTGTTAATTCAGACATTTAGTGCAACGAATGAGGAGATAAAATCATTCGTATGCGAAAAGCCAAATCAAGGTGAAAAAGAGTACGAAATAGCCGAGGGGGGTTAGAAGCCCTATGGCAATCAAGGCGCTCGCCCAGCCAAACCAGGCTGGAAACATCCCTGTGCGTAATGAGACCACCGCTGCAGCCCCAATGAAGACCGCAAAGGTGAAGGCAAGCATTTGACCGAGGATAGTGCCATAAAGATCGTATAAAGCGACAGCCACATCGCCTGAGATCCCTCCTACAGCCCCAGCGCGTGCCCCGATTCCAAGAATAGCAGAGAATGCAACACCCATAGCAACACCAGATGCCACCCCACCTCCAAACGCCACCATCGATAGCCTCCCATCGCTGCCCTCTCGCTCACGCAAAGCACTGTAGACGTTGCCTGAAAACCACAACAGCAAAGCCGCTGAAAATAAGCCCAGGTAACCCGCTGTGATCAAATTGGTCGAGTTATCGCTAAAGATTCCCTGTAACTTCTCTGCTGAGGGCAGATAATCATAGACACCCAGCATCCCTGCTCCAGCCATCATCAACACAACTGCTAGCGCGCCTGACAGCGGCGCTAATTTTTCCAAACGTGAGTCATTCATGTTCTTCCTCCATTTTATGTTTACCAGTTGACCCTTTTGTTACTTGAATTAAATGGATAAACTTTCCTAGGCTTCGCTAGCCCGTGAGCGTTGGATAACCACCAAGGCTCCCAGCAGAACGCCAACTCTCATGACAACTGCCCCGATGCGGGTATCATCCCTTATCTCCAAGGCGAGGAATACCACCATCCCCAAGTGTTGCTCCCGCTCCAGGCGCATGGCTTCGTTGACTAGGATGCGGATCAATTCCGGAATGGCATCCAATCCATCTGTAGCAATCTGTTCCAATATTTCTTCTGGTAATGTACAATCGTTTTGATAGGTCATGTGTAGCTCCTTTCTAGCTTTATCACTAAAAGGATACCTGACCTATCTTTTTTTGGAAATTACAGAAACAATGTTACACTAACTCTCTCTAACCCCCTTGACATTAACGTTACGTTATAGTTTACAATCTTGGGGTTTTGAGAGTAAAAATATGTCATTGACCGTCAAACAACTAGCAGATTTAGCCAGCGTAAGCACGAGAACGCTGCATTATTACGATGAGATCGGTATCCTCAAACCCAGCTCAGTCAGTGAAAACGGTTACCGTCAATACAGCGATGAAGCCATTGTCCGGCTGCAACAAATCCTATTCTTCAGGGAACTGGATTTCAGCCTGAAGGAAATCAAGAAGATTATCGACCAGCCAGAGTTTGATACCCTGGAAGCGTTACACACTCATAAAATTGCTCTGCAGCAAAGAGTGGACCGGCTGGATCAGCTGATAAACACTGTGGATAAAACTATTCTGCATATGAAAGGAAAAACCGAGATGGAACAGGAAGAATTCTACGAAGGCTTTAGTGAAGCCAAGCAAGCGAAATACGAGAAGGAAATTAGCGCCAAATATGGAGATGAAAAGCTGAAAGAGTCTCAAGCAAATTGGAAGAGCTATTCTGATGAGAAGAAAAAAGCGATCATCGCGCAGGGCAATGGAATCCTCGCCTCCCTAAAAGAAAGCATACCAAAAGGGATTGACAGTCCGGATGTACAAAAACTCATCAAGAACTTACACGAGCACATGGGTAATTTCTATGTATGCTCATACGAGATGTTCCTTGGCCTAGGTAATATGTACAATCAAGACCCCAAATTTATCAACATATATCAGAGCAAGTATCATGAGCATATGCCCGTCTTCCTAGAAAAAGCCATCGAGTATTACTGTGAGGATAAGATTAGCAGCTAATATTACGGGCTTCTGACCACTTTTAGGTTATCCCCCTGCAAATTTGGCCGCCAAAGCATTAATCCCACTGTCGCAAGCAGCGCCATTACAGCGCCGAAGTAGAAAGGCGCTGAGGGGCCGAATCCCTCCCAGCCCCCTAACCCCTCCCATAATATGCCTGCGATGATCGAGGCAGGTAGATCGATGATTCCTAAAACTGCGTTATAGGTTCCATAGGCGGTGCCGCGCAATTCTGCAGGCACCAGGTCGGCTACCATAGCCTTGGCCGTGCTAAATGCCAAGCCGTAATACACCCCGTACAGCACGTAAAGCGCCCAGATGTGCCACACATTACCGGCCATTCCAAACCCGAAATAAATAGCAGCATAACTCAACCAGCCCCCGATGAGAATTCTACGGCGGCCAACACGGTCTGAGAGCGCCCCAGCAGGTGTGGAGAGAAGGGTGAACACCAAGTTGAACACCGCTAACATACCTAAAATTCCCAGCACGCTCAAACCGCGCTCCTGAGCACGAAGAATAAGGAATGCATCCGATGAATTGCCCAGGTCAAATATGCCAACAATCAGCAGGAAAACTGCAAATTTCTTTCCCAGGCGGCGAAAACTGATCTGGGGAGCATCTATCTTCTGTTCGGCTGAGACATCCCTGGCCGCAAATGCCAGCACCACCACTCCTAACACAGCAGGAATTAGGCTGAGCAGGACGATCATTTGGAATGTTTCCAGGCTTAGGGCTATCGTAGCTGCCTGAAGCCTCCAGACCACAAATAGAGCTACCAATAGACCGATAAGCGCTCCAGCAGTGTCAGCAGCCCGGTGGAAGCCAAATGCCAAACCGCGATTTTTGGGGTTAACACTGTCTGCGAGGAGTGCATCCCTGGGAGCGGTGCGCACACCTTTTCCGAAACGGTCTGCCCAGCGCACTCCTGCAACCACACCCCAGGAGGAGGCAAAATAATAGAAGGGTCTGGAAAGCACCGAAATTCCATAACCGGCGACAGCCACCCATTTGCGTTTCCCCAAGCGGTCGGAATACCACCCAAAAAACACTTTTAGCAGACTTGCCGTGGATTCGGCCACACCTTCAATCAGGCCGATCAGATTTGTTTTGACATTCAAGACGTTCGACAGGAAGAGCGGTAAGATATGAATCACCATATCGCTGGAGATGTCGTTGAAAAAACTCGTCAGGCTGAGAGCCCAAACGTTGCGGGGAAGCTTACGTAATGATTGTGAAATTTTCATGCTTCATGCATCCATCAACCGCCAAGCTAATCCTGTGTATCTTTCAGTTACCTTATTATTCTTCACTGCTATGGCGATACTCTTGCGGTTGGAGATCAAGACGCATAATTTTTTGGCACGGGTGATTGCGGTATATAACAAGTTGCGCTGCAGCATCATGTAGTGTTGGGTAAGCAAGACGAGCACTACGGCGGGGAACTCAGCGCCTTGCGATTTATGTACGGATACAGCATACGCTAGAACTAACTGGTCAGTTTCAGACCAATCGTAGATCACGCCGCGGCCGTCGAACTCCACGGTCAGAGTTTGCTCAACTTGCGAGATTTCCTTCAGGAAACCGATATCCCCATTGAAGACTTGTTTCTTATAATCATTCTTGATCTGCATAACTTTATCCCCGGGACGGAATGTTTGGCCAAAAAGAGTGCGTTCAGGCTTAAGCGCGCTTGGCGGGTTTAGGGTTGCCTGCAGGCGCGCATTGATGGCGCTCACTCCAGCTAGACCGCGATACATGGGAGATAAAACCTGGATATCCCTCATCGGGTGCAATCCAAAACGCTCAGGGATACGCTTGGTGACGACGTCTTCGACCCAGTTTGCGGCCTCTTCCGGGCTGTTCACCGGGAATAAGAAAAAATCACTGCTCTGTTTAGGGAATTCTGGTGTTTCTCCGCGGTTAATCTTATGAGAATTGGAAATGATGTGTGAGTCCGACGCCTGACGGAAGATAACGCTCAAACGGGAAACTGGCACAATTCCGCTACCAATCACATCTCGCAACACATCCCCAGCGCCCACTGAGGGTAATTGGTCTATGTCCCCTACAAATAACAAATGTGTGCCTGGCTCCAGGGCCTTCAACAAGGAGTTTGTCAGCAGAAGGTCAAGCATGGATGCCTCATCCACAACCAGGAGGTCAACGCGCAGCGGGTTATCCGCGTTTAGGCCGAAACCCTCTGCGGGCGAATACTCCAACAGCCTATGGATGGTGCTGGCCGGACGCCCACAAGCCTCAGATAAGCGCTTGGCTGCTCTCCCAGTTGGGGAGGCCAAAGCGTAGCGTTTTCCGGCCCCTTCCACTGCGGCAATAAGAGCCTTGATCGCAGTAGTTTTACCGGTCCCCGGCCCGCCGGTAAGCACACTGACAGGGTGTGAAAGTGTAATGCCCAAAGCCTGCGATTGTTCCTCGGAAAGGTCTTGCCCAAAAGAGACGAAAGATGGCGGCAAGTCACTTAACCGAGAGGGCAATTCCAAGGCCAAAGCCCTTAAACGTGTTGCTACGCCGCGCTCTGCATAATAGTAGGGGGTCAAATATACAACACTGTTACCATTTTCGGTGGTTTCTTGTTCAGGAATTTCTTCCAGGAATACTAGCTCACTGGCCGCCAAGCGCTGTATGGCATCAGGAAGCAAAGCTTGCTCCACACCCAACAATTCCGTAGTTTTCTGGATCAATATTTGGCAGGGGGAATATACGTGCCCGTCATTATTCATTTCCTCCAGCAAATAAATCAGACCTGCTTCCAAACGTGTGGGGTGATCGGTAGGCAAACCCAATGCTTGCGCGATGCGATCCGCAGTCTTGAACCCCACCCCAAAAATATCGCGCGCTAATTGGTAGGGGTTTGTTTGCACGATATTTAAAGCTTGGTCGCCGTATTGTTTATAAATTTTGACAGCCAGGTTGGAGCTTACCCCATGACTGTGCAAAAAAAGCATTATGTCCTTTACATTCTTTTGCCGTTCCCAGGCGTGTATAATTTGGCGCGAGCGTTTTCGGCCGATGTCCGGCACTTCGCGCAACCGCTGCGGCTGATTTTCGATCACATCCATAGTTTCGGTTCCAAAATGATCGACGATACGACCCGCTAGTTTTGGGCCAATACCTTTTAACAGGCCTGAACCCAGATAACGGCGCAAGCCTTCTATGCTGGCAGGCCGAATTTGTTCGCATCTTTCGACGCTGAACTGCAATCCGTGTTTCGGGTGTGTCGTCCATTGTCCATTTAATTTCAGATATTCCCCCGGGGATAGTTCTGGCAAGTTGCCGGTAATTGTAATCAAGCCCTCACGATTCGCCGCTGGAAGCCCCTCCTGTTCTGGACGCAAGCGCAATACGCTGTAACCGTTTTCAGGGTTATAAAATGTTATGCGTTCTACTGAACCATTCAGGGTGTCCATCTAAGGAAGCAGCATTACCCAGCCGTCCAGCGGCAGGGATTTAGTTTGTTACGGGAGTGACCAATCGTTACCCAGGATAATCTCTATATCTATTTGACTTTCTGGATCATAACTGTAGAAGATTCTGGCTCCGGATACGCCCATAGTTTCTACAAGGAATTGCAAGGTATATGGATTTCCAGAGTAATCATAGACGGTTGTATAAGTGGTCGCATCCGCGTTGCCAATCTCAGTTACATTCATCCCCAAGGATATCAAGTATTCTTGAGAAGATGCGGCTAATCCAGCCGTGGACGTGCTATTATAAACCGCTACATTGGCTGCTTCTGCTGCCATCAGTTCCGCGAGACTCGCGTTCGCAGCAGCCAGGTTGGTAGTAGTCTGGGATGAGAAGATTTGGTCCCTCAGAATTCGGATTTTATCGGGGATCGGTTTAAGGATATCCAATCCATCAGGCGAGGTATCAAATAGCACATGCTCGGGTGGGCCGATAATTCCTCGTTGGACATTGGCCATGTCTATTTGCAAGGCCAGCATACCCAACTGAAATGCTTCATCGAAAGTCATATTGGTTTGAATTCCAACACTTAAACTCGAGTAAACATCAAAAGCGTTGGTTAATATGGTTGCCTGAACATCAGCACGTAAAAGCTGTGCACGAATCGCGGTGATAACTTGTTGCTGACGGTCAGCACGGTCAAAATCGCCGCCTTCTGTACTCCGATCGCGCGCATAACCCAAAGCATGGTCGCCTGGAAGGTTATAAGTACCAGGTTCAAGAGTTACAGGTATAGGCTTATACATAACGGTAAAAGTTATCGGCTCGGTAACCGTTATATTCAACCCACCAATTAAATCGACAAACTCCACGAAAGTGCCAAAATTGATTTGGGCATAATAATGGATCGTGATACCCAAAAATTGTTCGACTGTAGCAATTGCCAATCCCGGTCCCCTTCCGGGTAATTGGGAAGCTTCACCCAATTGGTAAGCGGTATTGATTTTCCCATGCTCAAACCCGGGAATAGAGACCCACAGATCCCGCGGGATAGAGAGCATTCCCGCCGTTAGGGTCTTAGGATCGATGGTCAGCATTATCATCGAGTCTGTGCGCGGAGGCCCTTCTCCAAAGGACCAATCACGAAAATCTAACCCCAATACCAAGATGTTTACCCTGCTGGAGCCATCCCAGGTTTCCAGCTCAACAATTGGAGGCGGCCCTTGAGTTTGCACCACAAATGGAGTTTCCCCTATCTGCCCAGGGGAAGAAGTTGATAGATCCGGTCCATATTGGGAGGCAAGTTCTCCAGACCAGAGATCGCGAAAGGTGTTAAATAACATGTTGGCTGTTACGGCTGCAACTATCACGAAAGCAACGGCCAAACCACGTACTAGCCAATCTGGGTTATTATCTGGTTCTTTATTCTCTACGAAAGGTGTTTTTCTATCCATATCACTCGATTGTCATTTGGTTAACTCAATTTACTTACTGGTATTACAAACGCAGATTATATCATGGGTACCGCAACCAGGTCTCAGGTGAGGTAAAATAGTACCTCCGGATAAATATCTTGAATAATGCTGCAATTAACACACCAAATGTATAATTTGACGTGACCATGAAAAAACTATGTTCAAATTGATACTCTTATGTCTTTAATCAATGTTTCTAAATTAGGCAAATCATACGGACCCGAGGATATCTTTGCGGATATCTCCTTCAGCATCCCAGAAAAAGGGCGCATCGCGATCGTTGGCCCCAACGGGGTGGGTAAAACTTCCTTGCTGCGCATCCTCGCGGGAGAGGAAGCTGCCTCCTCTGGGAGCGTACAGCGCGCCAACAGGTTGGAAATCGGCTACCTCCCGCAGGAAGCTGGCTTTGATGCCCAACACACTTTATGGGAAGAATGTCTGGATGCCCTCGTAAGTTTACGCAATCAGGAAGAAGAACTGGCAAGTTTGGAAGCAAAACTGAGCGCGACACCCAATGATAAAGACGTATTAGCGCGTTACGGTAAACTGCAGGAAGCTTTCGAGTTAGGTGGCGGCTACACTTATGAATCTACTATAAAGCAAACGTTAACCGGCTTAGGCTTCACGGAAATTGATTATGACCTCAGGCTGTCGCAGCTTTCTGGAGGTCAGCGCACACGCGCGCTCTTAGCGCGGCTGCTGTTATCCAAGCCTGATCTGCTGTTACTGGACGAGCCGACAAACCATCTGGATATCCCCGCAGTTGAATGGCTTGAAAGCTACCTGCGTGATTGGGAAGGCACTTCGCTAATTGTTTCCCACGACCGCTACTTCCTGGATAAGGTGGTCAATAATATTTGGGAGATGCGGCCCAATGGTTTCGAACTATTCCGGGGTAACTACAGCGCGTATCTACTCCAGCGCCAAGAACGCTGGGAAGAACGCCAGCAGCACGTCAAGACCGAGAGAGAGCGTCTGGCAAAAGAGCTGGATTACATCCGTAAAAACATCGCCGGGCAGCGCACCAACCAGGCTAAAGGCAAACTCAGCCGCCTCAGCCGCCAGATAGCAGCCATTGAGAAACATGGTTTCCAAAGCATCCGCGGAAAAAAGTGGGGCGAATTTGGCTCGCGCGGACGCCCCATGCGTGTAGAAGAAGCTGCCAGGCGCCTTAAAGCCCTCAGCAGCCCGACAAACAGGCCGCTCAATCTGGGTTTAAACATGAAAGCGCCTGAACGCAGTGGGAACATCATTTTGCGCGCCAATAACCTGGAACTTGGTTATCCCCAAAAATCTTTGTTCACCATCGAGAAGATCGAACTGCGCAGGCTGGAATTCGCCGCGCTTACCGGCCCGAACGGAAGCGGTAAGACCACTTTCTTGAAGGCGATACTTGAGCAGCACACACCTTTAGCAGGTGAGCTAACTCTGGGAGCCAGCCTCAACATTGGATATTTCGCCCAAGCCCACGAAGACCTGGATCCCAAACTTACTCTGATCGAAGAGATCGAAAAGGTAGCGCCAAATATGTTGTTAGCGGAGATCCGCAGCTATCTGGGAGGCTTCCTGTTTTCAGGTGACGATCAATATAAGCAAGTCACTATGCTATCTGGTGGTGAACGCGGCCGCCTGGCCTTGGCCAAACTTGCCCTGAGTGACGCCAACTTCTTGCTGCTAGACGAACCTACCAACCACCTGGACATCCCCTCCCAGGAGGTATTACAAAAGGTGCTTGCGGAGTTTAACGGCACTATCCTGATGGTCTCCCACGACCGCTACCTGATTGACGCTTTGGCAACTCAAGTATGGGCTATCGACCCTGAAAGCAAATCTATGCAAGTCTACGGAGGCAACTACAGCGCATATAGGACTGCTTTGGATGCAGAGCTAGAGAAAAATGGTTCAATAGAAAAAGTCGGCCCCGAGGCTCAAAAAGTTCGTGCGAAGAAAGTTTCAAAGCACGAGCGTAAACGCCGCCAAAGTCGCATCAATACCCTTGAAGTACAAATTGCTGAACTCGAAAAAAAGCTAGCGATCTTGGGTAAAAAGCTAGAAAATCCACCCTCCGAACCTAGCAAAGTGCAGCGTTTGGGGGAGCAATATGGGCACATTCAAGGGCAGCTTGAGGGTATAATGCAGGAGTGGGAAGCACTGCACACTGACTAAATGAAAGGGGTTTTTATAATCAAACTCTAGCCACCAGACAGTTTAACTACAGAGAGATAAATTGAACGAAATTCTAAGATGAAGTCCATTAGACAAGATCCT
>VRUJ01000058.1 GCA_019456165.1 Chloroflexota bacterium
TTGAACTTCAAATCAGGCTAAAGCTTGCCCGACTAAAAAGGGCCTGACTATTTTACAGAAAAGATGTTGCACAATCCAGATATTAATATAGTTATGAATTCAAAGTATATTCCAACTCAATAACTTAATCTAAAGTGTGTGCTCAAATGTATTAGATTAATATTTCAGGCTTGTGGGTTTTAACCAAAGGAACCAACCGTTAGAAGTCTGCGATTTACTTATAAAATCTAACTGTTAGTTTTGTCAACCTGTCGAAATAGTAAATAGAATTCTCCTTGACTAAACCATAATGCATACTTATAATTCGGCGGTTATTTTGGTTTTTTTGGAAAACCATGAAACTGACTCGCAGACAGGAGACTTTCATTCGCAACTTATTGGACCTGTATCATCAGGTGCAGGGACCGATTCACTACTCTGAGCTAGCTGAACGCTTGAATGTCAACCGTTTTACAGCTTATGATATGCTGCGTCTGCTGGAAGAAAAAGGTTATGTATCTTCAGAATATAAACTTGGTGATGATAAATCTGGTCCGGGTAGGTCTACGGTTGTTTTCACACCCACCGCACGCGCGCATCATATAATGGCAGTTCTCACTGGCGAATCTGATAATTTGGATTGGGAGGCGGCCAAAGATAGAGCGCTCTCTAAGCTGCGCAATGGGTTGTTTGAGGATCAGGAATTATCCCACGAAGTATTTGCCCACATCCCTCCTGACGTTCATGATGGGGATGAGGCTATCTCATACTGTTTTGAACTTATGACGATTATTGCGTTAAATCTTTCGAAAAGCTCGAGGCGCCAGATAATCAGTGATTACTATCCACAGATCTTGCCCGTTGATTGTCGAAATAGTGCCGCTGGCTTATGCTCGTTGGCTGGCTTTGCATTGGGTGTGCTAGCAAGCGAAGAAGACGACAATGATTGGTATGGTGAACTCTTTCCGCATGTCAATCGCTATCAAGAATTGGTGATCGGAATGGATGATAAACGTTGTTCTTATCTGGCGGAGGGGCTTAGACAAGTTTTTGAGCCTATCAAAGGTAAATGAAATACATTATTAGAAATCAAAGATATTATCACAATCTTTAGAAAATCAAGGAATAGGAGAAAATCATTATGCTTGAATCTTTAATCAATCGAATAACACGAGCCTCATTGCGTTTTAAATGGCTGACCATCGGTTTATCCGTATTTGCCATAGCCGCTGGGGTTTATTCACTCACCCAACTTAATCAGGAACTCATCCCCGGGATTGAGTTCCCCCAAATTTTCATCTTTGGTCAAAATCCTGGTATTGAACCTGACGTCTTGCGCGATGAAGTCACCATCCCTATCGAGCAGGCTCTTGGTGAGATCGAGGGAGTGGTCAATATGGAATCGAGAACTTCTAGCGCCTCCGTTGTCTTTATCTTGCTCAGTGAGTTTGGGACTGATCTTGAAGAACTTCGCAATGAAATTGAAAGCGCGTTAGACGGATTATCTTATCCGGATGGCATGGAAGCGCCTACGCTGCCTAGATTTAGTTTCGCAGATCTTCCTGTTGCCGCAGTAAGCGTTTCTTCCGAAGGTTTGTCGCTTGATGAACTGAAGGATTTGGTTGAAGCCGAGATTATTCCAGCGCTGGAGGAACTGCCCCGGGTTGAAGAGGTTGAAGTAAGCGGCGGCCAGGAACTTCCTTCTGAATCCTCATCAGCTCCGGAACCCACTCCTGTGCCTACCGAAACCCCCACTGAAGAAGAAGGTGAAGGACCGGTTGCTTTACCAGAGAGTTGGATCACAATGGCTGCTGGACTGGGCCAGCCAATTTCAACGACTGAGGATCTGATCAATAACCCACTTGGCGGTGCTGCCGAATTACTCAACATGATGGCGAGTCTGGCGCCTCCTGAGTTATACGGCGATTTAACCATTGGAATGATTGCTTGGTTGGCAGATGCAGAAGAGGGCTTCTTGGAAAACCTCGACCAGGAAGTATTGAAAAAGCTTTCACCTTCGGTGCTGTTGAACCTTCCTGAAGATTTTTACGAATCCATGGATCCTGATCTTCGCGCCGAACTAGAAGGCATCGCATCTGGGACTGTAGAAGTCTTTGTGCTCACTGAGACGATCAACCGCACGGACGGCAATCCCAGCCTGACCCTCACTATTTTCAAAGATAGTGAAGCTAACACAGTTTCAGTCTCGCATGTAATTTTCGATTCTCTGGATGATCTTAAAGCCGAACATAGCGGTTTGCGTTTTGATGTTGTTTTCGAACAAGCCTCATTCATTGAAGAATCAATCGATGGAGTTACCCGCGAAGGTAGTCTGGGAGCAGTCTTTGCGGTGGTTGTGATCTTGTTCTTCTTGAGCGGGGTTGTGAAGGGCCGCTACCGCCTTTCCTGGCGCAGCACCATTGTTACCGCAGTCAGTATTCCGCTTTCTGTGTTTATGGCTTTCGCGATGTTAAAGTGGCTGCCCCAGCTTACCGAATATTTGTTTGATCCCCTAGATAATCTTTTGGGTGGAGTTCCCGTAATCGGACCCCTTGTATCTGCCACGCACAGGCTCTTCCCAGTCGGCCTTACCCTCAACATTATGACTTTATCTGGGATGACAGTAGCAATTGGACGTGTGGTGGATGACTCAATCGTTGTTCTCGAAAACATCTACCGTCATATACAACGCGGTAGAGACCTTCAAGAATCCGTATTACAAGGCACCCGCGATGTGGCAATCGCTATCTTTGCCTCAACTGTAACCACAGTGATCGTATTCTTGCCCATTGGCCTCCTGGGTGGATTGATCGGCGAATTCTTCCTGCCGTTCGGTGTGGCTGTGAGCTATGCGTTAGCCGCAAGTTTCCTCGTCGCGGTCACCATTGTGCCTCTTCTGGCCTTTATGTTCATTCGCAAAGAGCATCTGCCGGAAGAAAGGGAAACAGGATTACAAAAATTCTACACCCCCATCTTGGAATGGTCATTAAAACACCGCGGCCTCACCTTGCTTTTCGCGGCCTTGTTGTTTTTCGGCAGCATGTTCTTGCTAGCCCAACGGCCGCGCGCTTTCCTACCCAATATGGGGGAGGTGTCGATCTCAGCCTCGATTGACTTACCTAATGGTACGAGCATGGAAGAAACGCTGGAGAAGGTGATCAGTTTTGAAGATGCTTTGAATGAAATTGATGGGATTGGGGTTGTCCAAGCTGGGATTGGCTCAATTGGGAGTTTTAGCATGGGTCCTGGCCAGGGCTTAGGCGAAAACTTGGCGAATGTGAGTATAGCTATTGAGGACACATTGGATCCCGTGGTCGTTACTGAGCTAATACGCTCGGAGGCGCATGAGATATTTGGTGAAGAGAATGTAGTTGTTTCTAGCGGTACGATGAGTTCAGGAGCCTTTGGAGGTTTTTCCATAATTCTCTCAGGCGAGGTGGAAGATTTAGGCGAAGTCCATGATGAAGTGATTGCGTTGTTGAATAACGTTGATGGAATAGCAAATGCAAGCAGTAATCTAGCTGATGCTAGTATGATCCTTAGGGTGGATGGACGTCCGGCCGTGGCTTTTACTGGCGAAATGGAAACAGTGGATACTCTGGGAGTCACAAGCGCAGCCATAGCTGAGGTTGAACTGCTGGTTCCTGAAAGTCTTACGGTAAGTGAAGGCTTCGAAACACAGCAGCAAACACAGGGTTTTGCGCAAGCCATGCAGGCGATAATAATCTCGATCATTGCGGTTTACCTGATTTTGGTAGTCACTTTCCGATCACTGGTTCACCCCTTCACTATTCTGTTCAGCTTACCTTTGGCGATCATAGGTGCCGCGGTAGCATTAACCATCACGAATCGGGTTCTTGGCCTTTCAGTTATGGTTGGTTTGATGATGTTAGTGGGTATAGTGGTGACCAACGCAATCGTGTTGATCGACCGCGTCCAAGCCAACCGCAAGAAGCGTGGAATGAGCACTTATGATGCATTGGTCGAAGGTGGCCGCACACGTTTACGGCCCATCCTGATGACGGCTATCGCAGCAATGTTGGCCTTAGTGCCTTTGGCTATGGGTTTCACTCAAGGCGCCCTTATCGCTGCTGAGCTGGCCACAGTTGTGATCGGTGGGCTGTTTAGCTCAACCTTCCTTACACTCATGGTCGTTCCGGTTATGTATAGTGTGTTGGCTCAATTGACCGAAAAGAAGCAGAAGGATGATGCATAAGCCGACACTAACGTGTTTTTGAACCTTTTGAATTTCTTATTTAACACAAAACCTCCCGCAGGCATTAACTTGCGGGAGGTTTTTATTTATTTCTAGTTTAGGAACAATGTTGCCTCACCCCGGGGAGATAAAGATCTAGGAACTACTGATGTGGGCCATAAACTCAGCCCTGGTTTTATCGCTCTCACGGAAACAGCCCAACATCGAGCTGGTGGTCATGCGCGCATTAGCTTTTTTGACACCCCGCATCATGGCGCACATATGCGCGCCTTCCACAACCACTGCAACGCCTTGCGTATCCAATATATCGTGAAGGAAATTGGCAATTTGTGAGGTCATTTGTTCCTGAATCTGTAATCGCCGGGCAAACATTTCGACGATACGAGGGATTTTACTCAAACCGATCACTTTACCGTTAGGGATATATGCCACATGCGCGCTCCCGAAGAAGGGCAGCATATGGTGTTCGCACAAGCTGTAAAATTCGATGTCTTTAACCAAGACCATTTCATCATATTCCGCGTGGAAAATAGCATCGTTGATCAGCTTGTCCGGATCAGTGTGGTAACCGGCTGTCAATTCATCGTACATACGGGCTACTCTGTCGGGGGTGCCTACCAGGCCTTCGCGGTCAGGATCTTCACCAATATTTGTAAGCAAGGACCGGATTGCATGCTCAAGTTCTAATTTGTTTTCTGCGCTGTGTGGTGGATCACCTATGTGATCCTCATGCACATGCGCGTCGGTCTCTAAAAAAACTTCAGGATCTATTTTTGAAGACATGGTTGGGGCGCTCCTCTTATTAAACTAATTATCAATAATTAATAGTCGCAAAAGCAACTCGATACCTTACTGATAAATTCTTTCTCTTTTCCATTGTTTTTCTCAAGAATAATAAATTCTGCCTATCATGGAATAGCAGGATTACTGAATTATATTATGGATTTATGTAGAAAAAACCAGAATCCCCTGATGCATGCTTTAGAGATGAATAGCAAAAGGGGGTTTGGGGGATTGGATACAATAATTGTGCAACGATTGAGCAAGCCAAAATCTTAAAAATAATGATAATTATATATTAGAGATCTTTGGCATCCGATGCTAACATACGTATTGCGAGATCGCGTAATTGTGTGAAACTGACAGGTTTAATAAGCACAAGATCGGCCAAATCACTAACGGTATTTGCCAATTGGGGGTCCGCCGTGACGATTATGACACGCGTGTTTGCAAATTGGTCATTTTCACGTATGTGCCGCAGAATATCTACTCCGGAGACGTGCGGTAAGTGCAAATCTAGGATAATGATATCTGGGTTCCAATTATTTAATCTTTCTATAGCTGATTTGCCTTCATTTATATTCTCGGTGAGGTATCCTGCTTCATCGAGGGCAGATGAAAAAATATTGATCAAATCTAAATCATCTTCGATGATCAGGGCGAGTTGGTTTTTTGCCATAATGGCTGCTCCTTCGCTGTTGCTACTACTAAGGGTAATAAGATTGTAAATTTGCTTCCTTTTTCATCTTGGCTTTCAATGGTAATCTTCCCTTCCATTTTATTGACCAATTCCTTAACGATAGTCAAGCCAAGCCCAACCCCGGTGAATCGTCGTGTTACTGAACTATCTGCCTGGCGGAAGGCATCAAATATGATCGCCTGAACCTCAAGTGGAATACCACTGCCGGTATCCGAGACCTGAATTTTCCATAGAGAGTCATCCGGACGTGAAAAATGAACCTGAACTTGGCCACTATCCGTGAATTTTATGGCGTTGTTGACCAGGTTCATCAAAATTTGGTGCAATCTTGGATAATCGCCTACCAATAATTGGGGAAATGCATCATCTATCTGGCAAATAAAGTCAATACCTTTGGCATCCGCCAGCAAACTGAAGACTTTCCGAATGCTTTCTAACAGATCAAGTGGGGTGAATTCCGAAGGATTCAGTGTCAACCTACCGTCTTCAATTTGAGCTTGATCAAGTAAATTATTCACCAGGGTTGCCATTTGCTCTGAGGAGGCGAGGATGCGTGAAATGGTTGTGTGTTGGCCTTCGGTAAGTGGATCGAAGATCCCGGCCTGCAGCATTTCTGCATACCCTAGGATGGCAGTGAGCGGCGTACGGAATTCGTGGCTGATATTAGCCAGCAGCAAAGTTTTTAATTCGCTACCCTCCAATGCTTTTTTGTGTGCTCTTTTGAGAGCTTCTTGCGTTTGCTTGCGTTCAGTGATATTCCGGGCAAATGACTGTAAGCCTGTTATGTTCCCTTTGTCCAGGAGTAAATTTGTGGTTTGTTCCACCCATTTTTCTTTACCTGAACGTGTGATAATGGGAAATTCAAGAGTCGTTTCCTGTTTCCCTTCCCTAATTTGTTGGCGGTAGAAATCACTAATGCGCATTTGTTCTGCAGGGGGGATCAAAATTGTGTAGTTTAAACCGGTCAGCTCCAGCGGGGAATACTCTGTGAGTGTGGAGCCTGGGGTATTGATGTATTCAATATTTCCTTTTATGTCAACAATGTAGACCACATCGGTGGCTTCTTCAACCAACCTGCGGTAGCGTCTTTCCCTACCGACTATTTCTATTTCAGTCTGCTGTAATTCTTCAACTAACCGCTCAAGCTTTTCCCGTTCCTGCCCGAGTTCAGTGGATTGCCTGCGCGCTTTCACAAAAAGATCGCTGATCCAACCACTCGCGGCGCCAAGCAGGATTAACATAAGCTGTCCTATTACACCACGGGCTATTACTGTTTGCCATTCTGGGAATTGAACGGACGCGAACAGGAGCGCGTTGAGCGGATAACTCAACAAACCAATCACGATACCACCACGCAAACCTAACAGCCAGCCTCCAACGATCACCGGAAACATGGAGAACGCGATGACTTCACCCAATTGTCCGAATAGCAGATAGGATATGGAGAACAGCATCGCGTAAAGCGCCCCGCTGATTAATAATAAACCCACACGATGGTTTAAAGGTATTGTGCTGGAATCTACTATTCGTGAAATACGCATAGAATAATTGATGAAATACTCAATGCAACTTTGTTGCTCGTAAGACCAATACTATTATAGCTACTCGTTATCTACCTTGCGTACTAAATCAATTGCAATTATCAAAACTGGAAGTTGTGATGAAGAATCATTTTCCCCAAGAAGTTTCACGCTTTATATCCAATATTTGACATGCTGGATTCAAGTAGCAAGTGCAACAGAATGCTCAAAGAATACCTCAGAAGGAGAGAAGAAATCAAGGCATTTCCTTGGGCGGTCGTTGAGTTTACGCATAATTAGCTCGATTTCTTTCTCAGTGACAGTGGTGAAGTCTCGGTTTTTGGGAATATATTGCCGCACAAGGCCGTTCATATTTTCGTTGGCACCCCGCTCCCAAGCCGAATAAGGATGAGCAAAGTAAAAATCCGTTTCGAGATTTTGTGCAATGCGTTCATGCTCCGCAAACTCCTTCCCGTTATCTGCGGTGATGGTATGTAAACGGTCAGCCAATGGCTGGAGCAAGTCGATGATCGCTTCACCAACGAGTTTGGCTTTACGATAGTCAACCTTGCGCAGTAAGGCCAGGCGAGATTTTCGTTCAGTGAGAGTGACGATTGCCTGGCGATGTCCTTTACCAATGATAGTGTCCACTTCCCAGTCACCGATACGGCTGCGTTGGTCAACGATCTCTGGGCGCTGCTCAATACTCACCCGATTAGGCAGTTTTCCCCTATGTTCATAGCTGCCGTATCGCTTGCGCCGCTTCTTCTGGCAGCGCAGATGCTTGTAAAGATCGCCTCCCACTCGTTGGTCTGCCAGGATGTACTGGTAGATATGCTCATGGCTCAGTTGGATGGTCTTAGATTCAAGTCATAATTGCTATCGAATCTATGCTTTTATTTCCAACCTGTCCCCCAAGAGTGATCATGGCAAAGATAAATTGAAAATAGGCTAATTCCAGAGGTGTTGAGTCAAGATCTAAAAAAGCCGGTGATTGGCAGACCGTAGTCCGAAACTTTTCTATCAATCGATCGAGAGCGTCGGCCGGAAGCATACGGTAAATTCCATCATTATTGATTCTTGGGGCAATTGAAGGTTTCTTTTTTTGCTTAGGTGTTTTTCGAGGTGTCATTTCCTTGTTCTCTTTCTAAGTCTGTATCCAAAATGCCGTAGCTATTGGCCAGTTGACGTGCTGCTTTGGTGTAATTCTTGAAAAGATCCTGCATGGGCAGGTGATAGTAGATACTGAATGGTTCGGAACCAGTTTTTTCATGGCCCATCAAGTAATTCAATTTGAACTCTGACATTCCAGCGGCGAGCATGTCTGTCCTAAAACGATGGCGGAAACTGTAGAAGTCTGGAGTGTGAACAAGATTTAAGCAATTTCCAACTAGGATCAAGATGGAGTTGAGATCGCCGGTCTTCAGAGATTTTAGCCGGTCGATTGGTTCATAGAAGTAAAATAATTTGTTTCTCAAAGTTGAATTCTTCAACTCTGTAAATAACGGCGTTATTTCAGGTAAAATAGGGGCTTTTCGATAAGCACGAAGTGATTGCCTTGCCTTTCCATCGATTATCAGAAAGCCTTCATTTAAATGAATGTGATTCCTGGCTAATCTCGTTATCTCAAATGGTCGCAACCCATTGAGCAATCCCAAACAGACGGCAGAATAACTTACCAGCATATTATGTTTGGCTAGTTCAGGCTTAAGTTCCTTGAATATGTATTCTGGGTGGCTCAAAGGATTTTGCAAGTTGGCTACGATTTGTCTTATCAGGTCTAATCGCGGCACATGCCAGCTTCCAAATCCGATATCGGATGATGAGAAATCAATAGGAAGATTCATGTCAATGTTCCCAGAAGGTGTTTGAAGGGATCAACTTTTCCAAGAGTTTCAATTTCTCGCATAAGGGCAGCGTGATATTTCTCGTGTGCGACTGTATGTGCATGGTTCACTTGTGCTGCTGTCACACGGCTGTACCGGATAGGCATCTCAAAATATGATCTCGCCCGTTCCGATATGTAGTATCGGAACACACCGGTCATTCCATAAGTCTCGTAATAAGCCTCAAACGAACGCACAAAATGGGTAGATGTGAGAGTCGTGAAGTCTGGAATTTGGTGCCGTAACAACTCGGTGAAATATCTGAAGATTTCTTGCACATCAGAATTGTTCATTAGACGAAGACCATTTTCGTCTATCCACAAAAAAAGTGGCCCTGAACTTGGATTGAAACCCCACAGGTTTCCATCACTCAAACTTTCTATAATCTCCGTTTCCCTCACCATAACAAGATTTTTGTAAACCTGGTTCACTATTCCGGGTAGCTGGATTTGATAAATTAGGCTGATCGGTTCATATAAAGCGTCATGTCTCCTCCACTCTTCAGAAACTTCTGATGGGTTCCAACTATTCGAGGTAGAATCATTGGTTGGTAAGCGTGCGGGAAGCCCGAGGTACATTTCTGGAATAAAATATATTATTCTTGCTGAATACCCCGTTGCTTGCAGCGGGGATAGGAGTTTAGAGGATTTTGGTAGTTTATTCATACATAAGGAAGTAGCAAATTTAGGAAAAACAAGTGGAATGCTTATACGTCGTGCTTAACTAACGCCCAATTTTGCATATGTAATGGTATGCCTACCGGTAACCATCCCCTAAAATAGTACAGGTGCAAAGTGGAATTTTCTGGCAAAATAGGTTAGCAGATTTTGTCTGCATA
>VRUJ01000059.1 GCA_019456165.1 Chloroflexota bacterium
TTGAACTTTAACTCAGGCTAAAGCTTGCCCGACTAAAAAGGGCTTGACCATTTTACAGAAAAGATGTTGCACAATCATAACAGATTTTAGTATCGCATTTTTTTCTGGGGATTTCTGCTATTGATTTCAAAGAGTTTCTACCTATAACTCCATCTTCACTGATCTCCATTATAAACACACCCACCAACCGCAATCAAGAGATATTTTTTTGAACGATACGAATCACGCATATCCGCTACTAGACCTCCCGACCAACGAATACGCGACTAGAAAACTTATCTCTCACGGTGGAGTAAACGAAAAAGGTTCGCTGTAGCCTTGAGAGTGCACATAATATAATGTAATCGTTTGTTTCACGTGGCAATCTGGATCCATTGGCACAGTAATTGATGGATTGTTCGTTTGCACGAAATAATCCACAAATATTCCGGCTTGGCAACCATAGATGTGCAGCAGATAGCCGCGGAAATCATCCCCTCCAATACTCGAAGGATCCCAACTGATGATGACATTTATGCCATCCCGGCCGATAATTATTCCGCTAGGGGTGGGTGCGAATGGTGAATTTGGCATCACTACCCAATAGTTCGCAAAGGGTACGTTCCCGAGGTTTCCGCTAACTTCAACAACGCTCTGGGCCACCCACCACATCCCGATGTAACCCTCAGCCCTCACCAGCAGCCAACCCCCGTAACGCCCCTCGATTTGAAGCTGAGTGCCAAAAGACAGCCCAGGTCCATTTAAGAACGCTGTGCCGGGACCATACCTTGTATTTGCGGTGCCTACGTTGATTATGGCAGTTACACTTTCTGAAGTCGCCGTCATTGTGCTGGTTGCAGTAGGAGTAACTGTCGCCGTGCTGGTTTCAGTTGGAGTGATGGTTTCAGTCGGAGTGCTCATCTCTGTGGGGGTAGGTTCTGGCGTGTCACTGGGTGCTGGGGTAGGTGATGGTGTGGGCATAGGAGTGGGTGTGGGTGCGATGCATATAACACTAGCTGCAATTGCAAACTGGATGGGGTGGGGAACGGGATTATTACTAGTACGGTCAAACTCATTAGCGTTTATCTGCATCGTATAACTTGCTGTGCCTGCACTCGTACACCAAATGGTTTCGCGATCAAAAGATGATTCTTGGGGCTTTAATATTGAAGGGTAACTTAGAACAACGCTCGATGAGTTTGGGGGAAAAGTAGTCTGGATTTCCAGTGGGCCTGAGGTGAACATGCTCGCGGATATCTGGGTGTAATCAAATGAATTCGGGGCTGTATTTTTAATTTTAGTTTCGATCATGGAAAAACTACCTACATCCAGGAATTTTGGGTCAATTTGCTCCAACTTGGCCTTCAAAAAGGACTTTGTCCTCACTACCCAACTGAAATGATTGATCTCTCCATCCAGGGTGATTGTTTCGTTCTCCAGGGAGACATCGATTTGCATGTTGTCGAGTATTTCTGGTGCACCATCATTACCTTGGGCGAGCAAAATAGGAGCTAAGATGCCGATACCATCTTCATCTTCAGAATATTCCAATTCGATCAGCTCAAGTGTGATCGATACGGGTTGGCTAAATTCTAAGCCATCTGGCTGCAAACTGTAAGCGCTGTCTTCGGGATCCACTCCGCTGTATTCGCCAGCTAATTCTAGCAGCTCCTGTGGTAAATCCTCAACGGGGATCAAAGCCACGCTGATCTCAGTATCCTCGTCCAATGCCCCGGAAGGGATAGTAATTGTGAGTTTGCCGTCATCGCTGGTAAGTGTGCCACCCTCCTGCGCGGAGATGAGAACAGCGTTGGATGAACCATCCCCGGAACATCCTGTTAGGATGCAGGCGAGGGAAACAATACAGATGGTGAGTACCGTGAATCTTGGCTTATGTGAGGTTATGATCTTTTTCAAAATTGTATCCTTCCCGAAAGTTGGTTAAACTCTATTACAATTTTTAGATGAAATTGGATGTTGATTTTGGCGTGGTAGTTTATTTACCTGGCTAATTAAAAATAGATTACACGAGTTTGGTGAAGTTCAACCATGAGAATATTAGCAGAAAGAGATAAGTTTTGTCAATAATGTGTTGATTTTCACAAGTCTGAATCTGGTTGTGCGGGAATACAAGAATATCAAAATGTGTTTTGTTTGGTTGCATGGGCTTTTTGTGGGATAATTTAGTACCGTAGATTGCTTATCCTTTACAGGGTTAAGGTAGGGGGCGTAACCGAAATGAGTTAACGCTATGAAAAATGATGTTGTAAAGACCTAGAACATGAAGGTATTATTGATTTCATTGGTTCGCCGGGGTGGGATACTCCATCATAATATTGACTTGGCAAACTCTCTCTCCACAATAAATAATGTTACTGTCATTACTTCCCAAGATATCCCACAGGGTTCCTTCTCAAATAATGTTTCTCACCGTCAAGTCTATACTGGCACAAAAAAACTTGGCACATTTATAAATTATTTTAACCCCAATAGCTATAAAAAAATCGCTTCCATCGCGTCAAAATTGGAGCCTAATATTGTTCACATTACTTCTCCGCATGAATGGAATTTACCAATTTCCTGGGTTATTTCTAGATTACTAAAATTACCTTTGGCTTTAACTATATTTGATCCTATTTACCACGAGGGTACTCCAACATATATTAGATTACCTGATTATTTTTCCAGACGTTTACCTGATGGATATATTGTTTTATCCAAGAATTTAAAAAGGGAGTTAGTCTCCAGAGGCTTCGCTGAAGAAGAAATTTTTGTTTCCAAAGATGGCCCATATTCGTCTTTCACCAGATGGAAGCAAGACAGTATCAAGGAGGAGAACATCATTTTATTCTTCGGACGAATTGAGCATTATAAAGGTCTGGATTTATTGCTGCAATCGGCAGAAGAAATCCTGGCACCCCTATCCGGGTGGAAAATAATCGTCGCAGGAAGCGGAAAATTGGAGCCTTATAAGAACATGCTAAGAAGTAATAATATCGAAGTTATTCATAAATTTCTTGAGGAGAAAGAGGCGGCCCAACTTATCCAAAGGAGCAAAATGCTTATTCTCCCCTATCGTTCTGCCACGACATCAGGGATCATACCAACTGCCTGCGCCTTCTCCAAGCCTGTCATCGCTACAGATGTCGGTAGTTTAGGGGCAATTGTGGAACATGAGAAAACAGGAATCTTAATTCCTCCTAATGACCCAAAATCCCTGGTTCTCGCAATCCATAGATTAGCTTTAAATGGAGATTATAGAAAAACACTCGGAAAGAATGCCCTTTCGCTAAGCCAAAGAAAACTAAGTTGGAAAACTATCGCAGAAGAACACACAAAGCACTACACAGAAGTAATAAAAATACATGCGATGAAAAAATGATTTGACCTGGTTTGTAACTAATATTCCAGTAATCCTACTCTGTTTCCTAAGGCAATAGGGATCGCCTTGGATTGGCGGGAATATTACGAAACGGTTATACTTCAGGAAACGAAAACTTATTTTCGGGTGATTATTTAAATATTCGAGGTGTACATTGATCTTAATTTGGGGAAAGATAAAGTCCGGTGTAGTCCGAAATTCATCGCGGCTACCCATATTAATACCTCTTATGGTTTTTATCTTAGGAGCCATCGCCGCACCTGTTTTTTCCTCCGGGACAGATTCTTATCCATACAGACCATCTGAAGAATTGCTATTTATCCAACCCATCGAAGCAATTCCTTCAAATTACAGCATGGCAAGGAACCTGGTCACACCAACACCTTCCGGCAGCACACGTCTGTTGCCTAATCTGATGGCGACTCCGGTTGTTTACCCTTTTGGTGGTGAAATCCTGATCGATGCTGAAGGCCGCCGTACAAGTCAATTTCTGGTCGATGCCGATTCCTTCTATTGGATGCTGCTCACCTGGGACGACAACGAACTGGTCTGCCAGGTCTATGTCGACCATGAAGGCCTGCCCACCCCAACCGAAATCTACTACGCCTGCGGGGAGGACACCTTCGATGATTGGCAGGAGACAACCGCCTGTTCTGCCAACCCGAGCAGCTGCCAGGGACTTTACCTACATTTCGTGGGTAGAGAGACACGCCAAGTGATGACCTATGCAGATGTACCCAACGCTACCGTATCAGCCGAAGTGCTAAATTGCACTGTGGGCGATTGGTGCCCAAACCGCGCCGAAATGCGTTTTACTGCCTTTGAACCGCTGCCGAACCATGTGATCCTGGAAGTGCGCATCCGGATTGGGGATGAGGAATTCGTTTGTCACCAACTTTCCTGCAAAGTGCTAATGCCTATTACGGATGAGCAGGGGCTAATGGTGGAGTACTGGGCTGCCTCCAGCCTAGGAGATGAGAGCGCTCACGAAACCTTCAGGCTGCGCAACTTGCCTTCCGATAGCATTGGGACCACCTTCCGCCTGGACCTGTTGGGCGAGATGTGGGAGGATTCCCTCCCGGGTTGCTCATTAGAGTGGGACAGCCTGCCAACCCGAGCAGACTTGGAAGAGCACTGGCTGGAAGAACCCCTGACCACTGAATACCTGACCACCACGAATCGCTACGCCCTCTTGGCGGGTAACTTGATCTGGAGTGGAGAGGTGGACGCCAGCAGTTGCTCGAATAACGGCTTGCTGCCCAATGGCGCGGCGGATACGTGTGGAGAAAGGACTGCCGCCGAGGAAGTGCTGGAATGGCAGAACCGTTACGACCGGGATATCTTCTCCACAGGAAACCTGGTAAACGTTCCCCTACATTTACTCAAAGCAGTCATCGCCCAAGAATCGCAGTTTTGGCCGCAATCAGATGTCACACAAGAATACGGCCTCGGAAGGGTGACAGACTATGGCCTGGATATGCTGCTGCTCTGGAACCCGGACTATTTCAATCAAGTATGCCCACGCGCGCTGGGGAGAGATAGCTGTGCAGCAGGTTATGCAAGCTTATCCGCTGAAAACCAGGCCATGCTGCGTGGGATGACCTATAACTCCATCGGCACACCTAACGAGATCACCTTGCTTGGGGAGATGCTCCAAGCGAGCTGCTCACAGACTGGCCAGATGGTTAGCAATCAGACTGACGGGACGCCCGGAGAATATGTTGCGTATGAAGATTTGTGGGCGCTAAGCCTGGCCACCTACCATTCTGGGGCTGGTTGTATAGGTGTTGCCATTGAGGCAGCCTGGGAAGCGGATGAAGAAATGACCTGGGAGCAGATCTCCTCCTACCTGGTGGGTGATTGCCAGAGCGCAGAAGAATACGTGCGCCGAGTGTTTTGGTTGGCCAGGTGAGTCTGCTCAAATATTTGTGAGAGTTGTTTTTAAACAGAGATTTATTGAGATACTCTGGAGTGCCAGTCACCTATCTATTTAATTTATCTGTTAACAACCTATTGCCCTTGACCCTGAAACTATGGAAGCATTGGACTCAAACTCGAGCCTAACAAAAGTGTAAAGTATATTCTGAAAATTTACAATTGCAGTTGACATCACAAAGACAAACATATACAATGGGGAAGGCAAAATTCACATTTTTTCCAAGTGGTATTATAGAGGTTTGGTTATTAATAAGAAGAGAAGATTATTTCAGGGGTTGTTACTGATAATGATGGCTTTGCTTGCGTCTTGTTCGTTAGGAGGAGACGACGAGATCAACGAGCAAACAAATTCCTTACTCGACTCAGCATCCAACTTATTTTCCCCGGTTGAGGGTCAAGAAGGACTGCTCAGCAGCGAACCCACCATCATGCGGGGCAGGGTGGTCACGATCGACTTCAGCCTCCTGGTTGTTTTAGAGGAGGACAGCGAAGTTTCTGAAGTAACTTTCCCTCCGGTGGGTTTAAACTTCTTTGAAGATGTCCGCTACATCTTCATACTGGACCGGCAGGAGACAAATGTTTTAGGGGTAATCACCTGGATTGGCCACATTGAGGGCGTTGAACTCAGTGAAGTAACCCTTTCAGTGATTGAAAATGTCATGTCCGGGAGCATAATTCTGCCGGGAGGTGAAATTTATAGGATAGCTTTTTTGTCAGAATCTATGCATGCTGTTTACCAGATCGACCAATCTGCTTTCCCGGAGGAAGAAGCACCGGACCCATTAGAAGATACACCGCTTTTGAATTAAGTTAATACTTTTTTATCAACAAAAACCTATGGAGGTAGCCATGCTGTCAAAACAAATAAAGAGAAAGATCAGTATCATATTTACCATCATTTTAATAATTGGGGCTTTGAATACAACCATTGCATTTTCATCTCCAGCGCTGGATGGAGATGGCGACTTGTTCATTTCCAGCAATGCAGACCCTGCAATGGATTTCAGCGATGATCCTTTAGTGGCGCGCAGCAGGACTGTGACACTTAACGGTGAAATGCTTGCTGATTTTGGAGATGCATCCCAGGCCAAGGAGTTCGCAGCCTTCAGCCTGGATCTGAACCTGTTCGATGACACAGCTTTCAGCATGCAGGTTGATGGCATGACCGTGGATGTAAACGGCACTCTCTCAATGACTGGAAAATTGGATGGTATCGAACTGAGTGATGCAACCATCAGCGTCAGCGAGGGCATCATGTGGGCCAGCATTGTCTACCCCGGCGGGCTCTACCGCGTGCGCTATGCGGGCAATGATGACCTCCACTTGATCCAAGAGCTTGACCAATCGAAGTTCCCCCCCGACCATCCAGAGGAATTTGATGAGGCAACGGCCAACCTTCCTCCAGTGAGCGAGGCGCCCGAAACAGTTAACCAAGATGAACTGGCAGATACCGGCGCGGTGATTGACCTGCTGGTGCTCTCTACCCAGTCAGCCAGAACCGCGGTAGGCGGTAATGCTGCCATGACCGCCTTGATCGCCACCGCGATCGCTGAAACCAACACGGGCTATACCAACAGCAGCGTCAACACCAGCGTAAGCCTGGCGATTGAAGGGCGTGTCACTTACACCGAATCGGGCAGTTTTCTCACCGACGTCAACCGCTTGCAGGCTACTGCTGACGGCTATATTGATTATATCCACGGTTGGCGCGATACCTATGATGCTGACGCAGTCATATTGCTGATCAATGACTCATCCGCCTGCGGTAGAGCTTATGACATCATGACCACTGTGTCGACTGCTTTTGCTCCCTCGGCATTTGCCGTGGCTCATTACAGCTGCGCCACCGGCTACTTCAGCTTCGGGCATGAACTGGGCCACTTGCAGAGCTTGCGGCATGACTGGTTTGTTGACCCCACCAACAACAGCCCCTACACTTATAACCACGGCTACGTGCGCTGGGAGAACAACTGGCGCACCGTATTGGCTTACAATTCAGAATGCCCGGCTCAGGGAGTCGGTAACTGCACGCGCATCAACAGATATTCAAATCCTAGTGTAACCTATGGAGGTAATCCTACGGGTGTTGCAATTGGCACCTCCACCTCCTGTACCTATCTGAACACGTCCAACCCGGAATGCGATGCAGATAACGAGTCAGCGCTCGAAAATACCGCTTTGGTTTTTGCTAATTTCCGTACAAGCAATGACGGCTTTGAGCCGGATGGCACCTCCGGGACGGCCAGTTGGCTGTACAGCGGCGTCCAACAAACCCACGCCATTGTGCCGATTGGGGATGATGATTGGATGAAATTCACTGTACCTTCCGGGTCGGGGAGAGCTTTACTCGAGACATCTGGTGTGACCGGAGACACTCGCATGTGGCTTTACGAATCCGATGGAACTACCCTAGTTGAATATGACGATGACGGAGGCCCCGGTTTATGGTCTTATATTAACCAACGGTGTTTATCCCCCGGCACCTATTATGTGAAAATTGATGATTACGCTGACAACAGTTTAATAGGTGAATATAAGATCGACCTGACCGTATTCCCCTGCCCGCCGTGGGCTGATTTTGATGGCGATCTCGATACAGACGTCTCGATCTTCCGTCCATCCAATGGGCGTTGGTACTCATCAAGCGCAGGATTAATGGCCATCCACGGGATCGCTGGGGATATCCCCGTACCTGGAGATTATGATGGGGATGGGGATACAGGCATCGTCGTTTACCGCCCCTCCAACGGCAGATGGTATTTCTACGGTGCCGGTAATTCGGGCTTTGGTATTGCCGGTGATATCCCCATGCCCTGCGACTACGATGGAGATGGGGATGATGATATCGCCATTTACCGACCGAGCAACGGCAGGTGGTATGTGTCCGGGCAAGGCTATGTGGCCTATGGGATCTCTGGCGACATCCCGGTCCCCGCGGATTATGATGGGGATGGGGATTGTGACTATGCCATCTACCGCCCGAGCAACGGCAGGTGGTACATCCGGGGTCAGGGCTATTGGGCCTGGGGGATCCCAGGAGATATCCCCGTACCTGGAGATTACGATGGAGATGGAGATTTCGATGTAGCCATCTACCGCCCGAGCAATGGCAGATGGTATGTGTTAGGGCAAGGCTACTTGGCCTGGGGGATACCAGGAGATATACCTGTACCGGGAGATTATAATGGGGATGGGGTCTGGGAAAAGACGATATACAGGCCTTCTAATGGCAGGTGGTATGCATATGGATTAGGCTATACGGCATTTGGCATTGCCGGGGATTACCCCCTCCCAGCCAGAGATACAAATATTGATGGCGATCCGCATAACTAAGATATCTTATATTCAGGTGAAATAGAAAATTACCCCTGGATAAGATAAGTTTACCAAAAACCAACACCGCTTCGGAATACTATCAGATGGTAGTTTTCCGGAGCGGTTTGATATTAACCCTGTGAAACACTATACATTGATGCACTCAGCATCTGTGGTGCGCCATGTCCCTAATTGAATATGTGTTGACCACAACCCTAACAATCTGTATAATGTAATGACTTATTGTGATATAGATAAGTATATTTTTAAGTGAAATCAACCCCTAAAACCTAGAAGCTCTAAGCACATTGCAGAGGAGGATCGAGATGATACGGACAGTCAGATTATCCAGGCGAGGGATTGGGTTGGTGATAATGTTGTCTAGCATCGTAATGGCCTCGGGAGGCAAGGCAGCACCTGATCAGGCATTTACTAATTGCGCCTCAGTTGTTTCTATCCCAACAACTGAATGCGATGCCTTGGAAGATCTGTACACCAGCACAACAGGCGCTAGTTGGACCGATAGTACTAATTGGTTTTCTGATGAAAACCCCTGTAATTGGTATGGTGTTTGGTGCAGTGGTGGGACTGGGAATGTCAACCAGCTTCAAATGTATAACAACAACCTCAGCGGGACCATCCCTACCACAATTGACGATTTAACTAAACTGACCTCGATCAACTTACGTTTGAATAATCTCACTGGCAGCATCCCCACACAAATGGGGAATTTGTCAGATTTGACCACTCTGATGGCAGATTTCAACCAGCTTTCTGGCAGTCTTCCCACCCAGTTGGGCAGTCTGAGCAATCTAACTACGGTTTGGCTAAATGACAATTTGTTCAGCGGGGCGATTCCCATCGAATTGGGAAGTCTTACCAACGTAACGACTCTCTATCTGGATGATAATGATTTGACCGGAAGTATTCCTACTCAGTTGGGCAGCATGACTAACCTGGTTATCCTCAAACTGGGAGGCAACCTACTTAGCGGGGCAATCCCTACAGAATTAGGCAATTTAGCAAATTTGGCTGGGTTGCATCTTAATAATAATTCCTTAACTGCTAGTATTCCTACTCAACTGGGAAGCCTTTCTAATCTCACTCAATTGCAATTGAACAATAACTCGCTTTCCGGAAGTATCCCTACTCAGCTAGTACTCAGTCAGGGTGAATAAGATGGAATAAAACTTGCATCCATGAGAACTAAAAAGCAGGAGGTTCTGAAGAT
>VRUJ01000008.1 GCA_019456165.1 Chloroflexota bacterium
GGTGGCGGTGGGCAGCACAGGTGTGGGCGTAAACGTGGCAGTGGGCGGCAGAGAGGTGAAGGTAGGCGTCCAGGTTGGTGGAAAGGTTGTGACGGTGGGTGTGGGTGTGTCGGTATCCGCTGGGGGAGGCGGGCCACCGCCCGTGAATTCATAGCTGCCCAAGTCGCTGGCGGGACCGTGCGGCCGCGGTTCGCCGCGCTGGTCGGTAGCTGGGAAAGTACCTGTGGCGGCGTTTTTGGCCGGGCTGCCCCCGGATATTGCGTGTGTTTGGGTGGGTCCGCCGTTGTTGGCTAGCGGGTCAAACTGCGGGTCTCCGGTGAGTGTGAAACCAATGCAGGTGCCGTCCCCATCCAGGTTGACGTCATACAGGCCGCTGCTGCTGGTTGGCACATAGCTGCAGTCGCCGCCGGGGTTGCCGGCAATGATCGAATTCCGGATACTGAATGTGGGCGCCGAACTGAATGCTAACCCGGGGCCTGCGCCAGAGTTGTTTGTTATCGTGGTGAAGCTCATTTCAAGGGTCCCCGCGTTGGATATCGCTGCGCCGCCGTAAGAACCGGTAAATGTGGTGGCGTTTCCCGAAATGGTGCTGTTGGAGATCGCCACCAAACCGGCAATTCCATTTGAAATACCACCTCCACTTTCAGCTGCGACATTCCCTGATATCGTGCTGTCGAGGATGATGATTGTTCCCTCGTTGGCAATCCCCCCGCCGCTTTCATCCGCTTCATTATCGAGGGTTACCTCGTTATTTTGGATGGTGCTGGCGTTGATCGTCATATCCCCGCCTGCAGCATTGTAGATGCCGCCTCCTTGCCTACGGGCGTTATTATCTGTGATCAGGCTGTTGTTGATGGTGAGATGCCCAGCATTGTAGATCGCCCCACCGGCATTGCGGATGGGGTCAAGTACATTGAATGGTTCCATGGCGAGGCCATCCATCAATGTGATATCGTTGAGCACCAAAGTTCCATCAATGTGCACGTGCAAAAGCCGGATGGCCGATTTATCCGCTGCGGGGCTGCGGCGGATGGTGGCCCCGTTGCCATTGATGATGATGGAGGTGTTGATGAAAGGCAAGCCGTTGTTGCCATCTAAGGTGTTGTGGACTGTTTCAAGTTCGTAGATACAGCCGGGGACAAGATCGATTGTATCTGTACCAGGTCCATTGGCGGTAGCTGCATTCAAGGCATCAATGAGATATTGTACTGAGCAAGGGTCAGGGGTTGGTGTAGAACCCCCACCCCCTCCGCCTGTCCCTCCGCTTCCGGGCAGTTTACAGCCCGACAGGCTTAGGGCCAGCATCGTAAAGAGAAGGGCACCCCTTATTTGGTTCTTCTTTTTTGAATACATGTCATTTTCTCCATTTTAAGTTAAATTAGAGATTTCTATCTAACACACATAAGGGGCGAATCCAAACGGAATTACCCAGCCGCTCCCCTCAATCCCTGTTGTGAAATCGAGGGTTAGGTCATTGGGAGTGGTAATAATGGAGTAGATTTCGCATGTAGGAGCGAGGTCCGCGAAAAGGCAGTATGTCCCAGCAGGCACATTCAAGAAGGAGTAGCTGCCATCGCCGGCGCTTATCGCGGACATATACCCGCTGGAGGGGCATGCGCCTTGACCTAGCCTGATGGTCACACCGGGGTAACTTTGCTCGCTGCCTTGCCGGACTCCATCAGCATTGCTGTCTTTCCACACCTCGCCGGAAATCGTGCCAAGCGCTTCCATGGTTGCTGTGGCGGTGGGGGGGACTGAAGTGAAAGTGGGTGTCCATGTGGGCGGAACTGAGGTGAGTGTAGGCGTCCATGGGGGGGAGATAGATGTGAAGGTGGGTGGTACGGAGGTGTTGGTAGCCGTGGGCGTTTTGCTAGGCGTTGGCAGGGGGGAAGAAATCTCGCTTGTGGCACTAACAGAGGTGGAAGGATCTGCCATCACACCTGTTGCTGGGATGTCGTCTCCTGCTGGTTGGTTTGGCGGGGATGACGGAGTTTCGAATGCTCTGCTTGGTGGAGGTGAGTTCCCTTTGCTTGGAGGGCTGCTCCTAAAAGATGAAAACAGCATCCAAGCTGCAACCCCAACCAAACCAACTGCTCCTGCCCTGAGCAGCATGCGTCGAATTTTCCGCTGCATCCGTATTATTCGTAAATGCCTACTCACCCCCGTGCTCTCAAGAATCCTTTGCTGAAGCCCAGACGGAGGGATGACTGGAACCAAAGCGGCCAATATTCCTGATTGGGTGACAAGCCAGCGGCGTCTTTCCCGACAGGCTTTACATTCCTTCAGGTGTTGCTTCACGAAGCGGTCTTTGTCTTGGAGCGGTTCACCGTCATGCAGGGTATCTAGCAATTGGCTGATCTCGGCGCAATCTTCGGTGGGCTCTTCTAAAAGCATCCGGATTCCATAGGCTTCCTGGAACTGGGTGCGGGCCCGGTGGAGCAATGTTTTGACATATGCGGAAGTAATAGACATCACCTCGGCGATTTCAGCGTATGATAGACCTTGGATCTCTCGCAGTAAAAGCGCCTCCTGGTTTTTCGGCGACAGGTTTTGTAGAGTCGCTCGGATGCGATCGGCCATCTCCCGGACCATAGCTTTTTGTTCCGGGCTTGCGATCGCTGATGGTATGGCGGTTTCCTCTTCAAGCGGTTGTTCATCTTTTCGTTTTCTCGTTATGTCAATGAATAAGTTTCGAGTCATGCGAAAGATCCAGGTGCGGAAATTCCATGGAGGACCCAAACGGTGGAGGTTAGCATGCGCGCGGATGAACGCCTCTTGGGTAATGTCTTCAGCCTGAGCAGTGTCATTGCAGAGTGAAAGGGCATAGTTATATACCGGTTGAAAGTATTGCTGGAACAAAGTGGCAAATGCTTGCTTGTCACCGTGGACAGCCCTTTGGATCAGATCTAAATTCACTTTGTTCGGTTTTGTGCTGTTGGCCATCATCTAAATAACGTAAATTGGGATAAAAAGGTTATCATTAGAGCGTCAGCTTATCTTTTAGCTTCCCAGCCGAAAAATGATAACCACGCTCATCGATGATTATGTGAAAATTCCACCTCAATTTCCAACAGATAATTCCGTGAGATTTGATGTGACGCATGGCAACCCTCCTTTAACAAATTATTAAGGCCACTTGAATTAACCAACTGTTCATATTGGTGCCACGGGAGAGATGAAAACGTCTGTGCAATTCGCCCCAATTTAATGATTTTCCGTGGTGGGATGAAAATAGCTTATTAAATTATATGTCATCCTGGTTATGAATGCAACTATTGGATAGATGAATGGTTAATTTTTTTGTTCTCAAATAATCTAAAAAACCACACTCTTGTCTGATCTGACCTATATTTCACAAACCTCGAGAGCTCGCCCCGACATTATTGGACAAATGGGGTAAAATATACTTCATTAAACATATTTTTGAGAGGTGGCAGTTAATGCTAAAAAAGATAAACTCAGGGGATTTAAGTGTGGCTGATGAGGGTTGGCACGTATGCAAGTTTCACTTCACATTTGAAGATTTTCGCAGCCCCAACCGGGATCAATTTGGGGCGCTACATCTTCTAAACGAAGACATCATTCACTCTGGGAAGGGATATGACACCCACCCACATGAGGAAGTCGAGATCGTATCCTAATGTGTCGATGGGGAGCTCGTTCACGATGATGGGTTTGGCAATAAGCATTCCCTCAAACGCGGCGATGTGCAGTACTTGTGTGCGGGTTCGGGCACCACACATTCAGAGCACAGCGGCGTATCAAATGGGAAATTACGTTTCATCCAAATGCGGATTACCCCAAATAAAAAAGGGCTAACTCCTAAATACGAAAAAAGCCATTATACAGAGGATGATCGGAGAAACAAGCTGCTGCACGTCATATCCGGAAAAAACAGTAACGGAGCAATTAAAATACACCAAGACGCGGATATATTCGTCTCTGAAATTGAACAAGGCAAACAAGTGACTTATGAGCAGCTGGACGGCCGCCAGAGTTATCTGGTTTGTTTGGAGGGGCGATTGAATGTCAATGGAACCGAATTAGTCCACGGTGATGCAATCGAAATTTGGGATGAGGATCAAGTAATATTTCAAGCCCCTGAGGATACGCATTTGTTGATGGTCGAAATACCTAAAAGCGAGTAATTATTTGCTTATTCTTGAAAACCTAATTATTATATTCTGACAGTTTCCCCGTCCAGATACTAGCTCCAAACTTATATTTCTCAATCTCCCTCGGAGAGTTCACGCGCCTGTTCTACGTAAGCCAGGCTTTGGTGGCGGAAATATGTGTTGTACAAGGAGGCGTAATGACCTTCCTGCTCCAACAAGCTTTTGTGGTCACCCTCTTCGATGATCTTTCCTTGTTCCAGGACGATTATCCGATCGGCTGCCTTTACGGTAGAGAGGCGGTGGGCGATAAGGATGCTGGTGGTGTTTTCCAAAATTAGGTTGAGGGCTTGCTGGATCTGCCACTCGGTGAAAGGATCAATACTGGCGGTGGCCTCATCCAGGATGAAAATCGCGGGGCGCTGCACCAACACGCGCAATAGAGAGACTAACTGGCGTTGGCCCATTGAGAGGCTGCCGCCGCGTTCTCCTGCTTCGGTTTGCAAGCCTTGCGGCAGGGTTTCCAGCCACTCGCCGTCACCAATTCTTTTTGCCAGGGTCTCAATTTCCTCGTCCGAGATTTCTGGCTGTGCATAGCGGATATTTTGAGATAAAGTCTCGGAGAACAAGAAAGGCATTTGGGAGACGATTCCCAGTTGGCGCCTGTATTTAGCAAGATCGAGGTTTCTAATATCCAAGCCATCAATGGTTAGACTGCCCTCCTGGAATTCATAGAAGCGCGCCACTAATTTGGCCAGCGAAGATTTGCCCGCGCCGGTATGCCCCACTAGTGCTACGTTCTCTCCCGGGTGGATATGGAGATCGAAATCTTCTAAGATATGTTCTTGTTCAGTGTATTGAAAGCAAACCTTATTGAAGCGTATCTCACCTTTTAGGATGGGAACATCGGTGTGATTGATTTGCACAACGCTGGGTTCAGCGTCTATAAGTGCAAAGGAGCGTTCGGCAGCCGAAAGACCAGATTGTAATTGTGCCCAGAATGCAGAGAGGTTGAGTACTGGGAACCAAAAATAAAACAAGCCTTGCAGGAATAAATACCACGCTCCTGCACTGATAACGGATTCGGCAACATTCAAACCACCTATATAAAGAATAAAAGCCGTTCCGAAATAGGCGACGGTATTTAGGGTGGGGAAAACTAGCGAGAGCACAAAACCGCGTTTTAGGTTGACGCGATATGAGGAAAGATTAGCCTCATTGAAATCTTTGAAAATTGTTTCTTCTTGCCGGAAATTCTTAGATACACTTATGCCACTGATGGTTTCTTTTATGGCCGCATTCACATTAGCCATAGCACGCATGCCGTGGCGGGTGACTTTGCGCGCCATTTTGCGGAAACTCAATGCAATAATAAATACCACCGGCAAGAATCCTAAAAGGTAGAGCATGAGTTTCCATTCAACGATGGCAAGCGCGATACCGACGAACAAAGCTTGGGCGACCTGTGAGATCAGATCAGTGATCAGCGTTACCATCTGGCCGAAATCACGCGAATCGGAAGTGATGCGCGAAACAATCTTGCCGGAAGAAAACTCGTCGTAAAAAGAGAGATCATGGGCAGCAGCAGCCTGGAAGGCATCCGTGCGTATCGCCAGGACAACATTTCCAATGGCCTGAACAGTCAATCGCCTACGGAACCAGTTTGCCAGCCAGACGAGCGACCCGGCAGAAACTACAAATAAACTGACCCACATTATTTCCCGCGTGGTTATGTCTCCTCCGACCAGGTCTACAGCGTAGCTCACGAGCAAAGGCACAGATGCGCCAGCAACCGCGATCAGCAGGAGGTAGAAACCAATCCATGCCATCTGCTTAATATGCGGCCGGAAATACTGTATGATCCGTATCACGAGTACGCGGTCAGAATATTGGCGGTCGTACGGTTCAGTGTCTAATCCAGAGAAAAAACCCATAAATAATTAACGTTAGAAGTGATTGGTGATTAGCTGATTAAGTATTTGTTGCCAATAAGCGCTACTCACTAAAAATACGCTGGTATGCTTCGGAACTGGCAAGTAGTTCGTCGTGGGTACCCACAGCGGCAATGCGACCCTGACGCAGCACGACGATCAGGTCTGCCCAGCGGATCTGAGAAAGACGGTGAGTGATTATCAAAGTTGTGCGCCCTTGAGCGGCGGTAAAGATGGCGCGTTGAATTTCGTCTTCTGTAGCGCTGTCAATTGAGCTGGTGGAATCATCCAGTATGAGGATGTGCGGGTCGGTTAGGAAGGCACGCGCCAGGGCTAACCTTTGCCGCTGGCCGCCTGAGAGGGTTACACCGCGCTCCCCAATAACCGTTTGATAGCCTTCTTTGAATTCGGATATGAAATCGTGTGCTTGAGCGGTTTTTGCAACTGCCTCGATTTGCTCCTGTGTGGCTTCTGGATTACCAAACGCGATATTCTCTGCAATAGTGCGTGAGAATAAGAATATATCCTGTTCAATGATAGAAATGCTGCGTCTGAGAGTTTCCATTTGCCATTCGCGCACATCCACTCCATCAACCAGCACCTCCCCTTCGGTGGTGTCGTAGGTGCGGTTTACTAATTTCGCCAGGCTGGTTTTTCCAGATCCGGTTTGGCCGACAATGGCCACAGTTTTCCCCGGCTGAATCTTCAATGATATGTCTTGCAGAGCGGGTTCATTACCTTTGTAAGCGAAAGTTACTCCCCTGAATTCAATAGCGCCTTGCATTTCTTCTGAATACCCGGCCGTGTTCTGGTCAAGCTCAGTTTCGAGAATGATCAGGTCTAAAACCCGCCTGGCTCCAGCAAAACCCAAGGAAACCTGGGAGTAAGCGAAGAGCGACACGAAAGTTGGAAAACCCAACATTTGTATTACTCCAAAATAACCAATCACATCGCCGACTGAAAGAAGTTCTTGCTGGTACAAGATCAAAGCGTGAAGCAAACCAAATCCTTCCGCCAGCCCCAGCAATAAGAGCGGCAAAAAGCGAGCTTCAACATTACCCTGGTAGATAAAAGCATCTCTAAAACGACGCGCGTTCTTATTAAAACGTTTGACCTCATTTACCTCTTGTGAGTTGCCCTTCACGGTCTCAATGCCGTCAATCGCCTCGGCTAAACGCGTATTCATCTTGCCGAAAGCGCCGCGTACTTTGTCCGTAATTGGGTAGAGTTCTCCTAAATACTGCCACAATGCAAGGATATATGCGACTAAGAAAATTATGGGTACGAGCACCAGGTCTGTGTGGAAGCGTGGCGCGGCGATCAGCGGCATGATCAGGAATGTGAAAGAGCCAATAACCAAATTGAGACCCGGGCTGTACATGTAGTTAATTTCGCGCACGTCGTTAGTGGCACGCGCCATGGTGTCACCTATTGGTTGGAGGCTGTGGAAGGTCATGCCTTTGCCTAACAAGCTGGTGAAGAGTTCCTCGCGGATATTGCGCTCAGTTATCTGCGCCAGCCACTCAGCCCCATAATTGCGACTCAGTTGTAAAACCCCCCGGATGGTTTGTGAAATCACTATTGCCCAGGCGAATCCTACCAAAGACTGAGTTTGCGAATGGTCCTCCAGGATGGTATCGAAAGCATCCCCGATGATGACAGGCACAACAGCAGCTAAACCCGCATTTCCAAGCGCGCCTACCACCATCAGCAGGCCAATCGACCAGTAGGGCAGGAAATGGGATAAGAGCCAGCGGCCTGGGCTGCTGAGGTTGGTCTTATGGCGCAGTGGGGCGGTAAATTCGGAGCGCAGATTGGAGGCTATGCTTGGACTCGTCATACGGTTTCTTCCGGGAAGGGCAATTCAGCGGCAATCTTGTAAGGCCCGAATTTGGCTAGAGATTCTACGGTTACACGGCGCAAACGTTCATTGTGCGTTGAGATTTTATAGGTGAAGCCGTTGCGGTGCAGCAGGGGGATGGCTCTGCGTTGTTTGTTGAATTTGTCGCGCATTTCTTCCGAGTGAGCTTGGTAAGAATTCACATCTTCTGGGTAATGTGAGAAAAGCTGTTCAAAGGCTTTGATAAACTGTTCCCGGTATGCGGATTGCACTACGTGCAGGTTGCTGATCACCCAGCACTGATATTCGTATTCCCAGTAATAAGATAGGCCCAAGAATTCTCCAGAGGAGTCTAAATATGGATAAAAGGGGAATTGACGGCAGGTGAGGCCGCGGAAATCTCGCTGGCACTGATCCGGTCCCAGGCAGGCAACCAGGCGCATGTCGTCCGGAGTTTCGGCCTGTAGTCGCGCTCTTTCTGCATCGGCGTCGGCGGCGGTATCTGCACAATCATCTCCCCTCCAAATGTGCCACAAGTCGGTATTGGCTTCCAGGTAATCCCATTCGGCGTGGTAAACAGTAGGTACTGCGTGGCAGGTATCACAGCAAAATGGCTTCCCGCCGGGGTTGTGAGGAGCACATTTTTTTCCGCAGTCGAATTCGCTGATGGGAGCCTGAAAGCCAGAGTATAAGTCCGCAAAGTTCAGCAAGGCGATAGTTTCAGACACGCCTGCAAGGATACCATATATTTAGATGACAGTCTAAGTTGGCGAAACAGAATTGACAGGATTCCAAACCTGGCCAAACTTGCGTGTCACTCTGAGGCGTGTTGTGCCGAAGAGTCTCGGAAATATTACCTTGCAAATGCCGAGATTCTTAGCTCCCTACGGTCGCTCCAAAACCCTATACGTGAAGGCATATTCGTTGCGTTCATCCGAGGGGTGGTGGGTGCTTTCAATTTCAACCCAGGCGCTCTCATCGAATTCTGGAAAGAAGGTATCAGCTTGTACCTCTGCGTGTACACGTGTGAAGTAAATTCTTTGCGCCTGTTCCAGCGCCTCTCCGTACAGCATGGCACCGCCACCCACGAAGGCTTCCTCCTCTCCGCGTTCTCGAGCCAATTTCAGCCCCGATTCCAGCGAAGGAACGACATCACAGCCCTCGGCATGATAGTCTGGGTTGCCTGTAACAACCACCAAATTGCGGCCGGGGAGCGGCTTGCCAATTGACTCGTATGTCACTCGACCCATAATGAGGTGGTGCCCCATGGTGATGCGCTTGAAATTCTTGAGGTCATCCGAAAGGTGCCAGGGAATTTGGCCGTCCTTACCGATGCCCCCATTTTCGCTGACCGCCACGATCAGAGAGACGATCACACAGCTACCTTAGCCTTGATGTGGGCGTGCGCCTGGTAGTCGAGCAGCTCGAAGTCCTGGTACTCAAAATCGAAGATCGAATTCACTTTGGGGTTTATCTGCAGTTGTGGAAGGGGATGAGGCTGCCGGGAAAGCTGCAGTTGGGCTTGTTCTAAGTGGTTGATATACAGATGGGCGTCTCCCAGGGTGTGTACGAAATCCCCCGCCTCTAAACCGCAAACCTGCGCCATCATCATGGTAAGCAGGGCGTAGGAGGCGATGTTGAAAGGCACGCCCAAGAAGATATCGGCTGAGCGTTGGTAGAGCTGGCAAGATAATTTACCCTGCGCGACGTAGAATTGGAACAATACGTGGCAGGCCGGCAGAGCCATTTCCTCAATTTCACCTACGTTCCAGGCGCTGACCAGCAGGCGGCGTGAATCCGGGTTGGTCTTGATCTGCTCGATCATCTGTGATATCTGGTCAACGGTGCGGCCATCCGCGGTTTTCCAAGAGCGCCATTGCACGCCGTACACCGGCCCCAGTTCGCCCTGGACGTCTGCCCATTCGTCCCAGATGCTGACCCCATGTTCTTGCAAGAAGGCGACATTGCTCTCACCTCGCAAGAACCAGAGCAGTTCATAAATGATTGATTTGAGATGCAGCTTCTTCGTGGTGAGCAGGGGAAACCCGCTCGAAAGGTCGAAGCGCATTTGGTAGCCAAATACAGAGCGTGTGCCTGTGCCCGTGCGGTCTCCCTTCTCGATGCCCTTATCCAGGACGTGCTGCATCAATTCCAGGTAAGGCTTCATGAGGCTGCCCCTTCATTGAATACCTTCTCAGCTAATTTTTCACGAGCCTGAGCGAAATCAATTTGCATCTGGGCGACTAATTCGTCGGCGTTGGAAAAGCGCAGTTCTTCCCGCAAACGGGCTATAAACTCGAGCTTAATCTCACGGCCGTAAATATCCGCGTCGAAGTCAAGCAAGTGAGTCTCGATGCTGGGGGTAACAGGCTCAGTTTCAAAGGTTGGGCGTACACCGATGTTGGTGACCGCATCATAAGTTTGGTCGTCAACATACACCCGGCAGACATAAACCCCAAAACCAGGTACTACTTTCACTGAGTTATTTTTTAAGTTGGCGGTCGGTATCCCGATTGTAGTCCCCCGGCCTCGACCTGATTCCACTTCTCCTGTGAGGTTGTAAGTTCTTCCCAGCATTTGGTTGGCGAGTTCTACATTTCCTTCGAGCAGCAGCCTACGAATCCGGCTGGAAGATATTACTTCACCCTCCAATAATACTGGCGGCACCTTATGCACCACATAACCCAAGGTTTCCCCAAGTGTGCTCAGCATAGGTACATCGCCTTCTCGATTTTTGCCTAGAGCGAAATCATGGCCTGCGAAAAGGTGTTGCATTCCAAGATGAGCTCTTAACTTCTGCATGAAATCATGTGCAGATATCTCAGCCAACTCTTGGTTGAACGCTTGTGTGATGAGGATATCTATGCCCGTATCTTTTAGGATAGCGGATTTTTCTTCTGAGGAAGTGAGGTAGAAGTTATCCCGTGAGCCGTGGATTACCAGCGCGGGGTGAGGGTGGAATGAAAATACAACTGCCGGGGATGCTTGATCGCCGGCAGTTAGCTCATTGATAATTTGTTGATGTCCTAAATGTACGCCGTCGAAAGCTCCGATGGCCAACGAGGCGTTGTGAATATTTACATCTTGCAGTGAAGCAAAGTTCTGCATCACCGCCTGCTTCAGGAACTGAAGAAGACCTTACGCGGCTGCCACTCTCTGGTCTCTTCATCCACCTGTAACAAAGCTACTAAATCCCCTTGCTCGCTAACACCACGCGCCCAACCGCTGGCATCATCGGCTGCTGGTATGCGGTGGCCGTGGCGTACCTTTTGCAGTAGGTCACCATCCAATTCAACGGTTGGCCAGTCGCCAAGCGCTTCAGAAGCGGGGATGAGAAACTCAGCCCAGGTGCCTGCTTCGAAAGATTCCCGCAGCCTGCGCAAGGAAACAGCGTCACGCAGAGTGAACTGCCCGCTCTTTGTGCGTCTTAAGCCCACCAGGTGAGCTCCAACTCCGAGAGCTTCACCCAGGTCGTTGGCTAGAGAGCGCACGTAAGTCCCCGAGGAGCAGTATACGTCGATGACCACTTCAGGGAGCGCCCATTCAAGTACTTCAAGGCTGTACACATTGATCTTGCGTGGCTCTAGCTTTACCTCTTCACCTTTCCGGGCCAGCTCATATGCTTTTTTGCCTTTTACTTTCACTGCTGAGTAAGGAGGGGGGACCTGTTCGATTTCACCTATGTAAGTTTGCAGCAGATCGTTAAATTCTTCCTCGGTTACAGTAAGGGGTTCATCGGATGTTTGCACAACTGGTGCTTCAGCATCGTAGGTGGTTGTAGAACCGCCTAGTTTTATGGTAGCTTGATATCGTTTATCTGATGCCGAAACATATTCGCTAAGCCTTACAGCTGGACCGATCAACACAACCAGCACGCCGGAAGCGCGCGGATCTAAAGTGCCAGTGTGGCCTGCTCGCCGGATTCCAGAACCACGGCGGATGATCTGTACAACGTCATGGGAGGTTAAGCCTACCGGCTTATCAACCACAATAACCCCTGAAACTACATTCTTTACAACATCTTTATCCATACTACCTATCTCCCTGATTAACCTTAGATTGGATTAATAAAATTATCCTGTTAATCATACTATTGAATTTATTTCCTCTTTGATAATTTCTTTGAAATTAGTTTGGAAATCCTAGTCACTTTTTAGAACTTAGTCGAACTAAAAAAAGCAACTAAGCCCAATGAAATCTTACTACAAAAGTCCCAGTAAATCTAGATAAGAAACGGGGCATTTCATAAACTCACTTTCATGAAAGCATTATAGGTTGTTTCAATTACGCGGGCTTCAACCTCTTCCAGAGTCCCAGAAACCATTGCTCCAGAAGCCGCGGTATGGCCGCCTCCTCCAAATTGAGCCGCAATTTGGGAAACATCTAACCCTGCCCGGCTTCGCCAACTTACTTTAACTTTTTCTAAATCCTGTTCGATGAAAATTACCGCGGCGTCAATTCCATCTATGGTGGACAATAAGTTAATCAGATCGGCATCATCCCGGCCAGAATAACCTGCAGCTTTGCGATCTTTTAATGAGAGGCTCGTCCAAATAATTCGGTTCTCGAAATTCACATGTGATAAACCTGCCCCCCAGTAACGTACGGCTTCAAATGATCGGTTTACCAGAGCCCGCGTATATAATTCTGGTAGGTCCGCTCCCTTGTCAATTAGATCGGCCGCAACCCGCAGCGTATTAGAGTTCATGTTTAGCGTGCGGAAGCCCTGGCTGTCAGTGAGTAATCCCGTTAGCAAAGCTTCTACTACTGGTAGTGTGAACGACAAACCGAGAGCAGGCAGGTTTTCGGCGAGGATTGCTCCCGTCGCGACTGCTTCGACGTCCACCAGGTTCAATTCAGCAAATTGTGTGTTCGAGATGTGATGGTCGATATTGATATCCACTACAGAGTCCCCTGCCAGAGCACTGCCGATTCTTTCCATGTCTGCGCAATCTACGGCAACGATCAAATCAAGCTGCCCCTCAGCTTTTCGTCTTATCTGATTTACTCCAGAAAGGAAGTTAAATTGCGTAGGCACACCATCAGCTAAAACCATGTGTACATCTTTATCGATTTCCTGTAAGGCCAGCCCCAAACCCAACATGGAACCGACAGCATCCCCATCAGGTCGTACGTGAGAAACAATCAAAATGTGCTCGGCATTCCGGAATTTCTGGTGCGTCTGGGCTATCAAATTCTCATTCATCTTCGGAAGACTCATTCTTAGTATCATCTTTTAGGGAAGCGATGATTTGGTCGATACGTTCGACGTGTTCAGGGCTAGGATCCCAGTTAAATCGCAGACGCGGGAAGGAACGTAGTTGAATCCTTTGGGCTAGTTGGTGACGCAAGAAACCGGAGGCGTGGTTAAAACCTTCCAGGATTTCATCTTTGCGTTCTGCACCTTCTAAGGAGGAGACAAAGATGTTCGCGTAGGCTAATTCGCGGTCGACGCGTACGTTAGTGATGTACACGCCGTGCAGTCGCGGGTCAGTGACTTCAACACGTAACAGTTCCGATAATTCTTCTAGTATGCGTTGTGCAATCCGCTTTGCACGCCCCTGGGATACCATACAGACTCCGTCTTCGGGATAATCAATCTATGCTAACGTTAACTAACTCGCGGATGTAACATTCGAGGATATCCCCTTCTTGTATCTCGTTAAATCCTTTTACGCTAATACCGCATTCAAAACCGGAACGTACTTCGCGCACATCGTCCCTCTCTTGCCTCAGTGAGCCAACCTCTCCATCAAAGATTACTTTTTTGTTTCGTACCACGCGCATTAGGGCATTGCGCCTGATCTCACCTTCGGTGACCATACACCCAGCGATATTACCAAGTTTTCTAATCTTGAATATGGCGCGGACTTCAGCCTTGCCGATTACGGTTTCCTTTTCTTCTGGCTCCAGCATGCCTTTGAGTCCTTTTTCCACATCTTCAGTCAAACGGTAGATGATGTCATATATACGGATGGAAACACCCTCACGTTCGGCCATTCGCCGGACGGGCTTATCGGATTCAACGTTGAATCCCATAATGATTGCATTAGAGGCTGCGGCCAGCATGACATCGTTCTCTCCGATATTCCCAGTTAGTGAATGTAGTACGTTTACACCGATTTCACCTTCTTTATCACCGGCGCTCAATTGGGTCAACGAGGAGACAATAGGATCTAATGAACCCTGCACGTCAGCTTTGATTATCAGACGAAGCTCGCGTACTTCTCCGGCCTGGTAACGGTCAAACATATTCTCCAGGGTTACGAGTGTTTGAGATGTTGTTGAAGCTTGTTTCGCTTTTTCCTTGCGGTCTGCCACTATTGCGCGCGCCTCTTTTTCAGTACCTACAACCCGGAAGAGATCTCCTGCTTGGGGCACTTCCTTCAAACCCATGATTGAAATCGGTGTTGAAGGTGTTGCTTCTTTTATCTGAGTTCCGTGGAAGTCAAACATGGCGCGCAGACGTCCGTGAGTAGTACCAACGGTCACAATTTCACCTTCTGACAGGGTGCCATTTTGAACTAATAACGTGGCGACAACGCCTTTAGACTTATTCCGCTCTGCCTCGATCACAGTGCCGATGATTTCCCCTTTTGGGTTGGCGAGGATTTCGGTGTTATCAGCAATTAATTGAATCGCCTCAAGTAAATCTTCCAACCCGGTACTTTCCGTGCCAGAAACAGGAACGACAATGGTTTCACCATCCCATTCATCCGGAACCAGACCTACATCTGCTAATTGCTGTTTGACCATATCTGGATTCGCGTTAGCTTTGTCTATTTTGGTCATAGCAACAATGAGCGGAACCGAGGCAGCGCGCGCGTGGGCTATAGCCTCTTTAGTTTGAGGCATAACTCCATCATCAGCGGCGACCACAAGGATAACTATATCAGCACCTTGGGCGCCTCGTGAGCGCATGGCTGTGAAAGCTGCATGGCCTGGGGTGTCGAGGAAGGTAATGAGTTTTTCATTGTGTTCGACTTGATATGCGCTGATGCGTTGGGTGATACCACCGGCTTCTCCTGTAGCTACGCTCGTTTCGCGAATGGCATCCAGAAGAGTAGTTTTCCCATGATCGACATGCCCTAAAATTGTGACCACGGGGGGCCGTGGAGTTAAATCTTTTTCATCTTCGCTAGCTATCAGGCGCCGCCATAATGGAATTTCTCCACTGTCATCCGCCTCAAGCTGGTCGAGGGTTTCTAGGGTCACCTCTGAACCCATCTCCGAGGCGACTATTGCTGCGGTTTCAAAGTCGATTAGTTGGTTAATATTCGCCATTACTCCATTTGTCATCAACGTTTTAATGATGTCAATTGGGCTAGCATTAATTGCCTCCGCTAGATCGCGGACGGTTAAACTGGCGGGTAATTCGATAGCTTGTGTTTCTTCCACTTTTTCGCTCATAATCTCTGCACCATTTCTATTTTCAATCAATAATCACTGCTATTTAGAGAGTGACTCTACTGGTTTATTGAATTGCTAAGCGGCTCATCCTCCGGAAACGATTCCATGAATGCCATCAAATGGTCTGTTTCTTCGTCAGTAAGGTTGACTTTCAGGGCATTCGCAAGTTTGCTTTGCATTCCTCGTTCCCAGCAGGATCGGCGGTTATGAAGGTAAGCGCCGCGTCCATTCAACCTTTCTTCTTGTTCTATCTGCAAACCGGCAGAAGTTCTCACGATGCGGATCAGGTTTATCTTTGGTTCAGTGATCCGACATCCAACGCAGGTGCGTTGAGGTATGTGTTTGCGCTGTATTCTTTTTTTCTTAGCCACAGCATCAAGTTATCAGAATCAGATGATTGTTTCTACTCTTCATCCCAATCATCTGATTCCCAGTCATCCGTATCTCTTTTTCTCTTGTGTGTAACAATCGTTACGTCGCGGTCGGGATCGTATTCGATTTCGCGATATTTTTTCTTCTTCTTTTTCTTGACATCTTTCTGCTTGGCATCTTCAACCTGTGTATCTATGGCTGTACTATCGGTCAATTCTTCGATCGACTGGGCAAAGACCTCATCTATTGAAGCTGTCTCTTCAGCTTCGGTTTCTTCCGGTTTGGCTTGGTCTGGAGTTTCTAATTCAGCTGCAACCTCGGTGATTTCACCATCAACAGCTTCTTCACCCTCACTGGGTTGCTCAACCGGTTCACCTTCAGCTTCAACATCGGCCTCTGCTTCTTGCTCTTCCTCAACTTCTACTTCAGGGAAGTCGAATTCAGCCAGGGCTTGATCAATTATTTCCAAGGTTTTTGGGCCTATGCCATTTAAAGCCAAGATTTTATCAGGGTCAAGGTTCAACTCAAGCATCAGATCTCCAATGGTTGAGTATCCGACTCCGGTTAGTTTAAGGTTGAGACTTGGCGTCAATCCGAGGTCGTCGAGTATGATGTCGAAGGCTGTTTCTGGGATGGATTCATGGGCTTCAGCGATACGCGCTTTTTCTGTTTCTACTACAAGCTGGCGCCTTTCTGATGCGCCACGTTCAACTTCGTTGACGAATTTGCCGAGCATTTGGTATTCCTCGGGTGTGATCGGCCGGCGTTCAGCTTTCTTAGTTAGGGAAATCTCCACTGCAGGTATAATCTCAGCGAGAGCTTCTTTTTCACCAGCATAATCGGGATGGTTTTCTAGTTTTAACAAGGCTTCCGAGGCAGCTTCTGGCAAGCTTTTAATATCTATACGCCAAGAAGTCAGCTTAGCTGCCAAACGGGCATTTTGCCCATCGCGCCCGATGGCAAGGCTTAATTGGTCTTCTGGTACAACGACAGTGGCTGTTTTTGTGCCTTCAATAGATTCATTTAGGAAGACTCCAGTAACCCGTGCGGGGCTAAGGGCCTTGGCAATATAGGCGGCCGGATCAGGATTCCACTCAATCACATCAATCTTTTCATCATTTAATTCCCTAACGATTGCCTGAATACGCACCCCCCGGATGCCGACGCAGGCCCCGACGGGATCAATGCCGGGTTGTAGGGCAGATACAGCAACTTTTGAGCGGTAACCTGGCTCGCGTGCGATTGAGCGAATTTCTACCAATCCGTGGTAGATCTCAGGCACTTCGTCTTCCAGTAAGCGGCGCAGGAAATTTCGGTGGGCACGAGAAAGTGTGATCTGTGGGCCGCGCGGCGTCAGCTTAACTTCTTGCAACAGAGCGCGGACGCGGTCATGTACCCGGAAACGTTCGCCACGAATTTGGTGGTTGCGGGGCATAAACCCTTCGGCTTTCCGATCTAAGCCCAAAGTGATAGCATGTGGGTTTGCCGCTTGTACTATTCCGTTAACGATCTCGCCAACTTGATTGTGGAAGAATTTGTACTGAGCTTCGCGTTCTGCTTCTCGGATACGTTGCTGGATCACCTGGCGCGCTGTTTGTGCAGCCACGCGCCCGAAATTTTCAGGGGTTGTTTCCACTACAACAACGTGACCTAATTCTGCATCTGGCTCGACATTTCGAGCCTCTTCCAGCAGTACCTCCGTGCGAGAATCATGGATAGATTCCACAACCTCTTTCTCTGCATAGATGGTGATCTTGCCTGTTTCAAGATCGAGATTTGCGCGTACCTCCTGCGCGGTTGAGGCGTTAACTGTTTTCCGGTATGCGGAAATTAGTGCGGCCTCCAGGGCTTCTACGATTACTTCCTTGGGAAGCTGTCTGTCGTCTAATACTTCGTTGAAGGCCAGTACAAGTTCTTCTTTCATAATCCCTTCTTTTTCGATTTGAATTGCGGATTAATCGAGCAAATTTGTGAATTATTCATAGATATGCAGAAAAGTGGGGGTTGCCCACTTTCCGTCGAAGTCACAATATTGCCCGTTACTAATTTTAAATTCTATCATGGAATTATTACAGATGCAAGGATTATCCTGTATTGTTAGGAAGTGAAGTTGAAATGTGAAAAATTTTTCGTTTACCCACGAAACGTTATGTGAACAAATGGGTTTTCATTATAAGCGTTTCTGCATTCGCCAGCCGGGGTCGTTTACCTGCTGCAAAACGCCGCGATCATCATGGTAAGACCAGATTCCTGGATCTGGGCCCACAACGCGATACCCAAGACGGGAATATAAGTGCCGCGCGCCTGGGTTTGTGTGGCTGACGTTGAGTGTTACGTATTTGTAACCGCGTTGGATCAAGCCTGTTTCTGCTACATTCATCAGTTTGCTGCCCAAACCAGCCCCGCGGTAAGGGCGTTTGACGCGAAAAGAGTGCACGTAAGCTCTGTTTTGCCCATCAGCCAATTCTTGCCTACTGCTGCTGTATTGCACGAATACTTGTCCGATAATTCCTTCTTCAGGGAGGTCGGCTGCCCACATTATGGCGAGGCCCGAGCGCATCCTGCGGAAAACTTCGAGATATACACGCCGAAAGTGGTTATATTCACCGTCCCACTCCAGGGCAAGCAGGTCTTTCCTTTGGATAGGCCGTACAATAACTTTTGATAGCCAGTTTGATGCGTGATAAGGGACGGGGTTTATCGACTTAACAGCTTCACTCATTGAGCAGCATTTCCAGCATAGCGATTTCTTCGTCTTTCGTTTTGACCTCTCCATCCAGCCAAGCCGCCCGTAAAGCTTTCAGGATGCGTTGGTATTCTGGACCTGGCGGCAAACCATGCTCGCGCAGGTCATGCCCGCTGGTTGATACCCGAAATTTGCTCCACTCAGTTACATAGGTGTACAAGATCTGGCGAATTTTTTCCTTCGGAGTTGTTAGATAGACAACATATAAAGCTAACGGTGGCACATTGAGTAGTCGCATGTCAATTTCGCTGGGCGCGGCGCTTTCAAGCCTGTTAATTTCTGCGGCGAGGGCTGAGGTCTCAAGGATAACGTTCTGGAGATTACCAGGCAGCCTCAGTCGTTTGGAAATGCTGCTAACCTTATCTCGCGGTAAACGCATGATCCATACCGTGTAGGCTAACCCCGGCCATAATTTATTGCCATCCAAATTACCTTCCAGACCCCATTCTGGTTGAGGAGTATCTCTGGGTAAATTCTCAATCTGAGATGCCAGGTCCTTATCCCAGACCAGGTCTGGGTGAATAGCGGTTAGAACTCCCATTTCGGATAAGCGTGTGATGATTTGTTGGCTGTTTACCTCTTCCCAAATGGCGTCTAGTTCGTGACGTATGCGGTCCCCTGATACACGGTCCAGAAGTGAAAGAGCGGCCATCAGCAGTTCAAAAGTGCGCCGCCCAATTTTGAACCCAAAGCGCTGTTCAAAACGCACGGCTCTTAGGATGCGTGTGGGGTCATCCACGAAAGATAAAGAATGCAAGACTCGGACAATACCGTTATTCAGGTCGTTAAGCCCTCCCCAATAATTTTGTAATTCTCCGTAATGACTTCCGTCAAGACGCAAGGCTAATGTGTTAATAGTGAAATCACGGCGATGCAAGTCGAGCTTAATGCTGCCACGCTCTACTGTGGGCAAGGCTGTGGGGTGAGTGTAAAACTCGCGCCGTGCCGAAATTAAATCAAGCGTCTCCGGCAGGTCTTGGATATCGTTGGTGTCCACCTGATTACCTAATTGTTTAGCCAGGGTTTCTCGAACAGCGGAGATCTGCCATTTGGCTGTCCCAAATCGCCGGTGGGTGGTCAGTCGCCCACCGTAGGTCTCAACTAGGACATTTGCAAGGGCGATAGCATCTCCCTCCACAACCAGGTCGTAATCCAGGCTGGGACGTTCCATCAACAGATCACGCACGAAGCCACCCACGATGTATAAAGCAGTTTGTTGGGAGTTAGCGGCTTGGGCTACCATCTTGAGAAGCGCCAAACGTGCAGCTGGTAAGGCTTTTTCTAAACGATTGCTTATATTCTGCGGGCTTGTACTTGTGGTTTCAGATGTAAGAGTTTTGAGTAAATCTGTGCGCGTCACGATACCGACAACTTTATTCTTATTTGGGGAAATAACTGGTATTTGGCCCCAACCTGTATCGGTCATTCGCCGTTGAAGGGTTTCAATTGATTCATCTGGCGCAATGGTGACTTCGCCTGCATCCATTAACTCAGAGGCGGTTACTTTGAGCTTGTGAGCAACGGCGCGGTCTACCGCCCGGCGGGTAAGCAGACCGACAACCTTGCCTTTTTCCACTACAGGGTAGCCTTCATAGCCATAGCGCTGCATGAGGTCCGCAGCTTCCTTTACGGGCGTGTTGGGAGATAGCAGTTGTGGATCGCTTGACATGATTTGGGCTACTGTTATTGAAGGTTGCACGAATTTTTGAAGGGTATCCATAAGATTATTCTGGACATCCTTTAATTCTCGTCCGGTTATCAGGGCTGCAGCGGCGCGGTTATGCCCTCCACCTCCAAAATACTCGGTGATCTCCGCTACGTTAATGTAGTCTGTGGTGGAGCGACCGATCATCTGGATGCCTGTGCGTGTAGTAAATAAGGCGATTATCGCGTCTGGGTCCATCAGGTCATGCAATTTATGTACAATGGCAGACAATTCTTCTTCTACTTTGCTGGCGTCACCTGAGGCGACAACTACGCTGTGCCCGAAAATGGAATGCGTCTGTGCTGCGCTGCGTAATTCTTCATAGAGTTTTTGCTGCTGCTCAGAGAGAGGGTGGTTGAGGAAATCAACAGCGATTTGCAAGCTGGCGCCTTGTTCAAGCAGGTGAGCTGCGGCGCGTACATCGCGTGGAGAAGTGCGTTTGTATGTTAGTGAACCGGTATCCTCATAAATGCCCAAAAGCAGCAGGGTAGCTTGCGGCATGCTCAAGCTTTCGTTGCGTTCCTGCAGAGCTTCAACAAACAGTGTGGTAGTTGCTCCGATTTCCTCAGTTGTAACCGACCACTTCTCTGGCACATCAGGACGCGGGTGGTGGTGGTCCACTACAAAAATGCTTGTATGCGCTCCCATGCCTTTGACGCTGATGAGCGATTGTGTGTCCACTAGAGTGGTGGTCTCTACTTTTTCTTTGGGAAGATCGCGTGGGTCAATAAAGGGTAATTCTAGCCCATAGAGAGTGACAAACGCTCTCACATTGCGGTTTAATCGGCGCGGTAATACTGGCAGCGCAGCCTCATCAATGAGGTGGGCGCCTAATAAGGAGGCCAGAGCGTCAAAATCGGCCTGTTCGTGAGTCAAAATAATTCGCACAGTAGTATTTTACATTATCCCGCTGTGGTTAGCCTAGGTTTTGTAGGGTGGGACTGGTAAATATGTTGGTGCCTAAACCAGAAAGGGTTTTCAAAACCCTTCGGGTTTGATCTTCGAATACCAACCTATCACCAGCATTAATATCACTCACGTTCGGCTGAGGGATTGTTTGGTAAAAGGTCTTTTTTAGGGGGTTTCGGTTGACGTAGAGTCAGGCGCGCTGGGCGTATCGGTTGGCCAGGCGGTGTAGGTCGCGGAGGGTGATCCGAGAGGCAAAGCAGTAGAAGTTGCTTGGGGAAATTCGGTTGTAATAGGTTGAAAATCAAATTCTAACTCTGTTCCAACAGGAACGGATGGCGAGGGGTTGGGAAAATCGGTTGCTGTAGGGGTGAGAGTTGGCGAACCTTGCAGAAAGTTCCAACCAAAATACGCCATAAGCGCTAATCCTAACAATAAGGCTCCCCCGATGCCAACATATAGCCAGTTTGACTTTGTTTTTCTTTGCCAAACACTGTCCCCTTTCGAATCTGGAACCTCTAACGTTATGAGCGTGATATTGTCTTTGCCACCGTTCTCGTTTGCAAGGTCGATCAAAGCCGGCACAGCATCATCTAATTTTGGGGATTTGAACAACTTTAAAATGTCTGCGTCTTCGATCATATCGGATAAGCCATCTGAGCACAGAAGCAAACGGTCGCCTGTCTGTAAGCGTGTGCCCTGGTTTTTCACCGCATTTGCATCTTTCTCTTCTGGATGGGTACGCAGCCGAAAATCAACCTCGAATGACTTACTGGATCCCAAGTAACGCCGGATAATATTCGCGTTTGGGTGGTCGCGGGCTTGTTCGAGTGTTAATGCTCCTGCATCCACGCCTTCTTGAACCCAGGTGTGGTCGATATTTAGTTGGCTAATTTTATTTTTCCTCAGCAGGTAAATACGTGAATCGCCCACGGAGGCTGTAAATAAACGCTCACCAATAACCCAGACGCAAACGCATGTTGTCCCCATCCCTTTTTTTTCTGAGGTTGAATTAGATTGTGCAAAGATTGCACGGCTGGCTTCCATTATGGAGCTTTCCATCACCTCAAGCGGCTTACTCCCATCGCTTTCGGCTACCGCTTCACTGATCACATTGACCGCGATCTCAGCAGCAACTTCACCAGCCATGTGACCCCCGATGCCGTCTGCAAGGATTGCAAAGACTACAGGGGCGTCATTTTTCTCATTTAGTTGGAAAGCCGCAACCGAATATTGGTCTTCGTTATTTTTACCCCGCATACCCGGGTGGGTTCCGGCAGAAACGAGCAGGTGAGAGCGCTCAGCTTTGATCATTTATCGATTTCTTCCCTGACATTTTCTGGCATCCTAGGTTGGCCGGGTTTATTGAGTGTGAAACGGAAACCAGCACGGCCGATGTGGATTAAATCTCCTTGCTCGACCTGGCTGCCTCCATTTGAGACCGGCGCGTAGTTAATCCAGGTTCCAGCAACAGATCCTTGATCGGCCAGGTGGAAAATTCCTTTCTCGTCCTGCCACAGACGGGCGTGGATATCTTCTACGGCAGGGTCATCGATAGGAATGTTTACTTGGTCCAGGGCTGCTCCAAATGTCAACTCTGAGGAAGTTATCTGGAATGTGCCGGATGTCTGAGGTTCGCCTGAATCGGAGATGGGAACCAGGTAGGCTAGGGGCTTTGGTAAAGGGCGGAGTTGTGGCCATTGCAGCCTGGGAGCGGAAAAACGGCTAGCAAATTGTGCCAGCCGGGTAGGTTGGGGTATGGACTGCTCCATATCTTTAACAGGTTGGGTGACCGGGTCTTCGTAAGAGGCTTTTGCTCTGCGTCTTGCAGCCATTGGCCGCGGTTGGATCCGTCCAGCTAAAAGCAGCACGAGAAGCAGAACCAATCCAGCAATAGTTACAAGCCCTATCCCCAATATCGACCCGTAACGAGTGAAAACAGCTGAGATACCCCCAGGAGCGCGCTGGATGGTTATCTGAACTGGTTGTCCTATACTTGTGTTGCTGAAACCCATTTCATCTTCAGCCTCGACCACCAATATGACACGCTCGCTGACATTGTAGCCGGTCAGGTCCCAGGTGAATTGGTCAAATGGCGAGCTGGTGTTTTCAGAAACCATTTCACCATTGGCGTAAAGGGTAGTACGCACAATCTCACGGTCAATGCTATCAGGGAACTCGATCCATATCTCAATTAGTTGTTCGCTGGGCAGCAACTCATCCCCGGCTTCAGCGTCTTCAGGCTGAGCGCGCAGGATTTGGCTAGGAGGAGAACCAGAAACAAATATTGGATTAGGGGCTTGGAGTTGAACTTCAAAAGATTGAGATCCGCTGACCGCTTGCCAATCATCTTTTTGCAGAATAACGGAAAAATTATAAGCGCCTGCAACGGTAACAGCAGAATGATATGATAGTTGATATATTTGGCGGATGGAATCCAGGTTGGCTTGGAGATCAGGAAGTGGTTCGATACCCGAGAAAGCAAAGAACTGCCCCCCCGTTTGTGCAGCTACAGCGCGCAATTCATCTGCTTCTAATGAATCAAAAAGCCTTTGAGAATCTATCATCCAGACAAATATTCGCACCTGGGCAAGCTTGGCTTGCTCAATATAGCTTTGCAAGGCGTTACTGTGAACTGGATTGAGCGTAGATGTGAGCCAAAGGACCGCCCTGTTCATGCCTGGGCGCGGTGTAGTTTCTGCGGCTAAGTAGTCAATGGCTGTACCCAGAGATTCAAGGGTGGGAACGGCGGTATCATAGTCCGGTTCATAAGCCCCAAAATCTACCAGCCATGCGGAGTAGTCAGACTCATGATTAATTAATTTTTCTGCCGGGGTGACCAGACTCAGATCGTCATTGCTCGATGCGTCCATCACACTTGCCCAGACTTCCAGGTTCTGAGCAAGGTAATCATAGCGCTTGATTAATTGTTCATCAGGTATTGCAAATGAGGTTGCTGGATTGATTGCAACTACAAATTGAACTCCAGTCTGCAATTCGGCTAACTCAAGAGCTGGCAATTCAAGGTCGTTTTCAATAATTGTAATATCCCCCGCTTGTAATCCAGAAAGAAAACCTTCCTGTGCATCTCGTGCGTCCAGGTAGGCGGTGATGAGGGGAAATCGATCAATGTCTGGGACGCTCAGGGTGGCATGGGGAGCACTCTGGGCACTTGCCAGTAGCGGAAAAATCAGGCTAACCAGCAGAAGGCCTGATATCCTGCTTATCTGCTTTAACACGCCCAAATTGTAGCACAAGTTTAGCAAGGTTCAAGTAGCAAGTTGACGGAGGGTATATGGGGTGGTAATATGGCACAGGATGATAGATTAGGCATGAACTTTCTCTGGCGTATTCAGATGGCACTAAAAGCATTGCGGGAACTTGGCCTCCAGCCGTTGCTTCTGTTCGCATACCATAACTTGAGATTACGCAGTGGGATATTAGAAAGAAGTTTACCGGTTGGAAAACAGATAAACGCTTCTGGTAAGGGTTTCACCCCCGTAATAACAAGTATTGAATTTCCTAAGAAGGAAGCTCTGATCGCTGTTTTGGGGCAAAAGGCAAACACCTTATTTGGAGAAGCAGACGAGATCCTGGATGGAAAGGTGCGCTTATTCGGGGGCATGCCGAGAACGCTGCGTTTAACCGCCCCTGAACCCCTGAAACATTGGACAGAATATAAGGCTGAAAAGATCGCTGGACAAGACATAAAATGGACCTGGGAGCCTGGGCGCTTTACTTGGGCAATTACTCTGGCTCGTGCTTATCACTTATCCGGGGAGGAAAAATACGCTCAAGCTTTCTGGTACTATCTCGAACGTTTTCTGGAGGCAAACCCGCCAAATCTTGGCCCTCATTGGATCTCCGCCCAGGAGGTTGCGCTGCGGTTGGTCTCTATGAGCTTTGCATTCAGTATATTCCAAAAAGCTGATAGCAGTAATCCAGGACGTACCGCGCTTCTTGGTCGAGCTTTAGCAGTTCACGCTGAACGTATCCCGCCAACTCTGGAGTATTCTCGCGCCCAAAATAACAATCATTTACTGACCGAAGCAGCCGGATTATATACGGCTGGCGTAGTTCTGCCAGATCACCCGGAAGCCCAGCAGTGGCGGGAATTGGGTTGGAACTGGTTCAACCAGGGGATACAAAATCAAATTGCATCAGACGGTGCGTACGTGCAGAATAGTTCCAATTACTTGCGCTTGATGCTGCAAACAGCATTGTGGGTTGTTATGCTGGCTAGAAACCAAGGTCAGGAGATTCCTTTAAAAACACGCCTGAAACTGGGACTCGCCACTCGCTGGCTGCAGGCCTTACTAGATGAGCAAACCGGCAGGGTTCCTAACCTGGGTCCAAACGATGGCGCTTACATCCTTCCTTTATCCGTGCACACATTTAACGATTACTTGCCTGTGCTTCAAGCCGTCAACATGGCTTTTCTTGAGGTCAGACCTTTTGGGCCAGGCTCGTGGGATGAGATGTCTCTGTGGTTCGGATTGACCCCATCGGATTTTCCTCTGGCCTTGCCAGAGAGTGAGAGACAAACCGGGAAGCTCTCCACACCTCTTGTGATGCGTAATCCAGGTGGAAAATCATGGGCTTATATCAGAGCGGCCAAATTCAGTGACCGGCCCGGCCACGCAGACCAGCTGCACTTTGACCTCTGGTGGCGCGGTTTGAATGTAGCCCAAGACCCAGGCACATATCTTTATAACGAAGCCCCGCCTTGGAATAACGCGCTGTCATCCACAGAGGTTCACAATACGATTATGGTAGAAAGGCGCGATCAGATGACACGCGCGGGAAATTTCCTATGGCTGGATTGGGCCCAGGCGAAAGTAATTGAAGCGCGCAGGGAGATGAACGGTGCCCTCACCCGCTTGATTGCCCAGCATGACGGCTATCGCCGCCTGGGCGTCACTCACAAACGAACTGTCGAACACAAAACAGAGGAAACCTGGTTAATAACTGATGACCTCTTGGGACAGGGACACGGTTCAATATACGCCCGTCTTCACTGGTTGCTGCCCGATTGGCCGTGGGAACTGCGCGGGACTACTCTGCAGATAAAATCTCCTTTTGGCTGGGTTTATTTGCATGTAGATATTGGCAACCCTGAAGTTAGTAATCTACAAGTGATTCGCGCCGGGGAACTGCTCTTCGGAGGAGGTTCTGCATCTCCAGTGCAAGGCTGGGCCGCTCCCACATACGCGCATAAGGTCCCCAGGTTATCTTTTGCGGTAGAATTTAAGGATAAATTACCTATCCAAATCAAAAGCGAATGGGAATTCCCTAAGTAACAGGCACCAGGGGAAATTGGATGTAATCAAAAAAATGCATATCTTATTAATCCACCAAGCTTTCGCAGCCCTCAACGAACCTGGAGGCACCCGCCATCACGAACTGGCCCTATATTTAACTGCTCAGGGACACCGTGTCACCGTTATTACCAGCCAGGTCAGTTATTTAACGGGTGATGTGCAGAGTACTGGGACCAATGTTGCTGAGCAACAAGACGAGAATGAGGGTGTGACCATCCTGCGCGTTTATACAAACAGAGGTTTACACCGTAGTTTTGTGCACCGCATCTTTAATTTCCTCAGTTTTATGCTCTCATCTTTCTTTATTGGCTTGTCCGTAAAAGATGTCGATTTGGTTTGGGGTACCTCCCCACCAATATTCCAAGGAATAACTGCCTGGGCGTTGGCGCGGTTCAAGCGCGCCGCGTTCTTGTTTGAGGTGCGCGACTTGTGGCCTGCTTTTGCTGTAGCGGTAGGTGTGCTACAGAACCGGCTACTGATCCGTGCTTCCGAATGGTTGGAGAAATTCCTCTACCGCCGGGCCGACCAGGTGATGGTCAATTCCCCAGGTTACATTGAGCATGTTGAGCAGCGCGGCGCACGCCAGGTTGCCTTGATCCCTAATGGGGCGGATACCGCAATGTTCGACCCACAGTCTGACGGGGCTGCCTTTCGCAAGGAACACAGCCTGGAGGGAAAATTCATCTGTCTTTACGCTGGCGCCCACGGTCTCTCTAATGACCTGGGCGCGGTCCTGCAAGCGGCCGGGAAGTTACGCGATAACCCTGATATTGCCATTGTGCTGCTCGGTTCTGGCAAAGATAAGCCCGACTTGATAGCCCAGGCGCGGGCAATGGGATTAGATAATGTCCACTTCATACCGCCGGTACCTAAGACAGACATGCCCCAAGCCCTTGCTGCTGCGGATGCCTGCATAGCGATACTAAAACCTATCTCCCTATATGCCACTGTTTACCCTAACAAAGTTTTTGATTATATGGCTGCCGGGCGGCCTGTTTTACTGGCGATTGACGGTGTGGTGCGTGAGGTGGTTGAAGGGGCCGAAGCGGGTATTTTCGTGCAGCCTGGCGAACCTGAAGCTTTGACACAAGCCATTCGTCAACTTGCCGCGCAGCCGGATATGGCTCGCGAGATGGGTCTGGCTGGGCGGTATTATGTAGAGAAACATTTCGACCGCATTAAGCTGGCATCCACATTGCACGATTTGATTAACAAAACACTAGCACAAAAAAAGGTATAATCGCTGCATGGCAAGGAAAATCCGACCTGAAGATATCTCTGAGGCAGAACTGCGCCGTCTGTTAATCGAAAAACGCCGTGCAGCCCATAAAAAGCGCCTGGATGAATTCCGCAGCAGCGGACGGGTTGTCGAGTTGGCCCCAAATACTGGAAGTTCCGCGCTTGAAGATATGCGCAGTAAAATTATTGGAGAGCCATTTGAAGAGAGCGCCGCAGCCAAAAAGACGGCCCGACGCAAACGCTTTTTTGATCGCTTGTTACTGGCAGTAGAGGTTTTAGCTATTGGCGGGCTGGTATTTATCATGTTCAATGGGGCTAGCTTGTTGCAGACACTCAATTCTGAAGTTGCTTCGGCCCTGGAGCTTCCCACTCTAACGCCAACACCCCTCGTGAGGGTCGTTGTGCTGCCATCCGGGCATACCTCCCCGAACTCACCAGGCGGGGCGCGACCTAACGACGCTGAGATACCTGAACATTTGCGCCCCCTTGTGCAATCTCTCCCCGAAATTGATCTGCCCACTCCCAGCCCCGAACAGGCTACTCGCATCCAGATAAACAATATTGACGTAGATGTGCAGATTGTGCAGGGTGTCAGTTGGGAGCAGCTAAAGAGAGGCGTAGGGCAATACGTCAATGGCATTAACCCCGGACAGGATGGCAACCTGATCCTTTCAGCCCACAATGATATTTTCGGCCAGTTTTTCCGATTCCTTGACCAGCTTGCCCCAGGAGACGAGGTGGTAGTGTTTACCAACCTGCGCGCCTACACTTACGTAATCACGGGCACACTGGTGGTTGAACCCACCTTCGTTCAAGTAATGGAGCAGACCACCAACCCTTCATTAACGCTGATCTCATGCTATCCCTACTTGATTGATGACCAACGCATCGTGGTGCAGGCTCTATTAATAGATAGCTAACTCATTTCACAATAAACAGCGAAGGCCCTGCATACCTCACCCCTCATAGCATAGAATATAAATCTTTATGGACACCCGTGAAAAAGCTGCCCGTTATTATGACTCACAGGACATCCCCTTCGATGATATCCCTTTCTATCTTGACCAGATTCCCTCCCCGGATGCACATATCCTGGAGCTTGGCTGCGGAACGGGGCGCGTTCTAGTTCCTCTCGCCCCTCAATGTGCTTACATCTATGGGGTAGATCTCTCTGAAGGAATGTTAGCGTTATGCCGGGAAAAGATAATGCAGGCGGGTATCCCAAAGGAAAAAGCACAAGTTCAACTTGGCGACATCACAAACCTGATCCTTGACCAGCTGTTTGATCTGGTTATTTCACCTTTCCGAGTTTTCCAGAACCTGGAAACAAAAGAACAGGTGACAGGTTATTTTGAAACCGTTCGCCGCCATCTCGCACCCAAAGGAACGGCGATCATTAATGCATTCAACCCCAATGGACCACCTGAGGAGATCGTGGAAAGACGCGCAAAGACCCAAAAGGAATTTAATTGGGAAATACCTTTTAATGGCGGGAAGCTAGTCCATGAAACATCTTTCCATAAAGATGTTTTCTGGGAGCAGGATAAATTGATAAGCTACCCCCGTTTGATCTACACGCACTTCCTCGATGAGCAAAAGGTTGATGAATCCGCCATGGACATTGTTATGCGATGTTACTATCCTGATCAATTTGTTAATTTAATTTCCAGCCACGGGTTCGAGATCGTTAATCAATGGGGAGGTTATGAGGGTCAAGCTTATGGGGATGGAAATGAGCTCGTCATTCAGTATCGGGTTTGAGGCAGTGATCTAAACCTTCTCCACAACCCAAAAGTGGGATAAGCCAAAGATACGCAGGGGCGTACCTTCCAGAAATTGCAGCAGGCTGCGCAAAGCCTTTCCGGCGCGCGGCCAACGGGCAATGATGTTGTCATAAGCGCCGAAGATCACCGTGCGGGTCACAAAAATAACAGGCAAGCCCTCGAATAATTTTTCCAGGTCTTGGCGGGAATACACACACACGTGGGGGGCCAGGCGGTCTCGCAGGGAGCGCGGCAGGTAGTTTACTAGAGGGATATTACCGAAACGGTAGCGGCCGCGAAAATATATGCCGTGCGTCTCGAAGGGATAACCGCGGTTGGGACAGAACAAAGCCAGCCTGCCTCCAGGACGTAGTGTACGTATAATTTCCATAATTGCGGCCTGATCATCATTAACATGCTCAATCACTTCATGGCTAAGTACCAGGTCAAAGCTGTCGTCTGGGAAGGGAAGTTCTTCCCCTGCAGCGCAAAATACCAGATCAGAGCGGGTTGCCGCATCCTTCACTCTGCTGAGTTCGAAATCCAAGCCAAAGACGCGCCCACCGTAAGGCTTCAGATGTTCGACATACATACCTACACCACAACCATTTTCGAGAATCTCACCGCGAATGCGCTCCCCAGCAGTCTTTAGCACCATTTCCAGGCGGCGCTGTTGGCCAGCGCGCCAAACATGGGAAGGCTCGCCTCGCAAAGCTGATAAATCTGGGTTCCGATCTGTCACGGGTATGATAGTTTTTACCAAAGAGTTTCTATATGGGTGGATTCTTGCATCAGCATCACCAACCGCAAAGTATACACCAAAATTATAACCCTTCAAAACCGCAAGGTTAGTTTCACGAATTTTATCCTATAATTGATTTTGTGTTTTAATCCGCAATAGAAAGTCTAAATCAAGCTCCAAGGTTGAAGGTATAATGATAATGATAGCTAGAAAACCAGAGAATCGCACAAAAACTCCCAGGAAAAGACCGACTACAGAGATGGAGATAATTGAGAACCCCAAAGAGTGGGTGAAGAGCTTTCAGGAGGGCTGGCTGGCGAAGATCAAAAAAACGGGAAAATTTGATTGGAGACAATATATTAGCCCTAAAAACAGTAATGCTCCCGCCGGAAAAAAAGTTGATCTCTCCAAATCCCGTTTAATGCTCATCTCTACAGCTGGCGGATATTTACATGACAGCCAAAAACCTTTTAAAGCCTCAAATCCATTTGGAGACTATTCAATTCGGCTGTTCCCTTCTGATACTCCGTTTGAAGCGCTCTCATATGCTCACGATCACTATGACCACCAGTACGTAGATGCAGACCCCCAAGTGCTGCTGCCCCTGCGCCATCTAGGAGACATGGTTTCCGAGGGCATAATTGGCGAAATGGCACCAGACGTGGTCAGCTTCAGCGGTTACCAACCCAACGTTATACGGGTGGTAAAAGAACTGATACCGGCCATCCTTGAAGTCGCTCTTAGAGATCAGGTCAATGCAGTTCTTCTGGTCCCTGCCTGACCGCTGTGCATCCAGTCCGTCGGACTGATATCCCGAGCATTAGAGGTCAACGAAATTCCCTCAACACTGACCAGCTGGCATGCTGCCTTGGCCAAACGCACTGCGCCTTCGCGGGCAACAACAACACAACTCAAACGCGGCAGTACTTTGGGTGAACCACACGACCATGCTCAACAAAGGCGGGTGCTAGAGGCAACTCTAGATTTACTCGGCCAAGAAGCCCCGGCAATATTCGTCGACCTGGACGAGATTGCTGAGGAGCAGCCATAGATCGCCCTGTCTATATAATGGGGAAGCTAATCTATTCTAATAATTCCTGATTATTTTCTTAAGTGCGTGGCAAATCTGAGTGATTGTGATATATTCAAAGCTGCCTTGAGCCTCTCCGGATTCTGTGATAAACCCCCTGAGTTGAATAAACCATTAGATAAAATCAAAAGGAGGCGTTCTATGTTAGCTCAAGTGATTGTAAATGCTTTCTCATGTGAATTCTGGCGTGCGCCTCTCGTCTCTGCTTTGATCTAAACCGATCTTTTTATGATCTTCAACGGCCATGGGCATACGTCCGTGGCCGTTTTGATTCTCCCTAAATTCCTGACCACGGCGCGCTTCAACACCGGGGTCTATTCAATATCTATGTTGCTTAAAAACCGCGGTGAAACCATTCGCCGCGGTTTTATTATTATTTCATGGAAGTGAAGATGATTGTGTTTGAAAATTCTAATCTTAATGTAATGATCCATCCTCGGATCAATTTAATAATGTTCGTAAAAATTTACCAATCCAAAAAAGAAAGGATAATTCTGGTGTTTAAGCTAAATAAAAACCAACCGCTCAACAGCGGTTTTCAAGAAAACCTACTTAATATTTGCCATGAAGGAGGGCTGCAATGAGTAACCGCCAAAAACGAATCTCCGAAGTGAGAAAGAATATGGCCAAGCAAGAGCGCCACAAGTTGACGACAAAAGCCCGCTAGCTAACCAAAAAAAGCTACAAATCTAAGCGCGTACGGCGCAAAGATTGGCTAGATGCTGATTTGGTTCCTGATGAGCGCATAATGCCGCGGGGCGAAAAAGAACGCCGCCGAGAAGTAGAAAAACTTACTTCACTTAATCTTATGCAAGGCAATAAGCATGAAATTATCTCCACACCATCGTCCAGGGAAGGGCAAGGGTTGGTTACTGAAGTTGGCAGCGGGAATTGTAAGGTTTCAATTGGTAACGAAATCCTGGTTTGCAGCCTGCGCGGAGCTCTCAAAGCTCACGAAACCGGCTATACAAACATAGTAGTTGTAGGCGATGAAGTGCTTGTGAATGTTGAAGATGCAGTAGTTGAAACATTGCTACCACGACGGAGCTTGCTCACACGCCCAGATGTATTTTATACTCATCTCCAACAGATCGTAGTTGCCAACGTCGATCAAGTGTTGATCGTGGCATCTTGGCAGGAACCCCACTTTTGGCCAGAACTGGTAGATCGCTATTTGATCGCGGCTGAGGTTAACCAACTACAAGCGGTAATCTGCCTCAACAAGATTGATCTGGTTGAGAATGAGGGAGATTTTCAGAATGCTTTGCAACCGTACCATTCCCTAGACCTGCCTATAATCTTTACTAGTGCTAAAACCAAGAAAGGCATTAGTGAATTGCAAACCCAACTCCACGAGCGAACGACCGTTCTGGCTGGTTTATCCGGGGTTGGCAAGTCTACGCTGCTTTCAGCCGTCCAGCCGGATATAAACTTGCGTACCGGGGATGTTGGCTCCACCAGAAAATATAAAGGCATGGGTAGGCATACAACCTCCCAGGCGACTCTGCTGAAGTTGGAAAAAGGAGGCGCAGTTGTTGATACCCCGGGTATTCGTGAGTTCGGGCTTGCCAATGTGCATCAATCCGAACTAATTAGTTACTTTTCAGATATGTCCGCATTGGCCGAGGCGTGCCGCTACAGCAATTGTTCCCATGTAGTAAAAACAAATCCCAAATACGGTTAATTCGCGTTATAATTTGATGGAAACTAGGGGATTTTCACAGCACGAGCAAGAGGAAGAAGATTGAAAAGCTGGAAGGTACCACGACTTGAAATAATCATTGTTATCATTGGGTTCTTGGTCCTTGGGTACCAACTTACTTACATTCAGGTACGTGAAGCACATACCGATGTGCTATGGTATATGAATATGAGTTTGAATAATATTCCAGATCCACATTGGCAGAATCGCTATACACATATTTTCCTTCAAAAAATATTTCTTGAGTTCTTTAAAGATCCATTTGTAGGATTGAAATATTTTTGGATATTTTCTGTAACAATCTCAAGCGCTTTGATTTACATCAACACGAGATTAATAACAAAGCGTAGCAATTTTATCCATGCCGGATTGGCAGTAGCGATATATTTGTCTCACCATCTATTTGGGGAGAAAGTGGGAATAGTGCTGATAGATAATACAGCCACTCTTATCATCATGGTGATTGTTACCTTATACTTGTATTCTGTGCGTTGCAATCATACAAAACGTTGGGTTGTAATCGCGCTTGGATTTGCTTTCTTTTTGGCTTTTAAAACTAAGGAAACCACCTGGTTTTCGGTAATCTTATTGATTGGTATTGGGTTTGATGATACAGGCAGTTTTAATTTTTCATTATTCAAAAAGAATATCATTTATGTGGTATATGGCCTATTAGCCGGATTGTTTCTCTTCAGTCTTCTTTACGGTGTGCTATTAGGAGACTTTTTATTCGGTCTAAGCCCATCGCAGATACAGGAATATCCTAGCCCATTTGAAACTGAACCAACCCGCATATTCCAAGAATCGGAGAGCTGGTATGATAGTTTAATCTTGGTATTTTTCCCGGTTCCATTTATCCTGTATTTGATAAGTGGGTTAAAACAACAAGGCAAGTTTCTACCTGCTATAAAGTTATATTGGGGCTTACCTCTAATGACAATAATATTATTGACAGGAAGTATGCTGACAGGCCCATTTGGAGGTGTTTCTCGTCTCATGCTTCCTGGCTATGCACTTATCAGTGTTTTTGCTCCTCTCGCGATTGATTTTAGTTTCCCATCATTACCTAAAAAAGAAACCATCAAGTTTTTGGGTTCGTTGGTTATTGGGTTGATTTTCTTATACGGTTTACGTATCACGGTCCGAAATTTTACCAATTCCGCAGGAATCGCTTATGCTGACTTTCAGGCAAGTATAATCAACCCGATATTCCTTACAGTGTTGCTAGGAATGCTGATCACAACCGAAAAGTTTACAACCAGAACAGTTATTATCCCACTCGTTTGTCTGATTGCTTTGGTTAGTACGCCGGTATTGGAAAACTATCAACAAATAAAGGACACATCTAATGAACTTGTCGTCCAAACAAGGTTCTATCCCTTCTATGAGTTCGGTGAACATATATCTTTCGATGAAGAAATGCTTATGTATGTGTCGCCAAATATTCCGGCCGAATTAGGATTCTTTTCAAAAGATATTAATACACTGTACACATTATTTGATTTGTATTTTGGAGAAAAAACATCGGCTGGAAATTTCACATACTCACCTGCTCCAGAGGATGTATTGGACCATATTCTTGCTGGACAATTTGACTTTATTTTCCTTACCGAAGGAGATTGGACGAATCTCGATCCATCCGTGGATCCAACTCCACAAATTGCCTCAGTTTGCGAAATCTTCCATGATGAGGATAAGCCGCTTGTGTTTCTGGATTGTAGTTGACACAGATATATTTGACTTAAGATCTAACCGTCGATACTTTGTCTACCGCTAAAATCAAATATCTTTAAGTCTTTCTTTTCAGAGAACATTCCAAAAAGAAGTTAACAATTTACAATAAAATTTTGAGTGGGATATAATCCTATTTGAAAACAATTCATTCATGAAAAGTTTTGTTAACTTTGCTAATTGGATTGAAAATAAATAATTGTATAATTGGAATCATACTTAGGAGGAAGAATGCACAATAAGCGGATACCTCGAATTGAAATAATACTGGCAATAATCGGATTCTTAGGTTTGGGGGTTGCACTAACTTTTATTCAGGGCAAAGAGGCACACACTGATGTTCTCTGGTACATGAATTTAAGTTTGAATAATATTCCAGATGCACATTGGCAGAACCGCTATACGCATGTGTTCCTCCAAAAAATATTTCTTGAGCTCTTTCGAGATCCATTTGTTGGTTTGAGATATTTTTGGGCATTTACTGTTACATCCACTAGCGCTTTGATCTATTTGAACACAAGATTATTAACCAGACGCAGTAACTTTATCCATGCTGGCCTGGCAGTAGCGATATTTTTATCTCACCATATGCTTGGGGAGAAAGCTGGTGTCGTATTGATAGATAACACTGCCACTCTTATCGTTATGCTGATCGTTACCCTTTACTTGTATTCTGTGCGCTGCAAACATACAAAACGTTGGGTTGTTATCGCGCTAGGATTTGCTTTCTTTTTGGCTTTTAAAACCAAGGAAACAACCTGGTTTTCAGGAATCTTACTGATTGGTTTTGGTTTTAATGATTTAGGACGTTTTAATTTTTCAGTCTTCAAAAAGCATATCTTTAATGTGGTGTTCGGCCTTTTGGCCGGATTGTTCCTCTTCAGTTTTCTTCACGGTGTTCTCTTAGGAGATTTCTTATTTGGCCTTAAACCTTTTCAGGCTCAGGATTTTTCCAGATCTATGGAGGCTGAAACAACCCGCATATTCCAAGAGTCGAATAGCTGGTATGAAAGTGAAATATTGGCTTTCTTTCCGATTCCATTTTTCTTATATGTGATCAGCGGATTAAAACGGAAACAAGGTGAATTTCTCCCTGCTTTAAAGTTTTTATGGGGCTTGCCTTTAATAGCAATTATTTTATTAACATTGAGTATGCTGATAGGTCCTTTTGGAGGTGTTTCTCGACTAATGCTTCCTGGCTTTGGAATCATCAGTGTTTTTGCTCCTCTCGCGATTGACTTTAGTTTCCCAGCATCTCATAAAAAAGAAGCAGCCAAGTTTTTTGGAGCATTGGTAATTGGGATGATCATCTTATTCGGTTTACGTATCTCTCTTCTAAATTATGCCAATTCCGCGGGAATCGTTTATGGTGACTTTCTGACTACTATTATCAACCCGATTTTCTTTACACTGCTGCTAGGAATACTTATCCTAGTCGAAAAGTTTACACTCCGAACAGTTATTATCCCGCTTGTTTGCCTGGTTGCTTTGGTAAGTACACCTTTATTGGAAAACTATCGGCAAATAAAGCTCACCTTTAATAATCCTGTCGTCCAAAGCAGGTTCTATCCCTTCTATAAGTTTGGTGAATTTATATCTTTTGATGAAGAAATGTTGATGTATGTGTCGCCATCTATTCCAGCTGAATTAGGTTTCTTTTCAGACGACATCAACACTATGTATACATTATTTGATTTGCATTTTGGAGAAAAATCATCTCAAAGGAATTTTACTTACTCACCGATGCCAGCTGATATTTCCGAAAATGTTATTGAGGGCGATTTTTCGTACGTATTCCTCACTGAGCAAGAATGGGATACTCTGACCTTTGATTTGGAAACAAAGCTGCAGATTGAAGCCCTCTGTACAGTAATCCCTGACTCAGACCAACCACTCATTTTCCTAGATTGCAATTGACACAAATATATTTAATTGAAGAACTGTCTGCTAATGCATGGCCCACAGATGTTGTTCAGGTGGTGGATGGCTGGAGGCTGCGTTACGCGGCCAGTGTCTCCCGCCGCCTAAATTCTGTGTGGCCAAATCTCAACGGGGGCAAAATAACCCTCGAGCGCAAATTAGACATTGTGGAAGATTTCTATTCCCGCAGGGGAGTTCGCACACGCTACCAAATGTGCCCAGCTGCCCGACCTAAAGAAGATACTAGAGGCGCGCGGATACACGTTTGATGCGCACACCGCGGTTCAGACCACTTCCCTGAAAAATGTAATAGATCGCACTCAATCCAAAATGGATTTCAAGATTGATATAGATTCAGAACTTACCAAGCAGTGGTTTGACTTTTACACTCGATGTACACACTACGATGAACCCAGTGTATCTACGCATCACCAACTGTTCAAAAACATTGGTCCAAAGACCGGATTTGCTTTTCTGAAGATTAGGGGACAAGCTGCCGCAATTGGTTTGGGTGTAATCGAACGTGAATGGGTTGGTGTTTTTTGCATGCAGACCTTACCAGATTTTCGAAGACAGGGTGCTGCCAGCGCGGTGCTGTACGCTTTGGCGAGCTGGGGGCTGAATAATTCTGCCAGCCAAGCGTATTTGCGGGTCATGGAGGATAATCCACCTGCCTTGAATTTATATTCACAAACAAGTTTTAAGAAGTTATACCATTACTATTATGCAGAGGGACTCGAGGATTGAACCACCTGGCAGCGTTTATTGAGGTATAATAATTAAGCAGGTAGTGAAAAACGGGATTTACTTCTGAGGAGATTTCAATGACAGAAGATTATAATAATTTTGTGGAACCAATGGATGTTGAACAAGATGGGGCTGCTGATTCCAATAAGACGTTAAAGATAATAGGAATTATTATCTTAGTGCTGGTTGTCTTGTGCGTGTGTTTGGTAGTATTTATCTTATTGCTGCCGGTTATTCTCACCGCAATTCTGGCATTGTTGAGCCCATTCATTGGTGATGTATTCTCCGATATTATTATCGGCATCTAACAGCGAAAATTAATCTGGAAATTATCTTAAGGATTAAGGCTTAGAGAAATATTGCAGGGCAAGGCGCAAACGTTCTTCAACACCATCTGGAGCATCCTCGGGGATAATCTGCAGTGCGGCTTGTGCTTCGATAATGCTGTAGCCCAAGGCGGTAAGGGCAGCAAGCACCTCACTGTCGGTGTCATCCATTATCGCCACCGCTTCCAAGCTATCAGAGGCGGGTAAGCGGTCTTCCAGATGTAGAGCGATCTTCTGTGCAGTCTTCTTGCCTACCCCAGAGACACTGCTGAAGATTTCTGCTTGTTCGTTAAATACCGCTCGGCGGATGGCGTTGGGGGTAAGTGTAGAGAGAATCGCCAGTGCCAAACGGGGGCCGACACCGTTTACCCCCAACAGCATACTAAAAAATTCGCGTTCTTCTTTGGTTTCAAATCCGTATAGGGTCAGATCATTCTCGCGTACGATCAAATGAGTGTGCAGCGCCGCGGATTTGCCGGGTTGAAGTTCATCTCTCAGCGGTGCGGGTACGTAGACGCGCAGACCGATGCCTCCAACCTCCAAAACGATGCTATCCGCATCAATTTCTGCAATACGGCCATTGATACTCGCAATCATTTTTTATTCTCCAACACAAAATATCCTTATGAGATCATGTATTTATAAAATGAATGCCATGCCAATCCCAGTCGCTAATATCAGTAGGAATCCCGGTAGAAGCGCCCGGCGTAAAGCTGGCGCTCCTGCGGCCAGCACAATGCCGCCTTTCACTAAGGTATTAGACATTGTTGCTAGTACGATCGCCCGCGCGGCTGTGTCGAGTTCCAAACCTCCTGATAGACTTAATTCGGACATGGATAAGGTGATTGCATCTACGTCGGCCAAACCAGAGACAATGCTGGAGAGGAACACACCAGTGTCCCCAAAATTAACCTGGGCGGTGCGTGAAACCAACAATACTGCGCCGTATAACAAACCGAACTTGACCGCAGCCCCCAGGTCAAATGGGTTGGAAAACTCCATCTCGCCGCTTTCATCTGAACGTTGAGAGAAAAACAAATAGACACCGTAAGCCAGACCGATCAGCCCTGCCGCGCTAAGCGGCAGCCAGACAACTTTAAGCAATGCCGGATTGAGTATGCCCACCTCGATCAACACACGTGAGAACATAACTGTCCAGGCAACGGAGATCCCCAGAGCAAAAGATTTGGCTAATTTTGTGTCATGCTGGCTGCGCTCAGAAAAACTTAAAGTGACCGCGGTGCTTGAAACCATACCACCGAGTAATCCTGTCAGTCCAATACCTTGCTTTGGCCCCACAAACTTTATCAATACATAACCCAAAAAACTAATACCAGAAATGAAAACCACCAACAACCAAATTTTGAAGGGGTTGAGCACATCGAATGGTTCTGGCCAAAAGCTTTGGTTGGGGAGCACTGGTAAGATGATTGCGCTGATTACCGCTAATTGCAGAGCCGCGACCATATCCTCTCGAGTCAGCGCTCGCACTAAGCGGTCAGTCTCCAGCTTGAGAGAAAGCAAAACTGTGGTGGAGATTCCGATAGCAACCGCTAGCGTGAGATGACCCAGATAACACAAAGCTCCAATCAGAATGGCAACTAAAACGGCTACCTCGGTAGTTATACCAATGTGATCGCTGCGGGTGGCAACCACAATATGCCCCACTAGGACGAAAGCTCCCGCGACCAGGAGCACGGCGAGGAAAATTAAGGCCGAATTAAATTCGATTGATAGCATAGCACCCAAAAAACCGGATAAACTCAATAATGCAAAGGTGCGTTCACCGGCAACGATTTCGCGGCCTTCTGCGCCATGCGCGTATTCACGCTGTAAGCCGATCAAGAATCCTATTGCAATAGAAGTGATAAAGCGTATGAAAAGGTCAGTTTGATCCATATGTAAACCGTTAAGAAAATCTAATTCTCTATTCCGGTATTGAAGAGTGTATGGGTGTGTAGGCTGTGTGCATGGCAGATAGCCACTGCCAGCGCATCAGCTGCATCGTCGGGCTTTGGAATTTCATCCAGATTTAACAAAGTTCGTACCATCTCTTGAACCTGGCGTTTGTCTGCTGCACCGTAACCGGTCACGGCTTGTTTGATATCTGTCGGGGCGTATTCACCTACCTTCAAGCCTGCCTGGGCCAAAGCTAGTAGGGCCACTCCGCGGGCCTGGCCTACGCTTATCGCCGTGCGCACATTCTTCTGGAAAAACAATTTCTCCACTGCCCCGCTTTCCGGAGGATGGAGTTGCAAAACTTCGTTCAAGCTTTTATAGAGTAGGGCAAGGCGCTCGGCCATTGGCATTTTAGGTGGGGTTAGAATAACCCCGTAATCCACCGCTTGAAGGTTTCCGTTCTCGGTCTGGAGCACAAATCCATAACCTGTAGTGGCGGTTCCAGGGTCAATGCCGATAACCAGCATGAGGCCTCAGGCTGGCTCTAATTTTGCCAGCGCCTCGTCAGATATTTGTAAATTGGAAAACAAGTTTTGCACATCGTCCAGATCTTCCAAGGCTTCGATGACTTTCATAACTTGCAAGGTGTCTTCGGGATTGAGCTCAACTTCCTGGTTGGGTACCAAGCGCAACTCGGCGTCGTCGGTCTGGATGCCTGCTGCTCGCAAGCGGTCGCTGATCTCTTTGTAAGAGTCCACCGGACCATGAATCTCTATCACCTGATCGTCAAAAGTAACGTCATCAGCTCCGCCCTCAACAGCCAATTCAAAAATTGTATCCTCATCCAGGTCTGCGGCTGGGAAGGAAAAATAGGTATTGCGTGTGAACTGCCAGGCAACCGATCCACCCTCACCCAAGCTGCCGCCAGATTTTATTAGCACGTGGCGAATATCTGACACTGCCCGATTGCGGTTATCGGTAACGACCTCAATGATCAGGGCTACTCCGTGAGGTGCATAGCCCTCGTAAGTAATCTGTTCTAAAGTGACGCCATCTTTACTTTCACCTGTGCCGCGCTTGATCGCGCGATCAATATTATCATTGGGCATGTTAGCTGATTTGGCACGCTCAATCGCAAGCCGCAATGTAAAGTTAACCTCTGGATCCCCACCGCCACTGCGAGCCGCAATCGTTACTTCGCGCGCTAAGCGAGTGAAGACTTGGCCGCGCTTCTGATCCGTGACCGCTTTTTTTCGTTTTATCGTAGACCATTTGCTGTGTCCAGACATAACCAATCCTCCACAGAAATCCCTTTTGGATAATAATTCGATTATACCATGCCATCGGATGAGATCAAATTTGTCCTTCCCCTGTTCCAAACCTAAACTTAACAAAAGGAAATCTCAGTCTCGATGACTGAGATTTCCGAATAAGAGTTACCTGAGTAGAAAATGAAATTCTATTAGGTCGAAATTATTAGTACAAAAAACACAATCGAATATGCAAACGGAATTCTCCAGTTTTGCAGGCGGACTTTAGATATTTCAACATCTGAGTTTGCAGACAGCAATCGAATACCAATCAGTAAGATGGACGGTAAAAGGAAAACCCAATAAGTTAAGAAAAACCACACCGGCTTCTCTAAAAGGAAAAGCGCCGTGTTAATGACTGGGAGCGAGGCTAATACCAGCGCGCCTCCAAAGATCAGAGCTTTCTTCTTCCCAAATGCAGAAGCAATCGTCGTGCGGCCAGTATTCGTATCTCCCTCAACATCTGGAATTCCAGCGATGACCTCGTTACCCAAGAATAATAAATATAAACCCGCGATAGAAACCGCAATTTTCCAATTCCATTCGCCGGAGATGAAAGCAATCGTTGATAACGGTAGGATGGCCCAAAACCCGATCATCAGGTTAGCCAAAAAAAGCACTCGTTTTAGATATAAATTATATAAAAACACAACCAAAAGCCCGGTTAAGCCAAGCAGCATCATTTGGACACTATCAGAAAGACCTAATACAAGCGTAAGGCCTCCAAAAAGTATTGAAAAAACGATAATTTCAGCGCGAGACAATGCTCCGGCAATCAATGGGCGGTCAGGGTGGGATATGGAATCGGCTTCTGCGTCCAGTAAATCATTAGATATGTTTCCAAAAGCGATAAAATTAAAAGCCATCAGTGCACCCAGCACTGTGCGGCCGGATGGCCATGCAATGGCTTCATATACCAACCATTGTCCAAATAGAACACTAATACCTGCACCTACAGGAGATTTTAGACGTACAGCTTCAGAGATGGCTTTCAGTTTGTTGATTATTTTCATGGTAGATTATTCTCCATAATCTATCGCTTGGATTAGTATTTGCCATAGCAATTGTTATGCGACAGATAGATACCGATGGAAATAGGCCGAGGTTATTATAGTCAAAAGACGTTTTATTAGCAATGTTATTATATATATTTTTTCATAACCTAACAAATTTAACAAGCGATGCAAATAATTAGGGTTTTGGGGGGTATACTAAACTTAAAAGGTATTTTAGAGATGCAAGAAGCCATGCTTTACGAACAGCTAAGCGATGAACGCGTACGCTGCAATTTGTGTGGTCATCATTGTGTGATTTCGCAAGGAAAGCCTGGCGTCTGCCTGGTGCGCTACAATCGAAAGGGGAAATTATATACACAGGTGTACGGACGGACCGTCAGCCAACAAATCGACCCGATAGAAAAGAAACCTCTTTACCATTTTTACCCCGGTTCATTGGCCTACTCAATCGCCACGCCTGGCTGCAATTTCCAATGCCCCTGGTGCCAAAACTGGGACATAGCGCACATGCCGCGCCAGGGCGACCTGATACTTGGAAACGAGGCCACACCAGAACAGCTGGCTGCCACGGCGCAATCCACCGGCTGCCGCAGTATCGCTTATACCTATTCAGAGCCGACCATTTTCTTCGAATATGCCTACCAAACTGCGCGTCGAGCACGCGAGTTGCAGGTTTCCAACATCTATGTGACCAATGGCTACATGACTACTGCCATGCTGGAAACTTTCCAGCCCTACCTGGATGCAGCCAACGTGGACTTGAAAGCCTTCCGCAAAAAAACCTACCACCGATATGCAAAAGGCGGCTTGCAGACCGTTCTGGATAGCATGCGGACGATGAAGAAGCTGGGCATTTGGTTGGAGGTGACCACGCTGGTCATCCCCGGCCTCAACGACGATCCGCTGGAAATGCAAGATATTGCCCAATTCATTGCTCAAGAACTGGACGTGGAAACCCCCTGGCATTTGAGTCGCTTTTTTCCCAGCTATAAAATGAGTGACCGGCCTGCAACCCCCATTGAGACGCTGCGTACAGCCCAGGAGATCGGCCAAGATGCCGGATTGAAGTACGTTTATCTGGGCAATGTAGCCGGTGAGAGCAACACTCATTGCCCCAACTGCCGACATCTACTCATTCGTCGCAAGGGTTACTGGATCACAGAGAACAATATTCAAGATGGAAACTGCCCGGAATGTGGGACGGCTATCGCGGGTGTGTGGGGGTGATGTGAAAGTGGGGGAATTAGGGGAAGTGGGAAGTGTGGTTAAGAACGGCTAGGACTATCTAACAATTGGGTTCAGCAGCACCGAGAAAAAAAATTGAACACATTGCAGGCGAGACTACCTTGCTAAAATTGGTCTTCAATGGCAAATAATCTCAATATTTCGGTACCTGAAAGTATGAGACCATGTTCTTTATGATTATTGGTGAGAGAACTTTGATGATGTACATCTATCTGGATGTTTGTTTGTTAGCCTCCTGGTTTTATCCACAGCAGAACTGCAATATTCCCCATAGTTTTTCAATATTATACAGCAAAAATATTGATTCCTTCTATATCTTACTGTTCAGACAGAATAAACTACCAAAATCCTCTAAACTCCTATCCCCGCTGCAAGCAACGGGGTATTACGGAGTTTAGCCCCCACGGGTACGGATTTTGGAAAAACATGGAACCCTCGTAGCAAGCTACGGGGTATTCAGCAAGAATAAATGATAAGAACCCTCGAGATAATCCTCATGCGGTTATTCTGCAACTAACGCTCCTTTGAGCAACGCGACAGCCCCATAGCCCACAACCGAGTGTCTGTCACCGCTGGTTTCCCCGGAGGTGCTGTAATGCAGCAGCTCAGTCCCATTGGCGCCTAAATCCTGCGCGGCCCAAAGCACAGCTGCAACTGCCATCACCCCGCAGGCATAACCTTTGCCCGTCTGCTGTGTTTCGAGAACCCCCTCAGGAGAAAGCTCCTTGATCTGGCGCAGCATTTCGCTATCCAGCTCTTGAGCTTTGGATTGGGGATAAAAATGAGAGAGGTCTGTGCTAGCAATCATAAAAGCATCACGGTCGCGCAATACTTCTGCCAGGCCGCGCCCCAGCAGGTGTGCCATTTCGGGTTGATCGCTGGAGATCATCACAGGCAGCAATTTGAAATCTCCTGCAAGGGCGCGCTGCAAAAAAGGCAGCTCAATTTCTATCGCATGCTCAGAGTCATTAGCGATGGGGGCCAGCTCTAAACCCGACTCTTTTTCCAAGAATTGCTGCAATTCACTCATTGAGTTACTGTCAACCGGCAAGGATCCTAAAGGAGTGGTGTAGGCTTGATGCGCTGTGGTCAACAACTGTTTCGGGTGAGAGCCGTGAAAGGGTGAAACCACAGCCACCAAATCGAATTCCTGGTTGTGCACAGCCTGGAATGAGTGCCCGGCGGTCTTGCCGGAGAAACGGTAGCCTGCGTGGGGTGCGATCAGAGCCACAACATCGCCGATTAACTTGGGGATACGCGCCTGGTTGATAAACTCATCCACTTGCTGGGCAAGCTGCTCTGGGTCTTTGCTGTACCAGGTGCCAGCTATTGGAGAGGGGCGCAGCTTAGAAATTGCCATACTCCATTCTAACCCCCAAGGTCGAGAAAAAACGAATCATTTCTCAAGAATCGCAGGTCGTTAGGCTTTGGTTGACCGGTAATAAGTTGCTTGGTGAAGAGTACGATTTCGGGTGAGACGGTGATTATGAGTTACATGTCCAAGCCAGCTTCCCAAGTATAATTAGGGCTTGCGAAAAACCTTGCGACTCAGAGAACCCCTTTGAAAAGAAATCTCGTCTTCCATCCGCTGATATTTGCCCTTTATCCCATACTTGCGCTGTTGGCCGCTAACCTCAACCAGCTGCCAGCCTCGGAAGCCTACCGGGCAGTGCTGGTATCCGGAATTTCAGCTATGCTGCTGTGGGCGGCTCTCAGGCTTTTGGTGAAGAATTGGGCACGCGCCGGCCTGCTCACCAGCCTGGTTTTGATATTGTTCTATACCTATGGGCATGTCTACGCCGTCAGCCTGAAATGGAGCTCTGAGAGCGCTCTGGTAAGTGGGCCAAAATTACTGCTGCCATTATGGGGAGTGTTCCTGGTTGTAGGCGTGTGGTTGGTATTGAGAAAGCTGCCCAAAACGGAGAACCTCACAAATTATCTGCATTGGGTGGGGGTGGTTTTACTTGCCATGCCGTTATATTCAATTATCTCATTTCAATTCAGGCTTGCCTCCAATTCTGCAGAGGAGCTTGCTGCCGATGATGGCGCACAGGTCAGCGAGATTGCCAGCCTGCAAAACGAGGACGAGCTGCCCGACATCTATTACATTGTGCTGGATGGCTACGCGCGCGAGGACACATTAGCAGAACTATATGATCACGACAACTCGGAACTGATTAACTACCTGGAGCAGAGCGGATTTTTCGTAGGTGATGAGAGTTATTCTAACTACGATCAAACTTTCCTCTCCCTGCCTTCATCCTTGAACATGGCTTATTTCACCGACCTGCTGGACGTGCAGGGGGACGATCCATACGACCACAATGCGCACGTGCGGCTTGTGCGGGATAACCAGGTGCGCAGGCTTTTGGAAGCGGCCGGTTACCAGACGGTGAGTTTCCACACAGGGCATGGATTAACCACGCTAACCAACACCGATCACTACCTCAAGGTAGGAGGCCAGAGCGAATCTCCCACGGCTACTGCCATCACGGTTGGTGATTTGGAATTCAAGCTCAATCCCTTCGAGGTCTTGCTGCTGGAGACCAGCGCATTGAGGCCTCTGTTTGGGACGGTGTTCCAGAGCGTGGCTGAGGGTGAGAAATACCAGCAGCGCCGCGACCGCATTCACTTCACCTTTTCAAACATCTCCCGTTTCGCGCAAGAGGAAGGCAATTACTTCGTCTTCGCGCACATCATCGCCCCGCACCCCCCCTTCGTCTTCCTGGCCGACGGCGAACCCAGGATCAACCTGCGGCCGTTCAGCATCGCGGACGGCTCACACTTTGTGGGCAACAAGGGCACGCGCGGCGAATATATCACTGGCTACCGCGAGCAATTGATCTACACTAACACCCTTTTGATGGCCGCTATCGAAGATATTCTGATGCAATCCGAAACGCCTCCAGTGATAATCGTACAAGCTGACCATGGTCCCGGCGCTTACTTCGAGTGGAATTTGCTGGAGGGCACTGACTTGCAAGAACGCTACGGTATATTGAACGCTTACTATCTCCCCGGCGGCGAGCAGGGTTGGCTGTACCCCAGCATCACCCCGGTAAACTCCTTCCGGGTGGTCTTCAATCGCTACCTGGGCGCTGATTTCGAGCTGCTGCCTGACGAGATGTACTTCTCTAATTGGAGCACGCCCTACGATTTTGTGGAGATTACCGACAGGTTGGTGGGTGAACTGGAATAGTGAAGAATAAGCGCTAACTTTAATAGGAGAGACCCCATGCCCCTCCCCCAAATTCAACAAAGCGTAGCCCAATTCGTGCAGCAGCACGGTTTAGAGACCAGCGTTGAGGCGCGCCTGCTGGACTTGCTCTCTGAGGTGGGCGAATTGGCTAAAGAGGTCTTAAAGGGCGGCGATTACGGGAAAACTGGCTTTACCCCCACAGACGACTGGGAGGGCGAGCTAGCCGACGCGCTCTTTTCCCTGATCTGCCTGGCCAACTCCACAGAGGTAGACTTGGAGGCAGCCTTGTTCGCTGCGCTTGAGAAATATCGCGCGAGGCTGGAAGAAAAAGGTGATGCCGGTTCGGGGAGGTGACGAAAAGGGCCGGGGATGGGGTAACCTGTATTGGGAATCGGGAGTGGATCTGCTGGAAATCAATTCTTTCAAAACAACATATTTTTGACAAATGGAAAAAGCCCACAGTCTTCTATTTTAGACCATCTTATACTCCCAACTCCAGGACTCAATTCTTATAAATTTCAACAACTACATATATAATATAGGTATATAAATTATCATCGCGGGTTGATAATGGGAATTATTTTTTTTGAGGAGTTTCAGATAGCAGAAAATTTGGCATTCTCATTTGTAATCTTTGATAAGCAATTGGATAATGCATTTTCTTCAATCATCAAGATCGATACTGAATAGTATTAATAAACATTACATCACAAGGAGCAGCGCGATGAGTGTTATCGAAATCAATAATCTGACGAAGTATTATGGAAAAGCTAGAGGCATTATTGACGTTGACCTAAAGGTGGAAGAGGGTGAAATATTCGGCTTTATCGGCCCCAATGGAGCAGGGAAATCAACGACCATAAGATTATTGTTGTCTTTGATCTATCCCAGCGGAGGAAGTGCGAAAATCTTCGGCAAGGACGTTATCGAGCAAGGATCTGAGATAAGACGAAATATTGGTTATTTGCCTGGTGAAGTTTTTTACTACGACAAGATGAAGGTCATTGACCTGCTAAAATATTCGGCCAGCTTTTACAAAAAGGACTGCATGGATAGAATGCATGAATTAGCCGAAATTATGGAGCTTGATCTTAAGAAAAGGATAGACGATCTCTCCTATGGCAACAAAAAGAAAGTGGGTATTGTGCAAGGGCTTTTGCATCAACCAGACCTGTATTTATTGGACGAACCGACCAGCGGTCTCGACCCTCTTATGCAGCAAAAATTCTTTAATCTCATCCGAGAGGAGAATGCTAGAGGCGCTACGATTTTCTTTTCATCGCACATCCTTGCTGAGGTGCAAAAAATGTGCAGCCGGGTTGCCATAATCCGAGAAGGTGAAATTGTTAAAACTGAAGATATTCAAACTCTTCAAGATGACAACTACAAGAAAATCCGGGTTAAAGCCAAAGACCTGGATGAAAAGCGATTTAATTTGGACGGCGTGACCAATCTGGTACGAGAAAATAATTCGGTAAATTTCTTCTACAATGGCGATATCAATGCGATTATGAAAGTGATCAGTGCAAATGCAATTTCTGATCTCACAATCGAAGAGCCTACCTTAGAAGAGATCTTCATGCATTATTACGTATAGGTGATGACGATGAATATTTATATGCATGAGTTAAAAATGAATTTTCGGTCCGTCATCAGTTGGTCCGTCGCGGTTTTTCTAATGATCTTTTTATATATGTCAATTTTTTCATCCCTCGCTGTCGATGCAGAAGTTTTGAATGATATGATGTCAGAATTTCCGGAAGAGTTCTTAATAGCATTCGGCATGGACGGAGTAGACTTGTCAGCCGTACTAGGGTATTTTGGAATTACCATGCTCTTTTCTCAATTATTAATATCCATCCAAGCGGCCAATTATGGGTTTTCCTTAATTTCGGTTGAGGAAAGAGAGCTGACGGCAAATTTTCTCCTGACCAAACCTGTCGGTCGCACAAAGATCTTGACCAGCAAATTGCTTGCCGCGCTCACCAGTCTTGCGATAACTAGTGTCGTAATTTGGGGAAGCAGCTTTATTTCCATAAGTATTTTCAGGGATGGGAGACCCTATGATACCAATACATTGGTCTTACTTCTATTAACGACAACGTTTTTAGCATTGTTTTTTCTGATGGTTGGCTTGTTGATCTCATTGTTAGTGAGAAAGATAAGGAATGTGACTCCATTTTCCATGGGACTTGTATTTGGGCTGTTTGTCATCAACGCTTTTGGCGGTATGATCGGCGATGATAAATTAACCTATATCACCCCGTTCAGTCATTTTGATGCCACCTATATCGTAAAGAATGCAGCCTTTGATCTCCCCTTGGTGTCCATCAGTGTAGCGGTGATCGTTATCTCTGTGGTAGCCAGTTATTGGTTGTATGAAAAAAGAAATATACACTCTGTGTAAGGAAGAGAAGATATGAATATCTTTATAAGAGAAGTCAAAGCGAATTTTAGATCTCTGCTGATTTGGGGCGGGATTGTGATCTTATTTGTTTTCATCGGCATCACAAAGTTTTCGGCATATGATGGCAACCCTGAAATGCTGGCGATATTAGACAGTATGCCTCCTGCTTTGTTAGAGGCTTTTCAAATGAATGCCTTCAACCTAACTACAATCACAGGTTTTTATGGCGTGATGTTCACCTATTTCGCTCTGATGGTCACGATCTCGGCGGCGATGTGGGGCAGCGACATCATTTCCAAAGAAGAGCGTGATAAAACGGTTGAATTTACCCTATCACTGCCGGTAACCAGGGAAAAACTCGTCACCGCTAAGATATTGGCAGCATTGGTCAATTGCATCGGTTTGCTCTTAATCATGTGGGGTATATCTTTAGTTGCAGTTGCTCAATACGAACCTGATAGTGCGTTTTTTGAATTTCTTACATTGCTAATGGTTGCCCTATTCTTCATGCAGATAGTGTTCTTGGCTGTAGGGATTTTGCTAGGATGCGCCCTGAAGGATTACAAACGCGCAGGGTCAATCGCGGTATCGCTGATACTGGTCACCTACTTTTTCTCTGTGATTTCGGGCTTGAATGAAAACCTGGACTTCCTAAAATACTTTACGCCATTCAAGTATTTCAATCCTGCAACACTGCTGCATGAGTCTAGTATTGATCTTAATTACGTGTGGTTGTCCTTAGGTATCACCGCATTGTGTATCATTGGTGGGTACATAACTTATGCAAAGAGAGATTTATACATTTAGTTGATAATTGACCAATAGAAATGATCAGAACCAGGAGCGATCAATACAGGGCTACCAGATCCAAGTATTACAAGGCGCCAATTGGAGAGAAACAAGATACCATCCATTTCTCCGGATGGCGTTTCTTATAAATTGGAAAACTGGTCTCCCTCTAAATAAACGCACGATCATTAGTAATTATTGACGCTGAATTATCTAAACTGAACTCACAATTTACTCCTGCTAAACAATTATCATGATTTTGGCAGGAATCCTGCTATTAATAATGGTATTATGAATATAAATCTTGTCTGAGTTTTGCTATATGCTGAAAAAGTTCAATCAAAATAAACACAGCCCTGGGAAATCCCAAAAACAAAGCGAAAAAAAAGTTGAACCGAACCAAAGTCTTGGTTCCAGTAATAGCACCTTGCTACCGTCCGACAACAGTAAAAATAAAGCGGAGGAATATATCTCCAAGGTAAGAGAAAAAATCGATAAGTTGGTTGACGAGTATGCCACCGGGAATATTAGCCGTAAGCAGTTCAAAGAACTTTACGGCCACTATCAAAGAGAGATCAAAACGATTTCCGATTATGTTGTGCGGGATCCGAAAGAATGGGAAAACGCGGCAACCGACGGTAAAAGCATATTAATAAGAAAACAGTATAGCGCTAAAGCTGAGGCGTTCGCGATCTATGATAATGCCTCAGGCATGCCAATTTACGGTTTAGGAAAATTTCGTATGGACCCGGCCTTGCTGGTCCCTATGTTGTCTTCCTATCGATCAGCTACAAGAGAGGTATTTGGTGGGGGAATTCAGATAATGCAAATGGAGGGAGGTATTTGGCTTTCATTCATTAATGGAAAATTTACCACCTTGATCGCTCTTATTACCAACGAACCATCTAGCCAACAGCAGGATTTTCTTGGAGAATTACACGAGGTGTTCGAAAGGGCAAACAAAAAGGTTCTAGAAGCACCCCAGATTAAAAAAGAAGATCTATTATTCCCCCACGAATTGTTCGTAGAGAAATAGAAACACACGCATCTGAAACGTGGATAATTCCTCATTTGAACAAACAATCCCGACATTAAAAGTCATTGTTGCCGGAGACGGAACAGTTGGGAAAACGTCTCTTATCAGGCAATATTGCGAAGGTAAATTCGAGAAATCCCGCGTGGCAACTATTGGCGTAGATTTTCAAATCCAAACCATTGAGCTGCCCTCTGGTACCGTAAAGTTATCCATTTGGGATGTGGCAGGCCAGAAGCAGTTTAAATCGGTGCGTGAAATTTTTTACCGGGGCGCCCTGGCCACCGCTTTGGTCTTTGATGTGTCTAATCCGGAAAGTCTGGTAAATTTGAAAACCTGGCATGAAGAAATCACATCTATCTCTCCATCACAAAAATTTCTGGTGATCGGAAACAAAATCGACTTGCAAGCCACGCATGCCTTGCAAAACGCACGCGGATTTGCCGCCTCAATTAAAGCGGGTTATTTGGAAACCAGCGCTTTGAGTGGGGAACATGTACCAGAAATGTTCACATTGCTTGCTGGTTTGGCAAATTCAATTTAAAGGTATTTCTAACTGGGAAACAAAAATAAGTGGCCCAAAATCCCTTAAAAATATTATTCTTGGCGGATTCACATTTGGGATTTGACCTCCCCATGCGCCCAAGAATTGAAAGACGCAGGAGAGGGCAAGATTTTTTTGCAAACTATGCACATATTTTAGACAAAGCTCAACCCGGCGATATTGATCTGGTAATTCACGGGGGTGATATGTTCTTTCGCGCCAGAATTCCCCCACTGATAGTAGATATGGCTCTTGCGCGCCTGGTGGAGGTTGCCAACCGGGGCATACCAGTCTATATCGTCCCAGGAAACCACGAAAGGTCAAAGATCCCGCCGCATCTTTTTTTGGGGCATAAAAACATATTTGTATTCGATAAACCAAAAACATTTTTATTTAAAGCAGGCGATGCAAGCATCGCATTATCTGGTTTTCCATTCGCCAGGAAAATTGAAGGGCGCTTCCAAGACTTGGTCACGCAAACTGGATTCTCTGAGCAGCAGGCAGACGTGCGCTTGCTCTGCATACACCAAACGGTAGAAGGTGCTCAAGTAGGGCCAAAAGATTTCACCTTCCGTCATGGCCCCGATATTATCCCTGGCGCTGAAATTCCAGGAGATTTCAGCGCCATATTATCCGGCCATATCCACAGAAGCCAGTTGCTGACCCGCGACCTAGAGAAACGCCGCATGGCTGCCCCAGTGATCTATCCGGGTTCGATTGAACGCACCTCATTTGCCGAAAGATTTGAGGACAAGCACTATGTAACCATCCAGATAGACCCTCTTGCGCAGGATAAGATCGCCCAGGTAGATTTCCATAAACTCGCTACGCGCCCCATGATCAAGCTCGAAATTCCCGCCCAAAATCAAAGTCTGGAAACTGTTACAAAAAGTATTCAGAATAAATTACATACGTTAGATTCTGAATCTATTGTGCGTTTACAACTCAACGGATTGATCTCAAAGCAGGTTGAAAGCACAATGACAGCCAGTTATTTGCGTTCCATCGCTCCAGAGAGCATGAATATTTCTCTGGCCTACACTTGGGGTAGACCTGGCGAGAAACCACCTTTTGGTTCTTAGGGCTTTGCTCATTTTATATACTTCAAGCCCGTACCAGTGTTGAAAAGCACGACGCGTTCATCTGTTTTTATCCACTTCGAGTCAAGCAATTTTTTAAACCCTGCTAAAGTCGCCGCGCCTTCAGGGGCCGCGAAAATACCTTCGGATGTAGCCAGCTGCTTTAGAGCCTCCAGGATTTCAGAGTCGCTCACGGCTATTGCTATTCCCTGGCTCTCTCTCAACGCGCTAAGGATAAGATGACCGGCGAAACTGTCTGGCACACGCAGCCCGCTGGCGATTGTGCTTGCCCCCGGCCAATATTCCATTTTATCTGCACCGCTTTCAAAGGCCTTCACCACTGGAGCACATCCCTCTGACTGTACAGCCACCATACGAGGTAATTCTTCTTTCTCCAGCCAGCCCATAGTTAACATCTCGTGGAAAGCATTCCACATACCGACAAGACCAGTCCCGCCCCCGGTTGGATATATGAACACTTCTGGAAGCTCCCAGTTGAAAGCTTCGGCGATCTCGTAGGCCATTATCTTTTTGCCCTCGACGCGATACGGTTCCCTAAAGGTGGCCACGTTGAACCAGCCCTCGGTAAAGGCCAGGTTTATGGCTAACTGTCCGGCATCATTGATCAAGCCTTTGACCAGCTTGACCTCTCCGCCGTAGGCTTCCGCTTCCTGAATGTTGGCTGAGGCGCTATCATCGGGCATCAGGACTTGGGCTTGCATACCAGACCGGGCAGCATAGGCGGCCATGGCGCCGCCCGCGTTCCCCGCCGTGGGGATGATCACTTTATGGATGTCGAATTCGTTAGCTTTAGAAATTGCTGACGCCAAACCACGCGCTTTGAACGTGCCGGTGGGGTTGGAGCTTTCGTCCTTAATGAACAGGTTCGGAAAATCCAGTATTTGGCCCAGGCGGTCAGTTTTCAGCAAAGGGGTGTCGCCCTCTCCCAGTGTAACGATGTTGTCATAATCCAAGACCGGCAAGATGGGTTTCCAGCGCCACATGCGGCCTTTCAATGTGCTGATCTCGTCCCGGTCTATCACCCGGCCAGCCGCTTCCAGGTCGTATTGCGCTAATAAGGTCGAGCGGCACACCTGGCAAATGGTCTGCACTTCATCTGAGCTGTAGACCTCATCGCATTTGGAGCATTTCAGGGAGATAAGAAAAGAACTGGTCATAATCTCTTGGTTGTAAATAGTAGCATATTTGTAGCCTAAAATCCTATCGCGCGCGGATAAGCGTGAGTTTCAAAGAATAGAATTTTAGCAGATAAATGGGGGGAATCTGATAAACCTTTAGGGTTTTAGAAACCCTAAAGGTTTTAATGAGTTCCGCAGCCGAAGGCTTAGAGACGGGTGAGGGTCACACTATTGTTATAATTCCTCCAGATGTTAAACAGCATGCAGACACTCCTAGTTAATAAAAAACTGCTCCCAATCCTGACAGTGATCCTAATTGGCCTTGCCCTGACTATTACCGGGCAATACATGATCGACCGGGCACCGCTCAGCAGCCGGCAGGTGGCCGCCGCCTACCTGGAAGCCATCCTGGAAGGCGATAAGGAGCTTGCTTTGGATTACGTCAGAGGGGACGCCCTGTGCTCTGGGCCAACCATGTACGACGAGATTGACCGCCACCTGGAGTTATTCGCCGGGTCCAGGACCAGGAACGCGCGCATAACTATACGCGACCTGACCGGCAGCGTGGCTTACAACCCCGGCACAGATGCCGCGGATATCACATTTGAATACCTGCCCCCAGACGAGCGCGCCTGGCTCACTGCGGAATTTGGCCTGGTGATCTACAACGAATTTATTTGCTGGCTTTGGACGGGGGAGTGAGGGGCAGGGACCCATTGACAGTAGTTTTTCTAGCCACCGCGATTTAAAATTTACGCCCACATGGATATAAACCCTTTTTCAGTACCCACTTCTTAATTCGGAACTCCACTCATCAATTCAATTTGTTTGTTTACTTGATTCACATATTCCTCATTTAGCTCTACTCCAATAAATCTCCTCCCCATTGCAAGTGCAGCATAGGCTGTTGTTCCTGAACCAATAAATGGGTCAAGAACGACATCACCTTTACGAGTAAAAAGTTTGAAAAACCAAGTTGGGAGTTCTAGAGGAAAAACAGCACTATGGTTTTTGTTTGTACAAACTGTAGCAAACTCCAATACATTAGAAACATAATGTTCCTCTTCAAACACCACAACATTGTGAGGGTAGACCTTTTTTCTATTTAACCAGTTTGAAACATTTCTACCTAAAGTGCCATTCGTACTTGAGATATGTCGGTTAAAATCTTTTTCTGACATCGATTTAAATCTTTTACTTGCCCAATCACCAATGGGAACCTTTACTGCATTTTGGTACATTTTGAAAGATCTTTCTTTTGTAAAATGCAAACATCTCTCCCAAGAATCTCTAAACCTGTTTGGCCATTTTCCTGGATAGGAGTTCTTCTTATACCAACAATATTCCTCAACCCAAAACCAACCTTGTTTTTTTAGTGCGAGAATTAACTCAATTACATATGTTTCTCTTTCACCATTTCTAGCATGTTCTTTGATATTTAATACAAAAGAACCATTAGGTTTCAAAATCCGTAATAATTCTTTTCCAATAGGTAAAAACCAATCGACGTATTCACTTGGGTGCACACTCCCATAAAATTTTTTTCTTTTGTCAGCATAAGGAGGAGAAGTTATTATTAAATCAACAGATTCGTCGGGAAATTTACTTTTATTCTTCAATAATATGGCTGCATTACCTTGATGAACAACCCCAGTCTTGATTTTGTACTTTCTAACATCTTTTTTTGCCATCTAATAATTCCTTCGAAAGACTTTATATTGTTCTTCTTGTAATCCCCATATACTTGTATTATTAAAAACTGGATTAATCGGATTCTTAATTATCATTAAATTATTTATGTCAAACAAATTTCCTCCCATAACAGGTAATAAATACAAAAAATACCTTTTACTGTATTCTTTTGCAGTTTCAATTTCATTCCTCGACCAATAAAAATGCATGTCGTATTTTGAAACAGCTTTCACTTCAATATATCTCATAACTGGATCACCCTCAAATAACTCGGAATCAAAACTTATTATATCGAACCCAGCCGTAACATCATTCAAGGATACGTGAACGATTTTTTTTGATAATTCTGGTAAGTGAGACAATCTCTTTTTTTCATATTTTATTATTTCTTTTTCTGCTAGATCTCCAATTTCTTGTTTTTTCCTTAAATTGTGTTGAAGTTCTTTTGGTGACATTTTTTGGTTTTGCAAATAAGTTGAGAATATGCTGAAAAAATTATCTGAAATTCTATAGGTTTTTCTATTCTGACCAAATTGGACTAATTCTAATTCGATAAAAAGATTTCTTATTCCACTATCTTTTATTCTATTTTTAGATGTTGGTTTGTAAACTATATTTTCTCCTGAGACTTCGAATTTTTTCAAATAAATTAATATTTCAGTAGAATACACATTCCTTAAATCAAGTAACCTTTTCAATAAAAGGCGTTTCAGTGAATTATCGTCACTAATATTAGTCCAAAGAAATTTTTGGGTTTTTCTATCCAGATTTATCTCGCCAGATTTTACTGATATTAGATCAAGATCTTCCAAGAATATTTGAGTATTCTCAAAATATTGTGCCTTTTCTTCAAATGCTCTTTGAATAAATTCCAAATCATTACCTTTTGATGAAATCAATATTTTTAACAGGGTTTTTACCTGTTTATATGATATGTTATCAAATGTGTTTTTCATCTAACAGAAATAATTCTTCATACCCTTGAATTTCATCCTGGTCATCAATCATATCAAGTGAATAGATATTATAATCATTTTCTACTATGCCATACATTTTTCTCGCCTTTGCCTTTAAACTATTCAATATCCGATACTCGATTGTTTGATCGTATTGTAAAAAATGATAGTGGGCTTCCTTATTTTCAGAACCCCCAACTCTATGAATTCTATCTAAAGATTGAAGGTATTGAGCTCCGTTGAATGACAAGTCATAATAAACAGCATTGCTACAATTCTTATGGAGCGAAATTGACTCACCACATGCTGCGGGATTAGCTATTAATATTTGAAGCTGATCCGTTTCTGAAACAAATTCTTTTACAATTTGTTCTCTTGTCTCTGCTTCAACTAGTGAAACTCGTTCAATAGGTGTATCGCCAATTATTTTTTTACATAAATACCCTTCGTCAAATAGACTTTTTTCGATTAATCCAATTGTTCCAATGAATTGTGACCAAACCACTACTTTTTCCTTTTTTCCCTGAAAGTTATTGATCAACTTTATCAGATAATTTAATTTTTCAGGCCTTTCTAAACTGTCGTATTTACTAATTATGGATCTCAAATCACTTTTATGTTCAAATAAATTTTCTTCATAATCATCAATGGCTGTTGCAAGTAATTTAGGATAAGATAAACATTGTCTTAACCTAACCATTCTTCCTTTTTGCAACCTTAATACCATCTCAATGTTTTTTAGGTAATCTTCTTTAGAATAATTTCTAATTTTATTTTCCACAGCATCATATAGGATTCTTTCATTATGGTTCATCTGAATCAAATACGGTTCATGGAAAATTTGTGGCATTAAACCAAGTTCTGATTTTCGAACACGGTAGAAAAATGGGCCTACAATAGGCTCTAGTATCCGGCTAGCAGACTCGATATTACTTTGGTCTTCTTCAATTTGGATTCTTAGCTTATCCTCATTGCTTATGATCTCATTATGTGGCCAAAGAAAATCAAACATATTGTACAAATCTGAATAACTATTTGGTATCGGTGTACCAGTTAAAATACATCTGAATTTTGCAAATTCTCCAATATTTAGGATTGCTTTTGCCCAATTGCCGTCAATCTTTTTAATGTAATGTGCTTCATCAATCACTAGATAAGCGGAGATTTTTTTGCTTCGAAGGAATTTTCGCACTTCATCTTGATCGTTTAAAAGAGTTTGAAAGGTTGTTAAATACAAATCATAAATATCTTTATTTTGAAAATATTCAGATTTTCTAATCAATTTGTTTCCACCTGCCAAGATTATACTTCTAGGTCTCCTCCCAAAAACTGCCTCATATTCCTCTTTCCATGGACCAAAACAAGATGGTGGACCCACAACAAATAGTATATTTACTTTACCTAACTGCCTCAATTTTTCAAACGCAGTAAGTACCACCGTAGTTTTTCCGCTTCCGGGAACCGAAAAATTTGCCCCATTTCCAATTAAATTAAGGTGGAAGGAGGCTTTAATTTGATGATCTTTTAATCTTCTTTCAATATTTTCGTAAATAAATTTCAAGTGAGTTTTGTATTCTTCTTTTTTGTAGTTCCCATCTTGATATTTTTTTACAAGGTTAATTAAATCCTCAAATTTTATCTTTTTACCATGAATTTCTTCAATTAATAATCTACTTGATTTCGATAATGAATATTGAATGTTATTAGTATCGAAATAATTAATAATTTTTTGGAATAATTTATCATTCCTCGTATCCATCCAATAGTAGTTTCTTTCTTGATCCCAAATAAACCCCCAGAAATCGAGTTGACTTCTATATCTTGGTTTTAATTCTGCATCTATCTCCCTGATGAATATATTTTTTGCATTGATGTCAATTAGCATATCATTAATCTATTTTTTCTTCTTACTTTTATTGTGTTGGTAAAACCTGTGTTCCAAATTATCTGCCGCATTCCGAATATCCTTCAGATATTTCCTTGCTTTAGGAACATCTTTTAATTTTACAGCTCCTGGATCCATGTTCCTATGAAGTAATTTTTTTAATGCGGCATCCAGTAGTGATAAAGGAGTTTCACTTTCCTTTTCATTTTTATATAATTGTCTTGCCTTCTTGACACTTCCAATTAATTTGTTTGCATGCTTTGCACCCCAAATCTTGTCTTTCGTTCTCTCATCGTACTCCTTATTATCTTCATCAAAAATTTCTTCTTCTGAAAGATCAAAATTAATTTCTAATAATTCGAATAACTCTTCCTTCGCATCTTCTACCTGTATCCATTTTGGGAGTTCTCTCATCAACATGTGCACTTTTGGTAACTCTGGAAAATCTCTTTTCCTGATTATCTTAAAAGCAATCTCTTCAAATTCACCTATCTCATCCTCTTGGATACCCATCTTTAATCTTGTTTTTTCATCAGCAAGTTTATTCCAAGTATGATTAGAATAATCTTTAAATGCTTGCCACCTACCCTCTCGGTCTGTGATTCCTGTTGAAATCGTTTTATAGAGGTCTGATCTTCCAAGTTGTTGGAGGTACCTATCAATACATTCTAATGGTTTTAAATAATCTTCCCTGTGCTTTTTTATTGCCTTTCGAAAATCCTTTTCTGATAATCGAAAATAATTCGGGTCATCTCGTAATTGTTCATCCAACGTCATTCCAGTATCAATTTTTCTTCTAATAGATATTGCTCTGTCGAAGCCATAATATTCCGACTTTCCTTCACTTTGGTATTGGTATCGATTTTCTATTTGTTCAATTTCTTTGAATGTGGGAGGCCCCCCCTCATCATTTATTCCAGGCAGTATTACTACCTTCATCCAGTTATATTTTTCTTCTTTATACGCCTTGAATAAATTTTCAAATGCTACTTTTCTTCTATTTCCATTTATTAAAAATCCATCCGCAGTAATAATTGCAGGTTCTCTTTGTCCCGAATGGAAAATCGAATTCATTAATTCGGTTGTTTTCTCTGGGTCTTTACCTTCCAGGAAATCTTTAAGGGTTTTTTGGGCCACCTTGCTTTTCTCTTTAATAATTCCATAATCCCGCTCAAAACTTATAACATCCGATGAGATCCTCCCATTATCTTTTCTGTACCTTAATATTTCAATAGGAACCTCCCAAACATCTCTTTCAGTATTATTAATTAGTTCATTACGAAATGCTATTACTTCTTTAGAGGGTTTTGCACCTTTTCTTTTCTTCTCTTTAATCTCATTTGCAAAATCTTCAATTATGGCCCTTGTTGGTTGTTTGTAAATAGCATCAGTTTCTGACATGGTTTTCTCCCAAGTTCAATTCTGCTTATTGTCAATAAATGTTATCGCATTTAATAATATGTACTGTTCAGTAAAGTTGAGTAATTTATTGCAAAGTGTTTCCCAACACCTCCTCCCCCCCACTATACACCACTTCCCCCTAATTTCCAACCAGAATGCAAGCACCTCGCCCCTTGTTTAATGTTATGATTGGCGCGCAAACATACTTTTTGGAGGCATTACGGTATGAAACAAATTAGCGTGGTTGGCGTGGGTTACGTCGGATTAGTGACGGCCGCTTGCTTCAGCGACCTGGGTAATAAGGTCGTCGCCCTAGATATCGACGAAGAACGCATCGCGGGTCTCAAGCGCGGCGAAATGCCCATCTACGAACCCGGCCTGGAAGAACTGGTCAACCGCAACGTGGACGCCGGGCGGCTTTCCTTCACCACATCCTACAGCGAAGCCATGCAAGGCTGCGAATTCGTCTTCATCTGTGTAGGCACGCCCATGGGGACGGACGGGGAAGCTGAGATGAAATACGTGCGCGCCGCGGCGGGTTCAATTGCTGAAAACATAAACGCCCCGCTTATCGTGATCAACAAGTCCACAGTGCCGGTGGGCACCGGAGACTGGGTGGCAAACATCATCGACGATCACCAACCCAAGCCCATAGACTTTGCCGTGGTCTCTTGCCCAGAGTTCCTGCGCGAAGGCGCTGCCATCGCTGATTTCATGGACCCGCACCGCACTGTGCTGGGTTCCCAGCACCGCGATGCCGCCGACAAAGTCGCCCAATTACACCTGCCCTTGCGCTCCCCCATCGTGATCACCGACCTGCGCACCGCCGAGATGATCAAATACGCCTCCAACGCATTTCTAGCCACCAAGATCTCCTTTATCAACGAGATCGCCAATATCTGCGAAACCCTGGGGGCGGACGTCAAAGAGGTAGCTGCGGGTATGGGTTTCGACCCGCGCATCGGTCCTGCATTCTTAAATGCCGGATTGGGCTACGGCGGCTCTTGCTTCCCCAAAGATATCAAGGCGCTGGCTTTCATGGCCGAGGAAATGGGCAACGATGCCAAGATCCTCAACTCTGTAATGTCCACCAACGACATACGCCGCAACATGGTTGTCGAGCGCCTGGGCGATATGCTGGGAGGTTTCGAAGGCCGCACGGTCGGCATACTCGGCCTGGCCTTCAAACCCAATACGGATGACATGCGCGACGCTCCCTCTATAGACATCGCAGAAGCTTTGATGGAAGCCGGCGTCCAAGTGCGCGCCTACGACCCGGTCGCCATGGACGCGGCGCGTGAATGGTTGCCTAAAGTGGAAATGATGCCTGACGCCTACACTCTGGCTGAAGGCTGTGATGCCCTGCTGGTGATCACCGAATGGAATGAATTCATGCAGTTGGATATGGAACGCATCCGCGATAGTATGGCCCAGCCGGTCATCTTCGATGGGCGCAACGTCTACGACCCGGAAAAAATGAGCGCTTTGGGTTTCGAATACCGCGGTATGGGGCGAGGCTATAACGGACAACTATCCACCGAAAAGAAAACAGAGGCACATGCCGCCTGAAAACCAAACCGAGCGCCCTCCGGTTTGCGATTACGAAGGTTCAGATTATCAGGCCGCTTTTTGGGATGCGGGTGAGAGAGCTTACGAAAACCGGGTAGAGGGGATAGCCCTAAAACGATTGCTGCCCAAAAACGGAGAATTACTCTTAGAGATCGGGGCGGGAGCCGGACGAAACACGCCGCGCTACGGGGGCTATAAAAAAGTTGTGTTGCTAGATTTCTCACGCACACAATTAAAGCAGGCCAGAGATAGATTGGGGGCAAATGAGCGCTATACCTACGTCGCCGCCGACGTTTACCGTTTGCCCTTTGTCCCCGGGTTATTTGACGCCGCCACCATGATTCGCGTGCTGCACCACATGGCGGATGCGCCCCAAGCCCTGCGCCAAATTCGCGAAGTGCTGCGGCCTCAAGCTGCTTTCATCCTGGAATACGCCAACAAACTAAACCTAAAAGCCATCTTCCGCTACCTGCTCCGCCGCCAAGACTGGAGCCCATTCACCCACGAAGCGGTTGAATTCGCTAAACTCAACTTTGATTTTCACCCGGCAGCAATCCGCAATTGGCTGAAGGCAGAAGGCTTTAGCCCTCCGCGTCAATTGACTGTCTCCCACTTTCGAATATCGCTGCTCAAGAGGTTGGTGCCGCTCAGCCTGCTGGTTGCGATGGACTCTTTGTTCCAATGGACTGGCAGTCTATGGCAGTTAACGCCCAGCGTGTTCGTGAAAGCCCAGGCAGTTGGCGAAACTCCCCTGGCAGAGCCGGGGACGTTCTTCCGCTGCCCGGAGTGCGGCCATAATTTACCAGATAAGCGCGAGGAAGATCTGGAATGCGCGGGATGTTCGAGGCGTTGGGGCTTTCAGGATGGAATCTACGATTTCAAAGAACCGCTGAAAGACTAAAACCCCAAGAGATTAGGATAATTAAAAGAACTGACGGGTCTTAAGGGCGAGGCATCCATCCCTCCCCCTTTCAGGCACAATTTATCACTCGTTGGGGCGGAGCGACGCTTCGCCCTGACAATCTTTAAAAACCTGTCAGGTCTAATAAGATAAGATTGTTAGTAGAAGAATTAGTTTTCTCCCGCCAATTCGCTATCGATCACCTGGGCAAATTGTTCGAAGGGAAGAGCGCCAATCAATGGTACGCCGTTAATAAAAAATGTTGGCGTGGATCGAATCCCAAATTGAGCTGCAAAATCGTAATCCGCTTGAACATCATCTGCGTAGCGGCCTTCATTTAGGCATTCTAAAAATGCCTCTGTATCCAAGTCCAGATCTAGGGCATACTGTTCGTAAGATTCACGGCTTAAACCTAGCTCCATGCTGAATAGCTGGTCATGATACGCCCAAAATGCGCCTTGTTCATGGGCGCAGAGTGCAGCTTCTGCAGCTGGGGTTGCATTTGGGTGGATGCTCTTGAGAGGGAAATCTTTGAACACGTAACGTATTTGGTCACCATATACGCTGAGTAATTGCGGATACACCTCTAAAAAATGACTGCGGCAGTAAGGGCACTCAAAATCGCTAAATTCAATAATCGTGACGAGGGCATCATCCGGACCCAAGGATGGATCGTTTGAGCTGATGGGAATGTCATAGCGCCTGGCAGTTCCCTGGGGTTGATTTCCGGATTGAGAGGTAGTCGTGTTTTGAGCACCAATTCCGTCACCCCAGAAAACAAAACCCATCGCCAAACCCAGCAGAAAAGCCATAGGAACTAAGATGGCATAGAAATACGATCGTTTAATAGTAAAGGTCAGCGAACTTTCTTCAAATTCGACATCTTCCCCATCATTTTCTGCATCGATTTCAATCTCTGGAACGATCTCTAAATTGTCTGTCATGGCGGGGATTATAACATGCACACCCCAAGATAAGCATAGACTATAATTATAATCTCATGTCGAAATCTCATCTGGAAATATCTCCCCCACTGTTGAACGCTGCCGGAAGCTTGGGTTTCTATGCGGATAAGCGCGGCCCTATAGATCTATCGTCTTTAGGAGCATTCATCACAAACCCGATCAGTAAGACAGCCCGCAAGCCCCCTCTGGGAACCAGGCTGATAGAGTTCCCTGGAGTTGCGCTGCTGCATACCGGGCATCCCAATCTGGGCTTCAGGACCGTAATGAAGCGATATGCAGCTCGCTGGGAGCGGGCAGCAATCCCAATTATCGTTCACTTATTGGCATCAGACCCCCGCGAGTTGGGAAGGATGATTTCCAGAATTGAGGAACTCGAAAATATCTCGGCAGTGGAGATAGGTTTTCGCCAGGATATCGCGCCTCAGGCGGCTATCGAATTAACAGAAGCTGCGCTTGGTGAACTTCCGGTGATCGTTCGCCTTCCATTTACGCGTACATTGGAATTAGCAAATCTGGTAGATAAAACCGGGGCTGCTGCTATCAGCTTAGGGCCGCCGCGCGGCGCGCTGCCTAACAAGGAAGGTAATATAGTACACGGCCGCATGTACGGCCCAGCAATCTTCCCACAAGCATTGGTGGTTGTGCGAGAACTGGCTGCGCAGGGCCTCCCGGTGATAGGTGTGGGTGGGATCTACACTCCCGATCAGGCAGAGATGATGCTAGCCGCCGGAGCGATTGCAGTGCAGTTGGATGCTGTCTTGTGGAGAGGGGATTGGGAATCGGATAAATAGATACGTCAAATGGGGATTTTTAACCATAGGTGTGGAATTATTTGTTAGACAAACCGTCGGGATTTCATAACTTATTTCTTGTCTGATACGGAAATTAATAATAATATAGAAAATGTTGCTGGGCTATTGTTTTCTAGTGGATTATCACAAAATATAGGTAGAACCCTATTTTCCATGAGCTTATCAGCCTACCAAATTAACATACATGCAAGGAGGAGAAAATGAAAATAACATAAGCTTTTACCCCCCAACACAAGAAGTTGGCGTCTTCGGTTATTATTTCTTGTTTTATTGGCGCAATCCATTGCCTGTGGCGCTTCGTCAACCTCTGAACCCGCTGTTACATTTACTCCATTACCCAGTGCAACATCAACGCCGACTAATACCCCTGTAACTCCTACACAGACCCCTCTTCCAACCCAAACCCCAACCACGACATACACTCCAACCCCAAACCTCACCGCGACTCAGGCAATATTACAGACACAGGCTGTCGAGGATCTGATCATTGAGATCAGGTCAGAATTGGAGAATTACGATATAGCCTCGGACTCCGGTCACTTGGGCTATTCTAGCGAAAGTACTACTGAGATAAGAACAACCGATTACAATGGCATAGAGATTGAACCCTTTGCTGGATCCGAGAGTTTTTCAAACTACGTACTGCATGTGATTGTCACTTGGGATACGACCAGCGGATTTGCCGGCTGTGGAATTATCTTCCGGTAAGAAGATAATTTAGAGCAAGGCGAACAGTATCGTTTCGCCACCATGAGATTTTCCGGTTTACCAGGTTGGGACGTCGAATTGTGGAAATATAATCTATGGGTATCAACAATAACAAAGGAAATAAAGTTCAACAGCGCTATTAATTTAGAGTCGGATTCTACGAATGAATATGTGCTGGTGGCTGAAGGGACAATGGGAACACTATATGCCAACTATGTTCGTCTTAGCCGCGTAATTATTTCCGCGCAGGACGATGGCCGCATCGCTTTCTTTGCTTATCAGCATCAAGGTACAACCACTTGTACTTTTGAGGATGCCTGGGTGTGGGTTTTAGATGAATAAAAATTTAAACCAGTTCAGTGCGAACATTCCACCAGGTGACAATTCAATTCACATGCCTGCATTCAATTGATCTAGTTTCTCGCTCTTAACCTAGATTAATTTATTATGTGTAAGCTTTGTAGAACCTTTATATCTTCTGGATGAAATTCAAAGATTGCCTTTTAATATAATATTAATCCGCAAGATAAACCTGAACTTCCTCTTCAAGCCGGTTTTCGAGGCGGTCTTTTTCTACTTCTAGATTATAACGGGCTTGAAGATTAGACCAAAAACGCTCAGAAAGCCCGAAGAATCTCGCGAGACGCAAGGCGGTATCCGGTGTTATCGCCCGGCTGCCATGCACAATTTCGTTGATACGCCGTGCAGAGACACTAATGTCTTTAGCTAATCGGTACTGGCTGATACTCATTGGCTTAAGAAACTCCTCCAGGAGGATCTCACCAGGATGAATGGGCTTTATTTTTTTGGCTTCCACATAATTCTCCTAATGATAATCGACAATTTCTACGTTGTAGGCATCACTATTTCGCCATTCGAAGCAGATGCGCCATTGTCGATTAATTCTGATACTATATTGATTTATTCGATCACCCGATAACTTTTCGAGCCGATTGGATGGAGGAATGCGCAAATCCTTCAAGGTTTCAGAGGCATCTAGCATTTCGAGTTTCCGACGAGCAGCATGATGAATATCTTGTGGGAGTCTACGCGAAAATTGCCGGTTAAAAAGCTTTTCAGTTTCTTCACTGGCAAATCCTTTTATCATCTTTCCCAATAATAGCGTGTGGCGTTATTATTGTCAAGCGTTATTAACTGAATTATCCGAGACTCAGGCTATTTTAATCCCGTTCAATTATAATCGTGACCGGGCCATCATTGGCGATTTCGACCAGCATATCCGCCCCAAACTTCCCCATCTGGGTAGGGACTCCCTCGCCCTCCAGCAGTTCTGCAAAGCGCGCCACTAGAGGTTGGGCGATTTCCGGTGGGGCGGCTTTCACAAAAGAGGGTCGGCGGCCTTTGCGCGTATCGGCATATAAAGTGAATTGAGAGACAACAATCGCGTTCCCTCCTACATCCAATAATGATAGATTGGTTTTGCCCTGGCTGTCTGCAAAAATACGCAGGTTGGCTACTTTAGCTGCCAAATATTGAGCCTGCTGCTCCCCATCATTAGGACCTATCCCCAAGAGGATCACCGCCCCCTGATCTATTTCCGCAACCGGGATGCCTGAAACACTGACTCGGCCAGATTTTACTCGTTGGATTACAATCCGCATGTAAGGACTATTCTTTAGCTTGTTTTTTGGAGTACTTCTCAGCTTTACGCCGCATGCGATTCATCACACCAGTTAAACCCATATTTTTTTTCATGGCAAATAGCGTTTGCTTTGTTTCCTCGCGTGCTCGTTGTGTGCCTTGAAAAATCAGCTCTTCTACCATGCCGGTAACCTGATATTTCTCCCGGCGGACATGCATTGGCTCAAGAAATTGGTTGATAACGCTGGCTAGCTTTTGCTTGACCTCGACATCGCCAACTTTCCCTTTTTCGTACCGGGTTTTAAGGTCGGCAACCTGCTCTTTATCAGGGTTGAAAATATCATGGTAAATAAATACTGGATTTCCCTCCACTGTTCCCGGGATATCCGCACTGACTCGTTTGGGGTCAGTGTACATGGAGTTCACCTTTTTTTCTACTTCTTTTGGCGAGTCGCTCAGAAATATCGCATTGCCCAAGCTCTTGCTCATTTTGCGGTCACCATCCAACCCAACCAGTGTAGGTACCTCTCCGACCAAACCTTCAGGAACTGGCAGGGTTTCGCCGTAGAGGTTGTTAAAACGCCGGGCGATCTCGCGAGTTATCTCTACGTGTGCAATGTTATCTTTTCCTACCGGTACCAAGTTTCCGCGTACACACAAGATATCGGCAGCCTGCAAGACAGGATATCCCAGCAGACCAAAGGGCATCTCGATATTAGCGTCCCGAGCCATATCTTTCAGGCTGGGCAAGCGCTCTAACCGCGATACGGTTACCAAACTCTGCAAGAGAGTGTACATCTCATGAATCTCTGGAATGCCCGATTGTAAATAAAAGGTCACTTTCTCGGGTTCAATTCCCGCGGCAATAGAATCTAATACCAGGTCGTGCGAATTCTTGCTCACCTCCTGAATATCATCAGGGCTGTTCTTCGTGGTCAACATGTGCAGATCAGCTATGATGAAAAAGCTTTCATATTCGTGCTGGAATTGTATGCGGTTATTGATCGAGCCAACAAAATGTCCTAAATGGAGCTTTCCTGTAGGCCGGTCACCGGTGAGCATTCTCTTCATGTTGATCAACCAGTTACAGCAAGTTTTTTACGCAATAACCCAAAAACTTCGCCTGCTTCAGCGTGGCGGTGTAATTGTTTCTTGGAGAAGATCAAATCATCATCTACCGAGAATTCGAAGCGTCCGCCATCAGAAGGGACCATGCTGAATGATCCAATTTGATGTTCAATTTCTTTATCAGCTAATATTTCGGCCATCAAACTGACAGCCCGGTCAGTATAGTTTCAAGCCGCACAGTAAATAAGTTCGACATTTGCCATTGTTTACACCTCCAGGGTGTTAATTATTATAGTTTTCTCCGCCAAACACTTGAGAAATGAATTGATATCTTTCAGACGGATTGGCAAAGTATATCACACCTCAATATGTGTTAATATTTCCCTTATTAAGAATTTTTCACTATTCTTCTTGACATTGGAGACTTTCAAATATAGCGTATAATTCATTCATGCCGACTCCTTTCTACCACTTGAGCATAGCTTACGAGCTGCTGGAACACCCTGACCTGCCAAAAAATATTCGCTCACATTTAACTTCATGCAAAAACACCTTCCTGTACGGGAAAACTGCCCCTGATGTGCAAGTAGTGTCTGGGCAAAGGCGGGAAGCAACACACTTTTATACACTACCACCAGAAGATAAAACCCCGGCTTGGAAACGCTTAATGGCAGCTTACCCAACTCTTGCAGATGCTTCCGCATTGCCTGAGGAAATGGCAGCTTTTTTAGCTGGTTATATTTGCCACTTACAGGCTGATGAAACATGGATTTTTGATTTGTTCTTACCAATTTTCGGCCCTGATGCAGACTGGGCAGACTTTCGAGAACGCTTATACTTGCATAACGTGCTGCGGATTTATCTAGATAAACAAGTGCTCAATACCTTGCCTACAGAAACCAGCACACATTTACAAGCTACAATTCCAAATAGCTGGCTGCCTTTCGTAGAAGATAACCATTTATCAGCGTGGCGAGATTATTTAGCAGATCAATTACTACCGGGTGCAGCAGTTCAAACAATAGAGGTGTTTGCCAACCGCCAGGGCCTAGCTCCAGAAGAATTCTCAAATATTTTGAACTCGGAGGAACTTATGGAAGAGGAAATTTTTACCCACGTATCCCGTCAGCGCTTAGGTGAATTCCACCAAAATCTTTTGGCAAAGAACCTGCAACTATTACAAACATATCTACCTTAAGGGACCTCGGATGAAAATTCTAAATTATAAAGAAAAAGAAAAGAAATCGGATGGAAAAGGTTTTGCCGGGCTAATGGACCAGATCAATAACCTGCTCGGAGGGGAATCAACAACTTCGAAATCTCAGGATATTATCATAGAGCATCTAAATAAAGTATTAGATAACTCCTACTCCTTGCTGCTTAATTATCCTCTCCCCCACTTGGATGTCGAAATTCCCATGATATTGGTCGGCCCTTCAGGAATGCGCGTTTTATATCCCTTCGGACAGCGCGGAATTTATCGGGCAAAAGAAGATGCCTGGTTTGAAATGAATGACCGCAAGCGGAAGTTTGAACCCGGAAAAGAAAATCTGGTTGCACTAACATCTAATTTGGCACAAGCAGTACATAAGTACATGGAAAACAATGGTGTAAACTTACTTGAGATCGAGCCAATCATGATGTTCTCAGACCCAGGCAGCCACATAGATACCGCGCGTCCAGTGGTGAGGATTGTGCCAAATGATGCTATTGAAAAGTTTGCTTCCAGCCTGCTGCAAATCCCGGCAGCGCTGAGCAACGAGGACATTTACAGTATCACGGCATTGATCACCAGACCACCGGCAATTGCCAGCCAGACTACTACGGGGGCCGAATCAGAACTTTATTCTGCATACGGGGAAGAAGAGTCCCAACAAAAAAAGAGTGCCTCCAGCAGCACCCCAGAAGACTTATTTGGTTTGGGGTTCAGCCTGAATCAATGGTTAGTAATTGGCGCCCTATTAGCGGGAATATTCATTTTGTTTATTGGGTTCGCGCTACTGCTGTTCTTTTATTAGTAGCATTCGAGAACCAGCAAATAAAACCAAAAGGTCATTTAATTGGAAAATTCTGTTTTCGTTTCCATCATCATTCCTGCTTATAATGAGGAAACCCGGCTTGCTTCCTCATTGGAAAAGATAGCTGCATTCCTAGAAAAACAGACCTACACAGCTGAAGTGCTTGTAGTCGAGAATGGCAGTCAGGACAACACCCTCCAAATCGCGCAAGATTTCGCTGCCACTCACCCCAATTTCCGCACGCTTCATGAAACTGCACGCGGCAAAGGATTAGCAGTGCGGCGGGGAATGTTAGAAGCACGCGGTGAGTATCGTTTTATGTGCGATGCGGACTTATCTATGCCAATTGAGGAGTTAAACCGTTTTCTACCTCCATTGATGACAGACGCAGATATCGTGATCGGTTCACGGGAAGTTCCCGGAGCTCAACGATACGACGAACCGCAATACCGCCATGTGGGGGGCAGGTCGATCAACACCCTGATTCGCTGGTTGGCATTACCAAAAATAAAGGATACGCAATGCGGCTTTAAGAACTTTAGCGCTATAGTTGCAGAGGACATTTTTAACTACCAGACAATCAATGGCTGGTCCTTTGATGTTGAACTGCTCTTTATCTCTCGCCTGCGTGGTTATAAGATTGTAGAACTGCCAATCCCTTGGTATTACTCTCCTGAAAGCCACGTGCAGCCGGTTAAGGACGCTATCCGCCTGATCTTAGACTTGCTGGATATTCGCCGCAATGCCCGGCGGGGAGCATATGACCCCAAAATTTGACGCCTCCCTGCTGCCAGCGTACCCGGACATACGTTTTGAGAACGCGCTTTGGCGGGAAGGTGTGGAATCCGTGGCCGGTATCGACGAGGCCGGGCGTGGGGCATTGGCCGGGCCAGTTAGCGCAGCCGCAGTAGTGCTGCCTGCAAATCCAATCCTATCAAACGTGCTAAAGGGTGTGCGCGATTCCAAACAAATGACCCCCAAGCAGCGCGAAAAATGGGCTCAGGTAATCCGAGAATCTGCCATCACATGGCAGGTGGGCTTTGCATCGAATAATGAGATAGATGATTTTGGAATAGTTCCAGCGACAAAGTTAGCTGCCAAACGTGCGATAGAAAAATTGGATATTTTCCCCGAACACCTGCTCATTGATGCTTTACTGCTGCCAGAAATCACCCCCCCTCAAACATCTCTGATCAAAGGGGATGCGCGTTCGCTAAGCATCGCTGCTGCTTCCATACTGGCAAAAGTAACCCGTGACGAATATTTGCGCACCCAGGATGAACTATATCCACGTTATGGCTTTTATGCGAACAAAGGCTATGGCACAGCTATGCACCGGGCAGCCCTAGATAATTGGGGTCCATGCCCGATCCACCGCCGGAGTTTCGCGCCCTTAAAACACCAAAATAGTTTTTCCCAGTAGATGGTTTACTAAAAGTGTGCAAGCAAAATTCCTGGGTACGTGTTATCAGAGCATGGTTTTTTGTATTTTCATTAATTCTGGTGGGATTTTCATGCAATCTGCCTCCCCAATCACCTGAGCCTTTCCCGCCAACAACAACCTTGATACTTGAACTTATGCCAACCAACACCGTTCAAGCTGCTCTTGGTGAAATTACTGCTACGGTAGCACCTACAGCGACCCAAACTCCAACAGCAATTCCATTCCCCACTACAACCCCGTTTATGCCAGCATCTTTACCTCCAAGCCAACTTTTCGACGCCAGTAAGCTGGGCAGCATAGAATGGGATATCACCTACTGTACAGTGGATGATGTCGCCCTAAAAATGGATTTGTATTACCCCGACTCCGCAACTCGATCCTGGCCCGTCGTTGTCATTATTCATGGTGGCGGCTGGACCTCCGGGCATAAGATTTCAGGCCCAGCAATACGATATGCAGAACCAATAGTAAGCGCCAATTTCCTGGTGGCCGCGATAGATTATCGTCTCTCACCGGAGGTTGTTTTCCCGGCGCACCTGGAAGATGTAAAATGCGCTATCCGCTCTTTGCGCGCCAACGCTGCCGAGTACAACCTCGATCCGGATAAGATCGGTGTGATTGGTTTTAGCGCTGGAGGGCACCTGGCCGCGTTGCTAGGCACAACCGATCCCAGCGCTGGGTTTGAGGGTACTGGAGGATATCTAGAATACTCCAGCCGCGTCCAGGCTGTGGTTGACATTGCGGGAGTAAACAACCCCCGCATTTTGTGCTCCGATCAGATAGCTCAGGAGGTTTTTGGAGCAGAGAACTGCCAGGATGATGAGGTGATGGATCCTGCTAACTCAGCCAATTATATCTCCCTGGATGACCCGCCCTTCCTGATAATTCATGGGGACAGAGATATGGCAGTAGCCTTAATCTTCTCTGAGTATCTGAAAGATGCGCTGGATGCCGTAGGTGTCCCTGCGATCTTATATATCGTACGTAACGCAGGCCATAGTTTTCAGCCATTGGACGAACCCATGGAACCCAGCCTGGATGAATTGAGCACATTCGTGGTCCAATTCTTTCGTGCCATCATTCTGTAGTCAATACAAACTGAAAGTAGTCTCACAAACCCCTAAACAAAGCAATCTGTAAGCAACAAAACAATACATTTGGATGTATTATCCTATTAACACACTATTTCGGGATTCAGATTGATAAAATTCTGTAATCCAGGTCTTTGTGCCAATTAAATGCCCTCAAGGAGCTGCACTACATCATCTGATTCACTGTCACTGAGCCTAGGTTTCAATGTGTATTGGAGGGTACGATGAAAAGACTAAACTTGCTCATTCTTTTTATAATTCTGCTAACCTTGGCCTGCGACGCAGACACCACCCCCGCCCCCACACCCATGTGGCCGCCGCCCACCGTCCTGCCTGTGCAGCCTACAGGCAGAATTGAGCCAGTTCCGGGAGTCCAAACTGTGATTCTGAATGATGATCTGACCAATATCTCTGGCTTGTGGATCGCAGCAGGCCAAGAGCCTTCAACTGCTAACGTAACCTCAACTGGCAGCACTCTCATGGTAGAGATGGATGTGGCGGCACAATCGATTGCCGGGATCACGCGCAATCTCAGCGACGTATCCACACCCCCAGACGGCGTTACGCTCACGCTGCGGGCCACTGGACGCACCTTTAATATGCTTGTGGGTGTCAAAGAAGAGGACGGCTCCTGGTACCACACTTACTTGCGCCTCGACCCTGATGATGGCGAGCGCACAGTGGAGATTAGCTTCGAATGGATGCGCCTTAACCAGGACAGTGAAGACGAAAACCAAAGCCTCGACAATGCCCAGGTGATCGACCTGATGATCGTCGATTTTTCGGGATTCACCGGCCCGCTTGGAGTCGGCACGCTTGAGATCAGCAGGGCAACCCTGTGGCAAGGCAGCGCTTCAACGCCGCTAACCCAATGTATTACTGACGGCCCTGCATCAAGCGAATTCATGACTGGCGTAGATGCCAATACCATTCTGGAGGGCGAAGACCGCGGCGAATCTTGGTTCGTAGGTGATACCGCCGTACATCCACTGGAGTTATTCGCCGTCCAGGGAGCACAAGCCCTGCGTTTGCGCGTCTGGGTTGGTGAAAACGGTTCATCTAAACTGAACTACGCTACAGAACTGGCCAGTCGGGCGCACGAAGCCGGATTAAGCGTTTACCCCGCGTTGTTCCTTTCAGAGGATTGGGCAGATGTGAATAAACAGCCTGCCCCCGAAATTTGGCAGGACCTGAGCCTAGAAGAGCGCGCCTCGGCCATCCGCACATACACTCAGGAAACCGTCAACCACCTGCTGGAGACCGGTATAGACGTGCCCTACTACGCAATCGGCAACGAAACCGACTACGGTATCGCCGGAGTATTCGCCGAATTGGGCCAGCGCAGTATGGAAAACCTGGAAAACAACATCTGGCCGCAAACTGCCGCTTTGTTGCAAGCGGGCATTGAGGGAGTGCGCCTAGCCGACCCAGACGCCCGTATATTGCTGCACATCGCCCAAAGCTATGCCCCATCATTCGTGCGCGCTTATTTCAGCAGCATGCAAGAATTTGGAGTGGATTTTGATATCGCCGGTTTATCAATTTACCCCAGCGCCTTCGGACCTGGCGTGATTGAAGGTTTCTGTCAGTCTATCGAACTGCTTGGAAGCGAACTCAGTTTACCAGTGATCATCCCCGAATTTGCCTATCCGGCGGAACCGCCCACCGATAGCCTGTTCGCTAGTTGGTACAACGACCTACCCGGATACCCATTGACTCCCGACGGCCAAGCGCAATGGCTAGCAGATTTCTTTGAAGCCATGCGCGCCCACCCCAACGTGATCGGCGCTTACTACTTCAGCCCCACATACTATTGGAGCGGAGACCTCTGGGGTCCTTTCTCACTATTCGATGCCCAAGGTCGCGCCTATCCAGCAGTCGGTGCATATTCTTCGCCTGAGTAGCGAGATACAAAAACCAACGCCGGACGATTTTCCCTCGGCCTTTATTATTGAATTTGTAAGGGCGAGGCATGCCTCGCCTTTACCTCCTCTATGAACAATTTACCACTCGTAGGGGCGGAGCGACGCTCCGCCCCAAACGACGATTAAAGACCTGGTAGGCTTTTAAAATCAGACAGTCTTCACCGGGCGACCCGGCGAGGTGCCCCTACACACAAGAGTCACAAAAACATTCCCTCTTGTACATCGCAATATTCTACCATTTTGCTCATAAGCGGGTAAACTTACGTTATGCAACCAGCCATCCTGCGCAGGATTTTGATCCCCATTATCTTACTGATTCCAGGTTCCCTGCTATTCGCCTGCACCAGCATGCCTGCCACAAATCCTCCAGCCCAGGTAAACGTACCCACCGCTCAGATTATCCCCACAAATACACCTCCGTCCCTGCCCACACGAATTCCATCTCCAACCGTCACGCCAGAACAGGTTGAAGATATTCCCCCCCTTTCACAATACCACATAGAAGTCTTACTAGACTACCCTGCCCAGCGCCTGTACATCGATCAATCCATAGTGTATGTCAATAATACCGGCAGCGCGCTGAACGAGTTAGTCCTAATAGTGGAGCCTCTGCGCTATGAGCGCGTTTTTGATTTACAAGCCCTTTCCTGGGGAAGTGGGGCTGCAATCGAAAACTACACTTATAACGAAACTATGCTGGAGATCCCGCTACTTGAAATGCTTGATCCAGACACGAGTGTAGAAATTCTGATGTCTTACATCCTAGACCTACCCTCCCAACAAAGTTATTTTGGCTATACTGGCCGTCAGATCAACCTGGCTGACTGGTATCCCTTCGTGCCGCCTCACCGCCCCGGCGAAGGATGGCTGGTATCTGAACCCGGTCTGGTGGGAGAACACCTGGCATATGATGTGGCTGACTATGAGGTGCTCATCCGCACACCAGACTTGAATATAGTTCTTGCTGCACCCGCACTGGGTGAGCCGTGGGATACTGGTTTCTTCTACCGCTTGGGGGCGGCGCGCAGCTTTGTTTGGTCTGCCAGCCCGGAATACGTTATCTTAGGCAGCGCGGCTGGTGAGACAACCTTGCTCTCCTACATGCTGCCAGAACATCGCATTGCAGGAGAAGCAGCCCTGCAAAGCATCGCCCAGGCGCTGCCGCTCTACGAAGGCCTCTTCGGTGAGTACCCGCGCCCCAGCCTGACCCTGGTCGAAGCAGATTTCTACGACGGGCTGGAAGCTGATGGCTTATTCTTCCTGGATCAGGCTTATTTTGGTTTGTATTTCGACCCTCCTAGAACTTACTTGACTGCCCTGGCCGCCCACGAGACTTCCCACCAATGGTGGTATTCTCAGGTAGGCAACGATCCAGCGCTTGAACCCTGGCTGGATGAGGCCCTGGCGACCTATTGCGAGCTGCTTTTCTACGAGCGGATATATCCGGAAGCAGTGGATTGGTGGTGGCAGGTGCGCGTCGAGCGCCTGACCCCCAGCGGTTGGGTGAACAGCTCAATCTATGACCATTCAGAATTTGATCCCTACGTCGCGGCCGTTTATTTGCGCGGGGTAACTTTTCTGCAAGAATTGCGCGAGCTTATTGGCGACAATGCTTTTTTCGACTTCCTGAGGGATTACGCTGCGCAAGGCAGGCACCGCATTATGACTGCGAGAGATTTCTTCACTATACTTGCTGATCACAGCCAAGCAGATATCAGCCAGCTAAGATCCGAATATTTCAGTGTTTTAGAGTGAAAGGATAAAAGGATGCGCAAAGCATTCAAGATAGCCATTATTGGGGGCTTGGATATCAGGGCATACCCCAATGCTGTCCAAGGTTCTATTTTAATGTGGTTCACATTAAGCGCTATTGGGCTTTGGGTATTGAAGCTGCCAGCCGGTAGCGCAGTTTTTGGCGGGTTATTAGCCACACTACTGCATATAGATTCAGAATTCTGGCACCAATTAGGCCACGCCTTTGCCGCACGGCGCACAGGCTACCCGATGATGGGTATCACTTACTGGTGGGCGCTGGCTGCTTCACGCTACCCACGCAACGAGCCAGAACTACCCGCAGAGATCCACATACGGCGCTCTCTGGGAGGCCCGTCAAGCAGCTTTCTTCTGGCACTGGCTGTTGGGGGTATAGCTTACTTCCTGAGAAACATAGGCGGGATAAGCTGGTGGCTGGCTTTGTTCGCCTTCTTGGATAACTTGCTGGTTTTTACTATCGGGGCTTTATTACCCTTGGGCTTCACGGATGGCAGCACACTGCTTTATTGGTGGCCAAAGCGGGGGGAGAACAAGTTGCAGGAATAGAACTCGCGGTCGGGAAAACCAGGTTATTCAAACCACATGTCTCTCTGAGCGCAGCGAAGAGTCTCCCAAGATTCTTTAGTAAAACCCAGACTCTTCAGCACAACATTACTCGGAGTGACACGCACAAGGTTTGATGGAATTGGATCAGGTTTAAAGCCAAGACTAAGAAATAGTAAATCACCAATCAAAAATCTTCAATCTTCAGTCCTGTATAAGCCCCGCTGCTCAATAATTTTATAAACCTCTGGATGGAGATAATAGCAGTAAGGGCGGCCCTCAGCAACCCTGCGGCGAATTTGGCGCGAGGCTATTTCTAACAAAGGCGCTTCAATAAACTGCACCTTGGCGCTTACCCCAGGTAAAGTCGCCTCGATCTCTGTCAGGTCAAAATGGTCACCTGGGCGGCGCATTATACCCAGCGCATAGCAAGCGTCCACGAATTCCTGCGGTTTATGCCAATCTATGAGTAAACCCGCCAGCGAATCCCCTCCCATCAAGTAGATCAACTCACCCTGCGGATATTTTTCCTGCAGCAATCGCACTGTATCAACGGCATAATGTGGGCCAGGGCGGTCTATCTCTACAGTCGAGATTTCAAAGTCTGGGTTACCTTGCAATGCGACCTTCAACATATCTTCTCGGTGGTTTAGTGGGGTTATGACTCTGTGTTGTTTATGTGGTGGATCGGGGGTAAGCACAAATAACAAACGATCGAGCGACAATTGGTGTTTGGACTCAGCAGCCAAGATCAAGTGGCTGAGATGTGGAGGGTCAAATGTGCCGCCAAAGATACCGATGCGCATATAATTTTTCCTGAAGATAATTCTTTAATCTTCCCACTCCAATTCGTGGTCTCCAATCAGGACTGTATCACCTGTTTGAGTGCCTGCTTCACGTAAAGCTTCGTCTACTCCTAGTGTTTCCAGAATGCGTTGAAAGCGGCGTACAGATTGCTCGTATTCCCAATAGGTCATTGCTGCGGCTCGCTCAATGGAGGTACCCACTACCCGCCAAGCCGAATCCTCCTGTAGAATTTCAAACTCGCGCGGGTCTTCCTCCGGGCGATAGACCGGCATCTCCACAGAAGCTTCCTCTACGGGAGTTTCTGCTAGGAGCTGTGAGGCTCTATAAAGCAGCTTACGTACATTGGTTCCAGCTACCGCTGAAATAACCCTGGCTTCATAACCGCGTTCTTTTAGCTGCGCTTCTAATTGCGGCCAGCGTTCTTGAACATCGCTAAGATCTAGTTTGTTTACCGCCACTACCTGCGGTTTTTTGGCCAGATCGGGGTCGAAGAGCGCTAACTCTGTATTAATCTGCCCCAGGTCTGCCACAGGGTCTTCTGCTAGGCCGTCCAGTAGATGGATGAGCACACGCGTTCGTTGAACGTGGCGCAAGAAATCATGCCCCAACCCGATGCCCTCATGCGCCCCTTCGATCAGGCCAGGAATATCCGCCAGAACCAGGGTGGTGTATTCATCCAAGTTGGCAACACCCAAGTTGGGAGATAAAGTGGTAAACGGGTAATCGGCGATCTTGGGGGTTGCGTTGGTAACCGCAGCCAGAAATGTGGATTTCCCAGCATTGGGGACTCCAACGATGCCCACGTCGGCGATCAATTTTAATTCCAAACGCAAGTTTAGTTCGCGGCCAGGTTCACCGCGCTCGGCTAAGCGTGGGACTTTGTTGCGCGAGCTGGCAAAGCGAGCATTTCCGCGGCCCCCACGCCCTCCCTCACAGACCACCAACTGCTGGCCAGCCTCAACAAGGTCACCTAGAATTTCACCACTCTCATCAAGATAAACAATTGTGCCTGGAGGTACGAGTGTCACCAGGTCTTCACCAGAGCGTCCGGTTTTATTATTGCCTCCACCCCTGGCACCATTAGGGGCCCGGTGAACTTTTTTGCGGCGGAAAGAGTAGAGGGTATTCAGGTGTTGGGATACCTCGAAAACCACGTCCCCACCTTTGCCGCCATCACCACCATCAGGTCCCCCGCGCGGAACAAATTTTTCACGACGAAAATGAACGATTCCATCGCCGCCTTTGCCAGAGAGAACTTTAATTTGTGCTTGATCTATAAACATCGTCTCGTTTCAATGCCAGCCTGCATCAAACCTGCTTGGAATAAATTTGGGACTCTCAAACTTGTAGGGCAATTATATCACCGCGTCAATGCAGTCCCTATTTGTACCTTTATTGTGTGGTATTGCACAAAAGCTCAATTTATGGTAAAGTGAATTTGATTGTTCAAAAATGTTCAATCGGAGGAGAAACATGAGCGAGAAACAAATCCCTGATATCGTTATAGGCCGTCTTCCTACATACTTGCGAGCATTGCAGCATATGGCCCAAGAAGGCCGCCAGGTGACTTCTTCCCAAGAATTAGGCGAGCGGCTGGGTATTTCTGCGGCACAGATTCGCAAAGACTTATCTCAGTTCGGCGAATTCGGTAAACAAGGCACTGGTTATAACATTGAATTCCTGGCCAAACAACTACAAGAGATATTACACGTTGACCGTGGTTGGGATGTAGCCATAGTTGGGGCTGGGGATATCGGCAGCGGGTTAGCGCGCTACCAGGGGTTCAATGAACGAGGTTTCTCCATTAAAATGGTCTTTGACAACAGCGCCGCCAAAATAGGTGCCAAGATTGGCGAATTCACGATCATGGACGCTAAAGACCTGGTAAGCGAGGTTTCTAAAGCTGGAATGCAGGTTGCGATGATCGCTGTCCCAGCCGCTTTCGCCCAGGCGGTCACAGATCAATTAATCGAGGCAGGGGTTAAAGCAATCTTGAATTACGCCCCGGTCAACTTGACGGTCCCCGCTGGTGTGCGAATTCAGCATATAGATCCGGCCACCCACCTGCAGCGCATGACCTATTATTTATCTTGAATAGAAGTAGGAAGCAGCTTTCTGCTTACACATTCTAAAATGCCTTGCGAAGGTCAGTAATTTCGCAAAGTTTCATTAATTAGTTATAGTTGGGGGAAATTGCGCTGCAAAATGGGATAAAGCTCAATTGTGCGTACCGCGCCTTCGGCCACACAGCTTATCGGGTTATCCACCAGATAAGTAGGTACACCCAATTTCTGGGTCATTAATTTATCCATACCCCGCAATAACGCCCCAGCCCCACACAAAGCAATACCGCGGTCAATAATATCTGAGGCCAGCTCAGGAGGCGTCTTCTCCAATACCAAACGCACCATTTCGAAAACGTTCTCTAAAGGCTCCTGAACCGCTTCCACGATCTCACCAGTGGTCAGTGAGAAAGAGCGCGGCAGGCCGGTTACTTGATCCTGCCCTTGTAAGTCAATTCTCTTTTCCTCGTCTTGCGGCACAGCTGCGCCAATCTCCAGCTTTGCTTGCTCCGCTGTAGGCTGCCCGATAATCAGGCCATACTTACGGCGCACATATGTAACAATGGCTTCGTCAAGATATAATCCACCCTGTCTTAGGGTTTCTCCAGAGACGATATCGTGCATCGCTAATACGGCTGCCTGGCTGCACCCGCCGCCTAATAACACGATCATGTTTCCGGAAGGTGTCCCAATTGGCAGGTCTATTCCCAAGGCCGCAGCCAACGGTTGGGGAATCATTTGGGCATTCCCCCCGCGAATAACATCTAAAACAGCCTCGTGGACTGCGCGCCGCTCCACGCTGGTGATGTCGTATGGATGCGCGATCATCACCCTAGGCCGGAATATGCGCAGTGGGCCGCTCACTTTTTTCAGTAGAATTTCTAAAAGTGCCCGGGTCAACTCATAATAAGCGACGACCCCATTCTGCAGTGGGCGAATAACTTCAATAGTTTCAGTGACGCGCCCAAGCATACCCAGGGCTTCCTCTCCCACAGCGAGCATCAGCTCTTCTTCCATATTGACTGCAACAATCGTAGGTTCTTGGAGCACGATTTGATCCCCCTCGGCAATGCGTACGAACATTGTGCCTAAATCAATCCCCAAATCTTTTGAAAAAAGGGCCATCGACTAGCCAGCTTCCCCTCGTTCTGGGTCAGAAGGACGTGTTTGCATAGGCTGCCGTCCAATACGATACCGTCTCGTAGCGTCCAAGCGTAAATTTGAACGTCTTAAAGCAGCCTCGATTGCAAGGTAAGCGTCAGTATCCTGTGGAGGTCCCTCGGAGAGAAGTTCTTCGGCCCGTTTTTTAGCCTCTTCAGCCCTGGCGATATCAATCTCATCAACCTGCTCAGCAGCATCTGCGAGCACAGTGACTATATCCGGCTGCACCTCAACCAGTCCACCGGTCACGGTAAACACTTCTTCTCCCCCAGTGTAGCGCACCGTAACTACTCCCATGTTTAGGGTAGATAGTAATGGAGCGTGGTTCGGTAAAACTCCCATTTCCCCATCGCTTCCAGGTAAAACCACGATATCAACATCGCCCTCAAAAACTGTTCGGTCTTGTGAGACGATTTCACATCGAATCGGCATCAGTTACCTTCTTAGGGCTAGTTCTCAGCAAGCTGCTTGGCTTTGGCATTGGCATCGTCAATTGTACCAACCATCATAAAAGCCTGCTCAGGTAATTCATCTTGTTTGCCGTCTAAAATTTCACGGAAGCCGCGCACGGTTTCTCGAAGCGGAACATAAACACCCGGTGTGTCGGTGAATTGCTCGGCGACAAAGAACGGCTGGGAGAAGAAACGTTCGATCTTACGTGCCCGGGATACGATCAACTTATCATCCTCGCTTAATTCATCGATTCCGAGGATGGCAATGATGTCCTGCAAGTCTTTATAGCGCTGCAAAACCTGCTGAACCTCTCTTGCAGTCGTATAGTGCTCTTCTCCAACTACATTGGGGTCCAGGATGCGTGAGGTAGACGCTAAAGGGTCAACCGCTGGATAAATACCTTTATCAGCGATTGCGCGTTCCAAAGCAATCGTAGCATCCAGATGAGTGAACGTTGCTACTGGGGCAGGGTCGGAGTAGTCGTCAGCAGGTACGTAGACTGCCTGCATGGATGTAATTGAGCCGGTGCGAGTTGAAGTGATGCGTTCTTGAAGCTGGCCCATCTCGGTTCCCAGCGTGGGCTGGTAACCAACCGCGGAAGGCATTCGGCCGAGCAATGCGGAAACTTCCGAACCCGACATGCTAAAGCGGAAGATATTATCAATGAAGAGCAGCACATCCCGCCCCTGGTCACGGAAATATTCTGCCATGGTCAAGGCTGTCAGGCCCACGCGTAGACGTACGCCAGCAGGTTCGTTCATTTGGCCGTAGACCATAACTGTATCTTTCAACACACCAGATTCGATCATTTCACGGTACATTTGGGTGCCCTCGCGGGTGCGTTCACCCACACCGGCAAATACCGAATTGCCCTGGTGCACTGTGGCTATTGAGCGGATTAATTCTTGAATGATAATGGTCTTGCCAACCCCTGCGCCGCCAAAAATACCCGTCTTGCCACCCTTGGTGAAGGGAGCGATCAAGTCGATCACTTTAAGGCCGGTCTCAAAGACTTCTACGCTGGTAGATTGTTCTTCAAACGGGGGAGCTGGTCGGTGAATAGCATACATAGAATCAGCCTGTACATCCTCTCCACCGTCGATAGGCTGGCCCAAGACGTTGAAAACACGGCCCAAAGTTTCCTCCCCAACCGGCACGGTTATGGGCGCTGCTGTGTTGACAGCAGGCATACCGCGCCGCAAGCCATCGGTTGCGTCCATCGCCACCCCACGGACAACATTATCGCCCAGATGATTTTGAACTTCTATAACTAACGATTCATCCCCTTCGCGATTAATCTCGACTGCATAAAAAACTTCAGGCAGGTCGCCGTCAGGAAATTCTACGTCAACGACACCACCTAAGATTTGCACAATTCGGCCAGTTGCTTCAGCCATTTCAGCCTCCGGATAAATAATCTTTTAAGAACTCGCCTGGGAAAGCGCCTCAGCGCCTCCGGCAATGTCCAGCATTTCATTAGTAATCGTTTGCTGGCGAGCTTTGTTGTACTCTAATTGCAAAATGCTTGCAAATTCAGTTGCGTTGTCGGTAGCATTCTTCATCGCCACCATGCGCGCGGCGTGCTCGCTGGCCAACGATTCAAGCATTGCCTGGTAGACCTGCAAAGCTGTAAAACTTGGTATAATTTCGTCTAATATTTCCGTCTGCCCGGGTTCGTAGATATAGGCTGCTGCCGGTCCTTGAGCAGTCTGTGGGGTGAACTCCGCCTGCACCAACCCCTCTGCGCTATCAAATTCAAGCGGCAGGAGTTTCTTGGAAAGAGGATCTTGCCGGATCATATTGACAAAGTCTGTATACAAAAGGTAAACCTCATCCACATTCCCGGCGAGAAACTCATCAACCGCAAGCCTGCCAATTGCGGACACATCCGCGAAAGAGGGCTGTGCGGGCAGGTCTGCGAATTGAGCCATAATATCTTTGCCGCGTCTATAGAGCAGTTCTGTGCCTTTACGGCCAATTGTTACATAGCGCACCGGGGTTGGACTAGCATCAAATTTATCAAGGGTAAAGCGCAAAATATTGGTGTTGTATGGGCCGGCCAGGCCTCGGTCACCGCTGATCATTACCACTAATACGTTTTTGACTTCGCTCCTTGCGGTGAGTAATGGGTGCAAGGCATCTCGTCCTGGTTGGCCTGCTATGTGAGTGAGCACCTGCCAGGCCTTTGTTGCATAAGGCCGGGTGGCAGTCACTGCTTCCATGGCGCGACGTACACGGCTTGCGCTGACTGCCTGCAAGGCGCGCGTCACCTGAGCGATGTTCTTCACGCTTTTTATGCGTAACTTAACTTCTCTTGCGTTTGCCATTGTGATTAGTCAGTTAGTCTATTAGTCGGTTAGTCTTGTAGTCTAATACGTGTTCATTACTGCCAATTGGCGTTGAAGGCATCCAAAGCAGTGCGGAGTTTGGCCTCGGTATCCTCTGAAATCGCTTTTTTGGCAGCGATATCTTTGCCGATGTCAGGATAGGAGCTTTCCATAAAGCGCAGCATTGTAGCTTCCCACTCCTGCGTCCGCTCAATTGGGACCTCATCCGCAAAACCACGCGTGCCTGCAAAGATAGCGATAACTTGCTCCTCAAGCGGAACCGGTTGGTATTGGGGCTGTTTGAGGATCTCTTGCAAGCGTTGTCCGCGGTTAAGTTGTGCCTGGGTGGCCGCGTCTAAACTGGAACCAAATTGAGCAAAAGCAGCCAGCTCACGGAAAGAAGCCATGTCCAGGCGTAAACCACCGGCAACCTTTTTCATCGCTTTGGTCTGGGCATCACCTCCCACGCGAGAGACCGATAGCCCTGCATTTACCGCAGGACGGATACCAGCGTAGAATAAGTTGCCTTCCAAGTAGATTTGTCCATCGGTGATCGAGATCACATTGGTGGGCACGTACGCGGAGACATCACCAAGCAGAGTCTCGATGATGGGCAGCGCAGTGAGCGACCCGCCGGAGCCTGCCAACTTGATAACCTTGTGATCTCCCGGCTTATCCATCTCTTTAAGCGCTTCCTCAGCATAGTGCTGGGCAAGCGGGCCTTCGTATGCTTTTTTATCAACTGCATCACTGATTGACGCCGTCTCACTTTCGAATTTCTTGGGCACGATAACAAAATTATCTGATAAACGGGCTGCTCTTTCTAACAGCCGGGAGTGCAGATAGAAGACATCTCCGGGATAAGCTTCACGTCCAGGGGGGCGGCGCAGCAGCAAGGAAACCTGGCGGTATGCCCAGGCATGTTTGGAGAGATCGTCGTAAATGATCAATGCATTCCGGCCGGTCTCCATGAACTCCTCGCCCATGGCGCAACCTGCGTATGGAGCGATATATTGCAAGGCAGCCGGTTCGTCAGCTGCGGCTATTAAAACAACTGTGTGATCCATAGCCCCGTGTTCTTCCAAGATTGCGACTGTACGCGCAATGGCGGCTTTTTTCTGGCCAATAGCAACGTAAATGCAGATCAGGTCTTTGCCTTTCTGGTTGATTATGGCGTCAATAGCTAAAGCGGTTTTACCAGTCTGGCGGTCACCGATTATTAATTCACGCTGGCCGCGGCCGACCGGGATTAGAGCGTCAATCGCTTTGATACCCGTTTGCACCGGAGTATCCACATCTTTGCGTTTGATCACTCCGGGGGCAATACGCTCAATTGGGCGGTATCCGCTGGTGGATATCTTGCCCTTGCCATCGATTGGTTCACCAAGCGCGTTAACCACACGGCCTATCAAACCATCACCAACAGGCACGGAAGCGATACGACCGGTGGAACGCACAGTCATACCCTCATCAATACCGGAGAATTCACCCATGATGATGATGCCGACATTTTCTTTTTCTAAGTTGAAGGCAATACCCATCACACCATTATCAAATTGAACCAGCTCTTGGGCTTGTACTTCGGCCAAACCGCTGGCGCGGGCGATACCGTCGCCGGCTTCGATCACCGTGCCTACATCCCGAAGTTCTAGTTCCGGTTGAAAATCCTCGATTTGTTTTTGCAGACTTTTAGAAATATCTTTGATCAGGTCAGACATTTAGTCTCTCCATGCAAGCTAAGATTGATTAGTCCAGAATATCAGGGATCAAACACCCAAACGCGTGGACAAACTCCGTGTAATTTTACCGCGCAATTGCCATGGCTGTGGGGAAAAGTTGAGTTATTAGTTTTTATACTGCGTTTAAGCGCCTGGTGAATTTCGTATTCCTGCTGTGTCAGGGCCAATGTTTCAACCATACGAAAGGCATATCCCTGCAAAATTTTTGTGTTTTTTATTGCAGACAAATCATACCTGAATGCAGGTGATTTGTCCAGTAATTCACAATCAGACAAAAGTAAACAGGAAACAGTACACAGTTCACAGGAAAATGGTAGAGATTTTGGGTGTCAAAGATCTAGCTGCGATTAGATAAGTATTTTCTATTCTAGCAATATCCAGTCAACCACTCTACTCCCAGGAGGTAAAAAATCTTCTCTTTCCTGCCAGGTTCCCACTTCAACCAGTGATAATGAATCTCGATAACCCCCTTCCTCATAGATGGAGTATTCCAATATGAATTGAGTTGAATCCGGACTCCAAATTATATTTCTGCCGTTCAGAAATTCAGCTGTTTTTTGACCATCAATACTTATCACCCAGGTAGAATCAGCAAATCCAATTGACCCATCGGAACCATCAAAATCTTCTCGTAATCCCCAAGAAAATATCCAATTTCCATCTGGGCTCCAACTTGGGGGGCCAGGCCAATTAGCTACGTCTATAATCCCAGGATCAAATCTATGTATTATTTTTGCTATTTGAGTCTCGATATCTATAATTACAATACTAATTTCCCTCGAATCTTGTTCATTCAAATACCATAATAATTTCTCACCATCTGGAGAAAAAGTTGGGCTGACGAATTGATTCGACTCATAATCATCTAAGCCAAAATCTAGAGGGTTAAGATACTCGAGACCGCTATTCCAATAATACAATTTTCCATGATCGAACGCCAAGAAACCGGCGTCGCTAGGAATAGCAAGGCTGCCGAGCCAATAAGCATTGTCATCGATAACTGTTTGTTCTCTAGTTCTAATATTAACAGCTATTATTATTGTTTTTTCATTAAACGGATTTTCAGGATCAACTCCCAAAGAAGTGACAATTATTTCATCTGGGTATTCAGGCCACCAAAAATATTCCTTTAAAGACGAGTATGGTACATTTTCCAATTGCCAAGACTCGGTACTTGAAATATCCATAAACCAAACATTAGCTCGGTAAGTTCCACTATAATTTCCACGATAAATAATTCTCAAACCATCATTTGACCATTTGGGGCCTGTTTCTTGAACGTTTGGAGTATCTGTTAAATTCCGTCTCTCATTCGTAACCACATCCACTAACCATAAATCCCCCTCAAAACTATAAATTTCCTGCGTTCCATCCGGGGAAAAATTCCCAGTGAGTCTATTAGAATATCTTTCAGGACTACCAGCAACATTAGTTATCCACAACATGCCATCATACCTGTATAACAAACCAGCAAGTTCCGGCTGAATTGGAGGAGTATTTGTTGGTGAAGGAATTGCATTGGAAATTTGAGTTGAGGTTGGGGTAGCCGCTGGAGTATTAGTGGCTGTTTCGGTTATAGTTACGGATTGAGTTACCGCGGATGTTAGAGTTACTTGCTCAACAGAATTGCATGCTGCTAAGGATAGGGAACACATAAACAGTATTACGCCAATTATTAGTACACGCAAATGAGGCATTAATTTATCAGACTTCATTATTTCCTCCTTAGAAAATAACCTCCATCTTAAACCATACAACAATCAAATAATGTTTGTTTTTACAAATATTAACCATCTTCCGGAGGCTGAGTTTTTGCATCTTTGCCCAACTCAACCGAACGTTCGTAGGCCGCCCAAATAGCGCGCGAGATAGCCGTGCGAAAGCCTGCTTTTTCTAGATAATACAGCGCCTCGGCAGAAGTGCCACCCGGGGAGGTTACCTGGTTGCGTAAGCGTGAGAGATGACTCTCGGTATCCGCGTGGCTATAATAAGAAACCGAACCGCTCACTGTCTGCACCACCAACTTCTCCGCCACCCTGCGGGGAAAGCCCAGATGTACTCCCGCGTCCACCATAGCTTCCATAAAGAGATATACATAAGCCGGTCCGGTGCCGGAAAGTGCCGTAGCCTTATCCAGAAAGGATTCCTCCTCCACAAACACTTCCTCACCCAAAGCTCCCAAAATCTGGCGGGCTAAATCTTGCTGTTCAGCGGATACTTCTGGCGAAGCAGTCCACACTGTAATGCCTTCACCAATTTGAGCGGGAGTATTTGGCATAGAGCGCACAATGCTGCGGTGCTCCAAACCTGCCGCGATCTTGGCAATTGGCGCACCCGCTACGATTGAAAGCACCAACGTTGATGGCTGGATCTCGCCATGCAAACTTTCTAACACTCGCTCAAGACGCTGCGGTTTGACAGACAAAACAACCACATCTGCCTGTCTGGCCGCCTCGGCATTGTCTGTAAAGGGAGTCAGACCATATTGCTCTTGCAGTTTTTTCCCGCGATTAACCCTGGGTCCTGAGGCCAATAAATTTTTGGGGGAGGCCAGCTTTTGGCGCAATAAGCCTGCGACCATCGCTTCTGCCATCATCCCTGGACCAATAAAAGCAATAATTTTGTTTTTCAGCATAACTTTCGCCTCCACGATGTCGCACTCCAATTCCAAATGCAAAACCCAAAGCTGATTAACTGCGTTTTATTCTCAGCAGTATCCATAATCTTCTAATAATATCAACGCTTAACAAAAAACACAAATTCAATTTCTTCTGAGTTAGAAAATTACGGTTATAATTAATGGTTTGTTATGATAACTAAACGAAAATCCCGTAATCCCAAAAATAGCCTAACGCCAGTTTCTGATGGCGAATTAACACGCTTACGCGCCCTGTTGGCCAAAAAACAGGAGTACATTGCCATCCTGGAATTAGAGCTGTTTAACACCCGGGCAGAATTGAATAGTTTTACACAAATCTATAATAGCAGAATCGCTCCCCTCCAACAGACCGCCAATAAACTTCGCAAAATGTTGTTCGATGCTTTAGAAGAAAAGCGCGCAAATCAGGAAAATGGTTGGCCTGAATTCCCAGATATTTTTTCGAATACGAACGGAAGACGGAAAGAAGCGGACAGAGCCGAAAGCAGCCAACAAGCTTGGGAACAAAAACAAGAACGCCGTAAACACTCCCCTCAAGAGGAGCAGGCTAACCACCACGATCCAAAGATCGAAAAGCAGATTCGCGATTTGTTCCGCAGCCTGGCCAAACGCTTTCACCCTGACCTGACAGCAGACCCATACGAAAAACACCTGCGCGAAGAGATCATGACCAAGGTCAACCAGGCTTATACTGCCAGGGACCTAGATGCTTTGCTCACGTTGGACAAACAACCGGATATAAACGGCAAAGTTGATTCACTCAGCCGCAGACAAGAGATCAAAAGCCTCAAGATAGAGCTGAAACGCTTAGACAGTGTGACGGCCGAACTTGAAGGCACGCTAAGACAGATTGACCTTTCACCCGCTATGCAGCTCAGGTTGGAAGTCAACATGTCGCGACGCAGTGGCCGCGACCTACTCTCCGATATGGCAGCTGATCTGGAACTACAGATCGGAGACTTAGAAGAACACCTCGTCGTATTTGGCGTAGAATTAGAAACTAAAGGTATTTAACCATAGGGGTGAAGGTAAAAATAAAGCATAGACCTGTCAGGTCTTTTTTCGCCAATGGTAACCAGCTGTAGGCCCTAAATTTTCCTAAGCTTTGAGGATAACCCCTTGCACTCTACACCTTTACGGCAGCGCCAACCAGTCTTCAGCAAAACTGCCAGGAGGCGTGGCAAGCGGCTGGTTTTCCCAAACACCGACCTCGACCATAAAAATATTGTAGGCGAGGTAAGACGTGTCTTCGCTTCCCGGCTCAGGACCTTGCCAGAACACAACGCGACTCCCATCCGGGCTCCACAATGGGTTTGCTGCATAACCAAACTGGTGCTCCTCACTGCCATCCATACGCATTATCCATACCGAGGGATAGCGACCGCCAAGCTCACCAACAAGGGTGGCTGTCATCCATTCCCCATCAGGACTCCAGCTGGTTGTAAACCCATACTCGCCTCCCAGGTTAGCCTGGTAAAAATGGATCGTGGTCGCTGTGCGGCTTTGAATATCAAGCACGAACACGCTGATCTCAGTTTTAACTGCGCTTTCGTTATAGCGTGAGCCTATCAGGCTCAATCTGTTTCCATCCGGGGACCAGACAGGATTGGATAAAGACCAATCGGTAAGCCCGTAATCTGCGGGGGCAATGTACTCAGACTCTGCACCCCAAGTGTATAGTCGCAGACTTTCTCTCGCACCCAGAGCGATGGTTTCACCATCCGGTGAAAGCGCAAAGTAAGTTGGGTTATCCGCATCCAGGACTGTGTATTCGCCGGTTTCCAGATTGAGAGCTCCTAACGAGCCTTGATAAGGGTTCATCTCTTCAGAGTAATCGTAGACGATCACATCAGACCGCTCCGGCCACCAAGTGTAGGCGCTCTTCATCATACCTGGTGTGTTGTCGAGCATTCGGGTTTCCCCGTCGGTCAAATCTAAGAGCCAGAGCACGATTTCTTGATCGGTAGTGTAGAGCACTTGAGTGCCATCCGGTGAAAGTACCGGGTAGGATGTTCTCTCAGCGATGAAACGGCTCTGTCCCTGGGGGTCAACAATCCATACGCCCTCGCCATCATGATAGACTAATCCAGCCAATGAAGGATCCAGCACCAGGCCAGGAGGCAGGCTGTCGTAACTGAACGGCGCCTGAGTGGCAACTACTTCCTGGATTGCTGGTGGTGCAGTTTCATCTTCAGTTGCAATCGCCTCAACTTCTTGGCCAAGTGCAACGTCTGGTACTAAGCCTAACTCTAAGGTGCCGCAGCCCATAAGGAAAAACGACAGCAAAAGAGTTATGAAAATTAAGTTTTGTTTTCTCATTTTGTAATCTCCATATAAATAAGATAACATTACTTTATCAGAGGTATATTACCAGGGGTTTGCTGTCCTGTATCATCATGGGAACGGAGGGTTACATTTCAGTAACAAGACTTAAGGCGATCACAGGCAATTGTATTACAAATAATGTGTTTAATATACACGTAGGGGCGTTGCGCTGCAACGCCCCTAAAAATATCATATTGTGCACCAATTCCACCCTTAGATTGAATTAGCAAATGTTAAAACTCTTCACGGCTAAAACGCCAAATTCCAATTGTGGTGAACACAACGATGAGGATGACGGCCGAGAAGACTGGTGCCCAAGTGGATGGCGATGCGCCGCTGATAATTGTCAATACCATTGAACCGTATTCATCAGACCCCAAAGGCATGATAAGTTCATATGGTATTAGGTAATGGAGCCAGGGAGCATACTGAAAGACGAAACCGGTTATCAATTCCTGGCCTAGGATTAAAGCCAACGGGATACCGATTACCGGTCCACGGCGGTTGAAGAAGGCGCCCATCATGAGGGTTAACGTCAGCCAATAGGTATTGAACAAGGCCAAAATACCAATACCCCCCAGAAAGTTGATAAAAGAGTACTGCTCTGGAGCGATTTGGGCAATTAGAAAGTATGCAACTACTCCAGGTAACAGCATTGCGGTAACAAATGACCCAATCCCATTGGGGATTAATTTGGATACCACGAATGCACCACGGGAAACTGGTTTGGAGAGTACCCACGCTGCCGTGCCCGTAACTTTCTCTCCAACAATTGCTCCCTGCATCATGATGATCACTCCCACTGCAACGAACATGCCTCCAAAAATGCTGTAAAGCAATGGAAGTTCAAGCACGCCTTCCATTTCTACTCCATCAGCCTTCATTTCAGAGATAACCATAAATAGAATTAAATCTATAATCTAAAGAGGGCATTTCCCCGCAGCTTGCTGCGCAAACAATAGGGTAAGATAAGGGGATGAGCAAACTGGTGAGGAAGAGCCATAAAGTATCAGTCTTGATGTATCATTATGTCTGCCCTGCAAAATATCGAAGTGTAGTAATGGATAAAAAAGTTGATGAACTACTGAAAGAAGTATGTCTGGAGATAGCAAAACGATACCAAATCGAGTTCATCGAGATAGGAACAGATAAGGATCATGTGCATTTTCTAATCCAGTCGGTACCGACGTATTGTCAAGCCCCCATTTTTCGCGCAGGGTGAAAGTGGAAAATCAAGCGTTGATTGATGCGTATTGATTAGGCGGGGAATATGAACACTACCAAGATGAAATAAAAAATATGGCGAATCAATATCATCTTCAGTTGGGGTTTCTCCTGGGTTTGTGTTTCTTGTGACATTTGAAATTCTCCTATTTATTGATATCAAGAAATGATTGTATAGTAGTTGAAAATTCTTCACTTTTGAATATTAGGATATTACGCTCAATGAATTTCCGCAGAAGTTCTGTTCCGACAGCGGTCAAAGAAAAGTATTTTCTCGCTGGCCCGCTGGGCGAAGGGTATAACTTGCCCTCGATCAAACCAGTCTTGGTAAAGCGTTTCAATGCCCGATAAATGCTATTATCGTCTGCGCTGATCGAATCCTGGCTGAACTTTATGATCTCTGTTTTCATTTCATATGCATACATCGGCCTCTGAGTAAGTGAGAATAATATCCAGAATGAGAGTAATCCTTTTTTGTAAGATTCTTCCCATTGGTGTAATAAGTCTGTGATTTCATTTTCCGTCATATATTTATCCTTTGGTATTATACTATTGGCAGTATTATACACCTTGCAAAATAGTTTGTCAAGAGTATTTTTTGTAAAAGCGTTCTGCATTTTTTCACCCACCGTGGAAAGAGAAGCAACCTATTGATAACATTTCCCCAAACGACTATAATACACCCCCGAATGGATCTATAAGACTCTTAAAGTTCAACCAGGGATTTCTCCCTTTAAGGAATATGTTAATGTCTGAAGACAAATTTGATTCCCGTGACGTACTTACAACCAGTCACGGCAAATATACGATCTTCCGTCTGGATAAGCTCGAAACGGATGGACATACTAAACTAAGCCAACTGCCATTTTCTATCCGCATCTTACTCGAGTCTGCCATGCGGCAGTGTGATGGAATAGATATCACTGAGCAAGATGTGCTTAACTTGGCTGCCTGGCAGCCTCAAGCTAAGCAGCGCCCGGCAATGCCATTTAAACCCGGCCGCGTAGTGATGCAAGACTTCACTGGCGTGCCAGCAATCGTCGATCTGGCAGCCATGCGCTCCGCTGTGGCGCGGCTGGGAGGTGACCCTAAAAAAGTTAACCCAGTCATCCCCGTCGATTTAGTTATCGACCATTCAGTGCAAGTCGATTTCTTTTCAACTCCAGATGCTTTGCAGCGCAACGCTGAGTTAGAATTTATGCGCAACCGTGAACGTTATGAATTCCTGCATTGGGGGCAGATAGCATTCAAAAATTTCCGGGTTGTGCCCCCAGCAACAGGCATCGTTCACCAGGTTAATCTAGAATATCTCGCCAAAGTTGTGTTGGTCAGGGAAGAGAATGGAGAAATGCTTGCTTTTCCAGATACCCTGGTGGGCACAGATTCACACACAACAATGATAAACGGCCTGGGCGTGGTTGGCTGGGGAGTTGGCGGTATTGAAGCCGAAGCTGCTATGCTTGGGCAAGCAATAGATATGCTCACTCCAGATGTGGTTGGTTTTAAACTTGTCGGGAAGTTAACAGAAGGCGTTACCCCCACCGATTTAACCCTCACCATTACCCAGATGTTGCGCCAAAAAGGGGTTGTAGGCCGTTTTGTTGAATTCTACGGCAAGGGATTGGATTCGATTTCTCTGGCTGACCGGGCAATGATCTCCAATATGACCCCAGAGAATGGCGCGACAATTACATTCTTCCCCGTAGATGATGAAACACTCAATTACTTGCGCCTGACTGGCCGCAGTGATGCAGAGATCGAGTTAGTTGAGGCTTATTGTAAGGAACAAAGGCTATTCCGCAGCGTGGATACGCCTGACCCCAAATTCAGCGAGACAGTGGAATTAGACATAAGCACAGTGCAGCCTAGTCTATCTGGCCCAAAACTTCCCCATGAACGTGTGGGCTTGGGTGAGTTAAAAAGCACCTTTCGCACAGCATTGTCCGCTCCCAAGAGCGAACGCGGATTCGAGATTAGTGATGGAGAGCTAGGCAGCAAAGCAGTATTTGGCACCAATGGCACCCAGGTCGAAATGGGGCATGGCGCGCTTGTTATCGCCGCGATAACTTCATGCACCAACACTTCTAATCCTTCAGTGATGGTTGGGGCAGGCCTAGTAGCAAAGAAAGCAATCGAGCTTGGTTTAGAAGTGCCGCCTTATGTCAAGACCAGCCTGGCCCCCGGATCGGGTGTAGTTAAGGAGTACCTCGAGCATGCTGGCTTATTGGAGCCTTTGGCTGCTTTGGGTTTCAACCTGGTAGGTTTTGGTTGTACAACCTGTATTGGCAATTCAGGCCCGCTCTCGGGAGAGGTTGTTAAAGCTGTTACCGGAGAAAATTTGGTGGCTGCCGCGGTCCTATCCGGTAATCGCAACTTTGAGGGCCGCATACATCCATACTCGTTGGCCAATTACCTGGCCTCCCCACCGCTGGTTGTCGCCTATGCTCTTGCTGGTACGGTAGATATAGACTTGACAAGTGAACCTCTTGGCACGAGCCGTGACGGCAAGCCGATCTACCTCAAAGATATTTGGCCGACTGCCGAAGAGATCATGCAAATTGTGAATGAAAGCGTTAGACCGGAGATGTTCACCGCGCGCTATGCCGACGTATTCACCAGCAATGAGACCTGGAACCAGATCAAAGGCGGTGACAGCGAGCTATATACTTGGGATCAAGATTCGACTTATATACAGGAGCCGCCATTTTTCATTGATCTAACCCCCGAACTTCCTCTGGTGGAAGATATCAAAGCCGCTCGCGTTTTGGCCTTATTAGGCGATTCTATAACCACCGATCACATATCCCCGGCTGGCGCTATCCCTGCTGATAATCCCGCAGGTAAATATTTACTAGACCATGATGTATCTGTGCGTTATTTTAATTCTTTCGGATCGCGGCGCGGTAACGACCAGGTTATGACACGCGGTACATTTGCCAACATCCGCCTCAAGAACCAGCTTGTCCTCGGTGTTGAAGGCGGCTACACACAGCATTTTCCGAGTGATGAACAAATGACTATTTTTGATGCAGCCATGAAGTACAAAGAGGATAAAACTTCCTTAGTTGTGCTTGCCGGGAAAGATTACGGCACCGGTTCCAGCCGAGATTGGGCTGCAAAAGGTTCACTACTTCTTGGCATCAAAGCAGTTATTGCCAAATCATATGAACGCATACATCGTTCCAATTTAGTGGGCATGGGCGTGCTGCCTTTGCAATTCGTAGGAGGCGATGATATTAAAAGCCTTGGTCTGACAGGCCGGGAGGCATTTAATATTGAGGGCTTGGCTGCTGATTTGCAACCCCAACAAGAACTTAACGTGCGCGCGAAAAACGAGGACGGCACAGAGATAAAGTTCAAAGTTATCAGCCGCTTGGACACCGCCGTCGATGTGGAGTATTACCGAAACGGCGGCATCCTGCATACCGTGATCCGTAATATGTTGTCATAGAGACTTATTAAATCATGCAGGGATTGATCTGAGGTCAACTCCTGTAAAATTAAGGTATTGTTCATGCCACCTAAAACCCTCGCTCAAAAAATGTTCATTAAACCAGGGCAATAAGGTTATTTTCATCAACCCTCCAGAAGGTTATCAGAAATTGCTCGGAGGCATGCCTGCGGATGTCGTTTTCGTAGAAAGTGTGGAAAAAAATATGGACCTGATTCAATTTTTTGTAAGTACGCGCAATGAGCTTGAAAAAATGCTTCCGGAATTCAAACAATACCTCAAACCGGATGGAAAGTTGTGGGTCACATACCCAAAAGGAACTTCAAAGCTCGCTTCTGAGATAAACCGGGACAGCATTTACTCATTCGCTTTATCACTTGGACTCAAGACGGTTTCAATGATCTCTGTGGATGAGGATTGGTCAGCCATGCGTATGAAGATCGTGTGAAGAAACCTGCTGCAAGCAATAATGTTTCCTGGCTTTATCAACATAAACTTGGGGAGTGCTGAATCCTGTGGTTTTCAATGGGCTAAAGCACGTTGTCCAAGTGTGAAAAACCCACTTAAATTACCAATCTAAAAACTTGGAACTTTCTTTGTCAAACGGTACTTTTGAAAGCGTTATATTCGACTATAATTGTACAATCTCCCTATAGAGGTTTTAGATGTCGTTCAGAAATTACAATGTAATCCACAACCGTTTTCACCACCAGATATTACTTTGCATAATAATGGTTTTCACCTGGTTGGCGGCTGGCTGTTCCGGCGCTACAAGCACGGCAACAGATATTATCCCTGAGGATTCCACAGAAACACAAGTTCCTGAGGCTGATTCTGGTGATCTGACCAGCGAGCCGGCTTCAACGAACACTGAGCAAAGCGTAGAAGAAGTAACGGCCACCACAGATTCAGAAGACACAACCTCCGATGCAACCCAGACGTTGTCAGCGCCAACTAACACTCCCTATTCCCCAGAAAACTGGAGGGATTTACCTGTTATCCCTGTCGTTTCAGAAAGAGCGCAAGAAATTTACCAACTAGGGTTAGAAATGGGTAATGACCCTCATGCGTTCTCAAAAGCCGGGGATTGCCAGAATGTCTCATCTATGTTCTTGGCGATATATGAATCGCCTAGTTATTATTCTCTTGGAGAGTATGAGTACCTGCAAGAAACTATAGATTGGTTTTATGGTTCATTTTCCCGTAACAGCCCGGCAGTTCGCGGGGGGATGAACGTGGCATCCGTGCTGTCTCCCTTGCAGGCAGATTCTAGCCGCTGCGCGCCCGGGGAAAACCCTTTGGAATGTGAATTCAATCTGCATAACCCCAGTATAGTAATTATCAGCTATGAAACTTGGTGGTCGCAAAGACCCGCAGAGACTTATGAGACATATATGCGTGAAGTCATCGAGTATGCCATATCGCGGGGTGTCGTACCAATAATGGTAACTAAAGCCGATAATTTAGAGGGTGACCACAGCATAAATACTGTGATAGCTATGTTGGCAATGGAGTATGAGATCCCGCTATGGAATTTCTGGTTGGCAGTCCAACCTTTACCAGGCCAGGGAATGTATGAAGACCGTTTTCATCTCACCTTTGCGGGAAATTTCTTCGATGACCCTGTTAGAATGCAATCTGCCTGGCCTTGGCGCAATCTTACCGCTTTGCAAGCGCTAGATGCGGTATTGAACGCTGTCGACCAGCCCTAAGTTCTCCATAATAATAAATTCTTCTCGTCAAAGTTGACCCTCCCCTGGCTGACGTTAGGCTGATTGAATCGGTTGGCGGAGCACCGTTTTAAGGCGTTCAGGAGCTGACTTGGTGGCATCACTCAAATAGATCTCGTGATGCTTGCCTCTTAGCTCGTAACCCTCTTCTTCAGCAAAAGTATGCATCCAGGCTATGTTCGGCCCCTCATCTGCATACGGGCCTATGTGCATGATCTGCACTGACTGACCTTCGTGATAACATTCAAAACGTATTTTGGAAAGGGATGGCGGGTTTTTCTTTTCCGCTACTTGGGGGCGTATCTGCTCAATTAACTCTTCTGTCACATATTCTGGCTGCATGATCATCAGTGTCCAATCCCAGGCGCTTTTGTCATCCACGCTGAACGTAGACATATCCTCCACCCACCAAAGTCCTTCTAATGGCATTACCGAGTAGTTTATTCCTCGTGCCTTCTTAACCGCGAACTTAAGAGCGTATGCCAATGGGAACAGTGAAGAAGCAGCATCTTTGAATTCCTGGGCAGTGTTAGGGTCTCCGTGGCCATCAAGCATTAGAAAATTCATAGGTGGTACGTCTATAATGACCGGGTTCTTTTTGGAGGGTCTATACAGATGCTTCCATTCTTTTCTCAAGTCAATTTTTTCCATCATTTATTCTCCACTGTCAATCAGAGATTGACTTTCGATAATTCCCTTAGCGAATACCCGTGTCGATGTCGATATCTAGAGTTGTGACCATTTGGTGTTCGATTTGAATGGTTGTTGGGAGACCTGCAGCCGAATCGATACCTAAGTGGTTAATGTCAATCACGTATTGGCCGGTAGGTAAATTAATTTGGTAGTTCCCCTGATAGTCGATGTTCGCACGCGCGACCTCGGTTTTTCCATCTGCTGAATATATTACTATCTGTCTGGCAGAATATACTTCTGGGGCAGGAGTGGGTTCAGGTTCACCCTCACGCATCACAGGCACGAGCGGTCCAATGCTGACATGTCCTCGTAATGTTCCAAATTCCTCAGGTGGGGGCGGCGCGCAGGCGGTAATTGAAGCCAGCAAAAGTAGAAACAAGGCATTCTTGATCAGTTTCATTCCGCTGCTCCAATTAAACGCATAAGACCTTTGCACACAAATCTTTCTAGCGCCACACTAAGCCAGATTTACAGTACTTTCCTTTTTAATTAATCGCGAAGCAACCAGCATAACAAAACCAAATACAACCAGCAAGCCAGCTTCTCCACCAATCCAGGTAACAATTCCAGTAGCAACCTGCTGAACAACGCCAAATATACTGTCGATAATATCTATGTTCACATACTCTGGTATCCTGGGCACAGCGAAGGTATCAAAAGTCCAGTTCAGCAAGGGGACTACCGCTATGGCCGGGATTAGGGCCAATATTCCACCTACAAGAAACGGCGCTCCCCACCATACCAGGAAAGTTTTTAGAGAACGCACTGCAAGAAGACTGATAAAAAATAACAGCGTGATCAAAATCAGAGGGCTAAACCGGAAAATCGAGGTAATACGCCGCAGCGCTAGCAGCGGGTCGTCCCCGAAAGGCCCGTCGTCATTTGTAGTTTGTGCCTTTCCCGAATCACCCTCATTATCATCCCCGAAGGAACCGGATAAACTCAAAACCGTTTCATCCTCAATATCTTCCACAAGTTTGGTTAAGAAACCAGCCAATTCTGGAACGGCAGAATCGAGGATTTCTTCTGAGGGTTGGCAAATAGGAATCTGGGGGTCATCCTCGTCCAAATCCAAAGAAGAAAGTTGATCCAATTCAGCCTCTGTGCACGCGGGAAAAGCGCTTAATATTTGCTCGACCAAATCCTCCGCATTTGATCCGCTCAGGTGCTCGCGGAACTCGCGGGTGGAAATCGTTAAAGGTGGCGGGTCGGCGTTATATAACGACGCGAAGAGCTGATCTAAAACGCTTTCAGTTTGGGATTGCAGCCAACCTTCGGGGAACAAGGCGGTGAGTATATCTTCCCATCCCTGCGCGTCAAGAGCTGTGAAGTAAGAAGGCGGGCCTCCCTGACCTTCTTCGTCGGAATCCTTATCAGGCTGCTGAACTCTTTCGTCTTCACACGTGGTAGGGTCCGCTTCGCAGGGATTATAGCTCAGGCCAGTGATCAATTGCTCCCCCAACATGGATGGCAGCAGGTCATAAAAATCCTGCTCAGCAAGCGCACTTTTATATATATCTGAACTCAGCAAGTGCTGTTGAAAATTGAAGAATATTAACACCAGGGGGGTAAACACAATGAATAAAACCGAAAAAATAAAGGCAATGAACTTAGCCAGGCAAGAGCCGGCTTTAGATATGTTTTCTGGCATGAGATCCTGCTCCCTTCAGGTGATACTACTTTTGGTAATAATTTTGTCTGCTTTTGAATAATTAGGTTGAGAATAGTATCCTAACAGTTCTTTACTAAATACAATCGCCTTATTTACTGAATTCCTTTACCATGTTTTTGATTAGTTTATATTGCTCATCCGTGTTATCCAGAAATTCAAAACCAATGCTGAAAGATGTGTAATCCACACTTTTGGTAGACCAAACACACTTGGCTTCAACGGATAGATACATAAAATCATCCTCATCCTGTTGAAAAGGGATGGTTAACTGCTGGATGGTGTTTACTTCTATAGATTTCTCTCCAGTCACCAACATACCCCCATGTGACAAATTGATTATTTTACCGACGTGCTCTCCACTTTCTTTGCCATATACATCGAGGTCAACTACTGAAAATCTTCTCGATTTTCGTTTTTCGTCTCCTATTTCCTGGGATTGATTTTCTTCTTCCATGATTTTTCACTACCGATAATTATATGGTCTGGCTGAAATTTGCCTACAATTATAGTTTTTTATGGATAAAAAGCAATTACAGACTCGTGACAAATCACTGAGAAACCCCAAATACTTAAAGAAATTCCGAATTGCGATATATTAATTATTAGAAATATATATCCCCGTAAATTCACTCACTCAGCCGCATACGGCCATCTTCACCTTCTTGATAAAACATCGACCCTTGGGGGATGCGAGTATCAATTTCCAAGCTTCGCGAATCCATAAACTCCCACAGGATCTGGAAGGGTTGTTTTCCAAACACCCATTTTTCGGCAGCAACCACGCCATGACCCGGCAGAACGGTGAAGGCCACCTGTCGAGGATCCTCGGGGTTAAGGAGGCATTCAGCGCGCCCAAAAGCTGCTTTGATGCCCTCCACCTGGGATGCGGTGGCACAGGATACCAGGTAGTGATAGAAAGGAGCATCCAAAGGGATGTATTCTACAAGGTTGGGGGCGTAAGCACGCACTCCTCGATGACTGTGCAGTTTGGAGCGTATTACAGGAACTTGTTTTTCAATCCCCCATTCTGGTCCTAATTTGATCTGAGGCAGGGCATAATCCATGGCCATCATTTCAACGGCTTCGGAGGATGGGGGATCATTATGTTTACCCTCCACCTGGCGAATTAAGGCACCCAAGCCATCTGGGCGTACTCCTACTATTATAGCCAGCTCGTCCTCAGTTATGTTTTCTTTGTCAACAGGCCGGGCGCTGCCAGTAACAGTCGCGATCAAACTCTCAAATTCCGGGTCCCAAGTCGCAAAACAACCTTCACTATATTGTTCGGAGACGGCATCGGCAACCGCGGGGACGTGAACCAAATCTTGGATGCGGATCATATCAGTAAAGAAATTTCTCTTTCCGACTTCCCGGCCAGCAACACTCATAGTACTGGGTGTTTTTAACCTCTGCCACTGTGCATAGGTTAATGGTTCTCCTACCACTTGGTGCTGGGTGACCTCAACTGTGCTTTCAGTGGTGACGATACGCTGCACGATATCTTCGTAAAATGCGTTTTCATCAACAGCATCGCTGTAGGGGTGCGCGCCAACCAAGTCAAAATGATAAACTCGCTCAGGATGTTCATCTCCTACGACCAGGAGGACGCGGATGCTTTTGGATTGAGCTTGTAGCAGGCGCATAAGAGACAGTATCGGCCCTCCGCGAGTACCTTGTTCGATCAGAACCCGGTGCGAAATCGGGGAGAGTCCAGGAAATAAGAAGTCTTCGGGGTTGGTATTTTCTTGAGAGAGTGCAGTCTCAAAATGAGCTGTGGCGTCGTCAAACTGCTGAGGTGTAATATGTATAAGCGTGTAAATCACCGGAAGACGATTTAGCTTATAGCTTCGCCTGGCTGTGAATAATACTGCTTTCCGCCAACTGATGGGTTCTCCATAAGGGGCTGTCGTGAGGATAATATCTGTCTCATTATCCGGGTCATCTTGGGTTTTATGGCCCATTTCCTGAAACTGGTTACGCAGGTTGGATAACAATTCTTCCATCAATGGTGTGATAGGGCCAGGCACAAAAGAAACATTAATCTTCTGCAGCCAGGAGTGAATAGGTTTAGTAGTTGTCAGGGATTTGGGTTCAAGCTTCATCAATTATCTCCTGCACAAATAATTATGCGTTTGCTGAGATATAATACTCTAAAGCAATCTAACACTCTCTTTATACCACAAACTCTAATCAATGACTAATCTTATGAAAAATCATGCATATTCTGGCAACCAATGACGATGGGGTTACCGCACGCGGTCTTTTGGCGCTAGTCCAAGAGATGCGCGAGGTGGGAGAGGTAACCGTAATTGCACCAGACCGCAACTGGTCGGCATCAGGGCATGTAAAAACACTGCACCGCCCTTTGCGCGTAAAGAAAGCACGTTTAGCAGATGATACCCCAGCTCTGGCCACAGACGGCGCGCCCTCTGATTGCGTAGCTTTGGCGCTGCTGGGTTTACTGCCTGAGAAGATTGATCTGGTGGTTTCGGGTATTAACCCCTTTGCCAATCTGGGCCATGATGTGACATATTCAGGCACCGTAACTGCGGCCATGGAAGCGGCTATAGGGAATTTGCCTGGGATTGCCATCTCGTTGGATGCTCCTGCCGATCCCCAGATCCACCGAGATTATGCTCCCGCAGCTCGAACCGCCAGACGGGTGGTGGAACGGGTAATAAAGCATGGGTTGCCTAAGAACACTCTTCTAAATGTGAACGTACCCTATTTGCCAGAGGAGGAAATTAAGGGAATACAGGTTACCAGACAAGGTTTGCGTGTTTACCGCGATGAACTTGTCACCCGCGATGATCCTCACGGCCGCCCATATTACTGGATTGGGGGTGAGGTTCCGACTGGTGTGAATGAAAAAGGCACCGATTTCGGTGCTCTGAATGATGGCTATGTTTCCATCACACCTCTAGAATTAGATCTGACTGCCTATAAACTGCGTGAAGAAATGCTGTCGTGGAAGTTCGAATAATCCTGGTTCACAGTGTTTGCAAAGGAATAAAACATGCCAATCCTTGAGGTTGAAATCATTTTACGTGTTAACGAAAAACTAAAAGCAGATCTCGCTGGAGATATATCAAACGTGGCTGGAGGAATTTTTAACAGCCCAGACGGACATACATGGGTTAAGCTGCGTGAAATGCCCCGAGGATACTACGCAGAAAACGGTGGAGGCCCCCCTGAAGATATCTCACCAGTATTTGTGTCTGTTCTCAAACGCCAATTACCTGGCCTGGTAGAAATGCAAGCTGAAGCTGCTCGTCTGTCAGCAGAAATCTGGGTGGTTTGTAACCGCCCTAAGGAAAATGTTCACATTCTTTATCTCCCACCTGGCGCTGGTAGAATATTTTTTGGGGGGAGTTAGGGTTCTTGGGTAACAGTTCTGTCGATTGGTTCATCTGGCACTTCAGGCGGCACAAACGTGAAGCGCCAATCGATGCCAGAAGATTCTAATGTTGATTCTTCGCTAATCACCTGGAACCAGGTGGTGCCTGGTTTTAGAGGGAAATACTCATCCACAGCGGACAATAAAGTAAGCGCCCCTCCACCTGGGGGACGGAACCAGATCACAGGAAAAACGTAACCATCCCGGAAAACATAAGCAATACCGCTGCCCTCTAAGTGAATTTCATTGATCTCTGTAGTATTTGTTTTGACAAAATATTCATGAGGCGCTATCAAAACCACCACATTATCGGCAGCTAACTGCTCCCCCGAGAGAGCATCTAGGTGCGGCGCGTAGCTCTCTAGCTCCGGGTCGCTAAAGCCAATTGTTTCTTGAAAGCGTAAGTAACGACCGCTATCGATTGAATAAACCCATTTGTTATAGATGAATAGGGAATAGCGTGTGAATACATTCAAGGCAATTTCGCCTGCGGGAGGTGCTTGATATGAAAAGTGCATTCCCGTCAGATCTGGCCGGTAGTTTCCATTACGTCGAGTGATGAACTCTGTAAGTGCAGACGTATTTGTAAAAAGGTTGTTATAACTGATAATATCTTCATCTCGGCAGAGATGCACTATAAGCCCGGGTTCACAAGCGATACCAAGTTCTCTATCAGTTAACACTACAAAGCTGTTAACTATATGCCTGCCCATATCCAGAAAGAAACCTAAGACGCGTGGGTCGGCACCTCCAAAAACGAAAATACCATCGTACATCCGGAAAATGTGTTCATCGAAAAAACGTCCTGAGCGAACAGGCCCAACTCTCTCAGCATCCTGCCCATAAAACACAGCAATGAAACGAGAAATCCCCCTCTCAATGTAATATTCATAAACAATGTCAGCTCGGGAAAGGCCGGACTGTGGGCGCACGGAGCGAGGATAGTTGGTGACCTTTATCACCATCGGGCGCCTGTTCAACAAAGACACATCCTCAACTGCCATTCCTGTAAGCGGGTTATACCCCTCTGGATATTCATCAGGCCCAAAGGTATAAGGGGTTGGTTCATTCAAGGTCAAAGGTACGACCATTGGCAGCATCGTACTACTGGGGGATGGAATTACAGTGGGGGATGGGAAGGTGGGCGCGGTTTCGGCGGGGTCGAGGGCAAAAGCGCCTGTCGATGTAGGGGTGATATCGGCTGCCAATACGCCAGATGATGGAGTTAATGTCTCCGAGGGTTGGAGCGATGTAGTAAAACCCTGCATATAATCAGCCAGGCCAAATGCTATTAGGCTGAAGAATATAAGTAAGCTGATAAAGCCAATAATCCGTTTAGTCATCGTTGTTACGTCCAAACTATAGCACAGCTTGGATTATGCGGGTCATCATTAGAGGAGCGTTTTTTTATTGCTGAATAAGGAATTGAAACCGCCAAGCATTTTTTGAGCGTTCCAAAGCCGAAATATCACTAATAACTTGGAACCAAGTGGCGCCGGGTTTGAACTCATAGCGCGAACCATCTGAGTTTTCCAGGAATAGTACGTCACTATCAGTTGGCCGCACCCAGGAAACTTCGAACACTTGCCCATCACGCAATGCAAATGCCTGTCCACTGCCTTCGAATTCCATATCTACAATCTCCACTGCAGGAGTGCTGCCAGTACTAGGTTGGTAATACCAAAAATAGTGCGGGATAACTAAAACCACGACGTTTTCAGCCCTTATCGTTTCTCCGGTCAGACGGTCAGTTAATAATTCATAGGCTTCTCCGCTGCCCGAAATATCCTCCTGAGTATCCTGAAATCGCAGATAAGTTCCCGTTACCGCATCAAACTCCCAATACAAGTAAGCGCTTAGGGAATAGCGGATGTAAACCCTCTCGAGGTTTTCCCCACCAGAGGGGATGCTATAGGAAAACATCATGCCGTCTAAATCTTGGCGCGAATTATCAACGCCCTGGTTGGAGAGGTAATTCCCTAACTGGGTGGTATCGGCGACGAGGTAGTTCTGATTCTCAGGTTGGTAGCGGCATACAGGCTCTGGAGGACAATTGCCAGTCAACGTGAAAACCAGTCTGTCAGCGTACCCATGGCTTAGTAGCTGCTCTAGGATACGGCTGTCTGCACTAGCGAAAGTAAAATTTGTCTTATAGAGTTCAATCAGATAATTATCGAACAAACGCGCTGATCGGATCGGACCCACCATTTCTGCCTCGTGGCCATAAAAAATTGCATGGAAACGCGGCAGGTCGTTATTGTGATAATACTCAAAGACAATATCCGCCAGCGATAGACCCCATTGTGGGCGATTGGAGCGCGGATAATTGTTCACTTTGACGGCTACCGGGCGGCGTTCTAGTAAGGCTATATCCGCGACTTCCAACCCCGTCAACGGATTTATGTTTACCGGGAAATTATCGGGGCCAAAGTCGGGTAATAACTGCGCAGCGGCGGGATCTGGGAAAATGATTGTTGATTGTACAGCTGTGGAAGTCGCAATTTGGGTAGGATTCTTGTTTGCAGTCCCAGTAACTGTTGTGGAGGCGATTAATTCTTCGCTTACCGAGGTGCAGGCAGTTGAAAGAATAATAATGCTTAAAATCAATAATGCTCGAAATTTCTTTATCAGCATAAAAATCCTTGTTGAGATTTTGAAATCTCAGAAAGTTATCATACCGCGCTTGGATTGGACTGCCAATATCTGTTGGGTTTACCATTTCTCTTATTCAAATCTCTTTGCTCGATTTAAGTCGCTTTTGGCTAACCGGTACCTGGGATGGTTTCCATATTTTTATGGGTTGATGGATAAACTTATGCGACTCCACCTGATCACGGTGCATGATTAAGCGGATTTTGGGTATCCCCTGCAAGCGTTTAATGTTATTATTAACTATGGGATTATTCTATATCCGATCTTGGTTCAATTATAAGTATTTTTTTATATTAGAATATATTTTACTCGAGCATTCGGCTAATCAATAATAACATTATTCTAAGGAGAAAAAAATGAATGATGAATACATTACTCAAGATGAGATAGAAAACGGCGGCCAACGCAAAACGATCATCATTGCAGTAGTTGCTCTAGTATTAATTTGCTGCATTTGTGGAGTTGTAGCTGGCGGGTGGTTCGGTGGGGACTGGATTATGGAACAACTCGGATTTAATTAGTATTTACGGGCAGGTTAAACTAACTTCAGTTGATAGGGGCGCTTGGCTTGATAATATTTTTTAGTAATCAACAAAAGTTGTTTTGCTGATATTTTGTTTAAGCAAACAACTTTTGTACTTCTTTCAAACTCTCCAGGGCTTTAGCCCGCACATCTTCAGATATGGGTAATATATCAAACTCTTCCTCATCCAGCACTAATTGCTGCCCGTCGGGATAAACCAGCAGGTCTAACGCCAGGTTTCGCCAGGAAATCCTATCCGCTTCAAATACCGCCGGGTAAGTGACATTGCAGTACCAACCCTTCAGGTGGTCATCCTCACGGTCGTGAATCTCGAAGATGTTGTACCAGCGATCGTTATAAAAAGTTTCCACAAAATGGTCTCCCTTCCCAAGAAGGATGCCGTGGAAGTGCAGGTCGGGGTGGTTGAAATTGGCTTCTAGCACCAGCTTAGTTTTGTTTCTCTGCAGCGCCCGGCCGTTGTAGCGCCAAGTTTCAATACCTGCATGGTCTTGCTTGATGATCGTAATCTGGCTCATGGGAAACAAGTATAATTGATAACATGCGTAGACTGATTTTAACCAAATGAATCCAATAGGAAATTCCACAAGACCTGTGAACTGAACCCTGGCTTCCTAGCACATTAACCGAATTGCTTTCAGCCCTTTATATGCTGATTATATTAAGGTTTTTAAAAGGATTTTGTTTCGAGTTTCTTGGGTTTTTAATAACCTAAGTTGAATGGTTGAGGTTTTGCTCCAAGGAACTATTCCGCCTCCCCGCTGGGAAGTATTATCGTGAAGGTGCTGCCTTTGCCCACCTCGCTTTCTATTTCGATCTCTCCACCATTGGCTTCAACTAGCCGTTTTGAGAGCGCCAAACCCAAACCGATGCCGCGCGCCTTGGTGGTGAATAACGGTTCAAATATATTCGCAAGATTTTCTTCAGGGATGCCTGTGCCATTATCCGCGATCGACATATGCACGCGTTCCTGCTTCACCTGCACATCAATCGTTATCACACCACCTTCGGGCATAGCGTGGTAAGCGTTGTCTAGAAGATTGTTGAGCACCTGCCCAATCTGTGATGGGTCTACATTTACATCGAGCGCTTTTGTTGTGATCTTATTATCTACTTTAACATTTTCAGGTGTACGGCCTTTCTCTAATACTTGAGAAACGATCTCATGAACTGCTATTTGCTGCTTTTCAGTTGGCTGCATACGGCCAAGAGCAAGCAGGTCTGCAATGATCTTCGAGGCGATTTCCACCTCATCGGAAATGATTCCCAGATATTCTCGCGTGGTTTCATCCGCATCCGCCTTAATAGCTTGAAGATAGTACACCGCGTTTGCGATTCCGGTCAAGGGGTTGCGCAGTTCATGGCCGACTCCACCTGCCAATTCACCCAACACGGCCAATCTCTCTTTGCGGATTAACTGCTCTTGCGTATCGCGCAGTTCTTGGGTGCGTTCCCCGACCATATCTTCAAGGCGCTCAGAATAATCGCGCAGCGCCTGCTCCGCGCGTCTTTCCTCGGTCTGGTCACGGAAGACCAAGACAACACCGGTTAAGCCTCCTTCAGTGTTGAAAATTGGCGCGGCGCTGTCAGCGATGGGCATTTCTTGCCCGTCTTTGCTGGTCAATAATGTATCGTTCCCCATCCCGACAACTTTGCCTTCTCGAATAACCCGCGTGACCGGATTTTCGACTTTCTGGCGTGTCTTTTCGCCTATTATAGGGAAAACCTCCCCAAGAGACCGTCCAAGGGCTTCTGCCTGCGTCCACCCGGTTAATTCTTCAGCTATGGGGTTCAGACGAGTAATGCAACTCTCGACGTCAGTGGCGATTACGCCATCCCCAATACCGTTGAGGGTCGCGCTCAGGTTTTCTTCACTCTCCCGTAATGAATTTTCAGCCCGCTGGCGTTTTGCTGACATATCGTTAAAAGCACCCGCTAACAGGCCAAGCTCATCTCTAGCTGCCGTCTCTACCCGGTAAGCCAGGTTACCGCGGCCGATCTCCTCAGCCCCTCGAACCAACTGGCGCACAGGCTCGGTGATAGAACGGGAAAATAATATGGCCATTAAGACTACAAATAAACTCACCCCTATACCGGCCCCCATCACTTCACGCCGCAGGGTTTCGATAGGCGCAAACGCTTCAGCTTGATCCACCTCTGTTAGGAGGCACAATTCCCATTCCGGGATCCAGCGGTAGACCCCTATGACCGGCACCCCCCGGTAGTCATCGTATAATCCGGAACCCTCGATATGCGCCAGACATTCTTCCACACCTTCCGTATGGATTACTTTCTTCAGGGCATAGCCTGGTTCAAAACGACTATCTGTAACCCAGAAGTTGAAACTGTTTACCAGGTAAGTCTCTTCAGTTCGACTCAATCCAGTTCCTTGGGTCATGATCTTTGACATCTCAGCAAGGTTAACTCTGCCTGCCAACACTGCTACCACGTTGCCCTCTTCATCCTTTACGGGGGTGCCGATGGTCATGGCCGCCGCTTCCAGTATCATCGAATAATACACATTCTGGACATAGCTGCCGCTCTGGCCCTCTACAAAGTAGGGCTGGCTTTCCTGGTACATCCCTTCTCGTTCCACTACGGTTGAGACCAAGATCTGGCCATTGCTGGCCTGGAGGAGAAACAATTCCAGCCAATCTATTTCTATTTCGATTGAGGGAGTAAAATGATCCTCACGGATACTAGTGCGGATTGCCAGGAGTTCTGGAGCATCAATTTCACCAAAAACCACGATGCCGGCATACGCTTGGATGGCCGGTTCTCTAGCCAGTTCTTCGAGGCTGTTTTCTTTATCCTCAATCCAACGATTGAATTCCGCCTCCTTGAGAATAGTGGTGGAAAGCAGGTGAGTTAGCGTGTTCTGCTCAATAGTATGCCGTTGGCTGTTGAAACTTAGAAAGCCGGTAAAAGCCAACGGAAGAATCGATAGCAGCAGGAATACAACAACCAGCCTGGCGCTCATTCTGTTAAAAATATTTAGGGAAATATTAGTAATCGGCTTCATCATTCGCTACCGTAGATCATCTCTAGGAACTCCAGCGTGTACAGCTGGTCCACATCTAGCGGGGCATCCAGAATACCTTGCTCCAGAAGCATGTCGTGCATCCCCTGCCAGATTTCAGGCTTCATCCAGCCGATTTGATCCTCGCCGGTATGGATCATGGGAATGCTGGCTTCCATCAAGGCGATCTGATGGGTCTCATCCAATGCTGAATCATACTCCAAGGAAAGCGCCCCAGCCTCTTCTGGATTTTCGATGGCCCATTGCCAGCCTCGCAACGTGGCCCGCAAAAAGCGCAGCACCAGGTCAGGGTTGTCACGGATAAATTCCTCACTGGCAAACAGGGAATCGCCGTACGTATGGATGCCGTATGTCTCAGGCAAGATCAAGTTTAACGCATAGCCCTGCTCGCGGGCGTTCAGCACCTCGTTAGTGATATATCCAGACCAAATCTTCACCTCGCCATTAAGGAACGGCGAAAAATCGAATCCGACTTCCACCGGCTGCACGCTGTCTGGATCAATGGCCAATTGGGACATCATGCCAATAAAAACAATCGCGGCACTTCTTGTGGGAGGCAGGGCTTTCATAGTGTGCCCGGGGAAGTCCTGCGGCCGGTTGATGCCGCTGTCGGCCAGGGTGAAGAAGATCTGTGGGTTGCGGCGGTAGATGGTGGCGATAGCTATGACGGTTTGGCCCTGGGAGCGAGCAGTGATCAGAACTAAACCACCGCTTATGCCAAAATCAGCCTTCCCATCCAACACTATGCTGACAATGTCTGTTCCGGGCTCCGGGAGCGGTATTAGATTGACTTTCAGATCCTCCTCAGCATAGTATCCCTGCTGTTCGGCAACGTAAAACCCGGCAAACTGCGCTTGATGATTCCAGACCAGTTGGACAGTAACCTCATCTAGCGGTTGTTCGGGCGCTAGCTGCCCACAAGCGGGGAGAGCAACAATAACAAAAAGAGCAATACTGAAAATCCTGGATTTCGTCTTTATCTTGATGCCTCCATGCGTTTCCAAAACCCACTTTAAGTGGTGTAGCCAAACATGCGCGTTTCTGGAAAGGAATTATATCCTTGGGAAAATACTGCTGTTGTTTCCTGCTCTTTCTTTCCCATCCAGGGCGCCTCTAACTTATTATCTCGGATTTTCGTTAAACCCCTTGTATTTCTCTGACACTTATCTCTGAAATCTACCCCAATAACAGTAAATCTATCCGTATTATACAGTAGAAAAACGCATTCGATTACAAAATTAAGTGATGAGAAAATAACTTGGACTGGAAATAATACTAAACGAAAGAGAAATTGACCTTATTTACCCAAACTTCTGGGGGTTTTGATGCCTTCTGCAACTTGCTTATTTGTTTGGCAAAATTACCATTGCACACCAAATTATCTGGTTATCGACTGCACCTTACCTGGCAACAAATTAATTAGTCCCAGGAAACGAGCATTGTTGGACGAAGCAGGCTTCATCATTCGCTTCCGTAGATCATCTCTAAGAACTCCAGCGTGTATACCAGGTCCACATCTAACGGGGCATCTAGAATCCCTTGCTCCAGAAGCATGTCGTGCATCCCCTGCCAGATTTCAAGCTTCATCCAGCCGATTTGATCCTCGCCGGTATGGATCAGGGGAATGCTGGCTTCCATCAAGGCGATCTGATGGGTCTCATCCAATGCTGAATCATACTCCAATGAAAGCGCCCCAGCCTCTTCTGGATTTTCGACGGCCCATTGCCAGCCTCGCAGCGTGGCTCGCAGAAAGCGCAGCACCAGGTCAGGGTTGTCACGGATAAATTCCTCAGTAGCAAACAGGCTATCGGCGTACCTATGGATGCCGTACGTCTCAGGCAGGATCAAGTTTAACGCATAGCCCTGCTCGCGGGCGTTCAGCACCTCGTTAGTGATATATCCAGACCAAATCTCCACCTCGCCATTAAGGAACGGCGAAAAATCGAATCCGACTTCCACCGGCTGCACGCTGTCTGAGTCAAGGTCCAACTTTGACATCATGCTGTTAAAAAGGTTGGCCCCGCCTAATGTGGGAGGCAGCGCTTTCATTGTGTGACCGGGGAAATCCTGCGGCCGGTTGATGCCGCTGTCGGCCAGGGTGAAGAAGATCTGTGGGTTGCGGCGGTAGATGGTGGCGATAGCTATGACGGTTTGGCCCTGGGAGCGAGCAGTGATCAGAACTAAACCACCGCTTATGCCAAAATCAGCCTGCTCATTTAACACTATGCTGACAATGTCTGTTCCGGGCTCCGGGAGCGGCAGCAGATTGACCTTCAGCCCCTCCCCGGCATAGTATCCCTGCTGCTCGGCTGCGTAAAACCCGGCAAACTGCGCTTGATGAAACCAGGCCAGTTGGACAGTTATTTCATCGAGAGGTTGTTCGGGCGCTAGCTGCCCACAAGCGGGGAGGGCGACGATAACAAAAAGAGCAATACTGAAAATCCTGGATTTCGTCTTCATCTTGATGCCTCCATGCGGTTCCAGAACCCACTTTAAGTGGTGCTGCCAAACATGCGCGTTTCTGGAAAGTAATTATCTCTTCAGGGAAATGCTGCTTTTGCTTCTTGCTCTTTATTATACGTCTAGTGCTCAGTCACGCTGGTAGTGATGGATAAAGCTGTTTGAGTTTGATACGAGCATCGCCCGCTCGGAATTGCCA
>VRUJ01000060.1 GCA_019456165.1 Chloroflexota bacterium
TTATATCTCAAATTATCGTTCTATTCACCCCGCATTATTATTAAGAGCTTGACATAGTCATAGTAATCAGAATGACAAAATTTGTGTCATTCTGAGAGAGAAAACCGAGGGTTTTCGACCGAAGAATCCGTGAATAGATTATTTGAAAACCGGACAATCTGTTCGAATTTTGTATAACCATAGCAAGGTGGCAACTTAGGTTAATTAATAAAAATATTAAACTACTTCTAAGCTTAATAATGTATAATAATGACATTATTTGTCATTATTATAGGCCGCGGCTAAATTGGTTGAATATAAAGGAGTCCGCAAATGGTTCAAGTCAAGGCTGCAGATAAACGCGATATCACCGAGGAAAGTGATTTTCTTAAGATCAAAGCGATAGACCACGTGCATTTCTATGTGGGGAACGCCAAGCAAGCGATGTATTATTGGTGGAAAGGGTTTGGTTTTAAACCAATCGCTTACTCCGGGTTAGAGACCGGAAACCGCGAATTCGCCTCTTACGTACTCGAATCTGGCAAAATCAGGTTAGTGGTATCTGCGCCTTACGAACCAAATATCCCCATGGCCGAGCATCACAAATTGCATGGAGACGGCGTCAAAGTAATTGCGATGGAAGTAGATGACGTTGCACAGGCTCATGAAGCCACTACTCAGCGCGGCGGTGTCAGCGCGTTTGCCCCACGCGAAGAAAAAGATGAATATGGAATCCTGCACACCTCTGCAATTGAGACATATGGTGAAGTGCTGCACGTTTTCGTAGACCGCAGCGAATACAAGGGGGCGTTCGCCCCAAATTATCAACCATTAGATTTTGAGACCGAAAACTCTGGGCTGGTATCCGTGGATCACATAGTAGGTAATGTTGAGCTTGGGAAGATGAATTACTGGGTAAACTTCTATCATCAGGTGATGGGTTTTCGGCAATTAATGCATTTTGATGATCAAGATATCAGCACAGAATATTCTGCGTTAATGTCAAAGGTTATGGAAAACAACAATGGGCGCGTCAAGTTCCCCATAAATGAACCCGCCGATGGCAAACGCAAAAGCCAAATTGAAGAATATCTCGACTATTACCGGACTCCGGGTGTGCAGCACCTTGCCATGACCACTGGAGATATCCTTGAAACCATATCAATCTTACAGTCAAATGGTATCGAATTTCTACGCGTGCCGGACACTTATTATGAAATGCTACCAAGCCGTGTCGGTGAGATCAAAGAATCCATCGAACTGATCCGTGAATTGGGCATCCTGGTAGACCGCGATGATGAAGGTTATTTGCTGCAGGTCTTCTCTCGTCCTATCCAAGACCGTCCAACTGCTTTTATCGAAGTAATTCAACGCCACGGCAGCCGCGGCTTTGGAAAGGGCAATTTTAAGGCCTTGTTCGAATCACTTGAGTTGGATCAGGCCAAGCGCGGCAACCTATAACTATTAATCAAGAAGGCGATAAAAAATAAATCAAGGCTGGAAAATAATTTGCGTTATCTAACTTTTTCCCCACCTGGCAGCACAACTAAGCAACTTGGGGTGATGTTTCAAGACGAATTCGTGATTGAGCTAACAAATATTAGACCTAATATGTCAATGCTCGAGTTTATTGAAGCTGGTCCCCGTCTATGGGAAGAATCGGAGCAATTAGCGCAATCCAATGGCGGAGGAGACAAGCCAAAGCGCTGGATTAAAGAAGCTGTTAGCATCCACCCCGCTCTTTCGAATCCGCCTTCATTGCGTGATTTTTATGCCTTTGAACAGCACGTAGCAACCTCAAACGCTAACCGCGGCCGAGAAATTCCCAAAGCTTGGTATGAAATTCCAGTCTTCTATTTCTCGAACCCCAACGCGATTTTCGGGCATGAACAAGAAGTCCCCATTCCAAAATCTACCCAAGAGATGGATTTTGAGCTTGAGGTTGCCGCGATCATTGGCAAACCTGGACGTGACATACCGGCTGACAAAGCAATGCAGCATATTTTTGGATTCACTATCTTTAACGACTGGTCTGCTCGGGATGTACAACGCCAGGAGATGAGTGTCGGCTTAGGACCTGCAAAAGGGAAAGATTTCGCTTCCAGCCTGGGTCCATTCATCGTCACCCCGGATGAACTAGAAGATAAAAGCGACGGCCGCCCAGGGGTTTACGAACTTGAGATGATCGCACGAATTAATGGAAATGAATGTTCACGCGGCAACTGGAAAGATATCCATTATTCTTTTGGAGACATGATCGCCCGTGCCTCTGCAGACGTTCTACTCTCTTCAGGAGATGTGATCGGTTCCGGGACTGTTGGAACTGGCACATTGTTGGAAATCACCAAAGCCAAGGGACCTTGGCTGCAAAGGGGAGATGTTGTGGAGTTTGAAATAGAAAGGTTAGGTATTTTGAGGAATCGAGTGGTCTAATCTTTTTTTTACTCTGAATATTTATTGATCAGAAAATAATCAAGAGAAAACTTGAAACAATAAAAAGATACTAAGAAAAGGAGTCGATTAATGTCCTTTTATCACAAACTAGGGGAAATCCCCCACAAACGGCATACCCAATTTCATAAACCAGATGGAGGCTTATACCGCGAAGAGGTTATGGGGCTGGAAGGTTTTTCCGGAATACAATCCATCCTTTACCATCATTTCCTGCCTCCACGTGTGCTTAAAACCGAAGACCTTGGTCCGGCAATCCCGGAATATATAGATTTTGGCGCGATCCGGCACCGTGCGTTTCATACATCCGATGTGCCAACGGGCGGAGATTCAGTTTCGGCACGGCGAGTGTTATTGGGAAATAAGGATATTACCATCGGTCTTAGCCGGCCTACAGATAATATGCAGTACTACTATCGCAACGCCCAAGCATATGAGATGTGGTTCACGCATGAAGGCAAGGGAGTCTTATTCTCCCAATTTGGAAATTTAAAGTTTGGGCCGGGAGATTACATCATTATCCCGTATGGCACGACCTGGAGGATGGAAATTGAGCATAGTCCCGCACGTTTCTTAGTTGCTGAATCCCCTTCACAGCTTCGCCCACCCAACCGTTACCGCAATAAATTTGGGCAGCTGCTCGAACATTCCCCATATTGCGAACGCGACATCCGGGTTCCTGAGCAAATTGAAACTCACACCGAACGCGGCGAATTCGAAGTCCGTGTAAAAGTGCGCGATACTATCTCCCGCCACATATTAGACCACCACCCTTTGGACGTGATTGGATGGGACGGATACCTGTATCCCTGGATATTCAATATTCACGATTTTGAACCCATTACTGGGCGAGTGCACCAACCTCCGCCCGTTCACCAAACTTTTACAGGGCATAATTTCGTGGTTTGCTCTTTTGTGCCGCGCCTATTCGACTATCATCCTGAAGCAATCCCGGCGCCATACAGCCATTCCAACGTCAATTCGGACGAGGTGCTATACTATGTAGACGGTGAGTTCATGTCCCGCAAGGGGATTGAGCGCTGTGATATAACTCTGCACCCATTCGGTCTGCCCCACGGTCCCCAACCTGGGGCAACCGAGGCGTCCATGGGGAAAAAGAAGACTAAGGAATTAGCCGTAATGATCGACACTTTTTATCCACTGCATTTGACCACAGATGCTCTCGAATTGGAAAAAACTGACTATCAAGCATCCTGGTTAGAAGGGGATGGAGAATAAATGGATTGTAAACCAGAAGATATCTCATTAAAGAATGCTTACAAACTTATTACCGGATCAATTGTTCCCCGGCCAATAGCCTGGGTTTCATCTGTTAATCATGCAGGCCAGCCCAACCTTGCCCCCTACTCATTTTTTAACGTGGTTTGTTCTAAACCTCCTACGATCCTTTTCTGCCCCGGAGTACGCGCCATTGATGGAAAAAACAAGGATACCTTAGAGAACGTGCGCGCTTCAGGAGAATTCGTGGTCAATCTGGTCACTGAAGAACTTGCTGAGGCCATGAACCTCACCGCTACAGAGTTACCAGCAGATGTAAACGAATTTGAATTCGGGGGAGTTACCCAAATCCCCTCCGAATTAGTCAAGCCGCCCCGCGTCGCAGAGAGTCCGATTAATTTTGAATGTAAAGTAACCCAGATCGTGGATATCGGTGATGGTGGGAAGGGTTCTGCCAGTATTGTAATTGGAGAAATCATCTATCTGCACATCGCAGAGGAAGTATTATTACCCAATTACAAAATTAATATACAGGCGCTTAAACCCATTGGCCGTCTGGCCGGGCCAAATTACAGCAAAATCACGGAAACGATCGAAATTTTCCGCCTCCCCACTCAAATCCAACCCGAATAACTGCTAGATCAAAGCGCAGATCGTGAAAAGCTAGAACAACCAGGTTTTCCTGCCTCGCGTATGCCCATTATTGTTCCCACTTTCAGGTCGATGGCGCGAGCCCAGAATTTAAACACAGTTTATTGGCTAGCCAGGTAGGAGGTTTGGGTTTTTTGAGCGAGTCGCCTTTCCTGGATTTGGGTGCAGTTTGGGTGCAGATAGGGTGGAAACTATGGAACTAATGGATACTTTTATTCTTTTTCTCCTTTGGTAAACGAATAAAATGCTTTTTATGGAAAGGAAGATTGTGCATGGACAGTATTTTATAAACCTGACAGGTTTTAAGAGATAATATCGGATTTCTGTTTATAATTACCCCTCATGGCTTCTCCCACCATCCCTCCCGATAAACCAACAACTAATAAACACCCAACCAGGTTCGTTGTCACCATTGGTTCAGTCATCGCGCTGGGTATTATGGGCGACTCGTTGATGTACAACTTGCTACCCCTTGAAGGGTCTGCCTTGGGTTTCCTGCCCATACAGGTGGGCATCTTGCTCAGCGCTAACCGCATCATGCGCTTGCTTTCCAATACCTGGGCCAGCCTGGCATTCGAGCGTTGGGGACCGCGCATACCTTTTATCTTCGCGGCAGTATTAGCCGTGCTCACAACCACACTATACGGAGCCGGTTGGGGATTTATTGTCTTTCTGTTGGCACGCGCTGGCTGGGGTATATCTTGGTCTGCGTTCAGACAAGGGGGATACGTAGCAGTTTGGGCCGCGCCGGAAGCTATCAAAGGCCGCTTGATGGGAATATTATGGGGCGTTGTACGCTTTGGCAGCGCCATTAGCGTCCTCCTGGGGGGCTTGCTCTACGACCGCTACGGTTTCACCGCTGCAGTGATGCCTATCGCCCTCCTGACTATATTATCTGTTCCCATGGCTTTGCTGGTCCGCTGGCCTGCCCAACTACCCCGCCTAAAAATCTCACAAACTGCGAGAATGTCTGGTTGGCGTGAAGCCATCCAGACCGCGCCAAGGCGCTGGGGGTTGGCGGTCGGGTTCATGGTGCCTTTGTTTGAAGGCACCTTAGGGGCAAGCCTCTCAAGGTATCTGGACATCCGCCTTGGCGGGGAAATCACCTCTCTTGCCTTTGGAATCGGAACATTAGCAGGCTCACTCCTTGCACTGCGATTTATCGCCAACTTCTTCATCGGGCCTCTGTTGGGCGCTCTTTCGGATAAATTAGGGCAGGCCCCAACAATTGTTCTGCTATCTGCCGTTATCTTGTCTGGTATTACAGCCACAATCCTCGCGCCGGGGTTGTGGCCGCTGGCTTTTTTAGCGCTGGTGTTTTTTGCCGGGTCAGGTATTTTTGCGGTAATCTCCGCCGCGTCCAGCGAGCTGGCAAATCAAACCTCCAGACCGCATCTATTCGTTGGCATATTCACCACATCCATCGACCTGGGCGCGGCCGTCGGCCCTCTTCTGGCTTTCTCGCTGGGCGATTTTTTCGGGTTCAGTCCAATATATATCATGGTGGCTGTGTTGCAATTATTCACAGCAATACGTTTCTGGCAAGTGGAGAGGCAAACGGATAAATAAATCTGATAAAATACCCCAGTAAAATTGTAGGGCATTAAAATTAATCAATCAGGAGAAATTATGACCTCAGAGACCGAAAAACTCCCCCATTGGGATTTAACTAACGTATTCCCCAGCCTAGGATCGAAAGAATTTGATGCAGCTTTCGAGGAGTATAAAGAGAAACTCGAGGACCTGGATGAATATCTTGCCAAGCACAATATTTCATCCGCAGATGAAGGGACTATAGAACAAGACCCCCCGAAATTAGCTGAGATTCTCGCCGGTCTGCTTGACCGGTTCAACTACGTTCTGCATTTATCAGGCACTATCAATGCTTATCTGTTTTCGTTTATTTCAACAGATTCTTACAACAACGATGCAAAACGTGCCATGTCCCTTCAAGAACAACAAAATGTACGCCTAGAAAAACATGATGTCAGCATTAGCGCCTGGATAGGCAGTATTGCCCAACACTTGCTAGAGATCAATTCTCAGAACGATATTACCAAATCGCATGCATTTTATTTGGAAGAGACCGCCGAACAAAGTAAGTTCCTGATGACTGGACCTGAGGAAAACCTGGCTGCCGAGCTATCCATGAGCGGCGCGAATGCCTGGGCCAAGCTGCAGGGTACGGTTACATCTCAACTCAAGGTTGAATTTGAGGTCGATGGAAAAACTGAAACCACCCCGATTACTGGACTGCTGAATTACGCATATCATGTAGATGAGGCCGTGCGAAGGCGCGCCTATGAAACGGAAAACGCCGCATGGCAAAGTGTCAGTGAGCCTTTAGCCGCATCGTTGAATGGAGTTAAAGGCGCAGTCGGCACACTCAACCGCAAACGCGGCCGTCGCGACGACCTGCATTCGTCCCTTGACCAGGCGCGCATCGACCAGCAGACGATAGAATCCATGCTCGGCGCGATGAAAGATTCATTCCCCATGTTCCGCAAGTATTTCAATGCCAAAGCAAAACGCCTGGGTAAGGAAACCATGGCCTGGTGGGATCTGTTTGCTCCAGTAGGTGAATCTGACAGCACTATGAGCTATCCAGGAGCTTGCAAATTTATCCTCGAGCAATTCAAGCAGTTTTCACCAGAGCTGGCAGAGTATTCCCAAAACGCGATCGCAAACAATCATCTGGATATGGAGCCGCGGGATGGCAAACGCCCTGGCGGCTTCTGCATGTACGTTCCCAAAGTCGAAGAATCACGCATTTTCATCAATTATGATGGTTCGCTGGATAATGTTTTTACGATTGCACATGAGTTGGGGCATGCCTATCACAATCACGTACGCATTGGCAAAACCATGCTCAACCGGCAGACACCCATGACCTTGGCTGAAACCGCCTCGATCATGTGCGAGACCATCGTCACGGATGCAGCCATTGCCCATGCGGACAGCACGGATGACGAACTCGCCATCCTTGACACCAACCTGATTGGCTCCTCCCAGGTGGTGGTAGATATCTATTCGCGCTACCTATTTGAGAGCGAAGTATTTGAACGTCGTGCCGAAGCCGAACTATCCGTGGATGATTTCAACGACATCATGCTGCGCGCCCAAAAAGCCGCCTACGGCGATGCTTTGGACGAGAAATACCTTCAGCAATATATGTGGACCTGGAAGCCGCATTATTACAGCCCCGGACGCTCATTTTATAATTACCCCTACGCCTTTGGTTTACTGTTTGCCACCGGCCTATACGCCATATACCAGGAACGCGGCGCTGATTTTATCCCCGATTTCGTAGACTTGCTGGCCAGCACAGGTGAAGCCAATGCTGCCGACTTGGCCGCGCGTTTTGACATCGACCTGCGCACTCCCACATTTTGGGAAAACAGCCTGAAGGTCGTTGGCCAGCGCATTGACCGCTATATAGAAATATAGTTAAGAAATCTAAATTTTTAGAGACTCCTCGGGAAACCGGGGAGTCTTAATGTTTACTTTCTTCTTGAATTTCATTCAAGCGGTCGAAGGATTATGGTTTGGAATCTTTGATAGCCTCTACATTCTAAATTACGTTAGATAGGATTTGTAAACAGCAGATATAATAAAAAATGCGATTGGACTATTTCAACCCCAAAGCTATTGATTAGTGTAACATTGTTTCTGTAATTTCCAAAAAATGATAGGTCAGGTATCCTTTTAGTTGCAAAAACAAAAAAGGAG
>VRUJ01000009.1 GCA_019456165.1 Chloroflexota bacterium
CCTATATTCCTGATTACCGTTCAATTCATCCCTCATTGTATAAATTGTCTTGACAAAGTCATAGTAATCAGAATGACCCCTCCAACTGCTGAAGACTATCTAAATTGCGGGGAAAAGTCATTCCGGTGCTTGGTACTGTCTAAAAGATTGAACAGAGTATATCCGAATTCTACAATTTAGGGGCAGCAATTTTCTAAGGTGGAATCAACATCAACATGAATTAAACTATTTTCAAGAGAACTTACCTTCCTCGCTGGCTACACCCCAAAAAACTCTGCTATCAGAGTTCACAATATGTTTTAGGCACAAACAAACTGTGCGATTTGAAGGAAATGATTGTATTGTCTACAGATCCAGGTGAGCTTGTTGTTTACTAAAACTATAAATTAGGCTATGATTTATCAATTCGCCATGTATACAAAAATTGTTCCATTTTACACGTTAAATGGGCGTTTCCAATCCTTCTACATCACCGAGTATATGATCTCCGCCCATCACACCAAAGGCTGTTCATCGTTTTGACAAATCAGCGAGAAACTTATTTAGAACAGAGACTACGCATCCATTCTCGTCTATCCAAAATTTCAGCGGCAGGGGAAAAGATCGAGGGGCTGGCCAGAGCAATGCATGAATTTACCGGGCGGGGAATTTTGATCCAAGACAAGCGCTTGAATGTGATCACAGAATTTCCTTCGCCAGATCTCGATTCGGTCTGGGTTGACATCAAGTATCAACTGCGCAATTCTGAAACGCTCCCAAAATCATTGCAAGACCGGACACAAGCCATGCATCAAAGCGCGGTTTCCAATCAAGAAATCGCTGGCGGCATTGCCCGGATCATTTCACCAATAATTGTAGGAGATGTGGCTCGGGGGTATCTATCCATAATTGGAATGGAGGGTGATTTTGATATTTTAGATCAAGCTGTGGCGGAGGAAGGCGCTCTAATTTGTGCTGTAGAAATGTCTCGCACGAAAGCAGTAAGGGAGACAGTGAAAAAACTCCAAGGCGACCTACTTACCGCCCTAATCCAGGAAGACCTCTCTCCAAGAGATGCGGGATTGTGGATCCAAACAATGGGGTTGGACCCGAAAAAAGAACATGTTGCCATGCAGTTTACATGGAATTCCCCCTCCCCGCCATCTTTGCGCCGCCTGGAAACAATCATTAATGGTGAGGTTGTCCGATCGGGAGCAAAGGTTCTCCTTAATCCAACCGGGTCGATAGTGATCTGTTTCTGCCAAGTATCGCCTGGAGAGTCTCGGCCTAAAACTGCAATTGATTTGGCTGAAAGCATTTTAGCACAGGCAAATACCGAATATCCAGAAGCGAAGGCGCGCTGCGGCATCGGCACTGCGGCAAACGATCTAAACAAATGGCATAGATCTTTTCGCGAAGCTGGTCATTCTCTTGAGATGGCTTGCCGTTTAGATGAAAATCAACCCATGTTCTACCCTGACCTTTCCGTATACCGTCTATTATTACTTATCGAAAATGATCCCGAGTTGATTGAATTTCATGAGGGAATACTCGGCCGATTACGCAATCATGATGGGGGGGATAATTTTATCCACACTCTTGAAGCTTATTTTTCAAACAATACCAACCTTTCTCAATCTGCTAAAGCTTTATTTATTCACCGCAACACTCTTTCTTACCGGATTCAAAGGATTGAAGAGATTACAGGGCTGGATCTAAATAACCCTGAACATTCATTAGCCATCCAGCTCGCCCTACGAATTAATCGCATGCAGTGAAGAACCCTTCGATAGGAAGGTGGGAATTCCGGCTTTTTCCACCTTAAATCTTTAATTTACCGAAGTATTTCTCTTTTCATTGTGCAAGTTGCACAAAATTCATCCCAATTATTCAGGTAATTTGCCGGTAGACAAACCCTTCCCACTACTATACACTATCAGTCAATACTTTGTGATAAATAATTCAATGCTGAATATTCAAGTGCTACTTCTTATAATTTTGATCTCCCTTTCGGTTCTTATTTTTGAGTTTAAGAACACGACTTACGCTTGGGCAGTCATTCCGAAAAGGATTAGACGCTAAGTTTTCAAAAATCTGCGAGGATTTGAAAAGCTGCCCAAATGGGCAGCTTTTTTGTTTTCGATAATTCGCTATGGAAAGTGAAAACGTAAACTCACCAAGGGCAACCATTTTGGAAGGAATAACCCTGGCAAAGGACATGGTTATAAAAGTTGTCAAAGAACAGAGCGCCACGGATCAACTTTACATGGAGGATGAGGTTTTTGTTTGCGGTACAGCAGCTGAAGTGGTAGCTTTAGGAGAGATCGTTTATCGCTCGATCGGAGAAGGCGGAGTGGGAATGGTCACCAAAGATTTACAACGATCCTTCTTTAAAACTGCTCAAGGTGACGGTTCTCACTCAGTTGAATGGCTTGATCACGTCTCTTTTATTGAAGCTTCCTTCGGAATATGACTCCTAGAATTTCAAAAAAGCATCAAACAAATGTTGCTTTTCAAGGAGAACCAGGTGCCTATAGCGAAGCAGCAGCCTATTTACATTTCGGTCACGATATCACAACATTACCTTGTGAAACCTTTGATCAAGTTTTTTATTCTGTAACTGAGGAAGAAGCTAGCCAAGGCGTAATCCCGATTGAAAACTCGCTAGCAGGCAGCATTCACCGCAACTACGACCTGATGCAGCGTTATGATTTAATGATCACTGGTGAATACTATTTGAGGGTCAACCACTGTCTACTTGCCCTGCCAGGCGTGCAACTTAAAGAAATCCAAAGAGTGCATTCGCACCCACAGGCACTGGCCCAATGTGAAGCCAATATCACCAAACTTGGTCTTTCTCCAATTGCAGAACGAGATACTGCCGGAAGCGCCCGCTGGGTTAAAGATAATGAGGATAGGCACGCTGCCGCCCTAGCTTCTCGCCACGCTGCCAGTGTTTACAATCTCCAAGTTCTTAGAGAAAATATGGAAGACAACCCAGCAAACTTTACTCGCTTTTTAGCTCTTTCCAAAGATACTCAATCAGTGGAATTTAATGATGAAGAAGATTTTAAAACATCTATTGTTTTCAGTTTGCCCAATAAACCAGGTTCCCTTTATAAAGCACTAAGTGTGTTTGCATTGCGGGACATTGATCTGACAAAGATCGAATCTCGTCCAATTGCTGGAAAACCTTGGGAGTATTTGTTCTATATCGATTTTGCAGGGCATATTGGTACTGATGTTTGCTCCCGGGCTATCAATCACCTAAATGAAACAGCTCCCTTCTTAGAAATCCTAGGGTCATACAAACGTCACAAGAATAATAATGAAATTGTCCTGGAATAAATTCCTGGACAAATTTGAATAAAGCTTGTATACTATTGCGAATTGAAAAAAGACCTGGATTATGAAATACGTTAAAACTACTACCTGTATGATGAAAATGACAAGCACTATGGTGATGTCCACCATCTCGTGCATCTTATGCAGGTAGCCTAATTTACGATTACTAATAAATTTTATAAGCTGCCTGAATAAGGCAGCTTTTTTTATTGCATCGAAAGGAAATCACCAAATGAAGATCTCTGTATTTATAAAAATAGGCGAAATGAAAAGCACAATGACATCTACTATGATGCGCATGATGGTGATGTTTTCACCTACCCGGGAGGCACTCTCTAGCTAGTCATTTTTGCTAAGTCAATTATTTTCACAGGCTGCCTCAACCAGGCAGCCTGTTTGTTTTTGTAAGGAGAACAATATGGCATCCACTAATAAAAGTAAATCTAAAACTCAACAAGGGCAAAAGTTTCCTTTTTCGGGCGGGTCAACCTTATCCGTTCATGGTGCGCGTCAAGATAACCCTTATCATGCCATCGCAGAACCTGTCGTACAGACTGCGACCTATACCTTCAAAGACACCGCGGACCTAAGCGATTTCATGGAGGCTAGGCTCTGGGGAAAAGAAGAAGGCCGGACTGAATACGGGCGCTATGGCAACCCGACTGTAGCTGCGGTTGAAAAAAGGCTGGCTGCAATTGAGGGCGCAGACGATACAATATTATTTGCCTCAGGAATGGCTGCTATCACTACAACCTTACTCGCCATGCTGCCGACCAATACCCACATTGTGATCACAGACGATTGCTACCGGCAAACAAGAGAATTCTGCAACATCTTTCTTAAAAGACTGGGAATCGGATGCACAGTTGTTCCGATGGGCGACTATGCAGTTTTAGAATCAGCCATCTTACCGAGCACCCGAATCTTGCTCTCGGAATCCCCAACCAATCCATATCTTCGTATATTGGATATGCAGCGTTTCGCGGAAATTGCGAGAAAACATAGTGTAAAAACAATCATTGATGCCACCTTTGCTACCCCATTGAACATACAACCTTTATCAATGGGAATTGACCTAGTGATCCATTCTGCGACCAAGTATCTGGCAGGTCATAATGATCTGTTAGCGGGTGTAGTCTCGGGGGGTGCTGGGTTGATCGCTTCTCTACGGAACGCACTGGGTGTCTTTGGCGCAATTTCAGACCCACACAATGCAGCCATGCTCCTGCGGGGGATCAAAACATTGGGTCTTAGGGTTGCTCATCAAAACCAAAGTGGGCAGGAAGTTGCCGAATACTTGGAGAAGCACCCTTTGATTGAACGTGTCTGGTATCCTGGATTATCCTCGCACCCAGATCACTCAATCGCCGTTGAACAAATGAAGGGGTTTGGCGGTGTAGTTTCATTCACAGTGAAAGGCGATTTGAAACTTACATCTCAATTCATTGATGCCTTACAAATTCCTATCATCGCCGCCTCGCTCGGTGGGACAGAATCCTTGATCGAGCAACCCGCATTGATGTCTTTCTATGATTTGTCCACTAAAGAACGTCTTGAAGTGGGAATACCTGAAAACCTCGTCAGGCTGTCCTTAGGAATAGAAGATACTGTAGATTTAATAAAAGATTTAAAGCAGGCATTAGAACACATCAGCCATCACTCTGACTGAATAAGAGGAGTAAATATGAGACGTCTAGTAATGAAATTTGGGGGGACTTCTGTTGGAAATGCCCAAGCAACACGATCTACTGCAGCGCTTATCCTCAAGCATAGGCAAGACTGGGATGAAATTGTTGTTGTGATTTCAGCTATGGCTGGAATAACCGATCAAATCATTATTACCATTGAAACTGCATGCTGCTCAAATCCAAAAGCTTACAAAGCTCAAATTTCAGCTATCAGATCGCAAGTAAATCAAGTAATAAATGAACTCTTTCAGGATAGATCTCAAAGATTTCTAATTAGAGATCAGATTGCTCCAAGATATGAAGAATTACTAAAATTATGCCAGCGAATTCATAATATCGGAAAAATCACTCCTAGGCTGTATGATGCCACTGTTTCGTTGGGAGAAAGGATCAATATTCATATCCTGTCAACCCTTTTGATTGAAAATGGGCTTGCGAGCCAGGCGGTGGATGCCAGCGAATTGATTGTCACAAACGAATGCTTCCAAAACGCGACACCGCTTCAGCCTGCTACTCGTATAAAAGTTGAGAATCGATTAAAACCATTACTCGCTAAAAAAATCGTTCCTGTTGTTACAGGATTTATCAGTGCAACCGAAGCTGGTGAGATTACTACGCTTGGTCGTGGCGGCAGTGATTACACTGCTGCGATATTAGCCAACAGTTTGGATGCAGATGAGATCTGGATCTGGACGGATGTAGACGGGGTTCTAACCACAGATCCGGTATTGGTTTCAGATGCACGCTTGATTCCTGAAATATCTTATTCCGAGGCTTATGAACTCGCATTTTTTGGTGCCAAAGTACTCCACCCCAAAACGATTTTTCCTGCCGAAGAAGGAAACATTCCTATTCGCATAAAGAACACATTCAATCCCAATAGCCCAGGCACATTGATCGTGCCAAACAACCATCCAAAAGGGGTTCCAATAAAAGCAGTGACCAGCATCAATGATGTTTATTTGATTACGATTCCCAAAAGAAAAAGTGATGAGCGCCCTGCCATTATTAAAACAGCTAAAAAAGGATTAAAGGATCAGGGGATTGATCTTTTAGGCATCTTTCAAACTACCGATGCAAGATTCATCCACTTTGCGATAAGCTCTCAAACTCCTCCCCAACAGATTTCCATAATTGAAGCTGAATTATCCCGATTGCTTCCAGGAAGAGGATACTCAAAAAACAAACCGTCTGCCGGTCAGGCAATGGTTTCCGCCATTGGGAACCAGATCGAGAATATGCCATTAATAATTGCCAAGGTGAATGTGCTCCTGGAAAAAGCGGGCATAAATACCAGCTTATTTGGTTACCAAACTTCACAAAACAGTTTGAGATTTTTAATTCCGTGCCAAGACAGTGAAAAGGCACTACGCAAGATTCACAGCGAGGTCATTCTCAATGCAAGTTTCTAATTCTAAAATGCCAGTAGCGATCTTGGGAGCCACAGGTACGGTAGGGCAAAGATTTGTCCAACTTTTATCAAACCACCCTTGGTTCAAAATTACTACCTTAACAGGATCATCGCGCAGTCAAGGAAAAACCTATCGTATGGCTTGTGATTGGCGCCACAGCAGCCCTTTACCACAAGCTATCCAAGATTTGGTCATTCAACCGGTCACACCAAACCTGGACGCAAAATTGGTCTTCTCCGCTTTACCTACGGGTGTTGCAAAAAAACATGAGCCTGAGTTGGCAAAGGCCGGATTTGTCGTTTGCTCGAATTCGTCAGCCTTCAGGAAACAAGAAGATGTTCCTTTGGTGATCCCTGAGATCAACGCAGATCACTTTAGATTAATCTCCAGCCAAAAAACAGCGCAAGATTGGAAAGGGTTCATTGTTACCAGTCCCAACTGCACCACAACAGGGATTGTAATGGCCCTAAAACCTTTGGCAGATAAATTTGGAATCGAAAAAGTCTTTGCCGTTTCAATGCAAGCAATCTCGGGTGCAGGATATCCTGGAATTTCTGCTCTGGATATTAGTGGAAATATTTTCCCCTACATTCCTGGTGAAGAAGAGAAAATTGAAGAAGAAACACGCATACTTTTAGGTACCATCAGCCAAGGAAAGAAACATGCTCACGAGTTGAGCATCAGTTCACAAGCAAACCGTGTAGATGTCCTGGAAGGTCACACTGCCAGTATTTCGATCCAATTAAAGAAAAAATCGTCCCTTGAAAATGTTTACGAAGCATATCAGGATTTCCAAGTTGATGAGGATATAAAAAACCTGCCCAGTTCTCCAAACAATTTATTCATTCTCCATAAAACGCCAGGGCGCCCACAGCCAAGAATTGATCGCGATGCTGAGTCTGGCATGGCCGTCAGTGTTGGTCAAATCCGCCCATGCTCTATTTTTGATCTAAAGATGACCACGGTTATCCATAACACAATTCGCGGCGCTGCTGGTGGAGCTTTACTCAACGCTGAACTATTGGTATCCAGAAAATTAATCCCTTCGGATGAATAAACCCAAACCAAATATAAGGAGTCAGCCAATGACGACATTGGAAATACCTTCCCCATTTCGCCCATACACAGATGGTAACAAAATTATCGAACTTCAAAATCAGAATGTGCAAGAAGCTCTTGAATGGCTAACAACAGAGCACCCTTCATTGCGCGAACACCTTTTCGATGAGCATGGTACTCTAAGAAAATTTGTTAACTTGTTCCTCAATGGGGAAGATATCCGTTATTTGCAAGGAACAGGCACCCGCCTTCATCCAGGTGACAAACTGCAACTAATCCCAAGCATTGCAGGGGGTAATCGCGATACATCTCCGAATATTCCTCTTAAGTATGCAGGAAGAAACTGTAGAGTTGGTGAATGACTTACTTTCCCCCATATCTGGAAGAAAAGCATCCGATATTCCCCATGTATAGTGGGCCAGTGGGATTCGGCCGAGCAAAGCTCGGAATACAACCAAACGTTTCCGTGCTTGATGACCTGCACCCCAATTTATGTACCACCTAGAATTGGACTCTAACCTGGTCCTCGTGTTCTGACAAGGGGATCTGGGCGTGTTGAGCGGCAAAAGATGTCGGGGGTATGTATTCGGGGGTTGATATTGATTACCCCTCTACATGTTGGGGTATTTTGTGGGGTTGTGATTAAACTTACTGCAATTATTTCCCTTCTTGCAGCAGAGCATCAAATTTTCCAGCCAATTTCAAATCAGCATATTAGTATGTTACAGGTTAGATTACTGGATGGGGTTATCTAAATTTGGGGATTGCTTGAAATATTACCCACAAATAATTTGGACTAAAAACCTAAGTTTGAAGTTGGCTCTTTAATTGCTGCAATATGGGTTTCAAAGTCAGCTCCGAATCCAGTTTGTTATCCACAAAAACGAGAAAAATATCGTTTATAATTTAGATAACCTTTCTACCCACTCGACGAATCCTGAAGCACCAAAGGTAGAACTATGCGTGCCAACAGCATTCAGGGAAAGATGAGCCTGCTTTTCTTGGCTTTTTTCCTCCTGATAACAGTTTCAGTTGGGGCAACATTCTGGAGTACTTTTACCCAGAAGACAGACGCGCGGATAATTAACATTGCCGGTCGGCAGCGGATGCTTACCCAACAAATGATTTGGTTAGCACTCAATCAACCAGATCACCCAGAACTTGAAATTTCTATCCAAAACTTTAACCAGAACCTGAATGCCCTTCACTATGGCGGGTTGGCCTTAGATGCGGAAAATCAGCAAGTGAATCTGCCTCCCGCACCTGATCCTGAGCTCAATGAACAACTAGCTGAAGTATCTTTGACATGGAACTCCTTCCAAAATTCGCTTGAAAATCTAAGATCATTCTTACCGAGTGATTCCGGTCAAGTTGAAATAGAACTTGCTCTGCAAACTAAATCCAGTATCATCTTAGACCAACTTGATTCGGTAGTGATTGCTTTTGAGAAACGTGCAGAAGCAAAAATTCTCCGCTTACAGTTCATCCAAGCCAGTTTTCTCTTTACGGCTATATTGGCGCTTGCCTGGGGTTTTATCATTGTCCGTAAGCAGATTGTCACTCCCTTGGCAATGCTTGCTTTTGCAGCGAAACGTATGGGGGAGGGAAATTTAGCTGCCCGAATCCAATCTGTGAGAAACGATGAACTGGGAGAATTAGCTCAGACATTTGAATCCATGCGTGTAGAAGTTGCTGCTTCGCGCAACCTGCTAGAAGCTCGCGTAGTTCAACGAACACACGAACTCGAGGCTGCAATTGAGATCAGTCAGGAAATTGCCGCTCAACTTGATCTAGACCACCTTCTATCATCTGTAATGCAGCGAACTCGAGATTTGATGCAATCTCAGGCGGCCGCATTATGTCTTTTCACACCAGATGGAAAATACCTTGAGCTTGCCGCCAGCAATGGGAAGCCGCCCCTTCATAATGGTACGAAGCAATCCATCAAGCGAGGGCTTGCGGTAGATATAAATGGCCCGGGACAAACGGTCCAAACTAAGATCGAAAATTCCTCATGCGCATTCTTGAATTCCGACGAACCTGGCCTTTGCACCGCCACTCCTCTTCGGATAGGGAACCAAAGTATTGGCGCAATGTGCGTGGTTCGGTCTGAAAAGGAGACGACCCGGAGCCTGACCCCATTAAACGCAGATGAAGAACGCGCACTAACGTTACTCGCAAATGCAGCTGCAATTGCTATCAATAACGCGCGTTTGGTCGAAGCTGAACGGCAACAGGCTGAAAAGACTGCCACACTGTCAGAACGCAATCGCCTTGCGGAAGAACTGCACGACAATCTTGCTCAAACGTTGAGTTTTCTAAATCTGAAAGCTGAGCGAGTAGAAGAGTTGCTTGCCACTGTACATACAAACGAAGCAGTGCACGAAATCAATCAGATGAAAACATCCATTAGAACAGCCCAAGTGCAGGTTCGCACCGCACTCACTGGTCTTATTGAAACCCCGCCTTCTCCAGGAGATTTTGCCCAAAAAATTGCTGCTTGTGTTGGGGACTTTAATGAATCTCTGGGACTCAAAGTAGAGTTGAGTATTCCCGATTTATCTGCACTGACCCTGCCTCGCGAGACAAGAAAACAAATCCTGCATATCATTCGTGAAGCCTTAACTAACGTCCGTTTGCATTCCAAGGCGAAGCATGCTTGGGTACAAGTTGATTCTGTTAATGGGTTAGCACTTTTCGCGATAAAAGATGATGGTTGTGGATTTGATCCATCCGCCGATATTAAAGAAAACCATCTGGGCTTATCAATTATGCGGACACGTGCTGAACGAAGTGGTGGTTCTATTACTATAGAATCTTCACCTGGTGGCGGAACGAAAATCGCGGCTAGTTTTCCTCTTGCTAAGCAACTAAGTTCTAAAGAACCCCCTCCAGTTATCATTCCAGAAAAGGTTTTTAATGGCTAAAACTCGTATATTACTAGCAGATGACCATGACTTGTTCCGTGAGGGTCTTGCTGGGCTCATTAACAATCAGAAAGACCTGGAAGTCGTCGGACATGCTGTGGATGGTCTTGAAGCGCTCGCCCTGGTTCGTGACCTAACCCCGGACCTTATCGTTATGGACATTAAAATGCCAATATGTGATGGGTTAGAGGCAACGCGCCTTATTCGCCCTAAATTTCCCGAAATCCTCATCGTGATACTCACCGTTCATGATGAGGATGAAAAATTGTTCGAGGCTATCAAAGCCGGGGCAAATGGTTACTTATTGAAGGAAACCGACTCAACCAGTTTCCTATCGGGGATTCGTGAAGCAATAGCTGGAGGTGCTACTTTGGCCCCAAAGTTGGCTGCGAGCCTTTTAGATGAATTTGCCAACTTGGCCAACCGCCGAGAGCTGGAACATCTCAGCGAGGAACCACCCAAACTTACTTCTCGCGAACGCGAGGTACTCAACCTGATTGCAGCTAAAGCGACTAATCTAGAAATCTCCTCCCGTCTTTTAATTAGCTTGCATACCGTCAAAAGTCACGTACGCAGCATCTTGAGTAAACTACACGCAGTCAACCGGCGGCATGCGGCAGTGCTTGGAGAACAACAAGGGTTGGTGAAAAAGGATGAAGAATAACTCCCCTACAATAAAAGGCCTAATCCTTTAATTCAAAAGAGCGATATAAATATCGCTCTTTTTTCATACTTTGTGCAATATCTGACGGATAGACACCCATTCAGTTTTTCGATATTGTTGTGAGGTGGGCATACAACGCATTTTTATCATTGGAAGTTCGTTGTTCGCCGAATCCTTAGTTCAAATATTGACGAATGAAGGAAGCGTCGGTGTAATTGGCACTGCACCGACGCCCGAGGCGGCTTTCCCCACATTTGAGACTGAATTCCCGGACGCAGTGATTGTAGCTGGTCCAACCGAAATTTCCCAATCTATATTAGGTTTACTCTTGACCACGTTTCCAGATTTACCAGTTATCTGGGCCGATCCTAATGCTGAACACATGCAGGTTATCACCAGCCAGCGCGTCGGCGCCAACCCATCAGACTTGTTGGCCGTTCTTATGAAGCTAACTAATTAGATGTAATGTCACGAATTGGAGGATAATGGATGAGCAACCAAAATAAGCAACCTTCTGAAAAGTCATGGGGGCAGCAGCCTGTCACATATCGTGAATTGATTGTGTTTTTCAGTTTATCTGTGATTGTCGTTATCACCTTCGCAGGCCTATTAGTTTGGAAATATATAATACAAGTGGATACTCCGTTAGTTGAAGCAACTCAGTCCGAGCCTGAATCTAACGGGCAACCTGCTGCACAAGGCTCAAGAGGGTCAGGTCAGGGCATATTTGAGGATAGCTGTATCGCCTGCCACACAATCGGTGGTGGTCCGGGGTTAGGCCCAGATCTAGAAGAGGTTACTGATCGCCAAACTCGAGAATGGTTACTCGAATGGATCCAAAGGCCTGACGAGGTGCTTGCTGGCGGTGATCAGTATGCCACAGAATTATTTCAGGAATATAACCTCGCGATGCCCAACCCTGGTCTTTCAGAAACGCAAGCTAGGGATGTGTTGGCTTACCTGGAGAATCCGGGTGGGGAAACCTCCCAAGAGATTGTCCTGCCCGAAGGAGGCGAGCCAGAGAAAGGAAAAGCCATTTTCACCGGTTCGGTCCGCCTTACTAATGGGGGACCCCCTTGCATGAGTTGCCATAACACAACTGGGGTTGGCGAACTGGGAGGTGGGACGTTGGGGCCCGATCTTACGAACGTATACTCACGCTATGAGGAAGGGCTCTCATCAGCTTTAGATGGTTTACCTTTCCCCACAATGCAAGGAGTATTTGCTGATAAACCATTGACTGAAGATGAGGTTGCTGACCTCTACGCCTATTTCGAACAGATAGATCAGAAGGCATCAGAGCAAATTAGTTATGACTTTGTGTGGCTTGGGTTGGGAGGCTTCCTCGTCTTCAGCTTGTTGGGCCATCTGAAATGGAGAAAAAGACTAACCGGAGTACGCAAACCCCTACTAGGAGGTAGTAAATGAGTTGGATCACCGACATTGTTGACCCTCAAGCACGCCAATGGGAAGAGTTCTACCGCAATCGTTGGCAGCATGATAACGTAATTCGCAGCACCCACGGTGTCAATTGTACCGGTGGTTGTTCCTGGGCAGTTTATGTTAAAGACGGCATAATCACCTGGGAGATGCAGCAGACTGATTACCCGCTCCTAGATTCAAAACTGCCGCCTTATGAACCTCGCGGTTGCCAGCGCGGCATCTCTGCATCCTGGTATGTTTACAGCCCAATCCGAGTCAAGTATCCATATATGCGTGGTAAGCTGATGGACTTGTGGAACGAGGCTAGAGCGGCACACGCGAACCCCATCGATGCCTGGGGATCTATTGTTGAAGATGAACAGAAGCGCACCAGTTTCCAGAACGCAAGAGGCAAAGGTGGTTTCCGCCGCGCTTCTTGGGATGAAGTTTTGGAACTTATCTGTGCTTCTCTCCTGTATACGGCGAAGAAATGGGGACCAGATCGTATATTCGGATTTTCCCCGATCCCCGCCATGTCGTACCTATCTTACGCCGGAGGTTCTCGTTTCTTACAGCTCTTCGGTGCCGTCAATATGAGTTTCTATGATTGGTATGCCGACTTGCCCAACGCCTTCCCAGAAATATGGGGTGACCAGACCGATGTAGCTGAGAGCGCTGATTGGTACAACTCCAAGTACATTATTTCTATGGGTTCCAATTTAAGCATGACGCGCACCCCCGACGTACATTTTATTTCAGAAGCCCGTCATGAAGGAGCCAAGTTTGTAGTTATTGCTCCCGACTTCAGCCAAGTAGCCAAATACTCCGACTGGTGGATACCGGTTCAGGCTGGACAGGATACGGCCTTATGGATGGCGATCAACCACGTTATCCTCAAAGAATTTCACGCCGACCGTCAGGTGCCCTACTTTGTTGATTACCAAAAACAATATACGGATGGTCCCTTCCTCGTCTCCCTAGACAAAGATGGAGACAACTATAAAGCAGGACGCCTGCTGCGCAGCGATACTCTGAAACGTTATCAGGGTGAGGAAAATGGTGATTGGAAGTTTTTAGTTATCGATCAGAAGAGTGGCCAACCGCGAAGTCCGAAAGGCAGCGTTGGCCATCGTTGGCAGGAGAAGAAAGGCAATTGGAACCTGAAGATGGAAGACGGGCTGGACGATAGTCCCATCGATCCAATCCTAACCTTACTTGATCAGAACGACGAGGTCGTGCAAGTTGCTTTCCACGAATTCGCCGAGAATAAGACCTCCATGCGAGGAGTACCTGCTAAATATGTGGAAACCAGCGATGGGCGAGTTCTGGTAACAACAGCCTTTGATCTGCTCATGGCTCAATTTGACGTTGGACGCGGCTTGGAAGGAGATTACCCTATAAGTTATGATGACGACGCGCCCTATACTCCTGCCTGGCAGGAGCAATACACCGGCATCGGCCGGGAAACCGTCACCCGCCTGGCGCGTGAATTCGCTGCTAATGCCGAGGCCACTAACGGCAAATCAATGGTCATCATCGGCGCCAGTATTAACCACTGGTATAACAACAATCTTTCATATCGTGCCCCCATTACAGCTTTGATACTTTGCGGCTGCTGTGGGGTTAATGGCGGGGGCATGAACCACTACGTTGGCCAGGAAAAACTCTCCTTGGTAGCTCCCTGGTCCAGTATGGCCTTTGCAAATGATTGGCAAAAACCTCCCCGCTTGCAGCAATCACCTATATGGCATTACGTACAAAGCGATCAATGGCGGTACGAAGGTGATTTCACCGATTACGCTCCTATACCCCCAAAAACCAAATGGGCGAAAGGACACGCTGTGGATCTTACGGCTAAGGCGGTGCGGATGGGTTGGATGCCTTTTTACCCCCAATTCGACAAGAATTCAATGGATATGATCTCTCTAGCCAAGGAGGCTGGAGCAAAAACGGATGAAGATGTTGTTAAATGGTCAGTTGACCAGATAAAGTCTGGCGATACAAAGTTTTCTGTGGAGGATCCTGACGCTGAGGAAAACTGGCCGCGTATCTGGCTTATTTGGCGTGGTAACGCCATCCAATCGAGCGCCAAAGGACATGAATTTTTCCTGCGTCATTACCTGGGGACACATGACAACATCGTGGCTGAGGAACATGCAAAGGATAAGACAAAAACAGTAATTTTCCGCGAGCCTGCTCCGCGCGGCAAGATGGACCTGGTGGTTGACATCAATTTCCGCATGGACACCTCGGCCCTATATTCTGATATCGTGCTTCCTACTGCATTTTGGTACGAAAAAAACGACTTGAATACTACCGACCTGCACTCCTTTGTGCACCCATTGGGTGAAGCGGTTCCACCCGTCTGGGAGTCTAAGAGTGATTGGGAGATATTCAAAGCCTTTGCAAAGAAGGTGAGCGAATTAGCTCCAGATGTCTTCCCAGAACCGGTACAGGACTTGGTAGCAACTCCTCTAAAGCACGATACGCCTGATGAAATGGCTCAGTCGGATGTGCTTGATTGGAAGGAAGGTGAGACTGAGGCTATCCCTGGGGTGAGCATGCCGCATTTGAATGTCGTGGAGCGCGACTACGTAAACCTTTACAAAAAATTTATTTCCTATGGCCGGCGTGCACGAGAAGATGGTATCAGTGGTCATGGTGTCCATATTCCCATAAAAAAATTCTACGATGAGCTGCTTGAAAACCCAACAGGTGGATCACCTGACCCGCGCCATATGCGCACCGTGGAATGGGACGGTCAAAGATACCCCAGCCTGGAAGATGCCCTAGACGCATCCAATCTGATTCTCCATTTGGCCCCGGAGACAAACGGGGAGGTAGCTTACGCCGGGTTCAAATCCGAAGAGAAACTTGTGGGCATGCCACTGGCCGATCTGGCAGAGGATTTCAGGGGGGTGCGCATGAACTTCGGAGACATCACCCGACAAGTGAAACGCACCCTTACCAGTCCTTGTTGGACTGGATTGACAAATGATGGTCGAGCATACTCCGCCTGGACAATGAACATCGAACGCTTGGTTCCTTGGCGGACGCTTACCGGCCGCCAACAATTCTATCTTGATCATCCATATTACCTGGATTTTGGCGAACATCTGCCGACTTTCAAGACCAAACTCGATCCCAGGAAGACCGGGGATATAGTCAAGAGTGTCGTGGACGATGAGTCTCTAGTGCTTAACTACATCACCCCGCACGGCAAGTGGAACATCCACTCTACATACAAGGATAACCACCGCATGCTCACTCTATCCCGCGGCATGGATCCAATCTGGATAAATGATAAAGATGCAGATAAGATAGGGCTTGTGGATAACGATTGGGTGGAGGTTTACAACGACAACGGAGTGGTGGTTACTCGAGTAGCGGTTAGTTCCCGTGTGCAGCCAGATACCTGTCTTTACTACCATGCTGTCGAGCGCACGATCTACATACCCAAGTCCCAGATACGTGGAGGCAAGCGTGCAGGCGGGCACAATAGCTTGACGCGAACACGTATCAACCCGGTTTTACTAGCCGGCGGCTACGCACAATTCACCTACGGCTTCAATTACTGGGGGCCTATCGGCATCTTCACTCGCGATACATATTGCGTGGTGCGCAAGCTAGAGAAGCTAGAGTGGTAAGGGCAAAGGAGCGACATACATGGATATAAGATCACAAGTATCAATGGTTTTTCATTTAGATAAGTGTATCGGCTGTCATACTTGCAGTGTTGCTTGCAAAAATATCTGGACAGACCGCAAGGGCACGGAATACATGTGGTGGAACAATGTAGAAACCAAACCAGGCACTGGTTTTCCGACATTATGGGAGGATCAAGAGAAGTACAAAGGAGGTTGGGAGAAGAAAGGTAAAGATTTACGACTTAAGATGCACGGCAGCAAGACGGGTGGGTTGGCGAATATTTTCTACAACCCGAATATGCCCAACTTGGATGACTATTATGAACCGTGGACGTATGATTACAAACATCTTTTCACCGCTCCCGAAGGGGATGACCAGCCTACTGCACGCGCCATCTCTTTGATTACCGGCAAACATATGGAGATAGAAGCTGGGCCTAACTGGGACGACGACCTAGGCGGTTCGCCAGTATATGCCGCTAATGATCCAAACTTGGAAAGCCTGACGGAGAATGAGCGCCTTGCACTCAATGAATTGGAACGCGTGGTTTTCTTCTACCTCCCGCGCATCTGCAACCACTGTTTAAATCCCGGTTGTGTCGCCTCCTGCCCAGCTGGAGCAATCTACAAACGCGGCGAGGATGGTATTGTGTTGGTCAGCCAAGAGAAATGCCGGGCCTGGCGCATGTGTATCACGGGCTGTCCCTATAAGAAGACTTATTACAATTGGGGTTCAGGAAAGTCTGAAAAGTGCATTTTGTGTTACCCGCGCTTAGAAAGCGGTGAACCTCCAGCCTGTTTCCATGCCTGTGTTGGACGCATCCGTTATTTAGGCGTCTTACTGTATGATGCTGACCGTATCAAAGAAATCGCCTCGGTTCCCGAAGATGAACTAGTCGAGGCCCAACGCAGCATCCTTCAGGACCCCTTTGATCCGGAAATCATTGCATTGGCAAAGGCCAATGGCATAAGTGATGCTACGCTTGCATCTGCTCGAAACTCCCCAGTTTACAAGTTTGTAAAGAAGTGGAAACTTGCCCTTCCCCTGCACCCCGAATTTCGAACCGTGCCGATGCTCTACTATGTACCACCTTTGCTGCCCGTATTGGCTGCAGTAAAAGACGGCAACTATGATGTCACAGAGATAGCCGATGCTGGGCTTGCACCCATGCTCAGTTCTTTGGAAAAAGCGCGTGTTCCGCTGCGATTCCTGGCAAGCCTATTTGCGGCGGGCAACGCAGAGAAAGTTACTGCTGTTTACCGAAAGCTCATTGCCGTGCGCATCCACATGCGTGCCAGCCGTGTGAAGGATATTCCTGAGGCAGAACAGAAAGAAGCCTTGGCTCAAGGCAACCTAACCGTCAAAGAAGCCGAGGATATTTGGCGCTTGACTTCTATGGCCACCTTTGATGAACGTTTTGTTCTACCCCCACTGGCTCGCGAGGTGGCTGTTGAAGCGAAGGTGGACCCATCCACGCATAAGCGTGAAGTTGGATTTGGTTTCAAGAAAGCTGGCGAGAGGAAGTGGTAATTATGGCAAAAAACTCCACCTATCAAGATATTTTCCGGTTATTCGCAGATCTTCTGGAATACCCACGAACTGATTTAAGTAAAAGAGTGCTGGAGGGTGAAGCTCTAGTCGCCGTGGAATATCCCGATGCAGCTGTGTTGTTAAACGAATTTCACGAATTTATTGAACAAACTTCCTTAGGACGTTTACAAGAAGTCTTCACCACAACCTTTGATTTGGATGCGACCTACCACCCATATGTAGGCCACCATCTATTCGGAGAGAGCTATAAACGCAGCGCTTTTATGGTGGGTCTAAAAGAGCGTTACCGCATTGTTGACCTCGATATTGGCAGTGAGGTCGCGGATAATCTGGCAATGATGCTGCGTTATCTGTCATTATGTGACGATGCTTCACAAACTGCAGCTATCATCCATGAAGCTCTATTACCCGCGCTGGAAAAGATGATTAGAAAAGGCATTGAAGATGATGAGGAATCACCGATAGAAGCAGGACATTCGCAGCTAATCTACAAGAAAGTAGTTGAAGCGCTGCAAATGATTCTCCAAGAACAGCCGATGATTAGCCCCATCCCAATCCCGAAGGCAGAGCAGTCAATCGGTTAATAACGACGGAGGTTTTCGCTATGTTAGATACTTTGTTATTTGCAGTTTTTCCTTACGTAGCCGTCGCCCTGGCTGTCGTAGTGGGGTTCTATCGTTATTTCAGCGACCGGTTTTCTTACTCTAGCTTATCTTCCCAATTCCTGGAGAACCGCGGTCTTTTCTGGGGCTCGGTGTCTTGGCACTACGGCATTCTGGCTATCCTGCTTGGGCATTTGATCGGTTTCTTGATCCCACGCTCAGTGCTGGCCTGGAACGGGGTTCCGTGGCGGTTGTATGTCTTAGAGGCTTCAGCCCTGATGTTTGGAATCCTGACATTATGGGGACTTGTGGTGCTGATAATTCGCAGATTCAGCAGCGCCCGTATCCGGGTGGTCACTTCTTTAATGGACATAGTTTTGTTGGTTGTGCTGCTTGTTCAGGTAGTGGCGGGTGTTTGGACAGCTATCTTCTACCGCTGGGGATCGTCCTGGTATGCTGGGTTTGCGGTTCCCTACTTGTGGTCCATAATAAAGTTCAGCCCGGATATATCCCTGGTTAACAACCTGCCTTTCATGGTTAAGCTGCATATCATCGGCGCTTATGTAATCGTGGGCTTAATTCCATTCACGCGTTTAGTTCACTTGTTAAGTTTCCCATTCACTTACTTTTGGCGCCCTTACCAGGTGGTGATCTGGAACCGAAGGAAAGAAACGCGTGGCTAAGGTCCATAAATGCTAAATCAAACCAAATTCTGGAAATAATTTAAGCATGATCGATAAATCCAGAGCTAATTCTATTCTAGCGCTCAACACTATCGCGTTTACTATTTGCTTTGCTGGTTGGATGCTTAATGGTGTGCTGGTCACATTTCTCGTAGATAATGGCATATTTAATTGGGATACCGCGCAAATGGGCACATTGATCGGCATCCCTGTGCTGACAGGTTCAATCTTGCGGTTGCCGTTGGGTATTTTAACCGACAAGTACGGCGGCCGACCTGTGTATACATTGTTGATGCTTTTCAGCGCCATACCCATGTATCTTTTGGGGCAAGCTAATTCTTACAACGAATATCTACTATACAGCCTGGGCTTTGGCATTACGGGTACCTCATTCGCGGTGGGGATCGCTTTTAGCTCGGTCTGGTTTTCCAAAGAACGCCAAGGAACTGCCCTAGGGATTTTTGGAGCGGGTAATGCGGGCGCAGCCTTGACTACCTTGGGCGCGCCCAGTCTCCTCCGCTGGCTTACCGACGATGGCGCTAACCCGAATAATTGGCGCCAATTGCCTGTTTATTACGCAGCCGCGTTGGTGATGATGGCGCTCATCTTTTATGTTTTCACAACAAATCGAAAACCGGATACAGGTCAACGAACGATCATCCAGATGCTCAGCCCGTTGAAAAATATACGTGTTTGGCGGTTTGGACTTTATTACTTCCTTGTCTTTGGTGGTTTCGTTGCTCTAGCCCAATGGCTGGTGCCTTATTACGTAAACGTTTACTCAATGACTATTGTCACAGCCGGGTTGCTAACTTCCATCTTTTCATTGCCATCCGGTGTTATCCGTGCCTTGGGGGGTGTCTTATCGGATAAGTTTGGCCCTCGATCTGTGATGTATTGGATTTTAGGAATAATTGCCATTTGTTGCTTCCTCTTGTTTTTCCCCAAGATGGATATTGAATCTCCCGGCAGTGGAATTTTAGCGCGCAAGAGCGGGGTGGTTACGTCCGTAACGGAAAGCGAGATTCGGGTCGGTGATGATGTTTATCCACTTGACCCAATAATAATAAGAGAATTTGACGATTCCGAAACTATATTACTGCCCCAAATCGACTCATGGCACGAGCCACGAGTTGAGGTTGGTAGTCAGGTAGAAAAGCGGCAATTGTTAGCTCGAGGCATAACTCACATCTACTTCCAGGCAAATGTAGTGGTTTTCACTATTCTCGTATTCATCATTGGGATCAGCATGGGGATTGGGAAAGCAGCGGTCTATAAGTACATCCCAGAATACTTTCCGGACGAAGTTGGCGTGGTCGGCGGCATTGTCGGCGTGGTTGGAGGGCTGGGCGGTTTTATTTGCCCAATCATTTTTGGCCGCCTTCTCAAATCTATTGGGCTGTGGACCACGACCTGGATGTTCTTCTTCCTAATAACGGTTATTTGCCTGGTTTGGTTGTCCCTCGTAGTGCGGGGTATTTCGCACAAGGATACTCGGATTGAAGCCGTGTAGCCCGAGAAAATCCCAGACAGCGCAGGCTCTAGGTATTACGCTCAGGGGTTTGGTCGAGTCGCGAACCACCAACAACCAAAAAATCCATACGTGTTTTTGAAGGCTACATAAGGAGTAAGCATACAATGAATAGATATATCGAACAGTGGGATGTAGAGGAAGCGGAATTTTGGGAATCAACTGGGAAAAAGGTCGCCAACCGGAATCTGTGGATTTCGATTCCCTGCCTGCTGTGCGCGTTTGCGGTCTGGCTTTATTGGAGCATCATCACTGTACAATTAAAGAACCTGGGTTTTCCCTTTGACACCGTTCAATTATTTACGCTCTCTGCTATTGCAGGGTTAGCTGGGGCCACCTTCCGCATCCCTAATTCTTTTCTAATTGCTATTTCTGGCGGCAGAAATGTGATTGCGCTGACGACGGGGCTGCTCATCGCCCCCGCATTGGGTGTAGGTTTCGCTCTACAAGATATTAATACCCCATATACTTTATTTGCCATAATGGCGGCTTTATCTGGTCTTGGCGGCGGAAATTTTGCTTCTTCCATGTCAAATATCAGCTTTTTCTTCCCCAAAAGAATGCAAGGTACGTCTTTGGGGTTGAACGCCGGCCTGGGCAATATTGGGGTCAGCGTCATGCAGGTATTATTGCCATTTGTAGCCACATTCTCTCTATTTGGCATACTGGGAGGCTCCGGATTACCGTTGGTCACAGATTTTGGCGGCAACCCGGCGGGTACTAACGTGTTCATTCAAAACAGCGGGTTGGTGTGGGTGCCAATCTTAGTAGTCCTTACTCTGGCAGCCTGGTTCGGTATGGATAACCTGGCTATTGCTACTCCCAAAATGGGTTCTGCACTTTCTTCTCTAGGCAAAGCATTTGGACTCATCTTGGTAGGGGCTATCGGCACCATTATAGGCCTGGTCCTTCTATTGGGTTTAGGATGGAGCATATGGATCGTGCTGCCGATCACGATTGTGAGCACGGTATTGATAATGAAGGCTATCCCGGGTGAGATTAAAGAAAATCTAAACACCCAATTTGCTATCTTCAATAACAAACACAATTGGATAATGACATATTTGTATGTCATGACATTTGGTTCATTTATTGGGTATTCAGCCGCTTTTCCGCTGCTTATTCGGGTCGTATTTGGCGAACTTCCTGATGGCACAATCAACCCCAATGCACCCAACCCATTTGCATATGCCTGGCTTGGTCCACTGGTTGGCTCCGTTGCCCGACCAATCGGAGGTTGGATTTCAGACAAATTAGGCGGAGCCAAAGTGACCCAGTGGGACACTGTAATCATGATCCTTGCTGCTTTGGGTGTGGCTTTTTATGTCAGGCAGGCCAGCGGGGTGACTCAGCCTGAACAGTATTTCATCCCGTTCCTGATTTTGTTCCTGATCCTGTTCATCACCACTGGCATCGGTAACGGTTCTACTTTCAGGATGGTGCCGATTATTTTTAAGCCTTCAGAAGCCGGCCCGGTACTGGGATGGACTTCGGCCGTTGCCGCGTATGGCGCATTCATTATCCCTAAAGTATTCGGCCAGCAAGTGGATGCCGGCACGCCTGAATATGCGCTATACGGATTTGCTTTCTATTACTTGACTTGCTTGATCTTAAACTGGTACTATTATGCTCGAAAAAATCCAGAAATAAGGTGCTGATTAATATATGAATATTACTGATGCTTTGCTGGGTGAACATGCGGTATTCTATGCTCTGTTCACTCATTTAGAACAAAATATCCCTTCTGCAGAAACTACTCTCTTAGTGAAGTCGCAGGGTGCCATGCTGGCAGCTGGGCTGGCTAGCCATGCTAATCTGGAGGAAGAATTGTTATTCAAAACTCTAGAAAAAGAAATTGGACCTGGGGGACCACTGGCTGTAATGCGTATGGAGCACGAGGAGATTGAGGGGTCTCTGGAACGTCTCCCCGGAGTTGATGAACTAGATGAAGCTCGAGAACTGCTGTTGCATGTTGTTGCGACAGCCCGGGAACACTTTGCTAAAGAAGAACAAATACTCTACCCAATTGCCTCTCAAACACTCTCCCACGAAAAAATGACAGACCTGAGTAATCAATGGGCCTTAAGCCGCGCGGTTCAATTGAACTTGGAGTAAGATCATTGACCTTTGCCAGCTCGTGATGGTCATTAATAAAATGCTGGTTTCGGTTTAAAAGAAGAAATGCTTGGCCTTTCCCGCATTTCAGCCAACATCCTAATCAGAAGATTGGGTTCGTTGGGAGTGCTAGGATTATTCCTGGTGGCTATTGTATATACTATTGGGGTTCAGCTAGAGTCTAACGATGCTTTCTGCGCCTCGTGCCACGTCGAGCCAGAAACCACTTATTATCAAACCAGTCTCAATCCACAAATTGCAGACACTCTGGCAGCTTACCACGCTGGCGAAAATACATTATGCATTGATTGCCACAGTCGAAAGTGGGTCCCTGGCCGTTTGTGGGCGCAGTGGGGCGGCTTGCAAAACCTGGTTTCCTTCTGGTCCGGCAACTTTCGAAGCCCCAGTGAGACAACTCGCCCGGTGGGTGATAGCGGCTGTTCCAAGTGCCATAGCGATCTGACATGGGTGAGCGAGCGACCTGGGCACTATCATTCCCCCTGGCTGCGATCGAGTTGGCGTTCTGCTGGCGGACCGGTCAATACATGCGAGGCATGCCATCCATCCCACGAGCCCTTCAGCTCTATTGGAGAACGGTTCATGGATATTGATCTTACAAAAGCGCAATGTGATGCCTGCCACGATGCAACTGGTATTGGCGATTGACTATTCTTTTAAAGGTGGATAACTTTGTTGTTTTTCTAGGATGCAAGTGACCTGCTCCTCGCTAAACCGTCTCCTTTTCGTGAAAACTACCTCCTGATAACATTTTACTTACTTTTGTCTATTTCAGGGTGGTACAGTTTTCGGGGTGCAGGTCATGGCGGCTCTATCTCTTGCCAACCGTCTGATTAAGAAACATCTTAATATCTAATCATCATGTTTATTTTGACTTTTTAGTTCCAGCGCTTCCAGGATAAATTCTACAGCATCATAAAATAAGAAGGCGATATCACAAATGGAGGACGAGTGAGAGACAACCATCGATGAAATGCATGACAAACTCGGTGGTCCCGAATTATGGCGGTTTTGAAAAGGCAAACTGCGGTTTGAATCCAAGGGCTTAGGCCTCAAAAACCCATGCCCCGGCGCGCTATTTACTATTTCACAGTGAACATAAATTGGTGATAGCAGCTCGTAAGACAGCAACGGCTTTCAGATATTCTTCAGCTGATATTCGCTCGTGGGGGGTATGATCGAGTTTTGCATCCCCGGGGCCATATGCGATGACGGGGCATTTCCAAACCGGCGCTACAATACACATATCCGCCGTTCCTGTCTTAGTTACGAAACGCGGTTTTCCTCCAACATCCCGGATGCCTCGCAAGAATGCGCGTACAAGGGGATTGTTTTTATTAGCTTTGTAAGCGGGAATGGCATATCCTAAGGGGATAACTTGTTCGGGGGAGATTAGGTTGGATATTTGTTGGTAATAAGCCTTTGGCGACGATCCCAGGGGTAGTCTTGCTCCAATTTGCATAGTGGTCCATTCTTCCAAACCGTTATTTCCAGACTCAATTCCTTGCAAACTGACATTCAATTGATTGAAGAATTTTTCTTCCTGTATATTTTGCTCTTCATCCCATTGCTTGATCATTGACCAGATATTAAAGGCTCGTTCACTGGTCGTCTCCTGCACTATGGCAGAGTGCATTGATGCATTAGAGACGGTGATTTCTAGTCTGGCGCTGCCTTTATATCCCAGGGTGATGCGGTCCCAGCGGCTGGGTTCCCCGATGATCGCTAAACCAGGATCGAAAAGGTTGCGCACATGCCTGGCTCCCAGTGAATCTCTTTCTTCATCGACCGCGCCGATGACTATCAATTTCCAACCCGGTATTCCACCCAAAGCTCCAACTGCATCGACAAAAGCCGCCAGGGAACCCTTAGCATCCACTGCACCTCGGCCATGGATTACACCATCATCATCTAGCTTGACTGGAATTTCACCCGGGACAGTATCGATGTGGCCCAGCAGAATCAGTTCGTTTGGACCATCTCCTGTAATTCCTATTGCGTTTCCGACTTCATCCACGTAGGTGATGTCATAGCCCAGGTGATTCATGCGGGAAACTAAAAAGTCCACGGCTGTCTTTTCTTGACCGGAAGGGCTGTAATGTCCGAGGAGATCCACCAAGGTTTTTAGATTGGAGGCAGTCTTCATACGCTGAGAACCTCTTCAACAGCATCAACAATTTGGTAGATTTCTTCCGTCGTGATCACCAGGGGAGGCATCAGACGGATAACTGTTAACCCAGCGGGTAAGGCCAGCACCCCGCGTGACAAAAGTTGATTAAGATACGGCGAAACCTTTTGCTTTAGTTCAATTCCAACCATCAGTCCCATGCCGCGCACATCCCGGATCAATGGAGATTTGATCGCACGCACTTTAGAAAATAGACTTTCACCCAGCTGGGCGGCGCGTTCACAAAGTTTTTCCTTCTCAAAGGTTTCAAGGACAGCCAAGGCTGCTGCGCAGGAAAGTGGATTTCCTCCAAAGGTTGAACCGTGAATGCCAGGAGAGATTTCGCCAATCCGATCCCCAATGAGAACGGCTCCCATTGGAACACCCCCTGCAATCGACTTTGCCAGGCAGATCATGTCCGGCTGCAATTCGTGGTGTTGGAAGGCAAACATCTTTCCGGTGCGGCCAAAACCTGTCTGCACTTCATCGACGATTAATAAGGTTCCCTTCTCATGGCACAAGCGCTGGGCACCTAAAAGAAAATCCGAACCTCCTGGATGAACTCCGCCCTCGCCTTGTACCACTTCCAGGATAATCGCGGCCGTCTCTTCCGAAATGGCAGCTTCAAGTTTCTCCAGGTTGTTGTAGGGGACGTGTTTAAATTCCGGGACTAAAGGTTCAAATGGTGCGCGGTATTTTTTATTCCAAGTGGCTGATAATGAGCCTAGAGTTCTGCCGTGGAAGCCGCGCATAAAAGAAATAATTTCGGTGCGCTTCGTGCTAAAGCGAGCGAATTTTATTGCTGCTTCGACAGCTTCAGTGCCGGAGTTACACAGGAATGCGCGCTTAATGTTCGATGGAGCCAACCTGATTAATTTTTCCAACAGAGCTGCTCTGATGTCGTTGTGATACATCTCAGGACAGGAGATCAATATTTTGGCTTGTTGGGTGATCGCTTCAACCACTGCGGGGTGTGAATGACCTAAATTGGCCGCTCCATGCGCGCTGACGCAATCGATGTACGTTTTTCCCTGGTCGTCCCAAAGTGTGACCCCCTTTCCTCGGATAATAGCGAGTTCCCGCTTTGCATAAACACCGGAGGTAAATATTCTTTCTTTGGTAATGGTATCTGACATAAGGTCACCTGTTGATGAACGTATTTGTCCTCAGTTTTGGATGGATTTTTCAGCCGCATGCAGATTAGCTAATTCATTCACTTTGTTCTTGTTTGCTATTCTTAAACATCAATTTACTTCTTTTAGTTTTAGATACCTCCGGGAAGCTTATCCCGAATTGAGTTTATGAAGAAATTTCCGTACCGCCGCCATTAAGAGCCTTGGAAACAGGATGTTCAATGCGGCCATCAGCAATGATCACCCTGCGGACATTCCCTGCCAGAGCTTCTTTTGCTCCAAGGACTTTTTTCTTCATCCTCCCTTGAACCAGGTTAAGTGCGCTCTTTATCTCGGATTGATCTAGTTTGGAGATTAGTGAGCTTTCATCAGGGAATGCGTTCAAGATGCCCGGCACGGCGGTGAGAAGCATCAAAGTGTCCGCCTGGAGGCTGGCAGCGATCATCGCAGCAACCCGGTCTGCATCTACATTCAAGGGTTCGGATTGTTCCGAGATTGCCAGGGGGGCGATCACCGGTATATAACCCTCTTCAAGCAAGCTATCAACCAAGGCGGTGTTAACGGAAGTAATGGTACCCGTATGATCATCTCTGAGCACTTTCTGTCTGCCGTTCTCGTTGATCCTGATTGCAGGTTTACGTCTGCCTACGAGCAGTTTGCCATCTACGCCGCTGATTCCAAGCGCATTCACCCCGGATGATTGCAGTTCAGCAGTCAGCGTTGTGTTTAGATATCCGTTGACAGCCATAATAAATATTTCTAAGGTTTTCCGGTCTGTATAGCGCGAAGTGAACCCAGAAGGTGAGGTGACAAATCGGGGGGGATGTCCTAATGCCTCGCCCAAATCATTCGCCTTCTGAGAACCTCCGTGTACGATGACCAGCCTTTCGTGTTCGTTTACTGTTCTAGCAATGTCTTTGCAAATGGAGGGAAAATTTACCCCTTCTGTCCCTCCAATTTTGAGGACCAATGTTTTGGCTGATGATTTCATATTTGTTTCTCGCTGCTCTTCTAGATAGGGTGCAAGCCGGGGAATTCAAGCCCGAGGGTTTCATCGAAACCCAACATGATGTTCATGGATTGCACAGCGGAACCGGCAGCGCCTTTCATCAAATTGTCAATTGCGCAGATGGAAACCACGTGACCATTCTCATCGTTAAGGGCAAAACCCAAGTCACAGTAATTAGACCCGGCTAGTATTTTAGGCTCCGGAACCCGGTAAATACCTCGTTTTTCTTTGACAACCCGCAGGAATGGGTTCTCGGAGGCGGCTTTTCTGTAGACCTTCCACAGATCTTTTTGGGTTGTCCCAGGTTTTACCGTCCCATGCGCGGTTGCTACCGCGCCGCGCACCAAATCCACTGATGTCATTGTAAGCGAGATATTGGATACTCCCAGTTCCTGAATGACTTCCGCAGTATGGCGGTGACCAAAGGGAGAAAATGTGCGGACCACATTACTCCTTTCAGGATGGTGAGAACCCGGATTCACAGTAGCGCCGCCTTCGGAAGAGCCTACTTTGAGTTCCAGGATTATTCGTTCGCGGGTGTCTAGGAGGTTGGAATCGATAAGGGGCATTAAGGCAAGTATGCTGGCAGTTGCATTGCAGCCTACACCGCTGATGTATTTGGCGTCCCGCAGTTCTTCCCTGTGTAATTCCGGCAGGCCATAGACAAATTTTTCCAACCATCCTGGAGCTGAGTGGGATGTTCCATACCAGTTTTCGTATTCTGCCGCGCTGTTCAGGCGAAAATCTGCGGAAAGGTCGATGATATGTTTTCCCAGATCATCCCATGCCTCGATACTCTTTTGTGATTCCCCATGCGGCAGTGCAAGGAAAAGGATATCACAAGGTTCAAGTTGAGAAGGCGCGATAAATTTAAGGGTAGAGTGATTGCGCAAATTGGGATGAACCTGGTAGGAGTATTTGCCTGCGAGCTTGCGCGAGGTGATCTGTGTAACCTCTATTTCTGGATGGAATATTAACAATCGGAGTAATTCGCCTCCGGTATAGCCCGATGCGCCGACAATGCTTGCTGTGACCATGGATTATCTGCTTAGCTCCTTTGCCTGGCAATTTTTAATATATAGTCCACAAACATGCCCGCGATGTCTAGCCCACTTATAGGTTGGACGGTATGGAATTCCATGTTGTGGTTGATCTCATTGACCAGCAAGCCTTTCTTTGGGTGCTCAAGAAGGTCTACAGCCAATAACCCTCCCCCTACTGCATGGGCCGCTTTTAAACACAGCTTTTCCATCTCTGGAGTGATTTCACACTTTTCTCCCGTAGCCCCTCTGGCAGTGTTGGTTAACCAATGTTCAGACTTGCGAAACATTGCGGATATAACCTCATCTCCGAAAACGGTAGCCCGGATATCCCTTCCCTGTTTTTCAACATATTCCTGGCAATAAAAAATTGAATGATGATAAGAGCCAAGAATAGATTTATGCTCCAGGATGGCTTCTGCTGCATCGCGATCATTGATCTTCGCCAGCAGCCTACCCCAGGAACCAACTACAGGTTTCATCACCACCGGATACCCGATAGATTCAATCGCCTCCAGGGCAGATTCGGGAGTAAAAGCAACCATTGTTCTGGGTTGGGGTACCCCAGCCTGAGCCAGAATAGAGGTAGTGGATACTTTATCCCCGCATATTTCTGCTACCGAGGCAGTATTAACCGTGGGTATGCCCCATGAATTGAGGATACGCAGGGCATATAACCCACGATTATAATTTATTGATCGCTCTAGGATGGCATCATATTGGAGCCAGGGGGTTGGGTTTTCCAGATCGAATTTAATTTTTCTGTTATCCAACTTTTCATAGTCAATCCCGCGCTGCTCAAAAGCGGCAAAGATCCATTTCTCTTCTACTCGCACTCTGGAATACAACACACCAATTCTGGGACTTTTTTTCATAGATACCTCAACTACTCTTGACTAGCATAATTTAGAGTTCACTCTCCCCAATCTTCTTCTTCTATGGGTGCTAGATCGACGGTTGGTGGATCTAGCGAAATGATCTCTAAGTCGACCCCACAATCCTGGCAGACAATGATCTCATTCATTTCAATGTCGGCGTTCAGTCCATTCTCAGCTGCACATTCGGGGCAAGATATTTGACTCATGATTTTTCTCCTTTTGTTTCTTGATTGTTATAGGTAATGGAAATTATTTCTTCTTTTGCATGTTTGATTTGGTGTTCCACAGCTTGTGTGGATGTACCGCCAAACACGTTGTGACGTTCCACGGAAATTTTTGGGTCGAGTAATGCGTACAAATCGGATTCAAACAACTCTGATATTTTCTGGTAATCCTTGGTTCTGAGTTCTGTAAGTCCGACACCGCGATTGTTGGCCATAAGGACAACCTCACCGATAAGATGGTGCGCTTGACGGAAAGGGATGCCTTTGCCAACGAGGTAATCCGCCAGATTGGTGGCCATCATACTGGGATCAATGGCTGCAAGCATAACCTCGGGTTTTAGCTTCAATCCGTCAACTGCGTCACCCACAAGTGGTAATAGGGCCAGAAGGGTGTCGACAGCATTGAAGACAGGGACTTTATCCTCCTGCAGGTCCTTGTCGTATGTTGAAGGTAACCCCTTCAGGGTCGCCATCAACCCGGTGAGATAACCCAGGAGGGTGCCGCTTTTCCCGCGGACTAACTCGAACAAGTCTGGGTTCTTCTTTTGGGGCATCAAGCTTGAACCTGTTGTAAAAGCGTCACCCAGTTTGAAGAAATTAAATTCCCGGCTGGTGTAGAGGATGACCGCTTCGGACAGTTTACTCATGTGTATGCCAATCAAAGCTGAACAGAAGAGGAACTCTACTGCGAAATCTCGATCAGATACCGCATCGATGCTGTTGGGTGCGGGCTGTTGGAATCCAAGTTCTGCACTCAACATTCTCCGGTCAACAGGTATGGTAGTTCCAGCTAACGCAGCTGAGCCTAAAGGCAGGTAGGCAGTCCGTTGGTATAGCTGGAAAAGTCGCTGCCGGTCTCTTTGAAGCGGCCAGAAATGAGAAAGCCACCAATGGCTTATCAGAATGGGCATGGCCCTCTGTAAATGGGTGTAGCCAGGCATAATGATCCCGATGTCTTTCTCGGCCCGGGTGATCATAACCTTTTGTACACCTTCTAGCGCTTGATCGATTTGCTGAATCTGTTCCATCAGCCACATGCGGAAATCGGTGGAAACCTGGTCATTTCTGCTGCGGCCAGTGTGAAGTTTCCCGGCGTCCGATCCTATCAGCTCGAATAAACGCCTTTCTACCGCCGTATGTATATCCTCATCCGATGCAATAATTTGGAAAGTAGCTTTTTCAAATTCCTCTTCGATTTGAGTCAAACTATTGCAGATATTCTGCTGTTCAATATCTGTCAATACATTTGCTCGGGCCAGCGCTTTAGCCCAGGCTATGCTGGCGCGAATATCTTGCTTAGCCAAGCGTTGATCGAATCCTATGGACGCGTTGAACTCCCAAGCTTTTATGTTTGGCTGTTCGGTAAAGCGGCCGCCCCAAAGTTTCATAACACAACTCCTTTATACGGATCAGTTAATCTCTTTTGAAGCGTGAATAATCGGGCTTGGGCATATCTAAACCAGAAACAGGCAGTCCGTTGAGCGCCCGCACTTTCAACGGGAGACCAAACAGGCGGATAAAACCCACCGCATCCGATTGGTCATACACATCTTCCTGTCCAAATGTGGCAAAGTCTTCCCGGTACAGGCTGAATTCGCTCTTGCGCCCGACGGGAATGATATTTCCTTTATATAACTTTAAGCGCACTTTTCCGGTGACCGGCCCCTGCGTGCTGTCAACGAATGCATCCAAGGCTTCCCGCAGGGGTGTGAACCACAAACCTTTATAGGCTAGTTCTGCGTATTTCAGAGCAGCGATATCCTTGAATTGTATGGTCTCCTTATCCAGAACCAGTGATTCAAGCTCTTGCAGGGCTGCGTACAGGATTGTGCCTCCAGGCGTCTCATAGACACCGTGGGACTTCATGCCAACCATCCGATTTTCAACCAGGTCTGCTCGGCCAATTCCGTGAGCGCCTCCTACTACGTTAAGGTGCCGAATGATCTGTGCCGGTGACATCTTCTGATGATCTATGCCAACCGGGAAACCAGATTCGAATTGGAGTTCAATGTATTGGGCATCATCCGGAGCATTCTCAGGAGAAGTGGTCAATTGGTACATGGATTCTTCTGGTTCCACCCAGGTCTCTTCCAGAGGGCCGCCCTCGTGCGAAAGGTGCCACATGTTCCTGTCCCGGCTGTATATCGATTTTACAGTGCTGGTTACTGGGACGTTGTGTTCCTCGGCATATTTGATCGCGTCCTCCCGTGAGCGGATATCCCACTCTCTCCAGGGAGCAATTACTTTCAAGCGTGGATCCAGCGCTTGGTAGGTCAGCTCAAAGCGCACCTGGTCATTGCCCTTGCCTGTTGCGCCGTGTGCCAAAGCGTCTGCACCTGACTTATGTGCAATGTCGACTTGATATTTTGCGATCAGTGGACGGGCTACAGAGGTTCCCAGAAGATATTTGCGCTCGTAAATGGCTCCAGCTCTGAGTGAACGAAATAAATATTCGCTGGCAAACTCATCTTGAAGATCTAGGATGACTACTTTTGAAGCGCCGCTGGCCAGAGCCTTTTCCTCCAAGCCATCCAGTTCCTCATCCTGCCCCAGATTCGCACAAAAGCAGATCACCTCACAGTGGTAGTTTTCTTTCAACCACGGAACAATCACGGATGTATCCAGTCCTCCAGAGTAAGCTAACACTACTTTTTTGACTTTTATTTTTTTCATTTATTCTCCTTATGTTTAGCAGGTTAAAAGAAAAAAGCTCTCCTGGAAGGAGAGCTTTTTGGTTGCATGTTTATTTTAGTTAGAATTACTTAGCAACGATGGTCCCTGCGCAAGCGCAAAAGGCCAGCCTTCCAGGCGGGAGGATGGATTTGCTTCGAGGTCGAGGGAATTTTACAAAGTTCGTTGTCATATTGGAGCAGTTTATATCATATTTATTTGGTTTATGTCAAGCTGCAATTCTCAGGTTGGGATTAATCTTGTCGATCACCTTCGCATTATCCTGGGTGTAACCCTGCCTGGAGAGCAACTGAGACAGCATTAGCACGATTGTGGACATCTAACTTTCGGTAAATTGATTTAAGGTGTCGCTTTACGGTATTAGTAGAGATCATTAATGTCTCAGAAATATCTTTATTGGTCATGCCACTTATTAAAAGTGCCAATACTTGTCGTTCGCGATTAGTTAATTCCGCTAGTTCATCGTCCGTTCGCGTTACTTGCTTGAGATTTGCGACCGTTTCGATAAATGCAAATCGATCAAAATTCTGTTTCTCCAAACAAGCAAAGACTCCGTGTTCTTCCAGGATAACCTTAATATCATCCAAGGTTGCCACGCCGGTGACAACAATCGTTGGGAGGCCAACAGCCCGGGTATTGGCAAGTAGTCGATAGCCTGCAAGGTTTTGCATTTTAGGTGCCTGCTCACGACGGATGTTTGACAATTGAGGAGCTGGGTATCTCTGCCGAGCGAGAGCAAGATCAACAACTGCCAAATTGTACCGCCCACGATTCATGCGCCCAATGGCTTCTCCATACCCATTGCAAGTATGCACTTGATAACTTAACTCTTCAAGCAATTCCCCTATTAAATTTCGCCAGCCAGCATCGTCATCAACAACTATTGCTAATCCGGATTGCGGATCCAGAGATGAGTTTGCTTCCTTGTAAACCAAAGAATCATTGCTACCCATTGCGAAGTTCTGGGTTTTATTTTTAGTAGAATGAGCAGGTTTTGATATTACGTGTTGTTGGATAATCTTGTAAAAATTGTTACGATTAAAGGTTTCTTTTTGTAAGCAAGTTAGAGCGCCATATTCATTTATAGCACTTACGGCTAATTCAACTGTGGCGTAACCGGTGAGTAGTATGGTAGTGCAAGCAGGGTCATATAATTTCGCAGCCTCCAAGATCCGGAGACCATCTTTGTTGCGGTGGTCATCTCCCTTAAGTGAAAGGTCAACTATCACCAAACTATGTGAAATATCCCGCAAGATAGTAACCCCCTCCTCATGCTTATCAGCAACGTCTACGACAAAGCCCAGGTCTTCTAAAATTTCTCGTAGAATTTGTTGCCAGGATTTATCATCCTCAACGATAAGCGCGCGCGGGTTGTTTACCATCATCATTCTTTCTGTAAGCTCCTAGCGTGCTTGTTTGGGAATTTGAGTTTAAATATAGTTCCATTCTTCCCATCACTTTCTACGGATACTTTTCCCCCTAACCTGACCATAAGCATCCTCACCCACCACAATCCAAATCCTAATTTACCGCCATACAGCGGGTTGACGCCGGAGTAAGTCAACTCAAAGATATCTTCATGAATTTCCGGGGGAATGCCTGGGCCATTATCCCAAACGGAAACAATCACCCAATGGTCATCAGCTGCACCAGTGATTTTGATAGTTCCTTCATTATCCATCGCATTAGCTGCGTTCTCGAGCAAGTTGACGAAAATCAACTTTACACTTGGTTTCCCGGCCATTATTTGAGGTAATTTCCCTAAACCCATGATCTGCACATGTACACTATCTGGCAAATGAGCTTTGTTAATGGCCTCGATCACGGATTCTTCCATATCTATCGGCAATGGACTGATAGGATGTAAGAGAGTGAGGTTTTCTTTTAATTCGTTCATTGCCTCGTGGGCTTCACTTTCGATCTTGGCTAAATTAGCCGCAAGGTATGGATCAGCTTGCAGCGCTACTTGGGATTTATCCTGGATGCCTTGCACACGAACTGGGATGATGCCAAATTTATTATTAAGTTGGTGCAATAGATTTACGGCAATATCACCCAGGGCTGCAAAGGTCTCGGAAACTGCGCGTTGATTCCTCTCGGTAAGGAGGGCTTCTTGGCGCCCAGCATTTTGGATCGCCAAAGATGCATACTGGGCTAATATGGTGAGCACCTTTTTATCCCAGTCTGACTCTGTAAATTTTCCCGGCTCAGGTTCTAGACTACCAACACTTATAGCACCGATAGGCACTTGTTTATCCGTAGTGTTGTCAAATAGGGGTACTGCCAGTATGCGTGTATTATCTTGAAAATAAACTCGAGCAGATTCGCTGATAGATGGATCGTGTTTAATGTCATTAGTAGTTACTAATTTTCGTTTCAGAATAGCCTGCCCTATATAGCTGTCTTCAACTGGTAAGCGTTTAGTATAAAATTCTTCGTTAATAGCAGCTTGTAACACTAATTCATTCCCATCCAACGACCACACCGCACTTGACGAGGAGTTGAGCAGGTTACAAGCCATTTCAGCCAGTCTTTGCATTACTTGTTGATAAGGTTCGCTAAGCAAGACTTCAGTGATTTCCTGTAAAACATTCAGCAAGAGTATTTCCTGGATAGCAATGACAGCTTGAGTTGCGAAAGCTTGCAGCACATGGCTGTCTTGATCGTTGAATGCCTCAGGTTGAGGACTTTCTAAGTTGAGCACGCCCTCTAGCCGCCCACTTGCTCCAATTAATGGGACAGCCAATTCTGAACGCATTTCAATGTCCTTGTTGAGTGGATAATAGATATCGGCCCACGGTTTTTCTTGAACATCTGAGATCAGCAGCGGTTGGTGGTTTTTGGCGACCCATCCCATGATGCTTGAATCATCAATAGGGAAATCTATTCTCGGCTGCTCTGACGATGGGTCCCCTACAATCGCTGCGAGGGTTAATTTTCCCCCACCATCGCTTACGAGGCGGAAGCTTCCATATTGGGAATCGGTAACTTCAAGAGCCATATGCAGGATGGCCTCGAGAGTGTCTTTTAAACCATGCCGGGATGAAATTAGTAATCCTGCCCGGCGAAGACTGGCAACCTCGTCTACTTTCCTTGCCAGGTCGCGTTGAACACTGGTGATCCGTCTGGCATGGAAAATCGCCATTGCCGCCTGGTTGACGAAGTTGTCCAGCATCAGCAGTTCGAGTTGATCAAAGTGTCTATTTTCATGCAAATATACATACAGGACACCGACGATTTGTCCGGCAACGATCAATGGATAACAGATTACAGCTTTAGCGCCAGCGTTAGTTTTTATAGGGTGGATTTCTAGGGATTGTTCTTCATAGGAGATTACCCGTCGTAAGCGAGTGATCGCTAATTCCCCCATACCGTTAGGCCGCGGCTCATCGGAAGGATCTGGTGGTACTGTTTCTCCAGCGGAGACACGTGAGCTGCGATTAAAGACCTGCTGTGAAGCATTGTATGAGTAAATAACAGCGGAGGAATCTGAAATTACTTTGATGGCACTTGCGACGATTAAGCGTAGAGTGGCCTCAACAGTGAACGGACCACTAGCTCCCAGGCTGTTCACCGTTGAACCAATTTCATTTAGGCTGGCCAGGGCATTCAGCAATCTTTCAGGTAGAGGGGAGACCTGAGTTTGAGGATTGTCGCTTGAGTGTGAAACCATGTGTCAATTACAAGATATTAAAATTGAGGTTGAAAAATTTCCCAATTTTATCACACCGTTCTTACTACAAATTAAGCGGAGGGCATTTAGGGGTGTTGTGGGAGGGATTTTCCTCACCTCCACCATATCTTTGGACGAGCTGAATTTAAATTTTGAGAGACAACCGTATGCATATCATAGAGACATGGGCTGGTTGTGCAGCATCGTCTCAAAATTGATATACGCTTAGATTAGCGAATTTTGAAAAAAGAAACAATTACCCATTTGGGTAATATTAGTTTCTCGATACAATCTTTAGAATTGGGGTAAGCTTGGAGGCCCACCATCTTGATTAAACACATTCGAACAGACGTCTCCCAAAATGCACCGTATGGATTAGAAAAAGACGCCTGCGCAGTTTACTTCGGAGTTAGAAAGCGCGGCAGGAGTACTTTTGGCACCTTGAGACGCTCGTTGAAGGCAGTTGCGGAGATGGGTCACCGGACGGGGTTTTTTAACGGGGAAGGTGATGGGGTTGGAGTGCAAACAGATATTCCCCGGAGATTATGGGCGAAAATCCTTGGCCAGGCAGGACTGCGATCTTCTATTACGACTCATCAAGGCTTTTGGATTGGACACCTATTTGTCCCACATGGTATTGATTATTCTATTATTCGGGATGAGATCAATTTCCAGTTCAATGAAACAGGTCTCACCTTGTTAGTCGAACAGCCCGGCCGTGTTCGGTCAGAGACCCTGGGGCAGAGGGGGAGAAACAACCCGCCAGAATTTTGGCAGCTTGCAGGTTTCAGTGAGAATGAAGACTTGGAAGGTCACCTTCTTTCGATCCAGACCAGACTTGAAAAAGCCCTAGGCATTCATTTCGCCTCTCTTAGTTCAAGCACGGTTGTTTATAAGCTGCTTGGTTCTGTAGAAACACTCTCCCGCTATTATCCAGATCTGCAGGATAACGGCTACGATACTTCTATGGCGTTGTGCCATGCGAGGTATTCGACTAATACTGTTTCGACGTTTGAGCGAGCGCAACCTTTTGCTTTGCTCGGCCATAATGGAGAGATTAATACGATTGATAAACTTCGCCGAGAGGCTGAACAAATTAATGTCGGATTACCTTTTGAGGCATCTGACTCGCAAATTGTTGATCGTGTCCTGCATACTTTGTGTGTAGATTATGGACTTGACTTGATTGAAGCCATGGAAATGGTATTTCCAATAACTCCACACCATCTCGAAAAGTTTTCTGGTGATATGCGTGAGGCCTACTCATATATTCGCCAATCCTTTGGCCCGTTCTCCCAAGGTCCAGCAGCAATCGCTGCGCGCTTTGGAAATTGTGCGGTGTTGAGTGTGGATGCACTTGGATTACGCCCTCTATGGTTCATTGAAACCGAAAAAGAATACATCTTTAGCTCGGAACGTGGTGTGATCCCATTTGAGACTATAATCAAAGACCCCAGGCCATTATCTCCGGGTGAAAAAATGGCTGTTCTAGTCCAGCATGGTCAAAATGTCCGAATCCTTGACCACACTCAAATTAGACAACTTGTTATCAGCAGTAAAAATAGTCGTTGGGTAAATTTCAGTTTAGATGGCAGTTCAGATAGAGTGACCAGAGGTAACGCGCAAAGAAATTATCCACGAGAACCAAGCAGTTCCTCAGTGATTTCCAGCGAAGCACGTCTAAATATCTCAACGCTCATCAAGCCTGAAACATTAGTGTTAGAAGAAGTGCCCGCCCAGCCAATCAAAAATTATTGGGGAGAACCTGGTAAATCTAGAGTCCTTGATTCAACCCTATTGGCAGCAAATGGCTGGCAAAGGGAACAAATCCGCGAAATAATGTCGATAGCACAGACTGGAGACGATCCAGTCAGCTCATTGGGTTATGATGGTCCCTTAGCAATCTTGAGCCGGCATCGTGTAAATCTTGCGGATTATTTCAAAGAGACTGTAGCAGTGGTTACAAACCCGGCCATCGATCGTGGACGGGAAACAGAAGTATTTTCTACCCGCGCTTTGATCGGGGCCCGTCCCCCGGTTGGAGATTCCATCCAACCAAACGATACCCTCGTTGCTATTGATCTGCCTTTGCTTTTAGGCGGCCATTTATCTGTGGGTGAACAGAATGTCCCTGAGGAAGTTGCTCGCAGATTGGGAACTCTAACGATTGAAAGACTGATGACGATTTTTGGTGACAAGGTCGCCCGATTGACCCTCGGTGTTTATGAGGGTGAAAGTGTCTTCACTGCACTCCAACGCATATCCAACATGGCGGTACAAGAAGTACTTGCAGGAGCTCAGTGTTTGATACTTGATGATCTGGAAACAAACCAGAGCGGATTAAATTGGCTGGATCCTCTGCTGACAACTGCTTGTATCGATGAAGCGCTGCGTAACGCCAAAGACCCAGAAAATCTTCGCCGAAAAACAGGAGTCGTTCTACGCTCCGCTAGCGTGCGCAATCTGCATGACATAATCCTGCTTTGCGGGCTGGGCGCAGATGCGATTGCTCCATACGCCATGTTAGAAGTCAGCTTGAAGGCCCACACTAAGCATAAGATTGAGCATGAAGAAGAACAGATCCTGGCCTTGTACCGTTTGCTTAGCACGATGAAAGTTGGATTGGAGAAGGTAATTTCAACCATAGGTTGTCACGAATTACGTGGATTTGGCCGCGTTTTTTCATCGATAGGACTTGCGCCGAGTATAGCAAAAGTTCTAAAAACCCCGAACTATTTCGGTAATGAAAATATTGGTTTAACCTGGGAGCAGCTAGACATTGATGCCTCCCAGCGCGGAGCCGAGATGCGCGGTGAAGCGAAGGGACAGAAACCAGCAAAAGTTAAACGGCTTACCCCGCAGATTTGGAAAAAATTCGGAGCTTTTGCCAAAAGTAATGCAAGTTATAGAGATGTGGTGGATAATTTTCGGGAGTTAACGGCAATAACACCCGTCGCAATGCGGCATATCCTTGGAATAAGGCAGGGTGATGATGTGATTGATCCCAATAATGTAGATATTTGTGTTTCTGATTACAAGTTGCCGTTGGTGATTGGAGCGATGTCGTTTGGTTCTCAGGGCGAAAATTCCTTTAAGGCTTATGCTGAAGCGGCAGCCCTTCTCGACATCATATGTATAAATGGAGAAGGGGGCGAGCTGCCTGAGTTGATGGGTGTATACCATAAAAGCCGAGGCCAGCAGGTTGCTTCTGGGCGCTTCGGGGTGAATGCTGCTCTATTGAATTCTGCTTCAGTCATTGAGATCAAAATAGGCCAAGGAGCAAAGCCAGGGGAGGGGGGAATGCTACCTGGTTCTAAAGTGATACCAAGGGTAGCTGAGGCTCGCCACACCCCTGCTTATATCCCCCTTCTTTCACCGTACAATAACCATGATTTGTACTCAATTGAAGATCTGGCCCAATTGATCGAAGAACTAAAAGTGGTTAATCCTGATGCAAAAGTTTCAGTTAAATGTCCGGTTGTGCCAAACATTGGCGTGATAGCTGTGGGTGTTGCCAAAGCTGGGGCAGATATTATCAATCTCACAGGTTATGATGGTGGTACAGGGGCGGCGCGCAAACATGCCATTCAGCATGTAGGACTGCCTGCTGAAATTGGTGTTATTCAAGCCCATCGAGCGCTTGTCGAGGCGGGCTTGAGAAACCAGGTTGAATTATGGTGTGATGGAGGTATGAGAACTGGTGAAGATGCCGTAAAAATGATCTTATTGGGCGCTAATAGGGTTGGCTTTGCTACTATGGCGATGATCGCCGTTGGCTGCACCGCGTGCAGAAAGTGTCACGAGGGAAATTGTCACGTTGGTATAACCACTCATATAAAGTCTATTGAAGAGGCGAAGGATAAAGGGTTGAGAACGTTTGAACCTTGCGCTTACCCTCAAGCCGTCGAACGTATCGTCAACCTGTTCGAGGGAATTGGTCAAGAGATGCGACAACTTACCGCTCAAATGGGAGCTAAACGACTGCAGGATCTCGTAGGTCGTGGAGATCTGCTAGAACAGACCTTGAAGCGCGAAAAAGTTGATCTATCCGCGATGCTCGAGCCAGTTCCGCTTGAACCAAACCCCACGCTAGAGGCGGGCGTAGGATTTTTACTGACTCGCCCGCGGAATAACTTAACGCGATTTATGAGTGAGTTGATCGTGGAAAATGTTTCTGATGGCAAGCGTGAAGTTACTTACCAGGATGAGATAAAGGCTTTCGATAGGGCGCTTGGCTCGCACCTAGCTGGCGAGATTACTCGAAAACCTATGATCCGAAAGAACATTGATTGTTTGCATCTCCGATTTGGGCCTTCCTCTGTGGCAGGTAATGGGTTCGCAGCTTGGACTACTGAGCATATGGACATTCTAATTGAAGGTGGCGCTCAGGATGGTGTGGCAAAAGGAGCTTCGGGTGGGAGAGTTGCAGTGATGAAAGGCCTTAACTATGAAGGCCAGAGGATTGATGGAAGCGTAGGGAAAAGTTTTGCTTATGGAGCGCAAAGTGGAACCCTGATTGTCCAAGGTAACGCTGACTCACGGGCCTGTATTCGGCTTTCAGGTGCCGAGGTCATCTTGGGTGGAGAAATAACTGAGCCGGTAAATGGACGTTATGGAGACATTGGCATTAACGCCAACTTGAAAGGATTTGCCTGCGAATACATGACCTCTGGTCGTGTGATTATTATGGGAGACCCTGGTACCAATGCATTTGCAGGAATGACCGGTGGTGTAGTTTACCAAAAGCTCACACCGGAACTGGGGTTCGACGAAGGCACTTTGGTAGGGCGGATTGCCGCCGAAGCAAACGTTACAGTAAAAGAGATAGATTCTAGCAATGTGATAGAAATTCAGGGATTGTTGATGAAATATATTGAGGCCTTATCTCAAACCCAGCAGTTTGAACAGGTCGAAAAAATCCGCTTACTATCAACGGATGAATCTCTAAAGAGTTACTTTGTAAAGATTGTGCCCGTCGTTAAAAAAGATCAAGAAACTCTCAAATGGAATTCTTAAGGATCAAGTCCCATTTCTTGGCAAAACCCAAACTACACCAGAACAAATCTAAAGACTCAATAAACCCCCATATCTGGAAGAAAAGTTACTTAAATCCCCCATGTATAGTGGGCCCGGTACCGAAGGGTAGACCAGTAAGTGAGTGGTGTCACTATTTCTTTTCTACCCTTTTTCAGTATTTACTGTCTACTATACCTAACAGGTGCAGGTCAGTCTTTAGAAAACCAAAATCAAACAAATCTCAAAAAACACCTTATAATAATTGCTCTATTGTCTTAAATAACCCAATCTATTATCATTTCAATCAATACTTTGTAGTTTTAATAATCATATATGAATAATAAGATCCCTAAAATATTTCACTTCGTGTTTGGGCTTAAAAAGCAAACCAGACGTTTTCACCTGGTTTTTTATCTATGTCTCGAATCTTGTCTGCAAATCAATCAACCGGACGCAATATATTTTTATTATCATTACGAACCTTTTGGCCCTTATTGGGATCTCATAAAAGATAAGCTCACGTTGGTAAAAGTAGATCTGGTTGACTTTATCAAACAATATGATTATTACAATAATTATAAAAAACAATTTAATTATGCTCATCAATCGGATTTCATGCGACTGGATAAATTATTGGAACACGGCGGGGTCTACGCAGATATAGACACTCTTTTTGTCAATCCTATTCCAGACCATCTTTACCAACAGTCTTTCGTATTGGGGCAAGAAAACGATATTTTGGATGAAATCACCAAGGAGTTCAGACCCTCACTATGCAATGCTTTAATAATGTCTGAACCAGGGGCTAAATTTGGTCGCAGGTGGCAGCAAGAGATCCATAATGCATTCGATGGAACATGGAGCAGGCATTCAACCCTCCTGCCTTATCAAATCAGCCAAGAAGATCCAAGTTCAATTCATATTGAACCAGTTCAATCTTTCTATAAACATCTCTGGACAGAGGAAGGCATGAGCGATATATTTGAACGAAATGATCCAGACCTTGATGGTGTGATCAGTATCCACTTATGGAGCCATCTCTGGTGGAGCCGCTACCGGCGGGATATCACTAATTTTCATCAAGGGCTGCTCACTGAAGCGTACATCCTCAACACAGAAAGCACCTATGCCCTGGCAGCCAGACAATTTTTACCTGCCCTCCATTTGCCAGCCCGATCCTTGTACAAGTCTTTGTCCGAAATTCTTATTGAGACCAGAACAAATTTCTGGGAATTTATAAAAGAATTAAAAAGCGCTCTCTTTCGGCTCTTCTACTCAATATATAGAAGAAATCCCTCATAAGGTAATTCTGATTAAATGAAGAAAGCTAACCTACTGTTCATCACTTCAGTATTACCAGCTTCGACTGGGCATGGGTCTGCAATGCGGGCCTACCAGACCGTCAATACCTTATCCAAAAAATATCACATCTATATGTTGATATTAAATTTCGGTTATCGAAATAAAGTGGTCGATAGTGAAAGTTTAGATTATTGTGAAAAGGCAATTTATATTCCAGTTGATAATAATATTTTTCTAATTCTTCAGCGAATGCTCTTCAAATTATCTCCAACTCTTTTTTTTCTGCTCCTTTCAAAACCTAAAGAAGGGCAGTTCATTACAAGAAAACAGATCAAGAAATGCTACCACTTTTTTGCAGGGCATGACTTTGAGACCATTCACGTCTTCCGGCTGTATATGGCGCCCTTTGTTCAGCCTTATAGAGATGATGGATTTCAAGGTAAAATCCAAGTGGATCTCGATGATATTGAATCATTCGCTAGTATAGGCATGAGTCAACTGTATCGACAACATGGTGAAAAAAAAACCGCAAGGAAATTCTCCCAAAATGCAAAAGTGTATAAAAATGAAGAAAGAAAATGGCTTCCAACTATGGATCGGGTTTTTGTATGTAAAGAAAGTGATAGATTAAAACTCATTGAGAATTATCAAATTTCTCAAGTTGAAGTGCTGCCCAATGTGGTGGCCATGCCTAAAGCTGTAAAAGGATCACATCCAGACACCATCTTTACTTTTCTCTTCGTCGGCGTGCTAGATTATTTTCCCAACTATGACGGCTTGATATATTTTTGTAAACAAGTTTTACCCTTAATCAAACAAATTTCCACGACCAAGTTTAAAGTCAAAATAGTGGGCAATGGAGTAAAAGAAAAATTGGTTTCTCAATTTGCTCATCTCCCTGAAGTTGACGTGGTGGGTTTTATGCCAGATATTTGGCAGGTCTATGCCGGTGCAGATGCCGTCATCGTCCCCCTTCGGGCTGGGGGAGGTACCCGGATCAAGATCCTGGAGGCCTTTTCTTTTCAAAAACCAGTAATATCAACCCCAATCGGCGCGGAAGGGATCCAGGCTGAACACGAAACTCATATCCTGATCGGGGAAACTCCCAACAAGTTCGCCCAATCTTGTGTACGCCTCATCGAAGACCAAGACTTGAGGCATTTGCTATCCAAAAATAGTTATGCCTTGTTTCAAGAAAAATATGCGCCCCATGTGCTTGATCCAATATTGATTGGGGAAGTCGATTGAAATTTTTAATTGAGGCTATCAAATCTTTCCCTGATAAAGCTTTGCTATTTTTATCTAAGCGGAGGCTTTCACCCAGTAGATTAACAAAGTCCAGGCTGTATAAACGGGGAGAGCTGCGTTTTGAAGATCCATCTTTCAATAAATTTGTGGTGGGGCTGATGCGGGTGCGCAATGAAGCCAACATCATTGAATTTAGTTTAAAGGCTCTGGCCCAATATACCGATGCCATCATTGTTTTAGATGACTGCTCCAACGATGGCACCTCTGAGATTATCCAAACTTTAAAAGAAGCGTGTCAGATCAAGCAAATTATTCGTAAAGATGAATATGTATTCGATGAATGGGGAGACCGGACCGCGCTCCTCAAATCTGCCAGACAATTAGGTGGAACTCATTTTATTGTGCTGGACGCAGATGAAGCCCTCACCTCTAATTTTCAACAAAACAACCTATTACGAAAATTAATCTTAGGGTTGGAGCCTGGAGATGTCATCAAATTAATACTTATCAATTTATGGCGGGGGGTGAACCAATATCGGCGAGACCATTCGGTGTGGACTGGCACCACCTTCCCCATCGTTTTATGTGACGATGGAAAAAGTGAGCTGGAAAAAGGCTTTGCCCATTTTCCCCGGCTTCCAGTGAGGGCGGGGAAGCAGCATATTATCCAGGGAGATGAGTACGGTTTGCTGCATTTCCAATATGTGAATTGGCGTAACCTTCTAATAAAGCAAGCGTGGTACCGCTGCCTGGAAAAGCTCCATTTACCCAATAAAACCACTGCCGAAATTAATGCGCGGTATGCGCCCAGCAAAGACGAATCCGGACTAGGGACAAGCCCCTGCCATCTTGATTGGTTAGATGGGTATCCCTTTTTTACGCCTAATATATTCGAGCGACCCGAAACCTGGCGCGAAAAGCAGATCGGGAAATGGATCCAAGAATATGGGGAAGATTACTTTTCACATTTGGATATTTGGGATATTGATTGGAATTTTGAAGAGAGTAGAAGCTAAGGTTTTAGGATCCTATGGTTTATACTTTTATAGATTACATATCAACGTAGACCATAAATTTTCTAAAGGGAAAAGATGTCAATTAGGGTAAGTGTGATTACTTCAGTTTTTAGAGGGAAGGATTACTTAACCCAATTCTTTGAAAATGTACGCTCTCAAACCTATTTCGACGACATGGAAATAGTGCTAATCCATAATGAGCCGCCCCAAAGAGAATTACAAAGTGTAAATGAGTTTAAAGATCAATGTCCAGATCACATTCAACATATTGTCATTGATAAAGTGGAACAAATCGGCGCCTCTTGGAACCGGGGATGCAAAAAGGCCAGAGGGGAGTTTCTTGCGATTTGGAATGTCAATGACCGGCGAACTGATCTATCTATTGAGAGTCAGGTTGAAGCTCTGGACAATTCTCCATTTGCAGTGATGTCTTATGGAGATTATTATCGTGTCCCGCAATATGGATCAACTGAAGGAGTCCTGGTATCCACCCCTGAGTTTTCTTTAACGCTTTTCAGAAGAAGTTTTCCCCAAGGAGGAGCGTTTTATATGTGGCGAAAAGAGATCATCAACGTTGTCGGTGGTTTTGACGAACAATTGATTGCCCTAGATTATGATTTTTCTCTCCGAATCGCTATTAATGGTTTCCATATGGTTCGAACCAACACGCTTCTGGGATATTTTACAAACAGTGTGGATGGGCTAAGTACACGTAGTGGGGGGGAACAAGCCATAAAAGAAAACAATATGTTATTTTATAGATACGCGATCTACGACAAGATACGAATTAAATATTATCCTCAGATTTTTGCGTTTGAAATAGATCGGCTTCTTGTATCAGGGGAATGGGTACCCATTGGCGATCTATGGAGTAATTATAAAAAATACAGAAGGCAAAGAATATTCTTGTGGTTGCTTTTCCCCATCAGAGATATCCTTCGAGCCGTTTTTAGGGCCTTGGGTATTTTGCCTGCAATTTACCAGTTTCAAAAAAAGGTTATGAAGAAAGAGATCTAGGTCTTTTAGCATACATCATACATCGCTCGCCCTATATGTAATTTCCCAGAAAGTCGATAATAAAATCTCCCAGCGTTTAATTCTAACAATTCTTTCCATGTAAGGGCTATATAAACATCATCGACTCACCCATTCCAAGATCTTAAAGCCAGACTGAATTAGCGCTGACTCTAAAGTATTTTAAACTAAATGGGTCAAGTGAATTTTCATTCCTGGTTTTAGAGGATAGAAAGGAGTACTGGACCGATCGAAGGATTTAATGTTTTATACGCGAATTCTTACCAAATGGGGGGGGTTCATTCGGCACCACCAGGGCAATTATCCCCTTGGGTTTGAGCAGGTGGTGAACTATTATTAGTTTGATTCCTGGTTGAATAAGATGTTCCAACACATGCCACTCGGAAGTTCCCTTTAAACAGCACTTCGTTAAAATTATTAGTCACTTCGATTAACATAAATCTTTTGGAATTGGTCCGCATATGACCACACGTGAGTAAATCGGTATTAATTTCAATTGGATTACGGCTTTCCTCTCCTGTTTACCTAAACCAGAGATACACTTTGATTGGCTAAAGGCAAGTCTTCTATTAATTGATGGAAACGATCAAAGCGGGGATCTAGTAACTTATTGATTTTTATGTGGTTGAAATGAGTAAACTACAAAACCCACACTGTAAGGTTCATGCAATATTAGTTCTAGATGCCAACGGTCATCGGATTCAATGATCGATTTTAACTCTTTCATCGTTTCTGAATGCCATTGATATATAATCATTATTGAACCTGGACGCAAATATTCTAAAAAAAAGTGATAATGCTTCTGTGGTTCAAATGTAGTCTCGGAACCGAATAGAAAAACACAATCAGCTTGATGGTCACTTTCTTTAATGTATGACAAGAATTGCTCTGGACTCACCCCATACAAGAACTCTACGTAAGGTACCAGCTCAGATAGTTTAGTCTTGTAAGTATTTACCACTTGATGAAATGAGTATTCAGCGTCCAGAAATATTAATTTGCCTTGCCCAATTTGTTTAAAAGCCTTTGCGAGGAAAAAAGTATTGCCCTCACTTGTGTAATCGCCAACTTCAAAACAATATCTAGGTTTTAAGGATTTTATTGTGTTAAATAATGCTTCCCGGTCTTTGATATACATCTGCCCTCGTAGAGAACGAAATCCTTCAAAGAAAAAACGGTCGCTTCGAGTGAAACGCCATCTGTCTACTACGAAATATTTAATCTTTTCCAAACTATTTAATTCATGATAGTTATGTAATAGTTTTTGCTTATATTCTTCAATATTTATTTTTTGAATAGAATTTACGAAGCGCCAAATATTTTTTGACCAATTTGCTATCCAAAATAAAACTTTTAGGGGCAATCTCAATAGTCGAATTTGTTTGAGTTGATTCAAAAATTTTCGGTATGAGGTGGAATCTGGGGTTACAAAATAAGAAACTAAATTTTGGGTTAAGGTTCGCACCGGGAGTTTATTCCCAGATAATCCCAGTGAGACCTCCAGGAATTTGATATGAATAATCTTATAATCAAAGCCATTTACCAGCGCTTTTGAAAAATGATCTAATGCCTTGCGATAATCTTTATTATTGAGATGATAGCTGCCGAGCCAGTACTGCTCAAATCGATCCTCAGAATTCTGAAATTTTCTTGCAACCTCATCAACCCCCATTTGAATGAGTTCCTTATAGTTCTCACCATATATTTCTTTCCTGCCGCGCACAATGCCAGCCATTTCAGCTGGATGTGGTTTCCCTTCTATTTCAAATAAGGAGTTGCTGTATATTTGATTTTTGATCGAATCATTAAATATATAAATGAATTCATCAAGTACTTTTAACCAGTTCCAGTTGACCCTGCCGGCTTTGGCCTCTCGGACATAGTAGTTATCATGATAATTTATTCTATGGTAATAAACTGCATCAGGGCAGGTGTAAGCGGTAAGCCCGTTGCACAAAAAGCGAAATGCAAATCCCTGGCTATCAAACCCATGATCAATAGGATACCCATTGATCCGGTAAAAAGCTTCACGCGTAACTAAAAAAGTTGAATTTAATGAACAGAGACTGGGATTAAGAAAGGATTCAAAACGCACTTTTTCCCCTGGGCCTTCAAATATATCAACGCGTTCGACATCGTTTACATCAATACCATTGAATTTTATGGAAGTGCTAATTCCAACCCCATCACATTTTTTCTCTTGCCAGAAAGTTATCATATTCTCCAGCGTGTTTTCACTCAGTAAGTCATCGCTGTCAAGGCAAAAGATGATTTCTCCATCACTGTTATCTACACCAGTATTGCGCGCTGCCCCGCCCCCAAGATTAGTTTTGTGCCTTACAAGCTTTATCCCTGGATACTTGTTTGCAAGTTTCTCCATGATGTCATGAGTCTTGTCTATGGAGCCATCGTCTACCAAGGTGACATCAAAAGGTGTGGATAGTTTTTGGCGAAAAACGGAATCAACGGCTTCTTCTAATGTGCCTACACTATTATAACAAGGGACAATAATGGATAGTTTGGTCATGGGATTAATTCATACATTGATTCAATCCTGAATATCTTTTCTAATCCTGTAAATATTTATACATGCTCAGATCTTCGAGGAGTTTTTACATTCAAATAAATTCATTATGGTGTGCATAACTAACTGATTTATTATTAGATCACTTAGTTATTTGTATTTAATCGTTTTGTCAACCAATTCAACTTTGACTAACTCGAGTTGCTCATTTATCATACCCTAAAATCCATCAAGTATTTATCAGGATAATGACATCAAATTGGAGAGGGTAATTATTAACCTAACTAGCCAATGACGCTCTTGATTATCTGGCTGTAGCTGCCAACTTTTATAGGTTATACCCTGGTCAAATACACCTAATGCGCCTCAAGGCATTTTTCCCAATAGTCTTTAGTGGATGGAATTGTCATTCCTTTAACTCCATTGAGGAAGGCTGAGGAAAATATAAACGCATAAAAATCTTGAAAATCAACATTCCTGGGTTAAAAATACCAATTTTGTCAGCAAGATCATCATTAACACAAAAATATTTTGGTTTCAACTTGAATATCTCTCTAAAGTCTCGCAATATTTTTTTGAAAGATGGCTTCAACATCAATAATCTATAATCCGGTGAACCCCAGGGCAGCAAGATGATCTTATGTTTATCCTTTTGGTCGGCTGAGTCTAACAAAGCGTAAAAATATAGTATCTTGAGGGCGACATCATTGGCAGCCCGAAATTTATGAGAACAGGTCTCGGCATATTCTTTTGAAAACTGCTGTTCAAGTTCAATCAATATATCGCGATCATATAACTGAGGCAAATGCGCTGGCACCAAACGAGAATATTTTTGGCCCCATTGCTGCTCCACTAAATTCTGGGTATAAGCGTAGGCTTGATCATGAATTTCTTTAGATTCAGTAGGTATAGGTATATCATCCAAATAAATGATATGTCCCCCAGAAGCTATAATAAAATCTTCAGGAAGAACAGCCCTCCCTAGGAAGATATCATCATTAAAATATAAGAATTTTTGAGAAAGCCCGGGGATGCGATGCAAATTCAATTCAATCGAATGTGAATTGAAAGTAGGCAAATGAGAGGATTCTTTAAAAACAGTATGATGAGAAACCAAAGATATCTTAGGGTGGTTTAGATCTAACCAGATGGGATGCTGCCCATTGGTGAGGATATGAATTGTACGCACCCAAGGGGCAAATTTCTCAACCGAACGCAGAGAGTATCTAAGTTCTTTATTATCTCTAAAGCGATGATTGCCAACCCCACTCACCGAGTATAGGGTTTTTTCAGTCGCTGAGGATTTCTTTAGCATTTCTTGGAAGGCAGGGTTGTCTCCATCAACCCAGGTGTAAACAATATCTATGCCTTCAAATTTCGGATCTTGTCTAACCATCTAAACGTGTCTTGTCAATTACTGCGAGGAGTTTTTCCATCACAGTTTTTTTAGAAAAATTTAGGAGCACGGTTTTTTGAAGCTCTGCGCCCTTTTTTGCAGCCCTCTCTTGATCATTGAAAACCTTTTTCATCAATCGGGAAGCATGTTTTAAATCAGGGTTTGCCCACCTTTGACCAGGCGCGAAATTTTCACCCCGCCATTTCGTTTGAACAGGAATAAGATCATAATCCACAAGATAGGATAAATCATCAGGCAAATAATCTAACTGACCACCAAAGCCGGTCATGATGACCGGCTTTCCGAGGGAGGCTGCATCAAAAGCGCCCAAACCCCATCCTTCAGAGCGGCACAGCGAAATATAACAATCACTAGTTTGGTGCAGCATGTAGATTTCATCTTCACCAATCTCATTTGAAATCACCTGTACCTTGGCGGGAGATTTGTACCCTCTTTTTAATAATGCAACACGAATTTTTGTTCTTAAAAGAATTTTTTCCAAGACATGCGGTCTGATCGATTTAGTCCAATCCAAGGAAGTGGTTTTTATCACTAAATTGGTGGGGTCGTCGGCAGAAAATGTCTCCCAATAGGCTTTGAGAAGCATGGGGATCGCTTTTCTTTCCGACCATGTTCCAATGAAATAAAAGGTGTATTCTTTTTCAGGTTTGAGCTTTGCTGATTCTGCTTTATCTGTAAAACGGGGATTGACCATATGGGGTACAACATTGATCGGAATGGTAATGCCCCCCTGTTGAAAAACTTTCTTATTCCATTCTGTGGGGACTATCACCCTGTGGAGCATATTTATCGGTCCTACCCAAAAAGGTGGAATCCGATCTGTTTCCCACACGGTATATCCGATAATTTTTTTATCCAGCTCTTTTTCGATCCACCAGGGATACTTTGACGGCCCAAGATGGAGAATGACAGTATCATACTCTATGCTGCGATTTAAGTAAGGGTCAAGCTGCGGATCACCGACCTTGGTTTTGGTTATCAAACTCCATCGCATATCACCTGAGAGGCGGTCCTGTATCGGAGCCCAAGTGAGCGGGATACCTTGATTAACCAATCCCAACATATAATTTTTTGCAGCATTAAAGTACCCGCCTGAATCGTAATAGGATACATATTTGATACCTTTGATCAAGACACACTGCTCATTTTTACTCAATCATCTCCTATATTCCTAGCATCGAAATGACCTATACTGGAGGAATTAGGGGTAAGGGTTACCTCGAACCCTTTTTGCTCCAATTTTTCAACCAGCATCTGGGTTTTGTATTCTTTATAGTGAGGAAGTTTGGCAATTGGCGCTAGATATTTCATTGCTGTAGAATCCACCTCATGGTATTCTCCAATAATACGGTCCGCCTTGGATAATAGTTTACTAGTCAGAAGAATTGGGAATTCACTCCCCTCACAATCCAACTTCAAGAGTTTTACTTGCTCAAATTTGGCGAGAATATAATCTAAAGGGATACTATTACCTCCGTGAAAAACTCTGGAGGAACTTTAATGGTTTTTCGGGAATTAAATTTTATGATATGGTCTGTAAATAACACACTGCCTGCACCGGTATTTTCATCTTGATAACCAGAAAAAAGCAAGTTATAAGTTGGGTCTATGTCACTACGGAAAACAGCCCGGGTAAAAAGTTGCACACCCTTAAGATCACCTAGAAAACTGGTAAACAGATGGGCATTTTCTTTATCAGGCTCATAACTATAAATATTTCTGCTTCCCTTATAATGGCATAAATAACTAAAAATACCAATATGCGCCCCAATATCGATGATCACATCATTTGGTTCAAAATTTTCTTTTGACAGATAATATTCATCTCTCAAAAGAATTTCGTCAATGATATTAGATTTTTCGAACATAGTTCGCGCAATAAACCGTTTATGGTTTGAACGGTAACGCCATTGATTACTGGCACGAATAAAACGTTTTTCGTGTTCTAAAACATTAAAATATTTGAGTATCCCATAAACCCAAATTTTGACCAAGGTTTTGGAATTGAATATTACTCTCTGCAAAAAAGGGGCAGCTTTGATAAAATCCATTTCATCCAATTTATTCTAAATGGCAGTTAATTAATATAAGTAATTTTGAAACACCAAGTGGGATTATAATTCAATTATGCCTAGACTTAGCATTGTTATTCCTACCTATAATCGGGGCCATTATATCTTTGAATGTCTTCAAAGTATCTGGGATCAAGGGTATCAAGATTATGAAATCCTGGTGGTAGACGATGGGTCAACCGATAATACACTAGAAATTCTGCAACCGCTAATAGAAAATAAAAAGGTGAAGTTGTTGCATCAAACCAAAAGCGGTGCGGCGGCGGCCAGGAATAAAGGGGTGATAAACGCTACCGGAGAACTGATCGCTTTTTTAGATTCGGACGATATTTTTTATCCAAGTAAGCTTAAAAAGCAGGCAGAATATATGGATCAACACCCAAGTGTAATGATACTTCATTCAAATTTTAATAAGTTTGATGATTTTGGAAACGACCTGGGAACTAAATACACATCTTTTTTTTCTGGACATATATATCCAGAAATATTATTGTATTGGGAAATGTTGATGGCTACTTCTTGTGTAATAGTAAGAGCTGATTTATTTAATGAGATCGGCTTATTTGATGAGGATCTAACCTCTGCTGAAGATCTTGATCTTTGGGCAAGAATCGCAAGAAAGTACCCAATCCACCACATGCCTGAAATCTTGGCTGGAATTCGAGTACATCCCCAAAATATATCGGTGGATAAATCCAAAATGGCAGAAAGACATTTAAAATACTTACACAAAGCTGCTAAAGAAGATCCGAATTTAGGGGAAGCGTTTGAAAAAAAAATGTATTCCAGGCTGTTTATGTATTCTGGATTTAATATGCTCGGTGAAGGAACACAAAAAGAGATGCAAATTGTCAGAAAGTTTATGGTGACATCTTTGAAATATTGGCCTCGGCAACTAAAAAGCTTGCTTGGATATCTGGCCTCGTTATTAGATCAAAAATCCAGATATCGCTTGACCTTGATCTGGAGGCCTATTCGAGATCAGCGCTTGGCAATAAAAAAAATTTTCCCTTGATTGGATTTTGATTTAAGGAATGAATGGTATCGGGCAGATAGCATATAAAGATTTCAAACAAGGTTCAATTACCTTAGCCTTGTATCCTTCAAAACTTGAAATTAATAAATGCTTACAATTTTCTTGACTAAAATCAGGGGGGTTTTTTATTGTTTTCAATTGAGAAAATACTTTTCATAGTTAAATTTAGTTAATTATCTCAGTTTCGGATAATAAAAGGTTCCAGATTAGAATTAGCTAATATATTAACACGATAGCCTCTAATTGAGAAAGCGTGGGATAGTAAATGCATTTTCATTTTGTGAGTAGGCTAATCCCAAGTTGGCATAGAAGCAACAATTCCCAAATTATCAACAAAGGGCATGTATTCCGGATCATAAGCCTCAAGTATAGTGAAACCAATCGCTCTTTCTACTTTATCTATGACCGTTCCTTTGTGAACAATAAAAAGTGAAAAATGATAATCTCCAGGATTTAGTTTCAAATCTTGGAATGTGACATTTATTTCCAGGTTCTTGTTTTTTTGAATTGCGTAGTATTTGTTTTGATTTCTACTTACAGCGTTAATGATATTGGGATAAAGGGGTGATTCAACTCTAAGCATGATATCTAAATTATCAGTATCTTTTTTGGTGGTTATCTCCAATGAAAGAGTGAAAGATTCCCCAAATCTTAATTTGTTTGTTTGGTTATTTGAGGAATTTTTGAAAGCACAAAATGTAAATTTGCAGTCCGTACCAAATCCTTTTTGTCTGGGTGTATCCATAAGTGATACAGAGCTATCTGTATTTTCAAAGCTAGATAAATATTTTGGGATTGCTTCTTGCGCACTTCCCTGAAATAGAATTTTTCCACTATCAAAGATAATAGTTTCTTGACAGAGTTTTTGGATGTGGCTCATATTATGGCTGACAAATAAAATAGTTCTACCACCGTGAGCAACTTCGTCCATCTTGCCCAAGCATTTTTTCTGAAATTCTGCATCCCCCACCGCCAAAACTTCATCGATCAGGAGGATTTCTGGGTCTAGGTGTGCAGCCACGGAAAATGCCAGCCGCACCTGCATACCGGAAGAATACCTTTTCACCGGAGTCTCTAGAAATTTTTCTACACCTGAAAAATCGACGATCTCATCAAATTTATTCCTAATCTCGGTCCTTGTCATTCCTAAAACAGCCCCACTTAAGAAAATATTTTCTCTCCCGGTTAATTCTGAATGAAATCCTGTGCCGACTTCGAGCAGAGACCCGATGCGTCCATAGATATCTGCATAGCCCGATGTGGGCTCTGTGATCCGTGATAAGACCTTTAGTAGGGTGGTTTTACCTGCGCCGTTTCGTCCGATGATACCAACCACTTCACCATGATTGATCTCAAATGAGACATCTTTAAGCGCCCAGATGCGCTCTTTCTGTGTTCTCTGGCGTTTTAGGGCTTTTATGATATCTTCTTGCAAGGTTCGCTTATCTGGTTTGGCTTGATCTGTGCTAATTACATAAGCTTTGCTTATTTTGTTGGCTTGAATCGCAATATTGCTCATTAGATCACATCCGCAAATCTGCGTTCCAGGCGTTTAAAAATATAGGAACCTGTGAAAAAGAGGAGAAAACTGATAGGCAGCGCCATGCCTGCTGAGAGCCATGGAAATTCCTCTCCACCTAATAAAGCCCAACGGAAACTTTCAAGGATACCTGTAATCGGGTTCAAGGAATATAACCACAGCCATTCTGGGGGAATTAGGTCAATCGAGTAAGCCAAAGGAGAGGCGTACATCCATAATTGAATGACAAATGGTAGGGCGTAAATAAAATCGCGATAAAAAACGCTGAATGCAGAAATCCATAAACCGACACCTACAGATGTAATAAGGCACATAATAAGTAGGAGAGGGATAGCAAGCAAGTTATAAGTAAATGGGATTTTGTAAAGAATAAGGAGTAATAAAAATACAGCGCCGCTCACAAAAAAATCTAGGACTGTAGAAAATGAACTGGAAATCGGGAGAATGATACGAGGAAAGTATACTTTGTTAATTAAGCCCGCGTCTTTTACAAGGCTTTGGCTTGCCCTCTGCATTGATTGAGAAAAGATATTCCAGGGAAGCATCCCGGCAAAGGCAAATAGTTCATAGGCAACATCACCTGAAGGTAATTTTGCTAAGCGGCCAAATATGATCGCGAAAAGTGCGGACGTAATTAACGGTTGAAGGATGACCCAGGTAACTCCAAGAGCAGTCTGCTTATAACGCAAACGGATGTCGCGCTCCGTCATGATTCGGAAAAGATCGCGGTACCTCCAAAGTTCTTTGAAATTAATTGAGAGCCACCCTTTGGATGGTTCAATGCGCAGGTGAAATTTTTTGTTATTTGTTGAGGATTCTGATATCTCCATAAGGTGTTTTCCACGGTTATAGTGTGGGTTGAATTTTACCATTAGACAAAAACTTTGACACCATACAATACTTGACTGCACGCCCAGGAGTGCAGAGCTCTTTCATGCTCGGGATAACAAACAGTAGTATTTAGCTGGCCTATATCGACTAAGACGCTATTGTCCCGAAAATAAACTGCTAGAGATCCAATTAGCCTGGTTGGAATTGAACCTACAACCGAACGTTTCCTTGCTTAAGTGTCCATCCTGTCCATACAGTACCATAGCGTCCATTGTGTCCACGACATGATGGTGAAATTGTCAATTTGAAGTCCCTTTATTCTACAATAATCTGGCCCCCGCGGATGTGTATTTTGGAAGAAATGATGAGGTGCTGAGCAGACGAGAGAAGATTAAAAGTCTCTTTTTTTTACTTTATTGGTTCCACTCTAACTGACACCAAACTGTAAAGGAAGACAAGCTTACATTGTCACCATATTGTGCCACTTCCTGGATGCAGCACTAATAATTTGAGGCTTCTTTATACCTTTTGTGAGAATCCCAAAAGTAAGCTTCATCCACATATGAAAATATTTCATATTATTTTGTTTTACAGATTTACCTAATCGAAAATGAATGTTCAAAGCCGACCGAAAAACAAGAATATGATGTCTTGATTAATGGAATATCATATTCTTGTACTTTCTGAATAATTTCATCTGTGGTTTTTCCCATATGTTTATATATTAAACCAACTAATCCGCCAATATGAAGATGGATCGGTTTCTTTGATTCAATAAGGATTCCAATAGTGGTGTCTGGAAGTGAGTTAAAATCAATGTTAGAAATTTGTGGGTTGGTCATTCCATAATCGACGCCTGATAAAAATGCTCCCCTGCTTAGGTAACCCATTCTTTTTCCGATTTCTTTACCAAAGTGATAAGATTTTTTTCGATCAAATACCCCCAAATCAAAACATTGATTTTGGAGATCCCAGGTGATATTTCTAAATTCATCGCATAAAACCTCAATTTTTTGTTCAATTCGTTTAGTTGCCTCAATATAACACCACTTGTTCCATATTGTCTTTAATTCGATTTCATCATCGCTATTTGTCATAATTGTCACCACTGTAAATATTTATTCTGTATCTTCTAAGATTTCAGCCTATGCCCTAGATTGAGGAATCACCTTTTATACATCAGCTTTATTCATAATGCGTATAAACAAATGGAATTATCATAAGGGATTATACGATAAAAGTTAATTCATCAATTCCCCATGAATATTCCCTCTGAAATCCAGGAATCTTTAATGTGTTATTGGAAAACATAACATCTTTGAGACTTTTATTCTTTGCATCGAAATTTAGCAGTACTGTTACTGTTTATCCTCCACACAATCAAATTTTATATATAAATGCGCACTCCAACTGGTCAAAAAGGTGGGCCCGGTAGGATTCGAACCTACAACCGAACGGTTATGAGCCGTCTGCTCCGCCATTGAGCTACGGGCCCTGCTAGCGATACAACAATACTTCGATAGAAAAGAGAGCGGGCGATGGGATTCGAACCCATGAATATCAGCTTGGAAGGCTGATGCCTTACCACTTGGCCACGCCCGCGCGTGTGTGACCGCGCGAGAAGATTCTACCGTGAGGCACAAAGCAGGTCAAGCAATTGTGAAAAGTCAGGCAGACACACGAGTAAAATCATCTTATAATTGAAGCATGTTCAAACGCACATTACTGTTGACAATAATTATCCTTGGGACGATTACCATCTTGTCCACACCAGCGGCCCAGGCGCAGGAGCAGAGCGCCGGAGAAGTTGTCGTCATCACCGCCAAGGGCGCCCTGAACCCCGCGATGGCAGGTTATATCCTGCGCGGCATTGAGATCGCTGCACAACGCAACTCGGAATTGGTCGTCTTGCAGCTGGACACTCCCGGAGGCAGCTTAGACCTCATGGATGACATCGTCCAACACATCCTCAACAGTCCTGTGCCTGTAGCTGTATACGTCTCACCTCGAGGCGCAATTGCCGGCAGCGCGGGTACGATCATCACCCTCGCGGGACACGTGGCAGCCATGGCTCCGGGGACGGCTATCGGAGCAGCCAGCCCGGTCGGTGGGCAAGGGGAGGATATCGAAGAAACCATGGAAGCCAAAGTCAAGGAGATCTTAAGAGCCCAGATCCGTTCGCTAGCCGAGAATCGCCCAGCTGAGGCAATAGCCCTGGCCGAGCAGACGGTGGAAAACGCTATCGCCGTTTCTGCTAGCGAAGCTTTGGAAGTCGGGATGATAGACTTCATCGCTGCAAACCTCTCAGACCTGCTGCATCAATTGGATGGCCTACGCGTTGAAACCGAAGCAGGGTCACGCACACTGGAAACCGAATTTTTAACCATCAATGAGATTAACTTCACATTTGTAGAGCAGCTCCTAGCAATCTTGACCAACCCCAACATTGTCTTCATCCTGCTAACCTTAGGAGTGCAATCCATATTGATCGAACTGGGCAGCCCGGGTGGTTGGGTGGCCGGTTTCGTGGGGGTAGTTTCCCTTGCGTTGGCAGGTTACGGCTTGGGTTTCCTACCAGTGAACTGGTTTGGTTTGTTATTCGTGTTGCTTGCCTTTGCTTTGTTTTATCTTGAGATCAAAGCTCCGGTCCATGGGGCATTAAGCATTGCGGGTATGGCTGCGTTCATCATCGGCGCACTGGTCTTGTTCAACTCAGGCGGCACACCTGAATTCTTACGCGTCTCGGTTCCTTTAGTAACAGTAACAAGTTTGATCACCGCGGCCACCTTCATAGCCATGGTGAGTTTCGCCATCCGCGCTCTTAAAATCCCCGTTCAAATGGGCCAAGCTTCACTTTTAGGTCGCAGTGGGATCGTGCGCCGTGAGATTACCTCTGGCGGACAGGGAAGCGTGCACTTAAGCGGAGAAATGTGGACCGCCGAACTGGCCGAGGGTGAGACAACCTTACCGGAAGGCACACGTGTGGAGGTCGTTGCGCTAGATGGGGTGCGATTAATCGTGAAGAAGAGTACGCAATCTTAGCGTCAAAATTCTATTAGAAAAAAGACTCAACGGTTTCCGAGGAATGCCCACAAAAACCCCCTGCGCTTTGAGGGACACGGGCAAATGGGGTAAAATTATGCCATCAGTTATTGTCAATATAACGGAGCAAACATGCCAAGTACAACCACGCGTGAGCGTATTAAGAAAATAGACATGAAGACCACCCCAAAGCGCCGTCCAGAGTGGATCCGCGTACGCGCCCCAATGGGTGAGAAATACGAAGAGATCAAAACACTAATGCGCAGCAAAGAACTGCACACAGTTTGCGAGGAAGCCATGTGCCCCAATCTGGGTGAGTGCTGGGGCAGCGGCACCGCTACCTTCCTGATGCTCGGTAACGTGTGCACGCGCACCTGCGGTTTCTGCGACATCAAGCACGGCACTCCCAATGAGTTGGACTGGAAAGAACCCCTGCGGGTAGCCCAGGCAGTCAAGGATATGAACCTAAAACACGCGGTGATAACCAGCGTGAACCGGGACGAGCGTGCAGACGGGGGAGCGCCCATTTTTGCTATGGTGATCAAACGCATCCGCCAGATTCACCCAAACTGTTCGGTTGAAGTGCTCATCCCCGATTTCAAAGGCAGCGCCGAGGCTTTGCGCATCGTAATGCAGGCGCGTCCAGAGATACTTAACCACAACGTGGAGACAGTGCCGCGCCTTTTCAAGCATGTACAGCCCCAAGACCGCTACGAATGGGCTGCCGCCACTTTAAGCAACGCTAAGAAGATGGATACAGAAGTGTTGACCAAATCCGGGCTTATGCTTGGGTTGGGGGAGACTATGGATGAAATCAAGCAAGTGATGGACGACCAACGCAGCTGGGGAGTTGATATCCTCACCCTCGGCCAGTATCTACAGCCCAGTAAAAAACACCTGCCCATCGAACGTTATTACCACCCGGATGAATTTGCAGAGTTGAAAGAATACGGCCTAAGCATTGGCTTCAAATGGGTGGAGAGCGGCCCCCTGGTGCGTTCCTCATACCATGCGGCTGAGCAAGTGCGCGCACTCAGCGTGGTGCACCGCAAGCTGTTTGGGGATAATGCTTAATTAATTACCAAAAAATATATAACATAAATCGAAAACTCCTACCACTTCTATTAGAATTCTTTTTCACATCCAGCATTTCAAATTATCCAGGTTTATCTGGATTCATCTGCGGTTAATTGTTTTTTTACAATTACGTTATACATAAACAGATTGTAAAGGGAATAGCCGCAAATGCACGCGGATAGACGCAGGTAATATTATTATCAAAACAGCTGAAATGATCATATTCATACGAAGCAGCAGAGTTCTCTAACTTTCCAATATTATTTCAATCACCCAGAAGATACATATCAAAGAAAGCTATTATGCGGGCTTCAAACTCTTCAGGCATCTCTACGTCAAAGGAAATATGGCCGAGATCAGGCTCGAACCACAACTCCTTGGGTTCATTGGCGGTGTCATACAGGCGCTGGCCACTATCCGTAGGGATGGCGGTATCAGCCCCCCCCTGTAGGATAAAGATTGGCCGAGGTGCAATTTGATCGATCACAGCTATTGCTGAAATATCCTCGGCTTGAAATCCCACTTCCTGCTCGGCAAAGTACTGGATCAGAGGAGCGAAGGGGAAAGCTGGTAAGATAGTTAAGGCTTCTATCCCAATCGCAATTTCATCTTGCAAGGAGGCGTATGAGCTCACCGTGATAAGCGCTTTGATTTGCTGGTTTTGGGCGGTGTATAGGATTGAAATCGCAGCCCCATTGGAGTTACCCAAGATGCCGATGCGCTCCGGGTCTACCTCGGGACGCGTCAGCAGGTATTGGTAAATGGCTTCCATATCCTGAAGTTCCATTACACCGAAGGAGATTACCTCACCTTCACTTCCGCCGTGGGCGCGCATATCTACCATGATAACGCCATACCCATGACGGGCAAGCATATCGGCTTCTTCAAGCATTTCCTCTCGATTGCCCTTATAACCGTGCTGGGCAATCACAGCAGCTCCATTCCGAGAAGGGATGTACCAACCCACTAAATCAAAGCCGTCTACGGTAGTTAAAGTAATATCTTCAAACTCTAATCCAAAACTAGCCGGAGAGCGATAAATTGGTCTGCGCTCCTCAGGAGGGTTTGTGACCAGCTCGTGCGCCTGTAAATCAGAGGCGTATAATATGATAATTAACGCACCAACAAAGGAAACGACTACTGTAAAAAGCAGGAGTTTTTGCCACTTTTTCATCCTTACCTCCTAAGCTTTCCTCTTTAATTGCGGATAATACTGCTAGTTGCTGGGCTTCTCCACCTTCTCCAAGAGGGCTTCCAAAGATAAGTCTTCCAAAGAGTTTAAAGTCAGATCTGCCGTATCCATGGGGAGTTGGGATGTTAATTGATTGGGCACGCACACACAATAAATTCCCGCTCGTTTGGCCGCCAAAACCCCGTTGGGAGAGTCTTCAAATACAACTGCCTGGTCCGCGGAAGTATCTAATTCAGCCAAAACGGATAAAAACAGTTCCGGGTCTGGCTTGGTTTTTTCGACATCATCAGCGGTACATATAGTATCAAAATAATCCACCAGAATAAGGCGGGTGAGGTGCCCAACCACCCAGCTCTCCGGTGAGCTGGAGCCGACGCCCAATTTTAACCCTAGCTCTTTAGCATCATCCAGATAACCTTGCACACCAGGCAGTATGGGCTGGGTTTCCAGAGTAGCCAGGTAATCTTTGCGGCGCTTGATCCAGATGGCATCCCGGTCCACCTTTTGGCCAGTCAACTCTTCTAAATAATCATAAGGATCGAAATCCGAAGCCGCGTTGCCCCCCACAATAGAGCCCCATTTCTCCAGAGGCAGTTCAACTCCGCGTTCTCGATATACATTCTGCCAGGATTGGAAGTCAGGCATTTCAGTATCCAAAATTAGGCCGTCAAAATCGAAGATCAGGGCTTTCATCTAGCTCTCCATCAGCAAAGAATAACCGCTAGTATACCCTAAGAATTATCACGAAGATTACACACAAATTATTTATTCAGATCATTTAAGGTTTTTTACTTTCAGATCAATCCACCCATCGATAATCAAATCATTATTTCTCAACAAAGGAAAAAACAATTGTGTCATTCCGAACCCCAAAAAGGGGTGAGGAATCCCCATTACCTATGTATTTTTCTCTATCATTCTCTCCTTCCAAGACAACCATCTAGGGATTCCTCTCTCCCCCTGGTCGTTCGGAATGACATGATAGATATCAGAACATCCTCAGCACAGCCTGCGCAGCCCAATCAAACAACGGGGCTGAGAAAATGAAGAGCACGACTGTGCCAACAGCAGTTACCGCCGTGGTCAGATTGAGCCAACCTTCGCTATGGGTTTCGGGATCTCCCTCGCGCATATACATGACTACTACCACGCGCAAATAATAATATGCCGAAATTACAGAGACGATCACTCCCAACACTGCCAGGCCGTAATACTCCCCTTGAATGACGGCGCGGAAAATGTACAATTTTCCGGCAAAGCCCATGGTTGGCGGTACACCGGTGAACGAGAACATGAAAATCGCCATTGCCAATGCCAAAGCAGGGCGTTTGCGTCCCAAACCGGCGTAATCCTCCAGCTCTAAGCCCCGGTCTTCAGCGTGCTCCAAAGCGATCACCACCGCCCAAGAACCGAAGCTAGTGATCGCAAATGCGACCATGTAGAAAAGTACCGCCGCGGTCGCTTCAGGGCGCACAGATGCGTCCCCGTATGTGACAAATGCCATCAGGATAAAGCCTGCGTGGGAGATGCTGGAATAAGCCAGCAAGCGTTTGATATTGCGTTGGGCAACCGCCAACACATTACCGACAATCAGAGTCGCAGCCGTCAAGCCCCACAGGACAGGCGTGATATCTACACTAATACTAGGGAAAGCGATCATGAAAACGCGCAGCAAAGCTGCGAAACCGCCCACTTTAGCGCCCACTGCCATAAACGCAGTCACCGAAGTTGGGGCTCCCTCGTACACGTCCGGGGTCCACATGTGAAAGGGCACCGCAGCAACTTTAAACCCCAAACCAACCAAAATTAAAGCTGCGCCAACCAGTAAGAAAACTGGATTCTCTAGCCCCCCACTGGCTGCTTCCACTATCCCTGTTAGGCCGGTTTGGCCAGTAGCGCCATACACCAAAGCGATGCCGTAAAGCACAAATCCGCCCGCAAAAGCGCCAAGCAAGAAATATTTTATTCCCGCCTCTTCAGACTCCATTTTGGGTCGCCCAAAGGCTGCTAAAATATATAGAGGTATGGATAATAGCTCTAATGCCAGGAAAACCACGATCAAGTCAGCCGCGGAAGTCATTAACATGATTCCGCTTATGGAGAATAGCATCATCACGTAATATTCGCCGCGTGCCATCCCCATACGGTTCAAGTAATCGTAGGAAAGTGCCACCGCCACCAGACCGCTGATTAATACCAGCACATTGAGGAAGACAGCAAAACCGTCAATTACTAGCATGCCATTAAATGCTTCTTTTGGCTGCCCAAACTGTGGGATCGTGTATATTAGCGCTACTACCAACCCCACCGCGCTCAAGAGAGGAGTCACTTGCTCGCGTTTAGGAAACACAAACACATCCAACAGTAAGAGCACACACGCCCAGACCACCAGGATGAGTATGGGTAAAATATTCAGTAAACCTAATTCAGAGACAGTCATTACCAAATTCCAATGCTAAGGCAGCGCCGCGGTAATCGCGGTGTTCAAGACTTCTACAAGTTGATCTACCGTTGGGCCCATCAGATTAAAGAAGGGCTTAGGGTATAAACCGATCCAAAATATCAATACTAGCAAAGGCACTAAAACCAATATCTCACGCTTGTTGAGGTCTTTAAGCTCTTCATTCGCTTTATTGGTTACCGGACCTAAGAACATCTTCTGGAACATGAAAAGGATGTACACAGCCGCCAAGATCACACCCAAAGCAGCCAGGCCAGTGAAAAAGTATGAGCCCAGAGATCCACCCGCAGCCCCAGCGCCCCATGCCCCCAACAAAATGGCGAATTCACCCACGAAGCCGTTCAATCCCGGCAGGCCCATAGATGACAAACTGACGATCAAAGTAAGCACAGCATAAACCGGCATGACTTTCCAGAGACCACCAAATTCATCCAGTTCGCGCGTATGGCGGCGTTCGTAGATCATGCCCACAATGATAAACAATGCGCCAGTGCTTAGACCGTGGTTGACCATTTGTAAGATTGCGCCCTGGATGCCGATTGAATTAAGAGCAAACAAACCTAAAATTACAAAACCCAGATGGCTGACCGATGAATAAGCCACCAGCTTCTTAACATCCTTTTGTGAGTAAGACACAGCTGCACCGTATAGAATTCCGATTACTGCCAGGGTCGCCATAGGTCTCGCAAGTTCAACTGCCGCGTCGGGGAATAAGGGCAGGTTAAAACGCAGGAAACCATAAGTTCCCATCTTTAGTAAAACTCCCGCCAGAATCACAGACCCGGCCGTGGGAGCTTCAACGTGCGCATCAGGCAACCAGGAATGCAGCGGCCACATGGGTACCTTGATCGCGAAAGCGGCGGCGAAAGCGAGGAATAACCAATATTGAGTACCTGGAGGAATGCCTCCCGTTTCAAGCAACTCTGGCATGTAGAAAGATTCTTGATTGATCCCCAGCCACAAAATGGCCAGCAGCATCAAAATAGACCCAGCCATAGTGTACAGGAAGAATTTGACCGCCGCATACATACGCCGCCCCCCGCCCCAGATGCCGATAAGGAAATACATTGGTACGAGCGTGAACTCCCAGAAAACGTAAAACAAGAACAGGTCTTGCGCCAGGAACACACCCACCATACCGATCTCCAAAAGTAAGAAGAAAAGCATGAAATCTCGCACTCGCTCCTCAACAGCCGACCAGGTGGATAGGATAGCGATTGGGGTAATGAATGTTGTCAGCAGGACCAGCAAAATACTTAAGCCGTCGACACCGAGGGCATATTTGATATTCCAGCCTGCAACCGTGATCCAGTCTTTATTGATCACCAATTGCAAATCTGGATCATTGGCGTCAAATAAGTCCAATACCCACAGCGATATACCAAAGGTTGCCAACGAGGTCAGTAATGCCACCCAGCGGCTGGCGTTCTTTTGCTCATGCTTCAAGAAAAGCAGCAGCAGCACGCCTAGCAAAGGGAAGAATGTGACCAAATTGAGCGGTTCTAATATAAAATCTACTAAGTCCATAAGCGTTCCTCTAATCGTAACAACCCGTGAAAGGTTTTACGTCCTATCGCGTAATCAAGTAGCCGAGAATCACCACTACGCCAAGCAAAACCGAGAGTGCGTAATTACGTACATAACCTGTCTGGATCACGCGCAATCTAGCCGCGGAACCCTGGACGAAATCAGCCAAGCCATTGGCAATGCCGTCAATCACACCCAGGTCAACCGGATCGGCCAAGAAACGCGTCAAAGAGCGGAAGCCATTGGCGATCACACTATCGTGGATCCAATCGTGCCAAAAACGCCAATCGACGGTCTCGGCCAGGAAACGGGCCAATCTCTGGTATGGGCGGATAACGATCATTGCGTAAAGCTCATCCACGTACCACTTATTGTTCATCCAGCTGAATACTGGACCAAGAATGCGTCGCAGCGGGTCTTTCTGATCTACTTCTATGGGATTTCTTCCATAAAGCAGCCAGGAGATGAATAGAGCGGTAAAGGCTAAAAAGGTAGAAAGTCCGGCAACAGTGAAGTTGAATTCAGTAGCATGTGCGAAATCGTGGCCCAAAGTGCCTTCCAGCCAGGTTGTAAATGTATGCACACCGGGAAAATTAAGCAAGCCTCCCAGCACCGATAAACCCGCCAATATGATCAAGGGGATGGTCATACTGGAAGGGCTTTCCACCGCTTTCTCGGCTGCGTGAGTGCGTGCTTTGCCGAAGAAAATCAACCACACTTGCCGTCCCATATAAAATGCGGTCAGGAATGCCGCCGATACCAACAGCCAATAAACTGTGGGATTCTCATGCAGGGCATCGGTCAGGATTTCATCTTTAGAAAAGAAACCTGCCCAAATAGGGATGCCGGATAGAGCCAGCACACCCATTAGATAAGTCCAAAAAGTCAGGGGAATCTTTTCTCGCAAACCGCCCATGTTGCGCATGTCTTGGGGGTCAAAGGGTTCGTGGTGTTCTTCGCCATGCTGGTCATCTTCATGACCATTATCCAACGGATGATGGCCGCGTTCCACAGCCAGGATAACTGAACCGGATCCCAAGAATAACAAAGCTTTAAAGAAAGCATGCGTGACCAAATGGAACATTCCCGCCACGTAAGCTCCCATACCAACCGCGGCAACCATGAAGCCTAATTGGCTGACTGTAGAATAAGCCAGTACTTTTTTAATATCGAATTGGGCTGCCGCGATAGTAGCAGAGAACAAGGCGGTGGCTCCACCAACCAGGGCAACTATTTGTTGAGCCTCTGGTGCAGCCGAAAACAGAGGGAAAGAGCGTGTGATCAAATAAACGCCAGCGGTAACCATTGTAGCCGCGTGTATCAGCGCGGAAACTGGTGTGGGGCCTGCCATTGCATCCGGCAGCCACACGTAGAGCGGAATTTGCGCCGATTTCCCTGCCACACCCAGAAGCATAAATAATGTGATCGCGATGATGACGTCTTCTTGAACCTGGTCCACTTGAGCGAATACAGCATCGAACTGCAGGGAGCCAAACGCCCAGAATGTCAGGAACATGGCCATCAAAAATCCGAAATCGCCCACGCGGTTAACCACGAAAGCTTTCTTGGCAGCCAACGCGTTCTCTGTGCCCTCCGTACCATCCGTGTTTTTGGTAAACCAGAAACCGATCAGCAGGAAGGAACACAAACCCACACCTTCCCAGCCGACGAAGAGCATCAGATAGTTATCACCGCTTATCAAGATCATCATTGCGGCGATGAACAAATTCAGATAGATGAAGAAACGCCGGTAACTTTTTGGATCACCCTTATAGCGCACATCATAATGCATGTAGCCAGCTGCGTATATGTGGATCAGCGTGCCAACCCCGGAAACCACCAGCATCATTGTTACAGATAGTGTATCGACGCGGAAAGCCCAGGGGATTTGAAGGTCGCCAATATTTATCCAATCAGCAAACTGAACAACAACCGCCTCGTGATGGCCATTAATCGAAACGGCCAACAAAACGGAAACCACAAACGCTGAAGCTGAAGCCAGGCTTGCGATAGTCCCGATACCGCGCTCGCCCAGTCGTTTTCCAATTAAAAGGTTAATGAGCAACCCGATCACCGGGAAGAAGATTATCCAGGGAACCAGATTGAAAAACCCGCTAGTTGTCGTTTCACTCAATAGCATTAATCAATAACTCCAATAATCACGCTTAACCTTTCATGCTGCTGATCTGGTCAATATCGATGCTGCGCTTGTTGCGAAAAACCGCCACGATCATGGCTAAGCCGACCGCCACCTCCGCGGCAGCCACGGTCATCACAAAAAATACGAAAATCTGTCCTTCCAGATCGTAGAGCCGGGAAAAGGCAACAAAAAGTAAGTTAGCTGAGTTTAGCATCAACTCAACGGACATAAAAATTACGATAGCATTACGGCGGATGAGCACACCTAACGTGCCTATGCTAAATAATATTGCTGAAAGGGCTACGTAATAAGAGACTGGTACCATTATGGCCTGGTCACTCCTTTTTCTTTCCATCCCGCGTCATCACGATTGCGCCAATCATGGCGACCAACAACAACACGGAGGTGATTTCAAATGGCAATAAGTACTGATTGAAAAGCAGCTCGCCAATCGCCTGCGGGCTGCCAAAGCCAGCTTCGGCAGCTTCAATGTCGGGCAGGGAACTTGTTTTGGTGAAGATTATGTAGGTCGCTTCAGCCACCAAGACGACGGCCAAAACAACCGCCACTGGCTGCTGCCAGCCCAAGGTGCGCGCCCTGCGCAATTGTTCCGCGCCCAGTAGCATGATCACGAATAAGAACAAGACCATGATAGCCCCGGCATACACAGTCACTTGCACCATAGCGATGAATGGCGCGCCAAGAAGTAAATAGAACACCGCAATCGTCGCCAAATTTAGGATCAGATAAAGAGCTGAATACACCGCGTTTTTGCTCAGAAGCATACCTAATGCTGACGCAATGGCGACAACCGCTAGAATTAAGAATAAGATCACATCTGGTGTCATAATTAATCAGGGTCTTCCATTTCAGGTATTGGGCGGTCGAAAGTTCCCGGGGCAACTTTTTGCGGTGTTGGCGCAGCGCTTGGATGAACCGGAACTAATAGCATTTCACGGGTGTAGATGGCTTCGGACCTATTTGTGTAGGAAAGCTCGTAATTGTCACCTAACACAATCGCCTCCGTGGGGCAGGCATCCTCACAAAAACCACAATATATACAGCGCAGGAAATTGATCTCGTATGTACTGGCATACCGTTCTCCGGGAGAATAGCGTTGTTCATCGGTATTTTCCGAAGCCTCAACAAAGATGGCATCTGCCGGGCACGCCGCGGCGCATAGCGCACAACCAATGCATTTTTCAAGGCCGTTGTCATAGCGCTTTAGTTCATGGCGGCCTTTAAAACGCTTGCTAACCGGTCGCTTTACCTGCGGATACATAACCGTGACCGGTTTTTCAAACATTGATTTGAACGTGGTCCACATACCACGCATCAAAGCGCCAGGTCTAAGCATTACTGTTGATACTCCTAAAATAAAACATTAATAAAATTAACTCCAAAATCTATCCTAGATCAAAAAGCAAGATCAAAACCGCGGTGATGAAGATATTGAACAGAGCTGCGGGCAGCAGCAGCTTCCAACCAAAAGCCATCAACCTGTCGTAGCGTAAACGCGGCAAGGTTGCACGCACCCAGATCATCACAAACAAGCAAGCGGCCACCTTTAACACTAAATACAGCGGGCCCAAGAGCACAAAACGATCGATGGCTGGGCCGTCAAAACCGCCTAAAAACAAGGTGGAAAATATTACACTCACCGCGATCATCTTGACATATTCACCCATAGTAAACAGCGCAAACTTCATGCCAGAATATTCCGTATGGAACCCAGCGGCTAGTTCTTGTTCTGCTTCGGGCATATCAAAGGGCGCCCGGTTGACCTCGGCCAACATGGCGATATAGAAGATGAGCGCGCCCAAGGGTTGGTAAAAGATATACCATGCAGTCTCTTGCTGTGCGCGTACAATATCTAGCATGCTCATGGAACCGGCCAACATGAGCGGGCCTACGAATGACAAACCCAGGGCTAACTCGTAGCTGATCATTTGAGCGGTGGAGCGCAGCCCACCCATCATGGCATATTTATTATTGGATGACCACCCTGCCAGCACAATGCCGTACACCGAAATAGAAGCCACGGATAAGATATATAAGACACCCACATTTATGTCAGCCATAGACAGGGCTATTTGCCTGCCAAATAGTTCGAAGCTCTCCCCCCAAGGGATCACTGCCAGAATCACTAGGGCTGGGACCATGGTCAAGATCGGGGCGATCACAAAAATAAACTTATATGCCTGGGCAGGAATAAGTTCTTCCTTAAAGAAGAGCTTTATACCGTCTGCAGCGGGCTGCAAGAGACCAAATGGGCCAGCACGGTTGGGGCCAATGCGAATTTGAATACGGGCAAGCAGTTTGCGCTCGTAATAAGTTGTGTACGCAAAGCCCGTTATCAAGCCAAAAGCTAAAATAACAGCTTTCAACACCCACTCAATTATCAAGGCAATATTCTCATCCATCTATGGTCTCACAATACCTTTATCGTCGCCGGAGTAGGACTGATAATTGGGATTCCTAAGCTGCGAGGAACCAATACAACGCCATGTGGCATACTGTTATCAAATTCGACCAAAACGGTCTGAGTAGAGCCATTCAATATTAATTTCACTTTCGAGCCCCATTCAACGCCCAGCTTTTCAGCGTCTTGTGGGTGCAGCGCTACGTGGGGTTTTGCTAGTCGCGTCACGAGCACCTCGGAAGGGGTGACTGTATTCCCAAGGTCTAACAAGCGTGTGACCGGTACGGCTAATAATTCTTCACCAGACAGTTTCACCTCAGGCAATTCGGTAATTACCAATACTGGGCTATCTCCGTTTTGGGCCGCGGGTTTTAGCTGTACTCCCAAACCTTGCGAGTTTTGGTAGGATGTGCCCCCATAATAGACATCCTCCCGGCCAATCAGGGGAAATTGCTTCTCAACCTTTGCCAATTTCTGGTACGTAAGCTCAGCGTAATCAGGTACCACCTCAGCGATTTGCAGCATCACACTTGCTGGAGCAGTTTTTTCCAATTCCAAACCGAGTCTTCCGGCAATCTCAGCAGTTATGCCAAAGTCTGGCAACAGGTCAGGAAGGGAAGGAACAGCCGGATAAAAACGTTGCACTCGCCGCTCACCAGAAGTGTATGTGCCTTCCCGTTCAGTGAAAGCTTGGGCCGGTAGGACTACATCGGCAAGTTCAGCGGTTGCGGTCATGTACAATTCCTGTACGACCACGAAATCAGCCTTCTTTAGGGCGCTGGCATACTGCTTAGAATCACCGGCTGGATCAGCAGCTGAAATATACACTGCCTGAGATGTTTTAAGCGCCGCGTCTAAATCTTCGCTGGGACGCAGGCCCATATCCCAGGCGCCTTGGGCGTTGCCCTTGTCCCACACACCGATCAGGCCGTTGTTGGGCCTGCCAATGTGTCCTGAGGCGATCAAGAGGTTGGCGCATGCCTGGGCAAGCGCGGCGGAGGCTGCATAGCTGGTGCCCTCACTGCCGAATAAGATCACTGTGTTTTCAGCTTCGCTTAAGGCTTTGGCTGCCGCCTTAACTTCTTTATCCTTGGCTAGTTTGTTAACGAACGCAGGTGATTTGGGTTGTTTGGGAGAAATGGCGCTGAGCAAAGCTGTGACCAAACCAGCTTCCTGCCCATACTCGTAACGCAGGTTGTGAATCGCGCTCCTATCTAGTTTCGTTTTGCGAGGATTTGCAACGATCACTTTCGCGCCGCGCTCCGCGGCCTGTTTGATGCGCAGCCACCAAAGAGGAGCCTCTTCTTCAAGATTGCATGCAACCACGAGTATGGCTGTTTCTGGCCCCATATCCGAGAAATTCGTGCCTTCACCCACACCCAGCCTGGAAACCAGATCGCCCCCCGCCATATCGCTGTATAAAAGCGCATCTCCGCCGAGGTGCGCGCTGAGTTCGGCCAGATTGAACAAGTCTTCGTTGGACAAGCGCCCCCCCGCAAGGGTAACCAAATTCTCGCCAGCATTTTTAAACCTGCTGGTAACCAGATCTAAGGCTAACTCCCAACTGGAAGGCACAAGTTTGCCATCCTTGCGAATTAATGGTTGATTTAGACGTTGGTCAGATGCTGTGAAATGATAGGCGAAGCGGCCTTTATCGCAAATCCAGATCTCGTTAACCGCTTCGTTTTGGCGCGGCATAACACGCTTGATGATTTTCTCCCCGCCAGATTTCACTTCACGCCGCGTGTTGAAGGTCAAGTTGCATCCCACCGCGCAGTGGTTACAAATTGAAGCCGAGGCATTCATTTCCCAGGGGCGCGCCCCAAAGCGGAAATCCGCGGTGGTCAACGCCCCAACGGGACAAATATCTGTCGTATTTCCAGACCAGTAAGAATCGAAACCCGGATCAGAGAAAGTGACGATTTCCAAGGCGCGGCCGCGGTTTGAAAAGCCTATCACCTGATCATCCACTATCTCGTCTTGGAAGCGTGTACAGCGCGCGCATTGTATGCAGCGTTCGCGGTCAAGAAAGATCAAGTCCCCCAGCGCGACGTGCTTAGCTGAGTGCATTTTCTCGTCATATATAAAGCGGCTCTCACCATCGCCGAATTGCATGGTCAGGTTTTGCAACGGGCACTCACCGCCCTTATCACAGGTGGGGCAGTCTAAAGGGTGGGAAGTAAGCAAGAACTCGAGCACTTCTTTGCGTGCCGCAGTCACTTTTTCAGTGTAGCCGCGCACCACCATGCCTTCAGAAGCCCGGAAAGTGCAGCCTGTCATGAGGTTGGGGAAAAACTGTATTTTTGGAGAACCATCATCTTCCAGAATTGGCTCGCTGGTAGTCCTGTCGCGCATAGGCGTCCCGATTTCAACCAGGCACATACGGCACATGCCCACAGGTTCCATCTTGGGATGGTAGCAAAATACGGGGATATCTAGTCCTATAGAACGGGCAGCATCAACGACCAATGTGCCTTCCGGCACGCTCATTGTGTGGTCATCTATAGTAAGAGTGACCATATTCTGGGCAGCTTCATTTTTCACTAGTTCACTCATTAATTTTTATCCTGGCTGCCTGATTGGGCGAAACTTTGGCCTTGAAATCCTCTGGAAAACGCTCAATGCCTGTGACAACGGCCTGGGTTGAAAAATCACCCAGTGCGCAGAGACACTTGCCTTGAATATTGTTGGCTACATCTTGCAGCAAGACAATGTCTTCACGTGAGCCACTGCCGTTATCTATCCGCTCTGTCAAGTGACTCATCCAAAAAACACCTTCGCGGCAAGGTGTACATTTACCGCAAGATTCGTGTTTGAAGAAATGCACGGTTTTATTCACCAACCAAGAGATATCCACCGTTTCATCGATCACGATCACAGAAGCCGACCCCAACATGCCGCCTACATTTTGCACACTCTCGTAATCCATTGGAGTATCCAGGGCTTCATCATTAGCCACGATTAATGAAGATGAAGCTCCGGCTGCCATGATCGCTTTAATGGCGTGACCATCCGGGATGCCGCCGCCGTGTTTAAAGATGAGTTCTCGGAAAGTGGAAGCCAGAGGAAGTTCGTAATTTCCGGGTTTGTTCACATTTCCTGAAAGGCTGAAGACTTTGGTCCCCGGGCTGCGCTCAGTACCAAATTTGCGGTACCATTTTGCACCCTTCTCGATTATCAAAGGTACATTAGCAAGAGTTTCGACATTGTTTACCACCGTGGGTTTGCCAAACAACCCAAAGGAAGGCGGGAAAGGCGGGCGCAGTCGCGGTTGGCCAAGTTTTCCTTCCATAGATTCGAGTAAAGCAGTCTCCTCCCCACAGATGTACGCCCCAGCGCCCAGGTGGGTGTACAGGTTCAGCGAATAATCAGTCCCGAATAATTTTTTACCCAAATAGCCTGATTTCTCCAGCTTTTTTATCTTTTTATCGAGCTCATGCGCCAGGTCCCAGAACTCGCCCCGCAAGTATATGTATGCGTCATTGGCCTGGATGGCATAGGCGCTAAGCATAACGCCTTCGAAGAATTGATAAGGATTCTGTTCCATGATCTCGCGGTCTTTGAAGGTACCCGGTTCGGATTCATCGGCATTCGCGACCACGTAATGCGGCCAGTTATTGGCGTCAATGAAAGACCATTTTACGCCTGTGGGGAAACCCGCCCCGCCCCTGCCGCGCAATCCAGAGTCCTTAACTATCTCGGTCACTTTATCGGGCTTCATTTTAGTAACGGCCTTCTTAAAACTCTCGAACCCGCCATCTTCCAGGTAGACGTCTAACTTGTCCAGTTTAGGGATGTCGCGGTGGCGTAAAAGAATACGGCTGCCTTTTACCTTGCTCATTTATCCGTCTCCTCCGCGCGCCACTTTTCGATTGTTTGCAAGGCGCTTTCGACGGTTTGATTTTCATGGTAGCTAATATCGGAGTGGCTCTGCACCTGGAACATGGGCGCTTTGTCACAAGCCGCCAGGCACATCACTGCCTCGACGGATAGGATGCCATCAGAGCTGGTCTCACCCACCTGAACTCCCAGATTTTCACATAATTCCTCAAGGAATTGGCCCGAACCGCGTAAAGCACATGGAAGATCATTGCACACCTGAATACGGTACTTGCCTCCTGATTTGTCATGATAAAGTGTGTAGAAACCCACAATAGAAGCCACTTCTGTGGTCGAAATTGATAAAAGCTCAGCAATTTCAAGCATATCTTGTTTGGTTACGTAACCCGCTTTACGTTGGGCAATGTAAAGCAAAGGCATCACTGCGGAACGCTTCTCGTCAGTTGGATACTTCGCTAAGATATGTTTGATTTCTTTTTCGTGTTTGTCCTGCAGCGCGGTCAACGGTCAATATCTCCTAAAATAATGTCAATGCTGCCAATAATTGCAACTAGATCTGCCACAAAATGACCTTTTGATAAGAAAGGCAGAGCTTGTAAGTTGACGAATGAGGGCGTGCGCCAGTGCACCCGGTAGGGTTTCGGGCTGCCATCGCCTTCAAGAAATATTCCCAATTCACCACGCGGCGATTCTACTGGCAAATATAAAGAAGCTTTTGGCGCCGAGAAACCCTCGGTCCAAAGTTTGAAGTGATGGATTACGGCCTCCATGCTGGTGCCTAGTTCAGATCGCGGTGGAGGTACAAACTTCCGGTTGTTGCTGCGCACAGGCCCGTCGGGCAAATTATCCAAAGCTTGCCGCACGATACGCAAAGACTGTCGCATCTCTTCCACGCGTACAACATAACGTGCATAAGCATCCCCCTCGGCAGCAGTAGGTATATCAAACTCGTAATGTTGATAACCTGAATAAGGAGATACCTTGCGGATGTCGTAATCTACCCCGGTGGCGCGTAACGAAGGTCCAGTGATTCCCCAACTAAATCCCTGGTCTGAACTCATAACGCCTATGTTTTTTGTGCGGTCCAAGAACACCGGATTATTGGTCAATAATGATTCATACTGGTCAATGCGCGCCGGGAAAGTCTTTAAGAATTCGCGCACCGCGGCTTCAAACTCCACGGGAAGATCACGCCACAAACCACCAGGACGAAAATATGTGGTCATCATGCGCTGTCCGGAGCACATCTCTAAAATGTCTAATATTTGTTCGCGCTCACGAAAGCAGTACAGGAAAACGGACATGGCCGCCAAATCCAAAGCGCTCGTGCCCAGCCAAACTAGGTGAGATGCAATGCGTTGAAGTTCCGTCATCAAAACTCGGATAGTTTGGGCTCTCTCTGGGACATCCAAATCCACCAGCTTCTCTACTGCCAGGCAATAAGCCAGATTATTACCCATTGTGTTGAGGTAATCAAGCCGGTCGGTCATCACTTCGGCTTTCTGGTATGTCTTGGATTCCATGTTCTTCTCGATGCCCGTATGTAGGAATCCAATATCCGGAATACAGTTAATTACTTCCTCGCCGTCCAGTTCCAGAAGCAAGCGCAGTACGCCGTGCGTGCTGGGGTGCTGCGGCCCCATATTGAGCAGTAAGGTTTCACCTTCCAATGCGCGGTCCGAGACTAGATGCTTGAGTTCATCAAAGGTGATCTTCATCTCGGTAGTTTCTGGATTAGTCATGTCTAATAATCTTTCGGTTTCGGTTTTCGCCGATTGATCTCATCATAATTAAAGGTGAACTGAACCTCTTCGTAACCCAAAGGATAATCTTTGCGCAAAGGATAGCCTTCCCAATCATGAGGCATCAAAATACGGCGCAGGTCAGGATGGCCCTCAAAGCGGATGCCGAAAAGGTCCCATATTTCACGTTCGTGCCAATTGGCGTTAGGAAAAACACTAACTACGCTGTTAACTACTGGGGAATCTCCATCCAGTGGAACGCGAACTTCTAAGCGAGCTTTTTGTGCGTATGAATTGAACTGGTAAATTAGATGGAAGCGCGGCTTTTCTTGTGGCCAGTAATCGACCGCTGTTTGGGATGACAGCATCTCAAAGTGATGTTTTTCACGCAGGGTACTGCAAACCTGAACAATGTGCTCAGGTGCTACCACTAAACTTACCAGGCCGCGGAATTCGGTTTCCTGGGCTTCAAATCGTTTGTTTATGTCTTTAATGGCAGACTTCAATGCTTTATCCATTATTAGTTCTGTAATTAAGGATTATCCCCAATCCTTAAATGTTTCTGTCTTCACTTTTTCATGCAGGGTCATAATACCGTGGATAAGGGCTTCAGGCCGCGGTGGGCAGCCAGCTACATATACGTCAACCGGTACGATTTCATCCACCCCCTGCACAATTGCATAATTATTAAAAACTCCACCGCAAGATGCGCAATCGCCCATGGCGATAACCCAATTGGGGGCAGACATCTGATCGTATAACCGGCGCAGGACCGGCGCCATTTTTCGGCTTACCCGCCCGGCAACGATCATTAAGTCAGCCTGGCGCGGGCTGGGCCGCATCAGTTCCATACCAAAACGACTCAAATCATAATTTGAAGCCTGTGTGGCCATCATCTCAATAGCGCAGCAAGCCAAACCAAACAACATCGGCCACATGGCGCGCGTGCGGCCCCAATTAACAAGATCTTCAAGGCGGTGGGTGACGATACCCATATTGCCAAGTTTTTGTTCTACTCCCATTCTAGCGCGCCTTTCTTCCACGCATACACATACCCCACCAATAAGATCACAATAAATACAAACATTTCAATCAAGCCAAAAACACCTAAATTACGAAAATTTACAGCCCAAGGAAATAAAAATATTACTTCAATATCAAATAGGATGAATAAAACCGCAACCAGATAAAAACGCACCGGCATACGGCGGGTACCTGGGCCAATAGGCTCCATTCCCGATTCATAAGGCGCGGCCTTTCGCTCGCTTGGGCGGCGGGGGCCTATCAGATGCCCAAATACGACCACCGCAACTGCTAAGAATGTAGACACTGCGATCAAAATCGCGATGGGCCAATAATTAATCAGCATTTATCACCGGGTACACACAAGGAAAATGGACAAATTTACTCTGTAAAGTTTATCACAAACGCCCATAGGTGTCAAATTTCACAAATGAGCCCTGGATTTTTAGAATTGGCTGAAATTAGCCTTAATAAGTAGAATCTATACTGAGAAGATATTATTCAAACTTTTCCCCCAAACTCAATGGCTCAGTTAATTGTCTTCGGTTTCGAACCTAATTCTAACTTCAAAACCCTGAGGTACTCCACAAGAGTTTTTTACATTCCTTTTTATACGAACTTCGTAACGTTCGGCGGATTCTAAACCGCGCCTAGGAATTATCGTCAGCGTGTAGGTATCGGGATCATAATCCTTAGAATATCCATCCACATCACCCTTTAGCTGAACTTCAGTCGACATTAAACTAGCCAGGTCCATCGGTTGGTCAAACACAATAACAATAATTGTGGAAACCGGTACATTCTCGGCCCCATTCGCTGGTGAGATGCTTGCCACGTAGCCCCAGTCGCGGTCTGGGGGTTTACATGATTGTGGAGTGCTCGTTGGTGGAGGAGACTCTACAGTTTCAAACTTGGTCTTCACCTCTATCCCCTGTCTATTCCCACAATCATTAAGTACATTTCTCTTAATCTTAACTTCATATTCTTGGTCGAATTCTAAAGGTTCAGAAGGTATAATTCTCAGCGTGTTAGTGCGCGCATCATACTCCTTTGTGTATTCGACCCTCTCTCCTCTTAACTCAACTTCTGCAGTTAATAGAGATGCTTCATTCATTGGCTGGTTAAATACAATGATAATAACCGTATTAACTGGAACATTGCGTGTCTCATCTTCGGGTTCGATCGAACTTACAAAACCCCAATCTTCGTCTGGAGGCTGACAGACAAGTTGGGTTTGTGCCAAGGTAGGAGTATTCGTAGGTATGAATAATGCTGTCCCTGTTTGTGTAGGTGCAAACAGCGCTGTACTCGTAGGTGTAGACTCAAACAGCGAGGTCGGTGTGCTAGTATTGTTGCTGACTGAAGTACTGGTCGGTTGGGGGGTAGCTGTGGGAGATGCGTTCAAGCTGGTGGTGGCCGAGGCAGAAATTGTATTGGTTGGGGTTGGGCTTAGCAACGCCAGACCATCTAATGTCGGCGTTAATTGCCCGCTTCCCTCCTCAACGGTGCTTGTGGGAATTGGGGTGACAGATGGAACAGGGGTTAACAATTCGACTAGGAGTGCAGCTGCCGGGATTGGACCGCCCTCTGAACCAGTCTGTTGGTCGTGAATAACGTCTTGAATAATTTCTAGTTGGAGAGCAGGTATAGGTAATAAGAACACTTCTGCGCCGTAATTTGCAGCTAAACCTGACCGAATAGAAACCGGGATCGCCTCCGGAGCTGACGAAGCAAATATCCATCGGTAGCTTAGTAAACAGCTAAAAAGCAATAACGCCAAGAGCATTAGCATGATAAGGACCATTCCCCAACGACGAATGAGTGTGCGTGATTCGGTACTGGAAAGCATTTTTATTGCACTAGGTCAATCATTTCTATATCCAGTGAAACGTCCGCTCCCGCGGGCCATAACCGGTATACGAGCAGTTTTTCCTCTTTCCCTTTTACGGTATAAACACCTTGAGCTTCAAGGTTAAACTTATCGCGCTTATCCCAGAGCGCGATCAACGTTTGTTTGCTCACCATTATGCCGCTTTCATCAAATTGATGGGAAAGGGTTTCGATTCTTTTGGCTGTATTAACGGTATCACCGATAATGGTGTAATGCAGCCGGTCTTCAGCCCCCAATCCACCAGCTGTCACTGGGCCAGTATTTATACCAATGCCCACATTCATTTGAGGATCACCACGGCTTTGACGGAGGTCGTTGATGCGTCCAACCGCGGCAAGCATCTCCACAGCCGCTCGACAAGCCAAATAAGCACTTTCAGCCCCATCCAAGGGGTTCGGCAGGATTCCAAAAAAAGTGAACATCGAGTCACCAGAAAATTCATTGACCACACCGCCATGAGCGGTGATGATTGGAACCAGTTCCCCGAATAATTCATTTAACCAATTTAATACTGTAGATGGGTCTTCTTTCTCAGAAATGGTAGTAAAACCCTGTACGTCTGCCATCAAAACAGTTGTGATCGCAAATTGCCCTTCAAGGCGCAGATCTCCAGAAGATAAAGTATTGCGCAACTGGTCGCGGACTTCCGGAGAAACAGTACGTCCTAGAATGTCCCGGTATAGAGAGCCTTCTTTTAATCCCTCTACCATGCGATTAAATGAATGCGCCAAAATTGCGACCTCATCACTCCCTGTGACCTCTACTTTGACATTGATGTTGCCTTGGGCTATCTCTGTGGAGGCATCCACGACTTGCAATAAAGGCCTTGTGATCCGGTTGGCAACAACTACCCCTGCTGCTATTACGAGTAAAAAGGATAGCGAGATCAATAAAAATAATTGCAAACTCGTGCCTTCACCTGAAATTACCAAAAATGTTTCTGGTAAAGCTATCCCTATCACACCGAGTTCTACTTTACTGCGTGCTTCCCAAGGACCGATTATTTCGCGGTAATCCACACTTTCAGAAGACAATCCTCGGATTGTGCTCGCTTCATCCTTATTTGTTAAAACCTCAGCGACCAATTCGGTTTCCAAAGATATTGGATTCTCTTCCAGATTAAGCAATGTTGATGATATTAATCGACCATCTATATCGTAAATTGAAATGTGCGCGAGGGTATCCTCCCTCATCTGGCGAGTGATGGTTAGCACAGATTTACCTACCAATATTACTCCTACCGGATTGCCAATGCTGTCAATCAAAGGACCTGAGACGAACAAATAAGTTCTCTGCGGACTTTCAACAACCCCAACATATTTATCCCCCAACGAGTCGACTCGTCCTTCCAACACATCTTGCACAAAATTCAATCCCAGATAGTTTTCTCCCCTGGAGTACTGATAGCTATCGAGTCCGCTTCCTGGTTCTCTGCGAATTGTAAGCACACTGATTCCATCTGTATTCAATATCTCAATGAGTTCTTCGCCAGCATTTACCGCGACTGGTAAGGCTAATTCTCGCAAGCGTTCAGCGTCCTCCAAAAAAACGGCCTCGGACATACCTTGAGTGTTTAGCAGCAGCCGTAAACTGCCTAAGAGGCGGTCTTCCTCGCGCACCATCCAATCCGAGCCTAATTTTGCAGTATCTATCAGTTGGTTTACAAACCGCTCTTCCACCGTATTGCGTGTAATCTGGCTGACCACAAAAGCCGCTCCCAATGCGATAACCAATGCCAGGAAAACATAAGGGAAGATTATCTTGACACGAACAGGTACACGCACCTTTGGGAAGCTCTCCTGGATAGCAACCTTTTTTTTAGCGCTTGGCTGGCTAGACATGCGCTGCAAGGCATGCCTCAATCCTTCCTCCTCAAATGGGGCTCGCAGGAAGTGTTTGGCTCCATAACCTTTTGCTCGGAGTATCAAGTTGGAATCAGAACGGTCGGTAATAAAAAGTGCTCTGGCTTCTGGGTATTGTTTTCTAACATCGCGGAAAGCAGCAAGCCACCCATCTGTGGGCAGATGTAAGTCTATGATTACCAGATTGGGAATGTATTCCTTCTTCTGTTCAAAAAGCGTTATTATTTGAGCGGGTGAATCCAGATTTACCACCCCCACTCCACGTTTTTTGAAATAAGATGCAAGAGTTTCTACATCAGAGTTGTCAGATGAAATTAATAAAACATTTGGGGCCATTAACCTATTCCTTCGTATAATTCATAACACGTATGGATGAAAAGAAGGATTCAGTATTATAACAGTCTCATTATCATATAGGAATTACAACTTTGTAAACCCCTCTGGTCCAATACAAGTTATATTTTTACCGCTTCACCGGTTCGCAGAGCCTCAAGCGCAGCAAAGGCAGCTCTAGCAACACCAAACACATGCTCATATGGAATGGGGGGTTCCCCAGTTTGTAAGATGGCTTCGGTGAAAGCTCGCCAAGCCTGTAGGTGTCCTTTATCTTGCCGCATCCGGGCGCGGAGCTGGCTCCGTTTTCCATCCTTTATGGTCACCAATCTGCGGAAATCGTCCAAGATTGCCACTCGTCCACCTGAAAACACCTCAATGTGTTCCTTTGGTAAGGCTTTATCACCATTAGCTACGAAAGTAAGCGTTCCCACAGAACCATCTGGAAATGTAAATGTCATCACAACATTGTCTTCCAAATATCGTCCTTCATCTGGAATACCTTTGGCCGTCACCGAAATTGAAGGTTGGCCGACCAAGAAAGACAAGAAATCAATAAAATGGCAACCCTCACCAACAATCCGCCCGCCGCCTTGCTGGGCATCAAACAGCCAGTGATTGGCTGGCAAATGACCGGCGTTAACACGGTAATGGGCCACCAACGGTTCCCCGCTTTCAGCCAGAAAAGTTTGCATTTGCTCTGCAAAGGGTGCGAAACGGCGGTTGAATCCCACCATGAGTAAAGAACCAGGGGAGTTTTCCAGACGCTCTTCAATTTTAATTAATTCCTCTCTGGTTATGGCCAAGGGTTTCTCGCAAAATACATGTTTTTTGGCTTCAAGCGCAGCTATGACTTGTTCGGCGTGCAAATGATGGCGGGTGAGTATGGCAATTGTATTTACCCCCGCATCTTCTATGATTCTGGAAGGATCACTATCGGCATATTTGAAACCAAACCGGCTGGCGGCGTGACGAGCGCTCAGACCAGAAGCGGAAGCAATTCCTACGAAATCAAGGTTATCCAAACGCCGTAAAGCAGGCAGCAATACAGTGAGGGCAAAATTTCCCGCGCCTAATACACCCAACTTAATCCGGCCAGGTCCATCAAGTTGATTTGTCCTGGTTTTAAATTGTATCGCTTTTTGGCGCTTCAAATCACCCGCGGCTTCGGGGTAGGTTAATAAAACACCCGTAAAAGGCTGCTTGTTCTTACCAGTGATCATCTGATATGCTTGTTCTGCATCTTCGATAGGAAAGCGGTGGGTGATCAACCCAGAAATATCCAGTTGGCCGGTCTCAAGTAGTTCGACGAATGCTTCTAGATTGCGTCCTTCCGTCCAGCGCACGTAGCCTATGGGGTAATCAACCCCACCCTCTTCGTAAGTTGTATCATAACGACCCGGTCCGTAAGAACGCGAGACCATAAATGATAATTCTTTCTCGAAATACAAATTGCGCGGCAGGTCTAAGCCAACATTTCCTGCAGCGATCACTTTAGCCTTATCGCGCGCCAGCACACCCGCCAACTCCACGGGGTCGTTTGAAGATGTGTCTGCGCATATTAATACCGCGTCACATCCCCTGCCGCGAGAAAATTCTTGCCCAGCTGCTTCTGCATTCTCACGCAGTGCCGTCTGAGCGCCTAATAGTTTGCCTTGTGCTAAACGTTGGGGGTCGAGGTCGATACCCAACACCTGACATCCAGCAGCCTTTGATATTGCCACGCATAACTGCCCCAACAGGCCCAATCCAATCACCGCGACGCGCTCACCCAGCCGCAATTCAGCCAGGCGAAAAGCGTGCATGGCGATCGCTCCAAGGGTTGTAAAAGCAGCTGCCTCATTGTCAACATCCTGAGGCAGAGGTGTTAATAAATTCTTGGGGACCACCACATATTCAGCATGCCCCGCATAACCTCCCCCGGAACACGCTACTCGCTGCCCCACTTTGAAACCTTCCATCCCGTCCCCCAACTCCACTATGGTACCCGAAGAAGAATAACCTAATGGCATGGGTTGATCGAGGCGGTTGAATGCCGCTCCGAGAGCAGTCAACAAACCTTCCCGGCGGACCTTATCCAGTAATTGCTTCGCCAAATCTGGGCGCGAACGAGCTTTGCCCACCAGCGATTTTTTAGCAAATTCAACTAACATGCGTTCAGTGCCAGCAGACACCAAGGATACGGCTGTGCGCACCAGCGCGGCTCCTGGTTTAGGTGTCGGAATCGGTACTTCCACCACCTCGGTTTTTCCGTTACGTAGATTCTGGACTAGTTGTTTCATATCTTCAAGAGTAGGCTAATAATTTCTACCAAGATTCTACCACGCCAAGATAGTAATTTTTTTTCTTCAATTGTATAATATCCATCCGTAATAAATTCTTTCAACAATAATTATAGGAGTTCACCTTGACTGATAAACGTGTGCGCAAATTCGCCGAAATCCTTGTAGACTACTCTGCAAACATCGTTACCGGAGATCGGGTGCTGTTAGAAGCCACCACAGAGGCTGCTCCCTTGATTGAAGCTCTATATGAGCTAATTTTGGACCGCGGCGGCCACCCGTACCCATTGCTGAGGTTGCCAACACAAGAAAAAATATTTTACACCCATGCGAGCGAAACCCAATTAAAACACATGCCGATTTTTCGAAAACTAGCTTACGACGAATTCGAATCCCGCATTCGCATCTATTCGGAAACTAACCCGCGCGGGTTAAGTGAAGTAGATCCAAATAAGCAAGCAATGTTTAAAAATGCTGAAGCGCCAATACTGGCCGCCCAATTAAAACGCGGCGCGGCTAACCAGTTTAAGTGGGTGACAACTCTATTCCCGACTGAAGGTTATGCCCAGGAAGCGGGAATGAGTCTCAGCGAATACGAGGATTTCGTGTATGCAGCCTGCAAAGCTGATGAAGACACCCCAGATCCAGTCGCCCATTGGAAAAATGTAAAGAAAGAACAAGAACGCTTCGTGGAACGCTTTAATGGACATGACAAAGTGGAATTGCGCGGCCCCAATGTGGATTTATCCCTCTCGATCAAAGACCGTAAATTCCTCAATGCCTCCGGAGAGAGCAACATGCCGGACGGGGAAATATTCACCGGTCCGGTCGAGGATTCGGCCAACGGCTGGGTGCGCTATACATACCCGGCAATAAAAGATGGGCGTGTGGTGGAAGGCATCGAATTAAACTTTACAGACGGCAAGGTTACCAAAGCCACAGCCACATCTAACCAAGATTTCTTGCTCAAGATGTTGGATGAAGACGAGGGGGCACGCTATCTTGGAGAGTTTGCTATCGGTACAAATTTTGGGATCAACCGCTTCACGGGGCATATTTTATTCGATGAGAAGATCGGCGGCTCTTTCCACATGGCCTTGGGCGCGGGCTACCCAGAAACCGGCAGTGTAAACAAGAGCATTATTCACTGGGACATGATCTGCGATATGCGTGAGGACGCTGAGATATTATTGGATGGAGAAGTGGTTTATAAGAATGGCAAGTTTGTGTTTTAGGATATAAATTTAACCTAATTGCTGAACCCCGACGCGAAGTTGCTTTGGTACTTCTGGGATCAGAGAAAGGCAAGAAGGATTTTGCATCAGATGCAGAGTAGGGAAGTGGGGCTGTGAATCTAATTTAACTTTATCCATCTGTGATCCCAGACCACTCTTTCGGCCTATAAAATGAGCCTTTTGAATCTTTAATAATTTCGGGAAATTGGGATGCTTGGATAACCCCCGTTCGAATCTTTTTCATGAAGTGGGCTTCGTTTTTCAATTCCCTAGATGGATGCCTTTGGGGATTTAATATCCCAACCTTTAGACCCAAATCCTTTTGGACTATTTGGACAGCAGACAGTAAATCAGAGTCATTGGTCATTAAGACGGCCAGTTGGTATTTTCCTTGGTAACCATCATGGAGTAAATTTATGGCCAAATTTACATCTGAACCCTTCTCCTCAGTTTTTATCACTTCGACAAACTTGGGTTGCCTGGGTTTAGGTTTAACAAGCCGCATCCATTTTGGATGCTCAGAGTAATGTCCATAAATGATTTCTAAATTCGGTAGGGTTTTTAATGCCCGTAAATATACTTGCTGACGGATATGTTTTTTGGGATCACTTTTCCGCGAGAAGACTTTAGCTGTGAAGTATTTAATCCCAACAATCTGATTTTTGGGAAGCAGCAATTCACACATACGGTGAATGTTGAGCCATTTATATGGGGTATCTTTGACAGCGCCGTAATATAGATTGAAACCATCTACATAAACAATGGTCTTCATACCAGCCCTCTATTTAAAGAAGCAGAGGCGGCAGAGCCGCCTCGCGTCCCGTCTCGAAAGATCGGGGGAAATGTAGCTGTATTATAGCAGTAATTCGATATCGTTTCAACCAATTCTAGCATAAATTTCTACCCCTCCGGCGGATGGGGATTACCACCGTGGCTATCTTTGCGCTGGATTTTGCCATCTTTCCCATGAATGACTAGTTCGCTCTTCTCTTTTTTGCTTATCTTGCGCGCTTTATCCACCGCGGTTGATTTCTTTCGGTGACGTGAGATGGGCTTCTTCTGCCCACCTTTTTTTACATCCCAGCCTCCCTTTTCTTTATTGGGAACTACATGGGTTGTTTTCTTTTTCTTAGACATATTATCCTCCTTCAATGTAAAGGTTGCCGCCTAAATAGCATTCCCAATATCATAACGCATAATTTTACAAAATTGAATACCGCTTCATCCCAGACAGCCTACTTTATTTTCTTCTCTGGTTTCCCTTCCTTTAATTAATATAGGTAACCTTTATTTATTGATCTCGTTCGATTGACAGATTCATCGTATTGGCAACTCCAATTGGGGCGGGGACGTAGCCCATTACATAGGGCTTTAATACCACATAGTACGCCCGTGAGTGGAGGGTGAATACTCCGGCAGCATCATCGATTAACATCTGTTCAATTTGGCGGTACAAGGCCAAGCGTGTTTCAACATCAAGCTCTACGCGTGCCTGATCAAGCAGTGCGTCTACTTCTGGATTACTATAATTCCCCAAATTTTGCCGGGTGCCTGAGTGAAATAAAATGTCAGCGAAATTTTCAGGGTCAGGATAGTCAGCACACCAACCGCCGGAAATCAATTGGCCGTGGTTTCCAGCGTAGATTTCATCAAAGTAGCTCTCGGAATTTATCTGTTCGACGCTGACAGTAACTCCAAGAACCTCTTCCCACATCTGAATCAGGAGAGCCGCCCCACGGCTGATACCGGAACCTGATCCACTAAGAGTGAAAACGATCTCCGGTAAACCCTCAGGGCCACCGTAAGAGGAATCACTCAGGGATTGTCTTGCCTCATCAGGATCATACCCGATTGGGATCGTGTCGGGATTATAGCCAGGCAAACCCGGTGGGAATAATCCTCGGGCGATCACTCCCTCCCCCTCTAGGACAATTTCATTGTAGCGCTCCAGGTCAATAGCCTGGACAAAAGCCTTACGCACAAGCAAATCTTCGAAAGGAGGCTGAGTTACAGTAAAACGAATTATTGAAGTGCATAGACTGTTTACCGGGAAAACCGTTCCGAAGAGAGGATCGGATGGGTCGTTGGCACGCTCTAAAAGGTCGGGATATATTCCAATTAGATCGATCTCACCTGCCTCATAAAGCCTGACGCTAGGGCCAGGGTTTATCAGGTATACGATATATTCGAGAGCGACGTAACCGCGATGGTATCTTGGATTACGGGCAAGTACGATGACTTCACCCTCCTCATACTCAACCAACATGAAAGGGCCTGTCCCGTTGGGTGTCTCTTCGATCACGTCGATTGTCTCTCGGTCGACAATCCATGAGGCAGGATATGATAGTTTAGAAAGGAAGTAAGCCTTGGGCGCGTCCAAGGTGACCTCTAAGGTAAGGTCGTCAATGACGCGAACACCAGTGATTTCCATGGCTGCACCACTGGCAACCTCTGCAACCCCAACGATGTCACCAAGGTAAGTTAGAGCTGTATCGGATTCGGTCTCCGGTGACAGTGCTCTTTCCCAGGAATATTTTACGTCGTAAGCGTCGAATAATCTACCATCATGGTAAGTCACCCCTTGCCGCAGATAAAATGTGTAAACCATACCATCTGGGCTGACTTCCCAGCGCTCGGCTAGATCCGGTATGGGACGCAAACTGGTATCTAACTGGACCACGCCGCTATAAAGGTCTCCAATAATACTATCGGCCCCAAAAATCCACTTTGCGGGATCGAGTGTGCGAGGCTCCCCTGAAGCCATGAAAAGAGCGTTTTCACGATCTACCCCATATGGAAATGCCGCACTGGGCGGGTCTACGAGTGGCCGCGCAGTCGGGGCAGGTGTCCCGGTGGGCATGAGTGTTTGAGTCAGCGGTTCTAGTGGCAAAGGTGTCTGAGTTGAAATAGGCATCTGGGTCAGCTGTGGAGAAGTTGCTGTCGGCTCTGGAATAGGTGAATCCGTCTGGGGAGCAACTTCTGTCGGAACAAGCGAATTACAAACCGTGGTGACCAGAACTATTGCGAATAAAGCTGTGAACTGGAAGATATAGGTCTTAGGTTTGTTTTTCATATTAACCTCCTTATTAACGGTTGCACGAAGCGCGGGTGGGGTGTGTAGAAAAATAGCATTGGAAAGAACTATCAATAAATAGTGATTAACTTGCTTTCCTGCGCCGCCACAAGAACCAACCGGTCAGGGCAAGCATAAGGATCACAAGAATGCATATCACCAGGAAAATTGGAATTATAGATTTATTAGATTGTGCCGGTATCTCCGGTTGCTCAGTTGGTGTCGTAGTTGAGGCAGGCAACGGGGTAGGCGTGTTTGTTGGCACGATCGGTGCCAAAGGCGTTTCTGTCACCACATTTGGACCAGTTATAGGAGATATTGTTGGGAAAGGTGTGCGCGTTGGTGTTGCCCCTGCTTCTACCCCTCCTTGCATTGGGTCGGCGCCGACTGATTCGCGCCAGGCTGCCTCTAAACCGTCACGATCCATTCCATAAATGTCGCTCAATGCACGGTCTTCCGGCGCTCCTTCCCTAAATTCACCCAACAAGAGAAGCATCTTCTCCTGCCCGAAATTTTCGATGAGATACTCAACCAAACTTTGTGACTGCGCATAGGAAAGCTGAGCCAAATCCCGGTCGTTGGAGAAAATCTGGCCCAATTCTCGTACTGACAGTAAGCTATCCTCTTCAATAGCATCTGAAAGTATTCCAATATAATAAGGTTCCATATCACCTTCTGCATACTCCGCAAGTCCCTCGTTAAGCCATATGGGCAAGCTGCCAATACATGTGAAGGTATAATAACCAATTACGACATGTGATAGCTCGTGGGCGAACGCGCGTTTACCCCATTCCAAACTGGTTGTCGGGATACCTATGAGCACAGCACGGTGATCCGAAAACGCTAAACCCCCACTCCATGCCGGAGCAAACAACGTAGCCATCTGCATTGCTTCCGAACTAGCGTAGATGTAAACCTCGATCTGCTCTTCCATATCCACACCTGTCGCAGCGCTTAAATCGACCATTGCCTTTTCGCCAGCATCCATCAAAGCCTGAGCAAAAGATGTCGACCCATTTTGCCAAAACAAGAGTAAGGAGTCGGTCTCGAGAGTGCGCCAAGCAATTGATTCATTTGTAAATCTTAGACTCTGTTCAGGAGTAATAAGGGATTCACCTGAAGAGCTGCTCACAATCCAACGCCACCATACATTCGTTCCTGGGGGAAGCGCTCCCGTGCGGCGTAGGTCCCAATCCCATTCAATCTCGATCGAGGTTCCAGGGCTAAAGTCTTCGGGAACAACCCGACTAACACTCTCCCCGCATACCAGCGCATCTGTTCCATACTCAAGTTCGACGGATTCGATCTCAACATCACTCGACACTGACAACTCAAATGTGATTGATTGGGGGTAATCTGCAACCGCCCGGTTCCGGTCCACAGTGATACCTGATGATTGAAAACCGAGCAGTAACAGGGTTAAAATAATCCAAGTCATCCAAAAGGTTGGTTTTTTTACCAATAATTTCATTAATTTTCCTCCTCGGAAGTTAAGATTTATAAATAGTCTTGGATTTCTTTTCCTAATAGAAATTACCATATATTTGCAATCATCTGGTTTTCCACGTAAGCTTGATAGAAAAACTCTGGTGTGATTGATATCCCGCCTCACCATAAAAAAAGGATTGGCTAGAATAATAGCATTATACAGTATTCTGAATCAAATAACAACATTGTTTGTTACTGATAGCACAATAATCAACTAAAAGAGTAAATGATGTCGAATTTCAAGCCCTCCAGAAACCGCGGCGCACCGGGCGCACGTCTTCAGAAGTTATGAAGGCCTCGGGGTCAGTCTCCTGGACAAGTGACATGATTTTGCTAACCTGCCTGCGATAAATGCTTACATTCAGCAGTGTCACCGCGCCATCCTTGCCGCGTGCAGGTGTTTCGGTAACTGCATAGCCATTATTACGCAGTCGTTCTGCTATGGCCGTACCCAGATTAGGGCTGATAATACGCATGTTAATATGCCCAATTGCCAGACGTTCTTCGAACCACATGCCCACAACGTTGCCAGTAGCATAACCTCCCGCATAAGCGATCAAATTCAGAAAATTGGTTAAATCCTTTATCACTGAGGTTAACACGGCCACGTAAATCATGGTCTGGATAAAACCAAAAATCCAAGCAGACCACTTGCGCCCGCGCAGTACCATCATAATGCGCACCGTATCCAGGCTCATATTCGCTACCCGCAGGCCAAAAATCAGCCCCGCTTGTAGCCAAGCTTGGGAGGACAATAAATACTCTAGCATAATCCTATCCTTTACACCATTGACCTATTTGGGATAAATCTGCGTAATTGTTAATAAATCAAACCCATCAATGGGTATCCGAGTATTAATAATACGTGAATCTTACCACGCTGATGTAAGCTAGTCTAATAATAATCAGAGTAAGAATGTTATAATTAGAACAGCCTTTTACCCATAACCCAACCGGCGGGGACTTTTCTTGTTACAAAGTCCTCCATACTAAAAAGATTTACGTAAAGGTTTTAATTTTTATGAGTTCGATTGACGAAATCAAAACCCGCCTTGACATAGTCGACCTGGTTTCTGAAACGGTGACCCTGCGCCGTTCCGGGAAGAACCACACTGGATTTTGCCCGTTCCATTCAAACACGCGCACCCCAGCTTTCGTGGTTTTTCCGGATACAGGCACCTGGCGCTGCTTTGGTCACTGCAACGAAGGTGGGGATATTTTTAAATTCGTCATGAAGCGCGATGGTTGGGATTTCTCCGAGGCTTTGCGGAATCTGGCAGAGCGCGCCGGGGTTCAATTGCGCCCGCATACACCTCAAGAGCAAGCCAAAGATGATGAGAACGACCGGCTGCGCACCCTGCTGGAAGCCGCGGTGACTTTCTTCCGGCATCAACTGAGCAACACCCCCGCTGGGAAGACGACGCTCGATTATTTGCATACTCGCGGCCTAAATGATGAAACCATAGAAGCATTTGGAATTGGCTACGCTCCCGACAACTATGAAGCGCTGATCAAGCATTTTTCCTCCAAAGGGTTCACGCTCGAGGATTTATCAGCAGTTGGCCTGGTTAGTGAGCGTGACTCAGGCGGGCATTTCGATAAATTCCGCCACCGTGTGATGATTCCGATTCGCGATCAGCGTGGCCGCATGGCGGGCTTTGGGGCACGCGCCCTCAAATCTGATGAGCGCGCCAAATACCTGAATTCACCCCAAACCGTGCTTTTCAATAAAAGCAGCCTACTCTACGGCCTTGACCGCGCCAGGAAATCCATCCGCGCAGAGGATCAAGTTGTCATCGTGGAGGGCTACATGGACGTGATCGCTCTCCACCAAGCAGGCTTCACGAATGTTGTCTCACCTATGGGCACCGCGCTTACCGAGCAACAGCTGCGGGTACTCAAGCGACTCACTCGCCGCATCGTGCTGGCTCTGGACGCGGATGCAGCCGGAACACGCGCCACCCTGCGCGGTTTACAGATTGCCCGTGAAACCATGGACCGCCAAAGCGATCCCTCTTTTGATGCGCGCGGATTACTGAAACACGAAGCACGGCTGCAAGCCGATATTCGCGTTACCACCCTACCAGAAGAGAAAGACCCAGACGATGTCATCCGGGAAGATCCTTCACAATGGCCGCTTATTCTCGAGGCTGCACGCCCGATTGTGGTACACGTTATGGAAACCCTGGTTGAGGGGCATGATCTGAACAATCCTAAAGAAAAAACCGAGATTGCTTCTCAAGTACTGCCGCTAATCCAAGACGTGCCCAGCGCAATTGAGCGCGACACCTACATCCAGCGACTAGCGCGTCTCTTGCGGGTGGACGAGCGTGCGTTGTTAAGCGAATTACCAAAACCCACAAAACGAACCCGCCGCAGAAGAACAGCTGAGAGTGCTCCGACAACCTCCTCAAGTGAGGGGAAAACCAAGCATCAAGTCTCCATCTTACAAAACAACTTCAAACAACTCGAAGCACACTCGCTGGGAATCATCATGCGCCACCCAGAGTTGCTCTACCGCGTGGACCGAGCTCTTCAGGAGGCTGGTTTAGAGCGTATTTCTTCACAAGATTTTCAACTTACTGACCATCAGGTTATGTTCAGGGTTTCGCTGGAATCTCTAGAGCAGGATTATCTTGAACCGCTCAATTTTGCCTTGGATAACTTGCCGCTACCCATAATCGATATAGCTGATGAAATCTTGGTCAAATCAGAACAGCTAGACCCCAACGAAGAAAAAGTATTAGAAGACTTGCTGCGTGCGATACTCACCATGCGGTTAAAAAACCTTAAGCAGTACGGTGAGCAACTGCGCTTTTTGCAAGAAGAAGCCCAGGAAAAAGGTGACCTTAAAGCCAGCCAGTACCAGCAACCAATATTAAAATATAATAGCGCAACATTCTTATTGAATAAAGCAAGTGAAAAGTACACCAACCGCTCATTATCAAAAAGTTAGGCAAAAGGCTAGCCCGATGACCACAAAGGCAGATAAGCCGCAAAAGAACCCTACCGGTAAACCACAAGCTGAGCAAACCTTCAATGAAGAAGCTGTCCCTTTAGAAGGGGATGAAATTGCTGAAGTGAAGTTTGAATTGGATGGCCTCGATGGAGAACCGAATGCGCAAGAGTTGGTCGAAGAGGCCAAAAAGCTTTCAAAGCTGGTAAAAGAAAAGGTTAAGAAAACCGCCGCTCCAGCGGACATCTCCATCGAATTGGGGGATGACCCTGTACGCTTATACCTAAAAGAGATCGGTCAGGTTGATCTTTTGGATGTCTCCCACGAATTCTGGTTGTCGACGCGCGTGGCAGCCTCAAAGCGACTAGAAGTGGTTAGCCGCCAACATCCCGTTTCCAGACAAGGGAAGAAAAAGCCACAAATGATTTATAAGGTAATGTTTAACGATATTACGACTGCATGGAAACGCATCCTAGAAGACACTAAACGATTAGGATTAGAAGCTCCAGAACTCTTCCCCATTTTACAAGAGGCGCAAAGTCTGCAGCAGACCTGGGAATTACCTTTGCCGTCTTACCTGCGTTCATATCTCGACAACGGGTTATGGTCGAAAGATGATCTTTGGGACGGGGTTGCGCGCAATGCATTTACTGTATTTGTGGGATTTTTCGTCCTGCCACCTTCAGTTGCGAAAAAATTAGCGGCCTTTATCCAGGGGAAAAGCAAATTCCCGCCCAGGCGTATTTTTTATCGCTACCTACCTTCGGATGAGGAGTTACATAGAGAATTAGATAATGTTAAGATTCGCTCTAAAGAAGCACAAGATGGCATCATCAGCGCCAACCTGAGATTGGTGGTCAGTATTGCGAAGAAATATACTAATCGGGGCAGCAGTTTTGAAGACTTAATACAAGAAGGAAATATCGGTCTTTTGAGAGCGGTCCACAAATTTGATCCCACACGGGGCTATAAATTCAGCACCTATGCCACCTGGTGGATCCGCCAAGCGATCACACGTTCAATCGCTGACCAGGCTCGTACTATCCGAATCCCAGTACACCTACTTGAATCAATTCAACGCCTGATACGAATCCAACGCGACCTCACCCAAAAATTTTCCCGCGAACCTACCAGCGAGGAAATTGCACTAGAGACCGAATTTCTGGAAAAAGCTGATTTGGCAGCCATCCAAAAAGCCAAGGAGCAGGATACTCTCATACCGTTGGAGATATCCCGGCGTTGGGCGCGCGCCACAGAACGAGTAAATCAAATCCGGCGTGCTGCTGAGGAACCAATGTCTTTAGAAAGCCCAGTAGGTGGTACAGACAACAGCCAGTTAGCAGATTTTATCGAGGATGAGGAAGCCTTGCAGCCCATGGACGCAGCCGCAAGAGAGATCCTGCGCGAACAGGTTCAAAGCGCGCTGGCTGCCCTCACCGAGCGTGAGCGCGAGGTCCTGGAACTGCGCTACGGTTTGATTGACGGCAAAGATCACACTTTGGAAGAGGTGGGCAAATATTTCAAGGTCACCCGCGAACGCATCCGCCAAATTGAGGCCAAAGCGTTACGCAAACTGCGCCACCCCACCCGCAGCCGGCATTTACGTGATTATTTGGGGTAACGACATACGAATTTTAACCTAGAAAATCTGACAATAATCTCTTACCAAGAATCAGCAATAACACATTTTGACGTTCTCTGACGACTGATTTGAATTTCTCGCTAAACGCTATGAATTCGAAACCAATTAATAATCTCTTGGTGGACTTGACTGTACAAGTGACTTACTAAAGCAAATTCTCCCTGCAGCACTTCAATCAAATTACTCAACACAAATATTGGTATTCGGCCATGTACCAAACATCTTAATACCATATAGAGTATTTCTCTTCTTTGAAAACCGATAATTGGGCTTAGCCAAATATTCCTAATCACGTGACTAGCAATTGAAATAGCATCTGCTTGGATTGTATCTGGCCCCTTCAACATAGAGAATACTTTTTCCAATCGGGGATTTACCTGAAAATTATTATTTATTACAGCACGCATTAGCATCTCGCAATTAAATGGAACAAAGTAGAAATTCGCGAGAATTAAATCGATACTATGATCCAAATATCGGTCAAAATCAATCAATTTAATATCATGCAAATTTTTTATTAATGGGTGTGACCATAAGCTGACTAACCCATGAGAATTCATCGCGTAATGACGAAGACGGAAATCATCAACACATAAAGGTGAAATTGTTTGTTTCGCAACTAGAACTGTTGCCATTGAAACTAACCCTGGATATGAAATCGAATCAGTTCCTTCCTGTAAATAATCCATATTTTCAGGTGCAATTGAGATAACAGTACATTTATTTGTTAAGAAATTGCGAACTTTCTCAAGCTTTTTAACACCTAATTCAACTTTCTCTGGGCCAATTTCTTCTGAAAAAAAGCTGCCCTCTTTATAGAAAATTGTTTTGCTGCCTTGTCTTCGTTCTATTTCCCTACTATCTATTGTAGAACTAATCTCATCTAGTGCTTGTTGGGGAACAAAGATTTCTTCAAACCTTTCATGTACCTCTTGCAACAAATCCAGCGCTGAAAGCACAACCAAACTACTTACACCCATTGTAATCATTTGGGTATTCGTTGCAATTTCATTATCCAATTCTTGAATTTCTTTATTTCCAATACTTGAGAATATCCTGTGGTTTACCTCAGAAGTAAGACCACTTAGAACATCGATTTGCCCCCTACCGATTAGATTTGCAAAACGTTCAAGTGTAATTCCTCCAGAGTGATAAAACTGATAAACAGCTTCTGCAAATTCACTTTGACGGGCAATTAGAGTTAAAAACTTCGTGTAATCCCCCCCAACGATTTTCAATCTATGCAATCCTTGGTGGTCAGGGAACCGTGTTCCGAACTCATCCATCGATTCTTGAAATGCCCGAACATAAATACTTTGAATTTCTTTCACCTTATAGGACAAAGTTTCAAGTGGTCCTTCACGCAATACTACTTTATCACCAACCTTTTTCCCCATTAACCTACTACCAAGATCACTTTCAGGGGAAATTTCCCGTAGAGATTCATCTATTTCATTACCTTTAATTACCTTCATCCATTTTTCCCCTTCATCTGATTCTAATAGGACTGCTGTATTTTCAATAATAGAATTTGGATCTAAATCCACTTTTGTGTTATCAACACGTAACATTATAGAAACATAACCCAAATGAATCTCCGGAAAATTTATTCCTTTTATCCTACCGATGTATGCTAATTCTAATGCTAATTCACAATTATTCAGCCGCAAAAATAAATCTGCAATTCGTATAAAATCGATAGAATCTTCTATTTTTTTAACTTTTATGCTCTCTAAAATCTTTTGTGCTTTTGATGGATTATCCCTCTTTAAGGTTAATCTCGCTCTCTCTACCAAATGCTTTATTCTAGATGGCTCTAGTCCGACTAAAAGGCCGTCTAGAAAAAATGCTTGATCTAAATCCCCTCGATATTCAGCCAACCAAGCTTCAAGTTCAATTGTTTTATTTGTTGCAATACCAGACTCTCTAGCCTTTTTTGCGACATCATACGCTTCATTCAATCTATTTTCTTGGTAGAGAGAAATTGCGAATTGCTCAACCAAAAATCCCTGAGAATATACGAATTCTTTAATTTTCTCGAACCATTTGATTGCTTCTGAAAAATCATGGGAATAATAATTATGGTTCGCAATACGTATACATATTCGAGGTTTTTCGTCTTTATCTGCAATTTTGTAAGCAAGTAATAAATCTTTTAATGCTTCTTGTTGATTTCCAAGCATGTTGTCAATAAAAGCCACTGTTTCAAATACGTCTGCTGATGGTTCAAGTCCTGATATCAATTGGTTTTTAATATCTAATACATTCTGGATAGCCCCTTTTCCAAATAGTGCTTTGACTTTTATTGTCAGGCACAGAAGGTTGTCACTCGTTATTTTTTCGCCACATTCCTCTTCCACAATTCTGATCGCATCATCATATTTCTTTAGCCCAATATTTGCCTCAGCCATTGCTAAATTGAGATTGTGGTCTTTTCTGTACGATGGAGGAATTCGTTCTAAATAATCATTTGCATTCTTGAATTCTCTATCATGCAAGTAAAGTACTGCAAGATTATGTAATACTAAAATGTTGTTTGGATCAACTTCTTGGGCCTTTAATAAATCCTTTTTTGCACCTTTTATATCACCAATAAATCCTCTCAGAGCCGCCCGGGTTGCAAGGATATCTGGAACTATTATCGGATTGTCAGAGGATTTGGAAATTTCAAAAGCTTTATTAGATAACTCAATTCCTTCATCTATTTTATCTTGTACCTCCTGATTTTTCACAGGGTTTTCAAATGCTCTACTATTATCCATCTCAATTAATTGAGCGAAGATCGATTCTACTAAATACAGTCTCGTATAAGCAGAAGTATCATCTTGTGCTAAGGATAAACGGAAATACTTCTCAGCTTCTTTGTAACGCTTTCCTCTGAGAAAAATGACTCCTAAAGCACGAACATAATCTATCTTGTTTATAAATTCTTCTTCTATTAAATCATCTAGATCTTCATAGTTTCTCTTTTGAGCTAATGCTTGTAATTTAATAGACATCGCGGGTGTTTTTTCTCCCCCCATTTCTAAAGATTTATCAGCGACCTTTATCGCTTCATCTAGTTCCGCATTTAATAAATGCGCTAATGCTAAATTGGCAAGCGCCTTTTGATGATCCGGATTCAACTCGAAAGCTTTTTTAAATCGGTCAATAGCATTTTTCTGCTTCCCAATTTCTAATTCGCAACCTCCAATATTTGTATTTATTCGAAATCTCAAATCATTAGAAACCTCTTCACCTATTAACGATTCTTCTAACAATAGAAGCTGTTCTAATGCCGCGTTTGTTTTGAATCGATTCTTTAGACTCAAACACACATCAATTATCGCATTGTATTCTTGCTCGTTCTCAGGAAAATCAGATTGACCAGGTTCAGGTTCTTCAGCTTGAGTTACTAATAAATTTACACCCTGTTGTAAATTTCGAAAACTATCAGTCGCTTCAACAATAAAATTAAAAGTGTCTTTTTGATGAAGAAGTTCCCTTAGTTCATCGATGTCACGTAAACGCTTATTTAAATCACGAAGAAATGACGAAAGAACAATATTTGAATCCCCAACTCGATTCGAAGTTAACGAATAATTAAAATGTTTCCCCCATTCTTCACATAAAATTTCAATTTGAGGTTGTTCAGATGGATGAATTAATTTAATTAATTCTCTTTCAACTCTAGTTCTTCGTAAATAATCCACGTCTTCAATAGCGTAAACAGTTTGTGGGTGGTCAATAGTTGCTTTCTTATATGATTCTAATGTCGCCTGATGAATTGCCTTTCTCAACCTATTTTTATCTAGCGATGGGCTTACAACTTTTTCAACCGCAAATGTAAAGAGTTTATTTGCTATGAATGAAATTGCTTTTATTGAAATTGGATCCATAATTACCTTATTTTCTCAATTAAAGATTTCCGGGATAATATTATTCAAATATGTCGTTTCTATATCGTGTGGTTCCTTTTTTACACCCATTTGTTTAAAATACCCCCAATCCTAACCCGCCGCCGAAGTTGCTTTGTTTACCGTTTGCAGGATCTCATTGGCCGATTGCAGTGTACCCTCGCTGACTTCCCCCAACATCAGCGCTAATTCCATCAAACGCGCTTCCCCGTTTAATTTCTTTACTTGTGTGATCGTGCGCCCATCCTTGACCAATTTATCTACCTTGAAATGCTGCTCGCCAAAACCAGCCAACTGAGGCAGGTGGGTGATGCACAAAACTTGATGTTCACGGCCCAGATTCCACAATTTTTGTCCCACCACAGCCCCCACCCGCCCACCGATACCCTGGTCTATCTCATCGAATATCAGAGTGGGAGTCTGGTCGGCATGAGCCAGCACGTTCTTCAAGGCAAGCATCAGGCGGGAAGTCTCTCCTCCAGAGGCGATCTTAGCCAGTGGTTTAAGCCCTTCTCCTGGGTTCGGCTCCACCAAAAATTCCACGCTCTCGAAGCCATTAGAGTCGAAAGCCAGGCGTTCATCATCCCCAACCTGGATACCATTTGGATCTGGTCGTGTTTTGAAATCAACACCAAACCGGGCTCCAGCCATGCGCAGATCATTTAGCTGCACCTCGATATCCGTGCTAAGTTTATCGGCCGCGTTGTGTCTTTTCGTGGAAAGTAATTCTGCTTTTTCTCCAATTGCTTGCAGTAACGTGTTTTCCCTTGCCTCCAATTCAGCCAGACGTTCCTCAGCGTGAGTGATAGCGTCTAAATCTTCCTGAGCTTGCTCACCGAATGCCAATATTTCGAGTATACCCTCACCATACTTGCGCTTGAGGTTATGTAATAGCTCCAGGCGCTCTTCGACTTCCTCCAGGCGCTTGGGGTTGAATTCAATTATTTCAAGGTAGCCCTGCAGTTCTCTGGCTAAATTGGTCAGGCCGTCAAACAATTCCTGAGCACTTTCATTAAACTCGGCCTGAGATTCATCAACTTTGCTCAAGTCTTGCAACGCTTTGACCACCTCGCCCATACGATCTGTGGCTGCGGGTGCATCCGGGGTAGTATCATCCAAAGCAGCCAGGGCAGTGTTGGCCAGGTTTGCCAGGCTCTCTGCGTTAGCCAGCCTGGTGCGCTCTTCCCTCAGGTCCTCTTCCTCACCAGCCTGGAGATTGGCTGCCGTGATTTCGTCAACCTGGAAAGCCAGAAGTTCTGCTCGCCTTACAGCGTCGCTTTCTGCCTCGCGTAAAGCGCTCAGTTCACTGCGCAATTCACGCAGCGCCTCGTATGTTTTACGATAATCCGCTAGCGAATCATCAACCTCTGCAAAACGGTCCAACAATCCTAAATGGTTTTTGACGCGCCGCAAAGAGAGATGCTCTGATTGACCATGCACGTCTATCAATATTTCGCCCAGTTCACGCAGCAAGCTGAGTTTGACGGTGCGTCCATTGACCCGCGCGACATTGCGTCCCTGTGTACGAAATTCGCGTCGCAAGGTGAGGTAGTCGGGATCGTCCATTAATTCTTCCCGATTCAGGATGGCATGAATTGTTTGACGCGTCTGCTCCCGCACGCGGAAGGTGCCCTCCACACTGGATGATTTCACCCCAGTTCGGATGAAAGATGCATCAGCTCGCACACCCAGGAGCGTCTCAACAGCATCAATGATTATCGATTTACCCGCGCCAGTTTCACCGGTAAACGCGATGAAACCGGCCCCAAATTCTATTTCCAAGCGGTCTATGATGGCGAAGTTTTCGATGCGCAGTTCAACAAGCATGTTTTACCTGCCGAGGCTTATTCCTGATAAGCGGTAATAGACAGTAGAAGTAGCCATAAAAGTATACACGACTTGCCAAACAATGTTAAATAAAAACCCCATACCACCCCCAAATAACAGGGCAAACAACCCCATAGCAATATATGGCATAGCCCCAATTACAACTCCAACAACCACCGTCTGGAAGAGAAGGTTCGACCGGCGTTTTTTTATCACCGCCCTCACAGCAGCCGCAATCAAAGACCCCGCAGCTGGAGCAAGGAAGATGGTAAAAAATCCGATTCTTGCGACGATGAGGCTGCCTACCGCAGATAAAACAGCAGCGACAACAAATGCCAAAATGTAATCTTGTACCTCTGCCGTTTCGAAAGATTTGCGGTGGGAGCGGATGCAATCCTTACAGCGGTACCCAGTAGGGGTGTGTACGGCGCACTCAGCGCAAATCAACTTTTCACAACGGTTGCAGCGCAGACCAGTTTCCCGGTCAGGGTGATTTTCGCAGTAGGTGGTTGTGTGCGGGGCATTCTCCATTAATTTGCTCGTGCAGATGGATTTTGATCCATCAATTTTATCAAATGGCGGTAAAAATAACCTGGGTCCTGAAAACGTACAAACCGCACTGAATATTTGCTGGCGCGCACTGTAATACGGTCTCCCGTGGTAAGCTCAACAGGAAGCTGTCCATCCAGGTTTAGAACTGCCCGCTGGTTATCACCCACTTCCACTGTGACGGTAGAACCTTCTGCCAAGACTATAGCTCGATCTACAGAAAGGTGCGGCGCTACCGGCATGATAAGGATATTGCGCAGCTCTGGGGGTAGGATAGGGCCGCCCGCGGCCAGAGCATAAGCGGTGGAACCTGTCGCAGTTGCAACGATCAGACCATCAGCAACGTATGTGGTTAATGGTCTGCCATCCAGACTGGTTATTAAATGTACTGGCCGAGCCACATCTCCTCGGCCGACCATGGCCTCATTCAACACTTCCCAAGTCCCCAAAGATTCGTCATCCCGCCAGTGCTCCGTATTTAACATCATGCGTTCCTCAAACCAGAAATCTCCTGAAAAAAGACCTGTCAATGTCTCTTCCCAGCTATCTGCATTTACTTCAATCAAAAAACCAAAACGCCCGAAATTTATTGGCAGAATTGGAATGTTGTACGGAGCACACAAACGTCCAGCACGTAAAACAGTGCCGTCGCCGCCCAGGGCAATCAATAGATCGTGTTCATTATTCTTCATGCTTTTAAGCAAAGTGTCTTCGTCCAATGATGCGTAGCTGGTCACTTCGCACAGACCCTCCAGAAAGCTCAATACTTTGGGAGCAGTTTCAATCGCCTCAGCAAGGCTTGGATGCGAAACTACGGCAATTCTGTGAAAAATATCCTTGTGTTTATTCATTTATCACTCGCATTACTGCATAACTACTATAGACGTTGGTCACAATCATTGCGAAAACCACAACTGTTACACCGGGGTAGCTGCTCATGGGAACGATAGGCTTCCTCATTACGCTCAAGATTGCGTATTTCTACAAGCAAGTCCAATAGAGAGGTTTCTAATGCTTCCGTGTAATCGACAGCATAAGTTCGTTTCGGGTAATGCAGTATTCCATAAGGAGGACGCCGCTTCATCCCGCGTGCAACCAGCAAGCAGTAAGCCGCCAGCTGGAATATATGCGAGTCGTAGGGCGCATCTGGCGTGCGGCTGGTTTTCACCTCAACCGGGATGACATCCTTACCCTTCTTCACCAAATAATCGGGCCGGCCAGTCAACCCGACCACCGGGTCATAAAGCGGCTTTTCAACCTCGCCCCAGCCACGCGTATCGGTGTAGATCACGCGCCCACCCGGAAGTCCAGCTGCATGTTGTTGTCGTGAAGACTGCCAAAGCAGTACCAGGGCCAATAAAAACAAGAACAAAGCGGCAGTAAGCAGCATCAGAAAAGTTCGCCCTCAAAGCACCTGGATAGTATAGTGCGCCACCAGCAGCAGCAGCGAGGCCAGCAACAATCCATAAGCAGTCACGCGTAGGCAGCCAGCAATCATTACAGTTCGCCCATGCTCGTTATGAATCTCAGTACCGGATGCTAACTGAGAAATATTTTCGGACTCGATACCTTGTTGTTGAAACCACCAGGCCCGTTGACAATATAAAAATGTGCCAATCTCAGATGCTTTTATCGTGCGCATGGTAAATTTAGCCGTTGGAGGCATCACCTTCCGAAAATACTTCCAGGCGGTCTTCTAAGCTGCGGAGACGTTCCTCCAGGCGTTCTTGCCTGAAGCTGAGTGTGACATCTCCACGAGTACGCTCGGTGACGCCTCGGCAGATATCCGTTAATCGCCGCAGGCCTTTGGTGACCGCGTCAGGATAATCCATTGTGACTAGAACAGCATAGATTTCGTTCATGTGGTTGAGAAGGCGTTCAGCCTCAAGCGAGTGCCCCTGTCTCAAAATATCCAAGCAGCGGCGGCGCAGTTCCCCAGCAGCCTCCGCCAACCCTTTGAGATAAGTAGCGCTTTCCAGCCTCAACTCCTGCGGGGTGGGTAAATCTCCGTTTTTGATCAAGGCAAAAACGATATTTGCTTCAGCAAATTCTTTGAATGCGTCTTGAGTATAGCCTGCATGGAAAACGCTGGGGTATTCGCTGAGGCTTTCATGTAAGGAGTCTACTATTAGGCGCGCTTCGCCAAGAAGCTCTTCGGCTTCCTCCACTTCATCGCGATGGATCGCGCGGATGGAATGAGCGCAATGTCTGGTAAGTGTGCGCGTTTGAGATAGCGCCTGGTCACGCACAGCGGTATGGGCATCAAAATCTGAATGGATCTGGTCTGCAATTTTTTCTAGCTGGTGCATGGCTATTTTTCTTCCTCGGGTGACTCTGGATCATTTGGATTTGGCTTAAAGAGGTAATCCGCTAAAGATTTCTTTTGGGGAATCGAGATCTCTCCGAAGACAGTTTCGTATTTAGCCAGATTCTCTGCTAATGCTCGTTGAAGCAACTTTGCACTCAGAGGTGACATCAACACCCTTGATAGAACAGACGCGCTTTTATCACCAGGAAGCAGGCGCGAAAAATCAAAAACCAGTTCCGAGGGCGAGTGGGCGATACGCACCAGATTGGCGTACAAGGGAACCATATCTGGCGGAAGCTCCAATTTCACCTGTTTAGGAAGTGGTCTTTTCTTGGGTTTCTTTTTGGCAGGGTCAGAAGGTTCGGACATAAAGATGCTCCTTATTACGATCGCAGTTTCAGCTTCTATTTACATCTGCCTGAGTCGCCAGAATGCTAGCCTGAAGAATCAAGCGAGATTTGCAGCCGCCTGCGATGATTGCTCTTATTATTTAGCTTAATCTAGAGAATAAAATTATTCTCTAAACTAAAATGGTATTTCATCTTCGACAATTTCGGGTTCAGGACCACTGCCTTGAAAAGCTTCTTGGTCATCACCTTTCCTGGTGAGGAAAACAACACGCCCGGCGGTAATTTCATAACTTGCACGCGGCGAACCTTCATTGGTCTCCCAGATACGTGGACCGCCTGTTTCCTTATCCGGAGTCATACGCCCTTCAACCAACACCTGACTTCCGGTGCTCAAATATTGGTTACAGGTTTCGGCTTGGCGACCCCACGCAGAAACGCGGAACCAAACTGTCTCTTTTACACGTTCACCGCTTGAGGAAGTATATTGGCGGTTTGTAGCAACGGAAAAATTTGTGACTGCCTGGCCGCCGGGTGTGTAGCGCATTTCTGGATCTTTTCCTAGATTTCCAACAATAACAATCTTTTGGTAAGACATCTCACTTATCCTTTCAATTAATAATTCGAACCATAGTTAACAAGACTAGATAGCCATATGCTATCCATAGGAAAAGGCATCAATATTCAATTATTCATCATGTGGGGGAATCTCCTTTCCAATGAGTGGGCTATCTTAGTTTCCAGACGAAGGCCGTCTGGAGCAAGGCTATGAAAACACTCACCGACTAATTACAGAACAATTGTACACTAAATTATTAAAAAAGGGAAGACCAATTATGGCTTTTTCTTGCATACGCATCTATAAGTAGGCAGAATGAAGATAATGAGGCTGACCATCAGCGATGAGCCCATCGGCGCGCCCTATCAAATAGATCTGAAATGGGGCGTAATTCTTTAACCGGAAGCGTTAGATATTGCTCAGTTGTCCGTCCCGAGGCTTGTATAACTTGGCTGCCAGGAGGCAAGTGCTTTGCACGGTTTAGATATTCACTGCGCGGCAGATATCCCACCAACCGAATCTGTTGACCATACACCCATAAATTTCTCCATTGGCGGGGCTGAATGAGAACCGTCTTATCCAAAATAGGACTGTGAACGCCCACTGTTCCATCTGGTGCATGGTCAATGTGCAAATGGGTTATTGCATGGTAGTCAACCTGCGCAGCCACCCGCTGGCGAGGAGCTAGATTCAACTCTTCAGAACAAAATGCGCGCCTAAAATCCTGCCCGCCAAGTTCGACCTTAACAGTCTCAGAATTATCTGATTTTAGAGCTATCGAACCAAACGATACCCAACGTGTAGGCTGTGACCAGGCTTGTGGCAATGGGAAAAACAAATAGTGCTGCTGACCAGCTTCGTGTGCTTTCTGAATTTGGTCCCAGCGGCGCATCACCAACCCGCTGAGAAAAGCAAATATAAATATATCTTCAGTGCTTTGAGGCGCGGTGACAAATCGATCTTTAGGAACTAACCCCGATTCCCCCAGTATTAATTCTGGATTCCCCTGCATCTTGTGCACATCTTTTTTTCGTGAGATCAACGCGGTGATTAAATTACAACGTCTGCCCCCTAAAGCGATGTCGAAATAATCTAGTTCAGTAAAAGAGGTTGACTCCACCGCCTGGTGAGGCACTTGCTCTGATACCAGGTACCGACGGAAGGCAAGTTCAACCGCTTTCTCAGCCACCACAGAACGCAGCTTATCAAAATCAGACCCTGATTTCCTGGTTGACAGCCACGGCAGACGGCGGGAAACATAGGTGATTCCGGCCCTGGTAAGTTCGGAGGAATAAGGCAGGTTGATAATATTCTCAGGGGTTAACAAACGATTTTATCCTGAATAGCTATTAACAAGCAGATTTGAATTTGCCAACTAGATAACTTATTATACGCTTGATGTAAAATAGATTTAGGTAGAATTATTAGCAATTATTGAAGGTATAAACCCCTATATTTTTTGATATCTCAAAAATATAGGGTTTTTAAGTAAAAATTAAGTAAAAAACCAGACTTATTCACATCAGCCGTTTTGATAATATTTTTTTATCTGCGTCCATCCGCGTTCATCTGCGGTTATTCACTTTACAATCTGCATCCGCATAAACATGGTATTGAAAAAACCAATTTCACCACAGATAAATACAGATAAACGCGGATAATATGATATGCTTGGTTTGAAATAGATTTACATAAAAAAATATTAGCAACTATTGAAGGTATCAATGCCTATATTGTGTTTGATATCTCAACATTTGAGGGCTTTTAAGTAAAATCAGGCACAAACCAGTCTGATTCACATCAGCCGTTTTATAGAATAAGGAAGCAACTGCTATAATAAATCATTGGTATTCCTCAGTTAGGGCAAAAGAAGTCAATTGTTTCAAAAACCAATAACACAAATTCAAGGAGCCACATATTGAACGAAACCACTGCCCCATCCCAAACATCCACCGGCTACATCTCCTTAATTCGGGGCAACGCAAACTTCCGAAATTTATGGCTCGGTCAGATAGTCAGCCTGCTGGGTGATTGGTTCAACCTGATCGCTTCGGCTTCCTTGATAGCGCAACTTACTGAGACCGGCATCGCAGTCGGCGGTCTATTCGTTGTGCGCATGCTAGCGCCTTTCCTGATCAGCCCACTAGCCGGGGTATGGGTCGACCGCTACGATAGGCGTAAGCTGCTAATCCTGACAGATATTATTAGGGGTCTGACCGTGCTTGGCCTCCTGCTAGTGCGCAAACCCGAACACGTTTGGCTGTTATATAGCCTAACAGCCATCCAGCTTGGTCTCAGCGGTGTATTTTTCCCCGCACGAGCGGCCATCCTTCCAGACATTGTCTCGCCTCAAGAGCTTGGGGCTGCCAACGCCCTTTCCTCTGCTACCTGGTCTGTGATGCTGGCTGTTGGCGCTGCTCTAGGAGGTTTATCTGCGGGAATCTGGGGGATTTACCCATCCTTTGTCATTGACGCCCTGACTTTCTTCGTCTCGGCGGTCTTCGTCTACAAAGTTAAATACCAGCTAAGTTCCGGCCTCTCCGAGGTCAAGACCAGCATCTCGGCTTCCCTGCGCCAGTATGTTGACGGGCTGCGCTATCTTACTAAGCACGTAGACATCTTTATGACCGCTCTGCTGAAGGCTGCTGCCGCCTTAGCAATAAGCGGGGTTTTTCAGGTGGTTCAGGTTGTGGTTGCAAAGGAGATCTTCGTAATCGGAGAAGGGGGAGGCATCAGCCTGGGTTGGATGTACATGAGTGTGGGTATCGGCACCGGGATTGGACCCATCTTTGCGCGTCGTTTCACCGGAGACCGCTATCATGACATGCGCTGGGCTATCGTTATCGGTTATGCAATCGCGGCCACCGGATTGGCAATCACTGCTACCCTCCAAAGCTTCCCGATTGTACTCATAGGTACATTTCTACGCGGTTTTGGCGTGGGTATCAACTGGGTTTTCAGCGCCCAGCTTCTATTGCAGCTCGTTCCTAATCGTGTGAGGGGACGAGTATTTTCCTCAGAGTTTGCCTTATTTACACTAGCCAGCGCGATAGGTTCAATGGCAGGCGGTTGGGCTTTGGATAATTCCGGGCTGGAGGTCGCAGATATTATAGGAGCCCTAACCTGGTCTGCCTTAGTCCCTGGGATCCTTTGGGGTCTATGGGTCCTGTTCGGAAAGCGTACTGAACCAAAGCTGGCGGAAGCTGGTATTGATTAGTGGAAAAAAACTAATATTAATTCGCCAACCTAAATCTCTACGCTTTCTCTAGCGGCGATCAAGTTTCCGTGCGGGGCGATGATGGGGGTAACGCAGCCCGTCCCTAAAATGAAGCGGTCTCCACCCGTTACTTTCACAGCCGCCTGCGCCTCGGCGTGTACTTGTTGGGGAGTACCCAACGCCATGGAATCCCATTGGCGCAATCCACCGCATACTGCCCCGGAAAAACGCTCCAGAGCCTGCGATAAGCTGGGTTCGGTCTCCAAGTCATGCCAATTGATCACAGATACGGGATAGTCTGCCAACTCATCGAACATTACCTGGCTGCCGTGTAAGTGCAGCATGTTGAGCCATAGAGGCGAGGCTGCCTCCAGGACTGGCAGATCGTAAGCGCGGCCAAATTCGGAGTATGCCTGTGGGGTCAGCACTTCCTTTTGGGCATGCTGCACGGCGAAGAAAACCCCCGCGATGCCAGTAGCAATGGCTGCCTCGATAAACCGGCGCGTGCTCTCTGTAATGATCTCCAGCCCTTTATGCAGCTCTTCTGGGCGCTGCCGGAGATGTTCAAGCAATCTTTCCTGACCGGCCAATTTCTTGGCTGTCGAAAGCGGGTTGAAGATCGTGGGTATCACGGGCGTATCAGGGCCAAGCGCGCTCGTGATCGCTTGAAAGGCGGCCAGCTGTTCTCCGAGAGCGCCCTTTTGTGGGTCCAGGATAGGCAGGTTTTCCCAATCCTGGGGCGAGTTGACCGCCAGGTGAGTGGATTCGCGTGTGCCCTCAAAGTTGCCCCGCCAGGCATCCTGCACGCCCCAGTCATACACAAAATAGCCCGAGGATGAGGTCACTTTGACAAGGTCGAAATCATAGGTTTTTTGGAAAGCCAGCGTAGCCGCGGCCAGGCCGGAGCCTGTCTGGTCGTCAACCGGGAAGTGGCGCCATAAGGCCACCGGTGGGCGGTCGAGGAGCTCCCCAGCCAGGCAAGCTTCTAAGCGTTGTCGGTGTGTGATTGTCATAGTGGTGGTATTTTAACCCAGGATCCAAAATTGATTCGTCGAAAATTATTATTTAATTTTTTTCAAGTTTTCTAGCATTTTATTGGCCATAAACTCAAATCCGTGATGTTCCCCGGCTCAATATAATAATGATCCTCAACTAACATAATACTCCACCCTTCCAGGAATTCCCTCTGGAAATTGGTCGGGAAAGGTTTTTGCATACTTTCTAATTAGCTCGTTTGAAGTCTCACCTTTCTCTATTCCACAATATGCACTCAAGATTCCCAGCAAACCGAATTCACTCAGGTACAAAAGATAACGAAAATTTTGTTGAAACTCATGTACAGAGATTGAGATCTGTGTTGTCACATCTGCTAATACTACCAAATTGTCCTCGGCATCCCATTGGAAGCCTTCATGATGACTAGAGACATTTTGAGCAACCCGATAAAAAGGGCGTAACTTTTTCAGGATGGGGTATAAACCATGGGAATCCGTAACTTTGGATTCATACCAATCAAGATTTATCGAAATATCACTAAGAACTTTATCATTTTCTGAAGGGTAGATACCATCCATTATCTTTATCACACGACGAACAACAAACATGACTCTCGGAAGTACAAATTCATACAGCTCTCGGATGTTCTGAAGAGTAACCCAAAATTGGTTATCCTCATGCTCTTTTGCTTCTTCGTATAGTTGCTGGACTTCTTTGCGAACATTCCTTTCGAGTTTTGACATATCTGTAAGCTCAAAAAAATCGCTCGCTTTGGTCAAATTTATCTTCCCAGCTGTTTTGATGGCCCCTTGCTGAGCAATTCGCATTACGAGATTTCTCACTTTCTCCTTAAGTTCTATTGAAGACATCTGAACTTGATATGTTTGAATCCCAGCGGATTTAAGATATCTAAAACAGTAATCCGAATATTCTTCTGTAAATTTACGCGCCGAATCAAATACCCAATCGTTTTCTCTGATTATACGTAGTACTTGGGAATCAAAAAACATATGAGCAGAATTGGCAATTGCTAATTCGCCTATGTTGATGGGATTAATTTCTTCTTGACGTTTTGCTTCATCAACAATTGCATCGAAATCGAGACGGAACAATTCTTCTGGGTTTACTACAAGCTGCATAATTTATCTCCTCATTCGTTGCACAAAATGTCTGAATTAACACATATATAATCACAAAAAATTTGCTAAGTAGATTCCTAATTATAATATGCTGTTAGCTCCCCCCTCAATCACACTTTAGTACACCTCTCCGTATGGTAAGAACCATTTGGCCACTGAGATCGCGGCCAGACCGGAGCCTGTCTGGTTTTCCACCGGGAAGTGGCGCCATAAGGCCACAGGGGGGCGGTTGGGCTGCTCCCCGGACAGGCAGGTCTCTATGCGTTGTCGGTGTGTGATTGTCATAGTGGGGGTATTTTAACCCAGGTTTTAGTGTTCATTTATTTCAGGTTGACTGTATTGTCGTCTACCAACCTCCTCATGGTAATGACCACCCGCGTAGTAGGTGGATATGCCATTGACCACAGATTTAACAATGTTGCCATCACCGTCGTAGAGGTATGTCGCGCCCGTGAATTTTGGCAGGGGAGGTTCGGTGGGTTCACAATTATCAACAGGTAATTATTTTGGTTCTATTTGATATTTATAAATCTGGCCTTCTCCGACAACCCAAAGATTATGCTGACTGTCTTCCGCAATTGCCATAATAGATAATGTTGATATCAAACACCATTGGTTCGTATTCAAATCAAGGCTAACCAAACCGCGACTGGATGTAAACCAAATATACTTATTTAAGGTCTCTAATTGCGGAGATAGATTAACACTACTATATTGCCATAGTATCGGCATCCGATCAGTAATTAATATCGGAGATCGTATTATTTGATACCACTGGCCTGAAAAATTTGTTAGTGTAACATTGTTTCTGTAATTTCCAAAAAAAGATAGGTCAGGTATCCTTTTAGTGATAAAGCTAGAAAGGA